>NZ_JABBFW010000039.1 GCF_012927045.1 Azohydromonas caseinilytica | reverse complement strand
CCGTGATCGTGAACAAGCGCAGCATGGCCGCCGGTTATGCCGGGCTGGACAACGAGCTGTTCTACATGGACAAGACCATGATGGTCTTCGGCGACGCCAAGAAGGTGGTCGAGGAGATGGTCAAGGCGGTGGAGTAGCCCGCGCTTTCCCACTGCGCTTCAAGGCCGCCTTCGGGCGGCCTTTTCCTTACCAATTTCTTGCCGCGCCTACTTCTTGCCGCGCCTACAGGCGCAAGCTCCCATTGCCGCAGCAGCGTGATATTCCGAAGATTTTCCGTTGCAGCCTGTTGGCCCTATTTCTATTGGGGCGATGGCCGGTAATCGCTGATCTTCGGGGTGCCGTGCGCGCAATACTGAATGTCTTACGCAATAAGGCCGTACCGGTTGTGATCAGTTTTATTCGTAAAACATTATCTCAGTCTGCAGCTCCTGCATCTTTCTGAATTGATCATCATCAAAAGCTGTTTGCCTTCCGGACAAGCGGCTTGCCGTTGTGGTATGCCACCGTGGAGTTTGCGGAATGGGATTCTCTTTGATATGTCAAAGGCTGCTGTTGCTGGTGGCGTTGCTGTGTGGTGTTGCACTGCCGGCTGGCGCGGCAGTGGCCGGGCCGCGCAGCAACATCCTGTTCATCCTGGTCGATGACATGGACTATGCGCTGTTCCAGCACATGCCCAAGCTCAAGCTTCTGCTCACCGACCGGGGCATGGAATTCCAGAACAGTTTTGTGAGCCTGTCTGTCTGCTGCCCGTCCCGGGCTTCCATCCTGCGCGGCCAATTTGCGCACAACACCACCATATTCGGCAACGTGTTTCCAAACGGCGGCTTTCTCAAGGTTTACCAGAGCGGTATAGAAGCCTCCACCATGGCCACCTGGTTGAAACAGTCGGGATACCGTACCGGGCTGGTCGGGAAGTACATGAATCAATATCCGGACCCCAAGGTCGGGCCCACTTATGTGCCGCCGGGCTGGAGCCTCTGGTTCGTGCCCAATGGCGGAGACATGGACCTCCAGTACAACTACAAGATCAATTTCAACGGCACCACGCAGCGCTACGGCGAGGCGGCAGAGGATCACTTGAACGACGTGCTGCTGCGGCAGGCCCAGCGTTTCATTCATGAAGCCGCCGCCGATCCGCCCCATCAACCGTTCTTCCTGATGCTCACGCCCACGCTGCCGCACCTGCCAGCCGTGGCACCGCCCCGGTACCTGAAGCTTTACGGCAACCTCAAGGCGCCGCGTACGCCCTCATTCAACGAGCCCGACATGAGCGACAAGCCGCGCTGGATGCGCAACCTGCCGCCCGTCAGCGCCTGGCAGCAAAGAAAGATCGACCAGCGCTACGTGCGCCTGCGCCGCGCCACGCATGCACTGGACGACATGGTCGAAAGCCTGGTGCAGGCACTGCAGGCTTCCGGCCAGCTGGACAACACCTACATCGTCTTCACCTCGGACAACGGCGTGCACATGGGACAGCACCGGCTGGCCACCGGCAAGGGCCGCGCCTACGAGGAAGACATCCGCGTGCCCCTGGTCGTGCGCGGCCCGGGCATTCCGGCCGGCCATCGGGTGACGCACCTGGCGGCCAACGTTGACTTGGCACCAACCTTTGCCGCCATCGCGGGCGTGACGCCGCCCGATTTCGTGGACGGCCGCTCCCTGGTGCCGCTGTTCCGCAGCACGCCGCCGGCACGTTGGCGCCAGGCGCTGCTGCTGGAGAGCCAGCCCATTGCCCCCGAGAAATCGTTCCACGGCCTGCGTACGGCCACGAACCGGATGTTCGCCCTCTACGGCAACGGTGACGGCGAGTTCTACGACATGGACGTGGACCCCTACCAGCTCGACAACCGCTACGACACCATGCCCACCGCGCTGAAGGCCGCCCTGACCAAACAGGCCCGCGCCTTGCGCACCGCCAAGGGTGCGGCGCTGCGTGCGGCCGAGGAGGTGCGCGCCGGCAGGTGAACCGCCGCGGGGCGTCGAGTGGGTCGTGCGCAAGGTGCAGATGAGCCGTTCGGCGCGCCGCCTCATGGAAAGCTTTGTGCGGGTGCCGTCGCGGCCGCGACCGACAGCCCGAAGCCTCAAGCCAGCGCCATGTAGACGTTCCAGGCGCTGATCGCGGTAACCAGGCAGCCGACGATCGTCATGAGCGTGCGCGCCTGCAGCCGCTTGCACAGCAGCGCGGCGAACGGGGCGGCGAACAGGCCGCCGAGTACCAGGCCGGCGACCAGGGTCCAGGTGCTGGGCTCGCCGGCAAGCAGGATGAACGAGGTGGCGCCGGACAGCGTCAGGAAGAACTCGGCGAAGTTCACCGAGCCGATGGTGGTGCGCGGGTCGCCGCCGGCGCCGATGAGGTTGCTGGTCACCACCGGCCCCCAGCCGCCACCGCCGGCGGCATCGACGAAGCCGCCCAGCAGGGCCAGCTTGGCCACATGCCTGGGCGGCTGGCGCTGCTGAACGCGGTGGCGCCAGGCTTTGCGCAGGATGTAGAGGCCCATCAGCACCAGGTACGCCGACACGAAAGGCTTCAGTGCCTTGCCGTCCACCTGCGTGATCAGCACCGCGCCCAGGATCGCGCCCAGGCTGCCCGGCACCAGCAGGCGCAGGAACAGCCCCTTGTTGACGTTGCCCAGCCGGACGTGCGAGATGCCCGACAGCCCGGTGGTGAACACCTCGGCGATGTGCACGCTGGCGCTGGCCGCTGCGGGCGTGGCGCCGGCACTGAGCAGGAAGGTGGTGGCCGTCACGCCGTAGGCCATGCCCAGCGCGCCGTCGATGGCCTGCGCCAGCACGCCCACCGCCACCGCACTCCAGAACACCGGGCTGGCCAGCGTGTCCTTCACGATCTGCGTCCCGCTGCCGCCGTGCTCGCCGAAGAACAGCCGCCAGGCCAGGAAGGACAGCAGCCCGCACAAGATGGACACCGCCGCCCACATCGCGAAGCGCAGCTCCGGGTGGTGGTCGGGATGGTGCGACAGCTCCTCGGCGACGGGCGCGTCGGCGGACAGCGGCGGGGCCAGCGGGCGGGCAGCGACGTCGAGGGAGGAGGCTTCCATGGCGCAAGGCCCGGCAACTGCGATATGCCGGGAACAACGATGAAGAGTCGCCAAGGTAATGAGGCCCTTGCGCCGCGCCTACGAAGCTTTTTCGGCTTCCTTATGAGCTTTCCATGCTTGTAAGACGCTGCAAATGCACCCTTTGCCGGTTATCAACTCGTTGCTCCTGCAGTGGCGGCAATGCGGCAGGCCGGAGCCGGGTTCCCGGCCACCGGGTCCCGCGGATGAGTGGATGTGCGGCTCAGCGCGCCAGCCAGCCGCCGTCCACCGCCAGGGTGAAGCCGTGCACGTAGTCGGCGGCGGCGGAAGCCAGGAACACCACCGGCCCGGCCAGGTCCTCGGGCCGGCCCCAGCGCCCGGCCGGGATGCGCTCCAGGATGGCCTCATTGCGCCGGGCATCGGCGCGCAGCGCCTCGGTGTTGTCGGTGGCCATGTAGCCCGGCGCGATGGCGTTGACGTTGATGCCGTGCGGCGCCCACTCGTTGGCCAGCTCGCGCGTGAGGCCCAGCACGCCGCTCTTGGACGCCGTGTAGGAGGGCACGCGCACGCCGCCCTGGTAGGACAGCATCGAGGCGATGTTGACGATCTTGCCGCCGCCGCCCTGGGCCACGAGGCGCCGGGCCACGGCCTGCGACAGGAAGAACACGCTCTTGAGGTTGAGATCGACCACCTCGTCCCAGTCCCGTTCGCTGAACTCCAGCGCCTCGGCGCGGCGGATGGTGCCGGCGTTGTTGACCAGGATGTCCACCCGCCCGAAATGCGCCGCGGCCTGCGCCACCAGCCCATCGAAACCGGCGATGTCGCCGAAGTCGGTCTGCAGGTGCAGGGCCGGCGTGCCGCGCCCGGCCAGCAGCGCCAGCGTCTCGTCGGGGCGTGTGCGGGTGAGCGCGACGATGCGCGCCCCGGCATCGGCCAGCGCCAGGGCCATGCCCTGGCCCAGGCCCTTGTTGCAGCCGGTGACCAGCGCCACGCGGCCGGAGAGGTCGAAAAGCTTCTTGTCGTTCATGTGGGTACTTCCTTGTTGTCCGGGCGCGGTGCGGTGGTGATGAGGCTCGGAGACGGCCTTACTTCGCGATGCCCAGTTCGCCCATCAGTTGCTTGAAGAAGGCGTTGTCGCGCTCGATCACCTTCTGGAACGCCGGCGCGTCGGCGTAGGCGTGAGTGAGGTCGAGCTTGGCCAGGGCATCGCGGAACTCGGCCTCGTTGGCGGCCTTCTGGCTGGCGGCGCGCAACGTGTCCACCACCGGCTGCGGCGTGCGCTTGGGCGCCACGATGCCGCGCCAGGTGCTGATGCTCACGTCGATGCCCTTCTCCTTGAGCGTGGGCACCTCGGGGAAGCGCTTGACGCGCTGGTCCGCCATCACGGCCAGCAGCCGCAGCTTGCCGCCCGCCACATGCTGCGCCACCTCGGCCGGGCTCACCGTCACGGCCTCGATGTGGCCGCCCATCAGGTCGTTGATGGCCGGATTGGCGCCGGCGTAGGGCACGTGCATGAAGCTCACGCCGCTCTTGCGGCCGAGCTGCTCGGCGGCGAGGTGCCAAATCGCGCCCACGCCGGAGTTGCCCACGCGCACCTTGTCCGGATAGGCCTTGGCATGGGCCAGGAAGTCCTCCACCGTGCGCCAGGGCGCATTGGCGTGCACGGTGATGGCGCTGGGCTCGGCATTGAGCAGGGCGATGGGCACGAAGTCCTGCGCGGTGAAGCGCGCCGTGCCCAGGTGCGGCAGCATCGTCATCTCCACCGTGCCGACGCCGACCTTGTAGCCGTCAGGGCGCGCCGCCATCACTTCCGTCAGCCCGATGGCGCCGCCGGCGCCGGTCTTGTTGGCCACCACCACGGACTGCGGCAGGTGCTTGCGCAACGAGTCCGCGAAGGCGCGCGCCACCGCGTCGGTGCCGCCGCCGGCCGGGTAGGGCACGACCAGCTCGATGGGGCGCGCCGGGTAGTCCTGCGCCAGCGCCGCCGGCGCCTGCAGCAGTGCCAGCGCGCCCAGTCCGGCCAGCAGCGCGGTTCTTCTCTTCAGGCTCATGTCTGTCTCCTTCTTGGTGGTGAAGCGCCTGCTCTGGCGTCAGGCGCGTGGGAATGCAGGCAGAGTCGGAGCCGGTCTGCGCCGGTCTGCGCCGGCCTGCCGAGCCTGCCCGGAGCGGGCTCAGCCGCGCAGCGCAGCCCAGGCCGTGACGAAATCGCGCGCGCGCCGCGCCACTTCCGCCACCGCCATGCCCGGCGCGTACAGCGCCGAGCCCAGCCCGAAGCCGGCGGCACCGGCTCTCACATACGGGCTCATCGAGTCCGGCGTGATGCCGCCCACCGGCAGCAGCCGCGTGTCCGTGGGCAGCACCGCGCGCATGGCTTTCAGTACCGGCGGCGTGATCAGCTCGGCCGGAAACAGCTTCAGTGCATCCGCGCCCGCGTGCAGCGCCGCGAAGGCCTCGGTCGGCGTGGCCACGCCGGGCACGCACAGCAGGCCGTAGGACTTGGCGCTGCGGATCAATGCCGTGTCGGCATGCGGCATCACCACCAGCTCGGCGCCCAGGCCGGCCAGCCGTTGCACCTGCAGCGTCTGCAGCACGGTGCCCGCGCCCACCAGCGCCTCGGCCGGCAGCGCCTTGCGCAGCCGCTCGATGCTGTCGAAGGGGTCCGGCGAATTCAGCGGCACTTCGATGAGGCGGAACCCCGCCTCCACCAGCGCGGCGCCGACGCCCTCGGCCTCCTCGGCCCGCAGTCCGCGCAGGATCGCCACCAGCGGCAGCGCCCGCAGCGCGGCCTCGAAACGCGCCTGCAACGGCTCCTGTGTGCCCATCGCTGTCTCCTGTGTGCTCATGCCGCCGCGCCGATCAGCCCGGCCGCGCCGGCGAAGCGCCACAGCCCCTGCGGCGCGGTGTTGCCCAGCTCGGCCGCCGGCGCCCGGCCGAAGGCCGCCAGCGCCTGGGCGTAGCGCCGCGACAGCGCGGCCTCGCCCACCAGCAGCAGCGGCATCTCGTCCGGCGCCGCCATGCCCGGTTGCGCCAGCGCCGAGACGATCTCGTGGCCGATCAGCAGCCCCGAGAGGTAGTCCGCCAGCGCGGGCCCGGGCAGCCGGCCGGTGAGGCCCAGCGTGCGCACGGCAAAGAGCTCATGCGTCAGGTCGCCGGGCCGGCTGGCGCGGGCGCGCTCCACGCCTTGGTTGAAAGCCGCCGCGGCGACTGCGGGCTCGCTCTCGCCCTCGGACATCAGCTGCCCCAGCAGCGAGTGCTGGCGCAGCACGGCATAGACCTCGCCGGTCATGGCGGTGCGGAAGGTGGTGACCCGGCCGTCCTCGACCCAGGCCCATTTCGAATGCGTGCCCGGCAGCACCAGGCAGGCGCGCCGCGCCCACTGCGGCTGCCGCGCCAGCGCGCCGGCAATTTGAATCTCCTCGCCGCGCATCACGTCGGGCGGCTCGTTGCCGGGCGCGTACAGCAGGCCCGGCGCGATCCACAGCGGCCGGCCCAGCGCGTCGTCCACGCGGGCGGCGTGCGCGGCCAGCGTGGTGACATCGGCCGGGCAGCCCACGTAGGGCGCCTCGCGCCACCCCTGCGCGCTGCCCACCATGCCGCAGGCCACCAGCGGCAGGCGCGGCCCGTCGCGCAGCCAGTCGCCGGCGATGGCCGACAGTGCCTGCGTGAAGCCGGCATGCCCGGGCTGCGGCAGGTGCCGAAGGCCCTGCGAGCTTGCGCGCTCGGCCACCACCGCGCCGGCGGCGTCCATCAGGAAAGCGCGCAGGCTGGAGGTGCCCCAGTCCAGCGCCACCAGGGCGGGGCGCGCGCCCCGCCGGTTCAGCTCGGTTTCCATCCCAACTCCTTGGACAGTGCCTCGGCGCGCTGGCGCACCACCGGCGCCAGCCGCGCCATGCGCTCCTCGGGCATCCAGGGCAGGGCGCTGGCCACGCTCAGGCCCGCCACCACCTGCCCGCTGATGTCGCGCACCGGCGCGCCCACGCAGCGGATGCCCAGCTCGTTTTCTTCCAGGTCCAGCACCACGCCCTGCGCGCGGTAGCGGCGCATCTCTTCGAGGTACAGCGTCCAGGGCCGCAGCGGCGGCTTGTCCTCCCGGCCCTGGCGTGCCTCCTCGGCGCGGCGGTACAGCGCCTCCCAGCGCGTCTCGTCCATGCCCAGCATCAGTGCCTTGCCCACGCCGGTGGAGGCCAGCGGCATGCGCTGGCCGATGCGCGAGCGCATCTCCAGCCCCTTCGTGCCGGAAACCTTGTCCAGATAAAAAACCTCGTCGCCCTCGACGCTGCCCAGGTGCACCGTGTCGCCCGTCTGCTGCGCCAGCGCCTCCAGGTGCGGACGCGCCAGCGCCGCCAGCGGCCGCTGCTCCAGCGCGCGCTGGCCCAGGAACAGCAGCTTTGGGCCCAGCAGGTAGCCGCGGTACGGGATGTGGTGCAGGTAGCCCTCCTGTACCAGGCTGCCCAGCATCCGGTGCGTGGTGCTGCGCGGCGTGCCCAGCCGCGCCGCGATGCCGCGCACGTCATTGACCCCTTCCGCCACGCATTCCAGCAGCGCCAGCCCACGCAGCAGCGTCTGCGTGCCGCTGGCTGTGCTGCGGCCTTCCGCAGCGCCGCCCGTGGGCGCTTCAGCGTCGTTCACGGGTCGGTCGGAGGTGGGAGTGAGCGGGTGCATGGTGTTTTTCATCGTAGGGATGCAGCAGTAGAAGTGTCAAATATCGGTTATCAAGCCCAAATAGTGAGAGTGTTGACCGTTTTTGGCTGAAGTTCCTAGCATTCGCGCCCTTCTTGGCCCGGTTTCCGAGAGGGGAGCCGCGCCGGTTCGCGAAGCAAGGAGAAGCACGATGTACGAAGACTTGAAGGGCCGGCGGGTGCTGGTGACCGGTTCGACACAGGGCATTGGCTGGGCCGCGGTGCAGGCGTTTGCGCGTTGCGGGGCGCGGGTCGGTTTCAACGGCCGCACCGCGCCGGCCGACCTGGCGGCGCGGCTGGACGAGCTGGGCGCCCAGGGCGGCGAGGGGTTGTTCCTGGAAGGCGACCTCTCCAGCACCCAGGCCTGCCGCCGCGTGGTGGAGGGCTTCGTCGAGCGCTTCGGCGGCATTGACGTGCTGGTCAACAACGCCGGCGGGCTGGTGGCGCGCAAGCCGCTGCCCGACATCGACGACGCCTTCTTCGACGCCGTGCACGACCTCAATGCCCGCTCGGCGCTGATGACCACGCGCTTCGCGCTGCCGCACCTGAAGGCCTCGGCGCAGGCCAGCGGGCGCAGCAGCGCGGTGATCCTGGTCGGCTCGGTGGCGGCGCATGTGGGCGGCGGCCCCGGCGCGGGGTTGTACGGCGCGGCCAAGGCCTGGCTGCACAACATCCAGAAGAACTGGGTGACGTACCACAGCGCCGATGGCATCCGCTTCAACACCATTTCGCCCGGCACCTTCGACACCGCCTTCCACGCCGACAAGTCGGCCGAGACCAAGTCCGCCATCGCGCGCGGCATCCCCATGGGCCGCCTGGGCCGGCCGGAGGAGGCCGCGCCGGCCTTCCTGTTCTTCGCCTCGCACGCCGCCAGCGGCTACATCACCGGCCAGGTGCTGGACATCAACGGCGGCCAGTTCATGCCCTGAGCCGTACCGTCCGGTGGCCCGGGGCCGTCCTGGGGCATGCGGATTGCACGCCCGGTGCTGCAGGTTCGCCTTGCGCGGGCCGGTAGCATCGCGGGTTCCGTCCGCCGGCGTGGTGGAGTGCACAGGCTTGCGCAAGGTGTTCGCGCGAGCCGGCCGTTGCCACCCCGGCAGCTGGGGCAGCCCGTGGGTTGCCGCTGTCCGGGAAGGTGGCGGCCCGTCGGCGGGCCCAAGCGAGCAGCCTCATGAACGACCGCCAGCGCCCCGCCCTGTTCACCCCATCCGCCAGCCCCGGCCCGGCTGCGGAAGAGGGCGCGGGTCTGTCGGCGGACTTTCGGGCCCTGTTCGATGCGGCGCCCACGCCGCTGCTGGTGGTGGACGTGCCGCAGTTCCGCATCGTCGCCGTCAACGACGCCTACCTGCACGCCACCATGGCGCGGCGCGAGGCGCTGCTGGGCCTGCCGATGTTCGAGGCCTTTCCGGACGACCCTGACGATGTCGAGGCCTGCGGCGTGCAGAACCTGAGCGCCTCCCTGCGTCGCGTGCTGGCCACGCGGCGCCCCGACGCGATGCCGCTGCAGCGCTACCCCATTCGCCGCCCCGCGGCGCTGGGCGGCGGCTTCGAGGAGCGCTGGTGGAACCCGATCAACACGCCGGTGCTCGGCAGCCGGGGCGAGGTGACGCTGATCATCCATCGCGTCGAGGACCTTACCGAAGCCATGCGGCTGCGCAGCGGATGGGACGCCGAGACACGGCGGCCGCAGGAGCTGCAGGCGCTCATTAACCAGCTGCGCGCCGCCGCCGTGGCCGCCGCGCAGGCGCAGACGGCGCTGCGGGCCAGCGAGGCGCGGCTGGCCCTGATCTTCGAGCGCGCGCAGGTGGGCCTGTCCGAGATCGCGGCCGACGGGCGCTTCCTGCAGGTCAATCCGGAGCTGGCGCGCATCGTCGGGCGCAGCACGGAGGAGGTCTGCCGGCTCACGGTGGCCGAGGTCACGCATCCCGACGACATGGGCCTCACCGTGGAGGCCGTCTCCAAGGTGCTGTCCACCGGCGTGTCCGCCACGCTCGACAAGCGCTACCTGCGCCCGGACGGCTCCTTCGTCTACGCCCAGAGCAGCGTCACGCGGCTGGACCCGGGCGACGGCAGCGAGCCGCGGCTGCTGGCCGTCACCATGGACATCGGCGCACGCCGTGCGGCGGAGATCGCGCTGCGCGACAGCGAGCAGCGCTTTCGCGCCATCGTGGACCTGGTGCCCGACCTGCTGTGGAGCAACGACGCCGACGGGCGCGTGGACTGGTTCAACGGCCGCTGGAGCGAGTACACCGGGTTGACGCAGCAGGAGGCTCGCGGCGAGGGCTGGATGGCGGTGATCCACCCTGATGACCTGGCCGACACGCGCGCCCTCTGGCGCCATGCGCTGCAGCAGCAGGAGCCCGTGGTGCACGAGCACCGCATCCGCCGCCACGACGGCCAGTACCGCTGGCACCTGGTGCGCTCCCAGCCGCTGGCCAGCGTGGACGGCCAGCGCCCGCGCTGGTTCGGCTCGGCCACCGACGTGCACGAGCAGCGCATCGCCCGCGACCTGCTGGAGCGGCGCGTGCAGCAGCGCACCAGCGAGCTGCGCGCGGTGCTCAACAGCGCCGCCAGCGCCATCATCGCCACCGACCGCGCCGGCCGCGTCACCACGCTCAACCCGGCCGCCGAGGCCCTGTTGCGGCTGCCCGCGGTGCAGGCCGCGGGGCGCCCGGTGACGGACTTCATGGACCGCCGCGCGCTGCAGCGCTGCTTTCATCGGCTGCCGCTGGAGGTGCAGCAGCTGGTGCGCCCGCAGGCCCGGCCGCGGCAGCGCGGCCGCCAGGGCGCGCAGGGCAAGGAGTGGCCGATCCTGCGCGCGGACGGCAGCCGCTTCCCGGCGCTGCTCAACGTCAGCGTGCTGCATGACGAGCTGAGCCACGCCACCGGCTTCCTGGCCGTGGTCACGGATCTCAGCGAGCGCAAGCGGCTGGAGGAGGCGCTGCGCCAGCGCACCGCGCAGGCCGAGGCGGCCAGCCGCGCCAAGAGCACCTTCCTGGCCCACATGAGCCACGAGTTCCGCACCCCGCTCAATGCCGTCATCGGCCTGAGCCACCTGCTGGCGCAGATGAGCCTGCCGGAGCGGGCGGTGGGCTTCGTGCGCCACATCGAGCAGGCGGGCGAGCAGCTGCTGGCGCTGATCAACGACGTGCTGGACCTCTCGCGCATCGAGGCCGGCGAGATGCAGCTCGAACGCGTGCCCTTCGCGCTGGCCGAGCTGCTGGAGTCGGCCTGCGCGCTGGTACAGCCCCAGGCCGACGCCAAGGCACTGATGCTGCGGCTGGACCTGGCGCCTGGGCTGCCCGCCACGCTGCTGGGCGACCCGCTGCGCCTGAAGCAGGTGCTGCTCAACCTGCTGGGCAACGCCGTGAAGTTCACGCCCGCCGGCCATGTGACGCTCAAGGTGACGCAGGCGGCACGCGAGGGCGCGCGCGCCACGCTGTGCCTGGAGGTGATCGACACGGGCATCGGCATCGCGCCGCAGGTGCAGGCGCGCATCTTCGAGGCCTTCACCCAGGCCGATAGCTCCACCACGCGGCGCTTCGGCGGCACGGGCCTGGGCCTGTCCATCGTGCGCCGCCTGGTGGACATGATGGGCGGCGAGCTGACGCTCGACAGCACGCCGGGGGAGGGCAGCCGCTTCACGGTGCGGCTGCCGCTGGAAGTGGCGCAGGACGGCGCGCCGGTGGCCTGAGCGGCATCGCCGTCCCGTCGCCGCACGGACGGAAATCCGTCCCTCCCGGGCCGCCAGGAGTCGGATTTCAGTACGCCCGCCGCCGCCCTCGGCGCTTCGCGCTCTTGCAAATCAACGACTTGCGCGCGATGCCGGCATGGCGTCGCCTTGGCACGCTCCCTGCGATGAGTCGGGCATCGCGGCCCGTTCGGGGCCGCCACGTTCCAGGAGACCGTCCCGATGTCCTTCCGCTCGCGCCTCGGCCTGCTGCTGCTCGGCCTGCTGCTGGGCGCGGCCGTGCGCGCGCAGGACATGGACACGCTGGAGCGCATCGCGCAGACCGGCACCATCAGCCTCGGCCACCGCGAGGGCTCGGTGCCTTTCTCCTACTACGACGACCGCAAGCAGGTGGTGGGCTACTCGCACGAGCTGATGCTGCGGGTGCTGGACGCCATCAAGGCCGAGCTGAAGCTGCCGGCGCTCACCATCCGGCTCGTGCCGGTGACGACGCAGAACCGCATTCCGCTGGTGCAGAACGGCACCGTGGACCTGGAATGCGCCGCCACCTCGCACACGGTCGAGCGCGAGCGCCTGGTGTCGTTCTCCCATTCCATCTTCGTGGTCGGCCTGCGGCTGCTGGTGCACAAGGATTCGGGCATCCGCGACTTCGCCGACCTCGCCGGCCGCACGGTGGCCGTCACCGGCGGCACCACCTCCGAGCGGCTGCTGCACACCTACAACGAGCGCCACGGCCGCCGCTTGCAGATCCGCGTCACCCGTGACCAGAGCGCCACCTTCCGCCTGCTGCAGGAAGGCAAGGCCGACGCCGTGATGCACGACGACGCCCTGCTCTACGGTGAGCGCGCCAAGGCGCCGCGGCCCGAGGACTGGATCGTGGTGGGCACGCCCATGGCCTCGGAGGTCTACGGCTGCATGCTGCGGCGCGGTGACACCGCCTTCAAGCAAGTTGTGGACCGCGCCCTGGAGCGGCTGATGCACTCCGGCGAGGCGCGCCAGATCTACACCCGGTGGTTCCAGCGTCCGATCCCGCCCAAGGGCCTGAACCTGGGCTGGCCGCCCTCCGAGGCGCTGCTGGAGCTCTACCGCCACCCCAACGACCGGCCGCTGGGATAGCAGCGTCCTGATCCACCGAGCACCGTGCCGCGGCCAACCGCCGTGGCGCTGCAAGGGTCCGCCCGCGCCGCACGAGGGCGCGGGCGGACCGCTCCCCCGAACCACACACCACACAGGCAGACAAGCATGCTCAAGAAGTTCTCCCGCGCGTTGGCCCTGACCGTGGCCGGCCTGGCACTGGCCGCCGCGGTCCATGCGCAAACCAAGTCGCAGGTCGTGATCCTGGCCACCGGCGGCACCATCGCCGGCGCCGGTGCCAGCGCCGCCAACAGCGCCACCTACCAGGCGGCCAAGGTGCCCGTGGACAAGCTCATCGCCGGCATCCCCGAGGTCGGCAAGCTCGCCGACGTGCGCGGCGAGCAGGTGTTCCAGATCGCCTCCGAAAGCTTCACCGACGAGAGCCTCATCGCCCTGGGACGCCGCGTCGCGGCGCTGGCGAAGCAGGACAACGTGGACGGCATCGTCATCACGCACGGCACCGACACGCTGGAGGAGACCGCCTTCTTCCTGAACCTGGTGGTCCCCACCGACAAGCCGGTGGTGGTGGTGGGCTCGATGCGCCCGGGCACGGCGCTGTCGGCCGACGGCGCGCTCAACCTCTACAACGCCGTGGCCACGGCCTCGGACCGCGCCTCGCGCGGCAAGGGCGTGCTGGTGGTGATGAACGACGAGATCCACTCGGGCCGCGACGTCAGCAAGGCCATCAACATCCGCACCGAGGCCTTCAAGAGCCCCTGGGGCGCGCTGGGCATGGTGGTGGAAGGCAAGACCTACTGGTTCCGCGCCCCGGTCAAGCGCCACACGGTCAATTCCGAGTTCAACATCGACGCGATCAAGTCGCTGCCCAGCGTGGGCATCGCCTACGGCAGCGGCAATGCCACCGACGTGGCCTACCGCGCGCTGGCCGCCTCCGGTGCCAAGGCGCTGATCCATGCCGGCACCGGCAACGGCTCGGTGTCGGCGCAGGTGGTGCCGGCGCTGCGCGAGCTGCGCGCGCAGGGCGTGCAGATCATCCGCTCCACGCGCGTGGGCGGCGGCGGCTTCGTGCTGCGCAACGCCGAGCAGCCCGACGACCAGTACGACTGGGTCGTGGCGCATGACCTGAACCCGCAGAAGGCCCGCATCCTGGCCGCGCTGGCCCTGACCCGCACCACGGACGCGCGCGAGGTGCAGCGGTATTTCATGGAGTACTGAGCACGCGGTACCGCCCAAGGAAGGCACGACCTGACGGTGGCCGGAACGCTGAAACGTTCCGCCCTCTACTTCGTCATCCCCGCGCAGGCGCCCACCCTTGGTGAGCGCCCAGGCGGGCCCCAAGTCGGCCATGAGCAGATGGGTGGGAATGCCTGGGCCTTGGGCTTGTAGCGCTGCCAATGGGCTCGCGCTCTGACGTGGGGCCGCCTGGGCGCTCACCAAGGGTGGGCGCCTGCGCGGCAATGACGAAGTGGTAGGCGGAGCGCTTGAGCCTCCGGGCAACAACAACATCTCTCACGCTCCGCGTGAGTCTTCATCAAGGAGTACCCCGTGACCTGGGACTGGCAAGTCTTCTGCAACAGCACGCTGGGCGAGGAGCCCACCGGCAGCTGCTTCGGGCAGAACGGCGACATCACGTATCTGGACTGGCTGATCTCGGCCTGGGGCTGGACGCTGTCGGTGTCGGCCCTGGCGCTGATCGTTGCGCTGGCGACGGGCATCGTCATCGGCATCCTGCGCACGCTGCCCTCGGCGCGCTGGCGCTTCGTGGGCAACGCCTGGACGGAGCTGTTCCGCAACATCCCGCTGCTGGTGCAGATCTTCCTGTGGTACCACGTGCTGCCGCAGGTCTTCCCGAAGTTGCAGGCACTGCCCGGGATGGTGCTGGTGGTGTTCGCGCTGGGCTTCTTCACCTCGGCGCGCGTGGCCGAGCAGGTCAAGGCCGGCATCCAGGCCCTGCCGCGCGGCCAGCGCATGGCCGGCCTGGCCATGGGCCTGACGCTGCCGCAGACCTACCGCCACGTGCTGCTGCCCAACGCGCTGCGCATCGTGGTGCCGCCGCTGACCAGCGAGTCGATGAACATCATCAAGAACTCGGCCGTGGCCTTCGCGGTGTCCATCGCCGAGCTGACCATGTTCGCCATGCAGGCGCAGGAAGAGACCGCGCGCGGCGTCGAGATCTACCTGGCGGTCACGGGCCTGTACTTCCTGTCGGCGCTGGCGGTCAACCGCGTCGCCGGCTTCATCGAGCGCTCGGTGCGCGTGCCGGGCCTGGCCCATGGAGGCGCCAAATGAACAGCCCCCACGTCGCTTCGCTCCTGCCCCCCTCGGGGGCGCAGGCCTCCCTTGAGACGGCTCGGCAGGAGGCCTGATGATGAACCTCGACTTTTCCTTCCTCACCGGCCCCGTGCTGGTGGACTACGTCTCCAAGGGCTTCCTGTTCTCGATCCAGCTCACGCTGGTGGCGATGATCGGCGGCATCGTGCTGGGCACGCTGCTGGCGCTGCTGCGGCTGTCGGGCAAGCCCTGGCTGGCGGTGCCCGCGGCGGCCTACGTCAACACCATGCGCAGCGTGCCGCTGGTGATGGTGATCCTGTGGTTCTTCCTGCTCGTGCCGCTGCTGCTGGGCCGCACCCTGGGCGCGGAACTCTCGGCCATCGTCACCTTCACGCTGTTCGAGGCCGCGTACTACTCGGAGATCATGCGCGCGGGCATCCAGAGCGTGCCGCGCGGCCAGGTCTACGCCAGCCAGGCCATGGGCATGACCTACCGCCAGAGCATGACGCTGGTGGTGCTGCCGCAGGCCTTCCGCAACATGCTGCCGGTGCTGCTGACGCAGACCATCGTGCTGTTCCAGGACACCAGCCTGGTGTACGCCATCGGCGCCTACGACCTGCTCAAGGGCTTCGAGGTCGCCGGCAAGAACTTCAACCGGCCCGTGGAAACGTACCTCGTCGCCGCGGTCTTCTACTTCACCATCTCCTTCAGCCTGTCCATGCTCGTGAAGCGCCTGCAGGCCCGCATCGCCATCATCCGTTGAGCACAGCCATGATCAAGATCCGCAACGTCAGCAAGTGGTACGGCAGCTTCCAGGTGCTCACCGACTGCAGCACCCACATCGAGAAGGGTGAAGTCGTGGTGGTCTGCGGCCCCTCGGGCTCGGGCAAGTCCACGCTGATCAAGACCGTCAACGCCCTGGAGCCTTTCCAGAAGGGCGACATCGAGGTCAACGGCACCAGCATCGCCGACCCCAAGACCAACCTGCCCAAGCTGCGCAGCCACGTCGGCATGGTGTTCCAGCACTTCGAGCTGTTCCCGCACCTGTCCGTCACCGAGAACCTCACGCTGGCGCAGATCAAGGTGCTGGGCCGCAACAAGGACGACGCCCTCAAGCGCGGCCTGAAGATGCTCGACCGCGTGGGCCTGATGGCGCACAAGGACAAGTTTCCCGGGCAACTGTCCGGCGGCCAGCAGCAGCGCGTGGCGATTGCGCGCGCGCTGTCGATGGACCCGATCGTGATGCTCTTCGACGAGCCCACCTCGGCGCTGGACCCGGAGATGGTCGGCGAGGTGCTGGACGTGATGGTGCAGCTCGCCAACGAGGGCATGACCATGATGTGCGTGACGCACGAGATGGGCTTCGCGCGCAAGGTCAGCCACCGCGTGATCTTCATGGACCAGGGCAAGATCATCGAGGACTGCAGCAAGCAGGAGTTCTTCGGCAATCCGGACGCGCGCTCGCCGCGGGCCAAGGAATTCCTGTCGAAGATCCTGCAGCATTGAGCTGCCGGGCAGGGCGACAGGCCTGAGCCCGCCTTGCCCATCGCTCCCACCCCGGCATGACGGACACTCTCGCCTGCCCGCGCGACGCAGTACCCCCGCCCTCCGGCATGCCTTCTCCCTCCGATCTTCCCGAGCCCAGGCCCGAAAGGCGCCTGCCGCTGCGCCGGCGCCTGCTGCTGGGCCTGGCGGCGCTGGCGGTGGTGCTGGGCAGCGGCTGGCTGGGCTTCACCCTCAGCCAGCGCCAGGCCACCGAGGCGCTGCGCGCCCAGGCCAGCCACCGGCTGGACCTGTTCGCCATGGTGGTGCAGGGCGTCATCAAGCGGCTGGAGCATGTGCCGGCCACGGTGCAGCTCAACCAGGACATCCTGGCGCTGCTGCGCGAGCCGGGGAACGCCCGGCGCGTGGACACCGCCAACACCTACCTGCGCCGCCTCAACGCGCACCTGGGCAGCATCTCGGTGTTCGTGCTGGACGAGCGCGGCATCGTGCTGGCCTCCAGCAACGCCGGCGAGGGCGACGACAGCCTGGTGGGCGAGGACCTGTCCTTCCGCCCCTACTTCCTGGAAGCGCTGTCCGGCCGCGTGGGGCGGCATTTCGCCATCGGCGTCAAGCAGGGCGAGCCGGGCTACTTCGTCTCGCACCCGATCCGCGACGGCGCGCGCGTGGTGGGCGTGGCCGCCATCAAGATCGGCCTGCAGGCGGTGGACGAGGCCTGGTCCATGCTCGGCGCGCCGGCGCTGCTGGCCGACGCCAACCAGGTGGTCATTCTTTCCTCCGAGCCTTCCTGGCGCTACACGGCGCTGGTGGACCTGCCCCTGGAGCAGCGCGTGGACGTGGAGATCAGCCGCCTCTACGACGACCGCCCCATCGACCCCTTCCCGCTGCCCGTGCAGCTGCGCTTCGACGAGGACGGGCAGGTGGTGGACGGCCAGGTCAGCGGCGGCGCCTCGCCGCGCGAGCAGCTGCTGCGCCGCGACATGCTGCTCATCGGCCGCTCCATCGACGGCATGAACTGGCGGCTGCTGACCTTCCTGGACCTGCGCCAGGCGCGCAACCAGGCGCTGGAGCACGCCATGCTGTCCGCGCTGGTGGCGGGCTTCATGGTGCTGCTGGCGCTGTTCCTGGGGCAGCGGCGCAGCATCCAGCGCCAGCGCCTGGAAGCGCAGCGCCTGCTGGAGCAGGCCAACGCCAACCTGGAGCAGAAGGTGGCACGCCGCACCCGCGCTCTGACCGACACCAACGCCCGGCTGCGCCGCGAGGTGGCCGAGCGCGTGCAGGCCGCGCAGACGCTGCGCGCGGCGCAGGACGAGCTGGTGCAGGCCGCCAAGCTGGCCGTGGTGGGCCAGCTCGCTGCCGGCATCACGCACGAGCTGACGCAGCCGCTGGGCGCGATCCGCACGCTCTCGGGCAACGCCGCGGAGTTCCTGCGCCGCGGCAACCTGCAGGCGGTGTCGGGCAACCTGGAGCTGGTGGCGCGGCTGTCGGACCAGATGGGCGGGATCATCCAGCCGCTGAAAGCCTTCGCCCGCAAGTCGCCCGCCATCCCCGCGCGCTGCGACGTCGCCATCGCCATGGGCAACGCGCTGTTCCTGTTCCAGCAGCGCCTCACCAAGGAAGGCGTGGCGCTGCGCAACGAGTGCGACAGCGGCCGGGTCTTCGCCTGGTGCGACCAGAACCGGCTGGAGCAGGTGCTGATCAACCTCATCGCCAACGCGCTGGACGCGATGCGCGAGGCGCCGCGCAAGGAACTGACGCTGCGCGCCGAGGTGGAGGCCGATGCTGAGCCCGCGGGCGTGCGCATCGACGTGCTCGACACCGGCAGCGGCTTTTCCTCGCAGGCGCTGGACCGCGTGTTCGAGCCCTTCTTCACCACCAAGCCCGTGGGTGCCGGACTGGGCCTGGGGCTGGTGATCTCGCGCGACATCGCGCGCGACTTTCACGGCGAGCTGGAGGCCGCCAACCGTCCCGAGGGCGGCGCGCGGCTGACGCTGCGGCTGCCGGCGGCGCCGGAGCCCGAGCCGGAGAATCCCGAACCATGAGCCTCGAACTGACCGTATTGCTTGTCGAAGACGACCTCCACATGCAGCTCGCCTGCGTGCAGGCGCTGCAGCTGGCCGGCATCGCCGTCGAGGCCGTGGGCTCGGCCGAGGAAGCCAGCCCCAAGCTCGCGGCGGGCTTCCCCGGCGTGCTGGTCACGGACATGCGGCTGCCGCGCGCCGACGGCCTCTCGCTCATCCGCCGCTGCCGCGAGCTCGATGCCGGCCTGCCCGCGATCATGATCACCGGCCATGGCGACGTGAGCCTGGCGGTGGAGGCCATGCGCAGCGGTGCCTACGACTTCATCACCAAGCCGTTTTCGCCCGAGCAGCTGGTGGAGGTGGTGCGCCGCGCCATGGAAAAGCGCGCGCTGACGCTGGAGGTGGCCTCGCTGCGGCGCGCACTGTCGCAGCGCGAGGGCGCGGAGGGCAAGATCGTGGGCCGCTCGCCGCAGATCGAGCGCGTGCGGCGCCTGGTGATGGACGTGGCCGACTCGCCGGTGGACGTGCTCATCCATGGCGAGACCGGCACCGGCAAGGAGGTGGTGGCGCAGGCGCTGCACGAGCTCTCGCGCCGGCGTGGCGCCCCTTACGTCGCGCTCAACTGCGGCGGCCTGCCCGACAACCTGCTCGATAGCGAGCTGTTCGGCCACGAGGCCGGCGCCTTCACCGGGGCGCAGAAGAAGCGCGTGGGCAAGATCGAGCATGCCCATGGCGGCACGCTGTTCCTGGACGAGCTGGAAAGCATGCCCCTGGGCGTGCAGATAAAACTGCTGCGCGTGCTGCAGGAGCGCGTGGTGGAGCGGCTGGGCTCGAACGTGCCGCACCCGGTGGACGTGCGCGTGGTGGCCGCCACCAAGGACGACCTGCTGGCGCGCGCCAGGCAGGGGAGCTTCCGCGCCGACCTGGTGTATCGGCTCAACGTCGTCACCATCGAGCTGCCGCCGCTGCGCGAGCGGCGCGAAGACATCCCGCTGCTGCTGGAGCATTTCATGCTGCTGGGGGCCAGCCGCTACGGCCGGCCGCAGCCCGAGGTGAGCACGCAGCAGATGCACCGGCTGATGGCGCATGACTGGCCGGGCAACGTGCGCGAGCTGCGCAACGTGGCCGACTGCCTGGTGCTGGGCGTGCGCCCGAACCTGCCCGGGATGGATGCGTCCGCACCGTCAGGCGCCGGCGAGGAGGGTGGCGTGTCGCTGGTGGAGAGCGTGGAGGGCTACGAGCGCAGCCTGATCCGCGCCGAGCTGCAACGCCAGGGCGGCAACATCGCCCGCAGCGCCAAGGCGCTGCGCATTCCCAAGACCACGCTCAACGACAAGATCCGCAAGTACGGGCTGCAGGGCGAGTAGGGCGGCACGGCGCTGCTCGTGCCCGATCAGGTTGCGCGCTCAATCTTTCGTGCGCATCCAGACATCGCCATTGGCTTGAACAGGGCTGCGCCTTCATGTCAAGGCGAAGACCCTATGCCGGCGCTGTAGTTGCATTCTTTTTCGTTTCTTGAAGTGATCCTGGGGACATTTCCTACGGCTTGATCCCTCTTTGGTGGGGCACCTATAGACTTCGCCCCGTCATGCAGGTGTCGTGATCTAGTTCACGGCTTGTAGTCCCAGCGGTTGCGCCTGCGTGATGTGTCCCACGGTGCACGCGCCTTCATTGCGCGGCGTGCAGCAGACGCGCTGCCGCGGTACCGGCCACGAACCGGTACTGCCATCGGCCAAGGTGCCGTACGGCTTGGGCGTTTTCCGTGGAGTCGTGGTTCGCCGCCTGGCGCTGCCGTTGAGGCGCTCCGGGTGCTGTGAGCCGGCCCGTCCGGTTCGCGTTCGTTGACTTCTCTACCGAGCGGTGGAGGAGCATGCGTGCGCGGCTGATGGACGACACGGGCGCCCGACCGAAAGAGCCGGCGCTCCACAACAAGGATTGCTCATGCTGAACACGGTCGCACCGCGCCGACGATGTGCCGCGCTTCTGGCTGCCATGGGATTTATCGCGCTGCCTTGCAGCGCCTGCAGCCCTGTAGACGAACAAGCCGCGGCCGTGCCGCAAGCGCTGGTCCAGCCCGCGCTGGCCGCCGCCAACGCGCCTGCCGCGCAGGTTCTGCCCGAGGCGGCTCCCGCGCCCCAGCGGGTGAGCGCCGAGGTGACGGAGGTGAAGGAAAAGAGCGCCCTGGTGCGCTTCATCACCGCCGAATACAACACCACCAAGGCCCTGGCTGCGCGTATCGTCAACGCGGCCTATGCCGCCAGCGCGCGCTACCAGCTCTCGCCCACGCTGCTGCTGGCCATCATCTCGCGCGAATCGACCTTCAACCCGCGGGCTACCAGCGGTTACGGCGCGCAGGGACTGATGCAGGTGGTGCCGCGCTTCCACATGGACAAGCTCCAGGAAGCCCGCGCCGTCACGGCCGAAGCTTCGCTGTTCCATCCCGAGACCAACATCGAGGTCGGCACGCGCATCCTGGCCGAGTACATCGACACCGAGTCGAACTTGCCGCGCGCGCTGCAGAAGTACTCGGGCCGCGCCGGCCGCTACATGGAGAAGGTGATGCGCGAGCAAGACGCCTTCGAGCGCGTGCGGCAGAAGGCCGATGAGGAGCGTGGCGCGAACGCCTGACCCTTCGCCGGCACGGCGCTCCCAGTCAGCGCCGTCCTGATTGCAGTTGGTGCCGGCCCATGGGCCGTCTGAAACCGGCGCGGCGGCCCGGACGGCCCCGCGCCGTGCGGCCTTCAGGCGTCCGCCTGGTCGCCCGCCATGCCGCCCGCGCCAAGGTAGTCCTTGATGCGGTCGATGCGCGTGCCCACCGCCTGCGTGGCGGCAATCAGCGCCTCGTCGGTGGTGCCCAGCGCCTGGCTCCAGCGCGCCACCGAGGCCGCGTCCTGCACGTTGATCTCTTCCTGCGAGCCGGAGTCGTGCGCGGCCTGGGTTTCCTGCGTCATGGCGTTTCTCCTTGGGAATGAAGTGGTGCGCGGAACTGGCAACTGCGGTTCCTGCGCAAGTGACAGGGGTTTTCCGGGTCGAAGCCCGGACCGGGCGACGCGGGCCGGTATCCAGGCGGTCGAGATTCGCTTTGTCAGCGTTGCAGGAAACCGCCCGCGATGGACCACCGACTGGATCGGCACCCTTGATTTTCCCGGCCAGCGGACGACGCGCGGTATCCCGAGCTGGGAGCGTGCCTGGTGATTGTCGGGAGCAGCGGTTGCCGAAGCGGTAGTCGCCTTGATGGAGAAAACCCATGGATCTCGCTGCCCTGTCTCCAGCGGAAGTCGAGCAATTCCTCCGCCGCGAGCGCATCCTGCGCCTCGCCATGGACGCCGACGGCGAGCGTTATCTGCTGCCCCTGGGTTATGTCTGGCACGACGGGGCAATCTATTGCGCCACCATCCGCGGCAGGAAAACACGCATGCTGCAGCGCAATCCACGCGTGGCTTTCCAGGTGGACGATTCGGCCACGCGCGACGCCTTTGACTGGACGAGTGTGACGGGCGAGGGAACGGTGGAATTCGTCAGCGATGCTACAGAAATCGCCACCGTCAGCCCGCTGTTTTTCAGCCGCTTCGCCGACATGCCGGATTGGGCGGCCAGGCAGTATGAGGCGCGCATCCGGGCCGGCGCGCTGATCTGGCTGCGCATCGGGCCTGGGAAAATGAGCGGGCGCGAGGGCGCGCCGCGCCAGGCCGGCTGAAGGGAATATTCAGGTGGCTGCGTGGCTAAATGCCGTAAGCGCGTCTGAAATCGTTGGCCATGCGCGCGCCGATGGCGCGCAATTCACTGACCGGGCCGCTGCGCACCCGCCACTGCAGCACCTCGCGCAGAACCTGTCGCGGCGCCGGATGCTGGATTTCATCACTCCATCGGAAGCGCAGATTGGCGGCGTGGACCAGCGTGGCCGTCATCTGGAATCGCCCCTGCGGCGCCACCAGCCGGGCCACGCGTTCGGCAAATTGGGCGAAATCCAGAAAAGCCTCGGCATGAGAACCGGTGATGCAGTGCCCGTGGCCCGGCGCGGGTGAGGCGTGGGAAAAATCCCACAGGCCAGCGATCAAATGTCCGTCGGTATGCAGCTCGGAGGCCCATCCGGGCGCGCCGGCCGGTTCGGCCGAGCTCAGCCCGGCAAATACCGGTACGGGCTTGTGCGTGGAACGGAAACCGCACCAGCCCTCGGTACGGGTGCTGGCCACCGCGCCGCTTGGCAGGACGTCCAGAAAAGGCGGCCCCAGCACCTCGATCTCGGCCTCCTCGCAGGGGCGGCATTGCCAGACGAGCACTGGCATATCCTCGATGCCGTAGTCCTGGATGAAGGCAAGCAAACGGCTCAAGAAAGCGGGCGGCTCCTGGTCCAGCGCCAGCTCAAGGTTTTGAATCATTGCCATATCGATCATCTTGGATCGCTTTCCCATGGTGGCATTCGATCAAGAATATTCCACGCCTCTCGAAGACCGCCCCGCTCCAAATTCACGGCTCATTCCACCAGCGCCGGGGAGGCACGAAAGCTGCCCCTGGACCCTGCCCTGGTTTCAGGGTTGCGGCAGCCGCCTTGGAGCAAATGAGCCAGGGCGGCCGCGTTTTGAAATTCCGGCAGACTTTTCGATGGCGCAGAACCCCATTCCTTCCTTGGCTTTCCAGAATAACCGCCGCGGTTGGCGCTGCCATGCCGGCGCGCTGGCCGCACTGGCCGCCTGTGCGATGTTCACGGGTTGCACCACCGCGCCGCTGGTGCAGAGCGCCGTTTCGGCCAATCTCGTGCAGGAGGAAGCTCACAACAAGCTCCTGGCCCTCAACGTGGCCCGCGCCGTGCACCGCATGCCCATGCATTTCACGCAAATCTCGGCGCTGCGCTCGGCGCCTTATGGCTTCGGGCTGGGTATTCCGGGCATCGGTGCCGAGTTTGCGCTGGGCGCGGACGCAGCCAATACGCTGACGCTGCGGCCCTCGCTCAATGCCTCGCAGAATGTCGATGTCACGGTGCTGAACGAGCAGGATTTCTTCCGCGGCATCACCACGCCCTTGAAATCCGCGCTGCTGCTCTATTACCTGGACCAGGGCTGGCCCATGGCCGTGCTGCTGCCGCTGTTCGTGCAGTCCATCGAGTTTTTCGACGAGAACAACCAATTGAAGGAGCGGGTGCGCAATTCGCCCGGCGGCGGTGCGGAATTCGACCGCTTCCGCGAGCTCGTCGCCACGCTGTTCCATTGTGAAATCGACGGCACGCCCACCGGGGAATTCGTCTATTACACCGGCGTGCTGGCTGGCGCCCAGCTCAGCGATCCGGTCGGCGCCGCGGCGGCCAGGACCGCCGGGCTGGTGCCGGTGGCGCAAGGAAAGATCGTCACCGCCGAAAAGGACGCGGCCGGCGGTTTCCAGCTGGCGGCGGACAACGGCGACTTGAGCCTGACCATGGTCAACAAGCCGGGCAGCACCAGCTGCGACCAGTACAAGTTCCGCACCGGCGCCGCGCAGGACCAGTCTCGCGTCGTTTCCTCCATGGTCGCCACCAGCCGCGCCGGCGTGGACCGGCCCGAGGCGGGCGAGGCCCAGGGCGCCACGACCCGGGCCGGCGCCCCGGTGCCGTCTGCGCCTGCCGCTGGAGCGCCCACCGCCGCCGACAAGGTCAATGCCCGGCTGGTGCTGCGCTCGCCCGAGGCCATGGTCTATTACCTGGGCGAGCTGGTGCGGCAGCAGAACGAGAGCGGGCGGGCGCTGCTGTTCCCGGGCTCGGTGAGCCGGGACGCGGATTTCGTGCTGTTCGACATGCCGCTGGCGGCGCCGGCGCGCTCGGTGTTCAGCTTCGAGTACCAGGGCGACACCTACCATGTGCCCCGCTATGCGCTGGACAACCGCACGGTGCACGTGCTGTCGCTGCTCACGCAGATCATCGGCCTGCAGAACCGCGGCACCACCTCGCCGGCCACGGCCAACGTGCGCATCGTGCAATGAGGACGCAAAACGCATATATGTCCCGGGCTTGATATGGCTCAGGGGCGGCGGCAATAAGTCAGGCCGGCGGCAAGTTTGGGCAAAGCCTGGCGCGGCGGCGGCTGAAAAGCGCTTCCTACAATTCGGGCCCCCGCCTGGATTGAAATTCCCCACCGTGCCATGAGGCCGTTCCTGCTGCTCTGGTTTTTCGCCCCGCTGCTGTTGCTGCTGCAGGCCTGCACGTCCCGCACCGAGCCCTACAAGGAGCTGATCGGCCAGCCCGACAACGAGAGCATCGCCGTGCTGGAGCCGGTGGACATCGGCGGCATGCGGCAGTGGGTGCTGATGCGCGGCGAGCATGTGCTCAACCCGGTGCTGCTGGTGCTGCATGGCGGTCCGGGCGACCCGAGCATGGGCCTGGCTCACGCCTACCAGCGCGAGCTGGAGAAGCATTTCGTCGTGGTGCAGTGGGACCAGCGCGGCAGCGGCAAGTCCTACGCGGACACGCCGCCGGACACCATGACCCTGGAGCGCCTGCAGGCCGACACGCACGAGATGGTGCTGTGGCTGCTCAAGCGCTTCGAGCGCGAGGGCATCTACCTGCTGGGCCACTCCTGGGGCAGCCATCTCGGCCTGGCCGAGGCGCGCAAGCATCCGGAAAACCTGTACGCCTACATCGGCACCGGGCAGATCATCGACCTGCAGCAGCAGGAGCAGCTGTCGCACGAGCTCGCCCTGGACCGCGCCCGCGCCCAGGGCGACGACAGAATGCTGGACGCCCTGGAGGAGCTGGGCCCGCCGCCCTATGCCGACGCCGCCGCGGGCCTGCGCCTCAAGTACGGCGCGCTGTGGAAATACCGCCTGATGCTGGACGACGCCTCCTCGCCCTGGTCGCTGCTGCCGACGCTGCTGCGCAGCCCCGAATACTCGCTGCCCGACGTGCTGCATTACGTGCAGGGCCTGTCCTCGGCGCTGGAGCGGCTGGCCGCGGGCGAAGGGACGCGCTTCTGGCAGCTCAAGGCGCCGGCACCCGAGGGCTTCGAGGTGCCGGTGTTCTTCATCTCGGGCGACAAGGACCCGGTCACGCCGCTGGCGCTGGTGGACGAGTACACCGGCCGGCTGCAGGCGCCCATGAAACAGTCCTACGTGCTCAAGGACGCAGGCCACTTCGCCTTCTTCACCGACCCGGAGCCCTTCGCCGAGGCCATGCTCGACATCCTGCGGCGCACCACGCACCTGGAGGCGCAGCCGGGGTACCCGTGAACCGTGGCGGCGCGGGGCCCTGCGCCGGGCGCCGCCCGCCTCACTGCCCGCCGAACACCTGTTCCTCGGCCCGCCGCAGCGCCGCGCCACCGCTCCCCTGCAGCGCGCGCAGCCGGGCCGTGAGGCTGCCCTTGAGCGCCTCGGGCATGTCGGCGTAGCGGTTCTGGAGCTGCCAGGGGTCGGTGCGCATGTCGTAGTACTCGGCGTCGCCGTTGTCGTAGAGCACGAAGGTCTGGCGGCTGTTGGTGCGCAGCCCGGCGTAGGCGCGCTCCGCGTCGGTCGCCTCGGCGGGCTGGCTCTCCAGCAGGTAGGCACGGCGCCAGCGCCAGGGCGGCATGCCGCTGAACAGCGGCACCAGCGAGCGCCCGTCCACGAAGGCCGGCGGCGTGATGCCGGCCAGCTCGGCGAAAGTGGGCGCGAAATCCACGTTGCCAGTGAGCCGGTACACCGTGCGCCCGGCCGGGATGCCGGGGCCGCGGATCACCAGCGGCACGCGGATCGCCTCCTCGTAGGCGCGGCGCTTGTCCTCGGGAATGCGGTGTTCGCCGTGGAAGAAACCGTTGTCGGAGCTGAACAGCACGTAGGTGTCGTCCAGTTGCCCGGTTTCGGCCAGCGTACTCACCAGCCCCTCCACCATGTCGTCCAGCGCCGCCGCGCACTGGCGGCGCTTGCGGTAGGTCTCTTCCACCTGCCGGATGGCGGCGGCGTCCAGCCGGGGCAGCGCGCGCAGCCAGGCCGGCTTGTCGCTGACGTCGGCCTCGTTGAACGAGGGCGGGCGCGGCGCGCGCAGGCCGGGAAACAGCTCCAGGTAGGGCACGGGCGCCCGGTACGGCTTGTGCGGCAGGTAGGGCGCCACCCACAGCAGGAAGGGCCGCGCCGGCGGGTCGGCGGCCGCAGAGCGCAGGAAGGCCTGGGCCCGGCGCAGCAGCACGTTCTGGAAATGGTCCTGCGGCGCGCCGCCGAAATGGCGCGTGCTGCCGTCGTCATTGACGCTGTACCAATACTGGCCGTAAGAGCCTCCGCCGTTGGGTGAAAACCAGGTGTCCCAGCCGGGCGGGACGTAATTCGCACCGGAATCCACCGAGGGGTAATTGTTGAGGTACTTGCCCACCAGGCCGGTGCGGTAGCCCGCGGATTGCAGCCAGGTGGCGAAAGTCGAGCTTTCCAGTCCGTCCTTGAAGAATTTCTCGAAACCGCCCCAGGGCATGAGGTTGTCGGTATTGCGCGTGTTGTGGGCGAACTGCCCGCGCAGCATGGTGGCCCGCGACGGCGCGCACAGCGTCAGGTTGATGAAGTGGCTGCCCAGCTCCAGGCCGGGCTCGCGCACCAGCCGGCGCAGCTTGCCCATGAAGCGGTAGATACCGTAGTCCAGGTCATCGACGGCGATGAACAGGATGTTCGGGCGTGCGGCGCCGAGCGGCGCGGCCCGCACCGGCGCGGCCAGGCTGGCCGACATCGCCAGCGTCAGGCGCCGCCGGCGGATATTGACGGGCGTCTTCATGCGGCTCCTCCTTTCCGGGCTGGAAAATCAGCCCAAAGGATATGAGGCGGCAAATATAGGCAGCTTTGCCCCCAACGCATACGGAATACGTGGCATGCCGGCGTTGCTATTTCATTGATCGTAATTTGGGGGTGTTATCCGGATGAGCAGGATATGGCCGTAATTGAAATATCGGCAATGCTCTGCAATCTCCTGTGCGAAAAGTGTCCGGACGCCGGCGGCGGGGTCGGTACGCCGTTTGCCCACGGCGCTCGATCAACACCCTGGGGAGACCATGTCCGATCCGATCCTGTCCCGCGGCGTCAAGCTCGCCGAGGAGGGCGAGCCCTTTCCGCGCGGCGCCACCTTCACCGGTGAAGGCGTCAACTTCGCCCTGTTCTCCGCGCATGCCACGCGCGTGGAGGTCTGCATCTACGACGAGAGCGGCGAGCACGAGATCGACCGCTGGGTGCTGCCCGAGTACACCGACGAGGTCTGGCACGGCTTCGTGCCGGGGCTGCAGCCGGGCGCGCGCTACGGCTACCGCGTGCACGGCCCGTACGCGCCGCTGGAGGGACACCGCTTCAACCCCAACAAGCTGCTGCTGGACCCTTACGCCAAGGCCGTGATGGGCTCGCTGCGCTGGGACGCGGCGCTGTTCGGCTACACGCTGGGCCATCCCGAGGGCGATCTGAGCTTCGACGAGCGCGACAGCGCCCCGTTCATGCCCAAGTGCGTGGTGGTGGACTCGCACTTCCAGTGGCGGCAAACGCTGGGGCGGCGCGTGCCCTGGGACCGCACCGTGCTGTACGAGCTGCACGCGCGCGGCTTCACCATGCGCCATCCCGACGTGCCCGAGGAGCTGCGCGGCACCTTCGCCGGGCTGGCGCAGGACTCGGTGCTGGACCGCATCCGCAACCTGGGCGTCACCAGCATCGAGCTGCTGCCCATCCAGATGTTCATCAGCCAGCAGCTGCTGGAGGACAAGGGCCTCGCCAACTACTGGGGCTACGACACGCTGGGCTTCTTCGCGCTGCACCCGCCCTACCTGTCGGGACCGTGGATCGACGAGTTCAAGGAGCTGGTCGATCGCGTCCATGCGCGCGGCATGGAGCTGATCCTGGACGTGGTCTACAACCACACGCCCGAAGGCAACGAGCTGGGCCCCACGCTGTGCTTCAAGGGCATCGACAACGCCAGCTACTACCGGCTGCTGCCCGACAACCCGCGCTACTACATCAACGACACCGGTACCGGCAACACGCTCAACCTGAGTCATCCGCGCGTGCTGCAGACCGTCACCGACAGCCTGCGCTACTGGGCCACCGAGATGCACGTGGACGGCTTCCGCTTCGACCTGGCCACCATCTTGGGGCGCGAGCCCTACGGCTTCGACGAGGGTGGCGGCTTCCTGGACAGCTGCCGGCAGGACCCGGTGCTCTCCAGCCTGAAGCTCATTGCCGAGCCCTGGGACTGCGGCCCCGGCGGCTACCAGGTCGGCGGCTTCCCGCCGGGCTGGGCCGAGTGGAACGACGACTTCCGCGATACCGTGCGCGCCTTCTGGAAGGGCGACGAGGCGCAGGCCGCGGCGCTGTCGCGCTGCCTCAGCGCCAGCGGCGACCGCTTCAACCGGCGCGGGCGCCGGCCCTGGGCCAGCGTCAACTTCATCACCGCGCACGACGGCTTCACGCTGGCCGACCTGGTGTCCTACAACGACAAGCACAACGAGGCCAACGGCGAGGACAACCGCGACGGCCATTCCGACAACCAGTCCTGGAACTGCGGCGCCGAGGGGCCGACCGACGACGCGGAAGTGCTGGCGCTGCGCGCGCGCCAGCAGCGCAACCTGCTGGCCTCGCTGCTGCTGTCGCAGGGCACGCCCATGCTGCTGGCCGGCGACGAGTTCGGGCGCACGCAGCAGGGCAACAACAACGCCTATTGCCAGGACAACGACATCTCCTGGGTGCAGTGGAGCGGCATCGACGAGCGCGGGCTGGCGCTGGAGGACTTCACGCGGCGCTTGCTGGCGCTGCGCGCGCGCTACCCGGTGCTGCGGCGCAAGCGCTTTCTCACCGGCGAGTCGGCCACCGAGGGCGTGCCGGGCGTGCAGGACGTGACCTGGCTGGCCCCCGACGGCGCGCAGATGGACGCCACGCACTGGGACGACGCCAACACCCGCTGCTTCGGCATGCTCATCGACGGCCGCGCCCCCTCCACCGCGGTGCCGCGCCCGGCGCATGACGAGAGCGTGCTGCTGCTGTTCAACGCCTGGCACGAGCCCATCGCCTTCTCGTTGCCCGCGCATCCGGAGGAGGGCGGGCGCTGGCGCAAGCTGCTCGACACCGCCGAGCCGCAGGGCGAGGTGAGCGAGGCGCAAGCGGGCGAGGCCTTCAGCCTCGCCGGGCGCTCGCTGGTGGTGTGGGTGAGCCGGGAGTGATGCCAGCGCTTCGCTGACACTGAAAGAAAACCCGTTCGGGCGGAGCCCTTCGCCAAGCTCGGGGCAAACGGTGATCTTTCACTTCCGACTTGAACCTGGAATGGTGCGGTGCGGCTTGATCACGCCCGCGGCACCATCGTTTCCTCGGCGCGGCGCAGCGCCGCACCGGCGGCGTCGCGCATGGAGCGCAGCTGCACGCGGAACGCGGTCCGGACCTCGGGCGGCAGGGCGGCGTGGCGGTTGACCAGCTGGTACGGGTCGGTGCGCATGTCGTAGTACTCGCCGAAGCCGTAGGCGAAGAGCGCGAAGGTGCGGTCGTCGGTGGTGCGCAGCCCGGCGTAGGACTGGTAGACGCTGTTGACCTCCGGCGGCTGGCACTCCAGCAGCAGGGTCTGGCGCCAGCGCGCCGGGCCCGGGCCACGGAACAGCGGCTTCAGCGAGCGCCCGTCCACGAAGCCGGGCGGGGTGACGCCGGCCATGGCGGCGATGGTGGATGCAAGGTCCACGTTGGCCGTGAGGTGGCTCACCGTGCGCCCGGCGGCGATGCCGGGCCCGCGCAGCACCAGCGGCACGCGCAGGTTCTCGTCGTAGACGCGCTTCTTGTCGCCCTTGATGCGGTGCTGGCCCTGGAAGTGGCCGTTGTCCGAGGTGAAGAAGACGTAGGTGTTGTCCAGCTGGCCGGTGCTCTGCAGCGCCTGCACCAGTGCCTGCGCCATGTCGTCCAGCGCCAGCGCCGACTGGCGCCGGCGCCGGTAGAGCCGCCCCATCTGCGCGATGGTGGCCTCGTCCAGCAGCGGCAGCTGCTTGACCCAGCGCGGCTTGTCGCTGACGTCGAGCTCGTTGAAGTTGGGCGGGCGCGGCAGCCGCACGTCGGGCAGCAGCTGCAGGTAGCGCGCCGGCGCCATGGACGGGCCGTGCGGCAGGTAGGGGTTCACGCACAGGAAGAAGGGCCGGCTCACCGGGTCGTTGGCCGCCTGGCGCAGGAAGCGCACGGCCTGCTGCGTCATCACGTCGTGGAAATGCGTCTTGGGGTCGCCGTTGAAGCTCAGCGTGTTGCCGTTGTCGTTGACGGTGTAGATGAGCTGGCGGTATTCATCGCCGCCGTTGGGAACGAACCAGTCGGTCCAGCCGGGCGGAATATAGGTCAGCCCTGCCGATACCGCCTCGCCCGGGTAACCGTTGAGGTATTTGCCCATGTACCCCGTGCGATAACCCGAGCCCTGCAGCCAGGTGGCCACGGTCGAGGATTCCAGCCCGTCCTGGAAAAAGCGGTCGAAGCCGCCGTAGGGGTCGCGGTTGTCCATCACGCGCGTGTTGTGCGCGTACTGGCCGCGCAGCATCGTGACGCGCGAGGGCACGCACAGCGGCAGGCTGCAGTAGTGCTTGACGAACTCCATGCCGGGCTCGGTGATGAGCTGCCGCACCTTCACCATGTGGCTGAAGATCTCGTAGTCCAGGTCGTCGGCCTGGATGAACAGGATGTTGGGCCGGGGGCCGCCGGGCGGTGCGGCCAGCGCCGGTGCCGCCAGGCCGCACGGCAGGGCCAGGCTCAGACGCCGCCGGGACATATTCACGGATGCCATGTCAGCCGCTCCTCCTATTTTGGGCAAGGCAATACCCGGCCGCCGGACTGGCAGCAGGAATTCATGGAAAACCGGTGTTTTCCATGGCTACGGTAATGCACCCGGCCGGGTCGGGTGGAATGACCTCGATATTCTCGGGGTCAGGTCGTTTATTGTGGCGCGCCCATGAAAAAAAGTGGGTCGTTGAAATATTTGGTTATTTGCGGCCCCTTATTCCAGTGAGGGGTTGCGGTATGGCATTTGCCCAGCCGGGCCGGATTTCAGGCGGTCGGGCGCCGGCGCCGCGCCACCCAGCCCAGCACGCCCAGCCCGGCCAGCGTCATGGCCACGCTGGAGGCCTCGGGCACGGGTGTGAGGATCACGGTGCGGGCCGAGTGGTAGAGGCCGTTGTACTGGCTGTAGGCCAGGATCTGCCCGGCCTCGTTGATGGCCACCGCGCCGCTGATGTGGCGGTTCTTGCCGTAGTCGCCGGCCAGCAGCCCGTTGAGGTCGTGCATCGCGCCGTCGCGCCACAGGAAGCCGGCGCCGCGGCCGTCGGCGCGGTCGGCCTGGCCCACGATCCAGCCGGCCTCGTTGACGTCGTTGGCGCTGCCGGTGCGCCCGCCCAGGGTACCCAGGCTGCGGAGCTCGTCGTTTTGGTACAGCACGGGCAGGTAGCCGTTCATGTCGCGCGTCCAGGCGCTGCCCACCACCAGGCCCTGGTCGTTGATGGCGTTGGCGAAGCTGTAGTCGCCGCCGAAGCTCGGCAGCCGCCGCAGCTCGCCGTCGCGCAGCACGAAGCCCTGGTAGGTGCAGCAGTCGTTCCAGACCTGGCCGATGACGTCGCCGCGGTCGTTGAGGCCACTGACCTGGTAGAAGCGCGTGCCGGCATCGCGCGGCAGGTAGCGGCTGCGGCCGTTTTCGTACATGAAGGACAGCCCGCTGGCGCCCATGTTGCCCACCACCTGGCCGGCCTGGTTGATGGCCACGGCCTCGCCGACATCGCCGGGGCGCAGCGACGCGCCGAGGTCGATGATGCGGCCGTCGCGGTACAGCACCGGCACGGCGGAGCCGGCGCCGCGGCTGACGTAGTAGCCGGCAATCTCGCCACGGTTGTTGATGCCCAGGCCGCGCGAGGGCTCGCCGCCGAAGGGCCCCAGCGCGTCGAGCTTGCCGTCCTTGTAGATGAAGGCGCTGCCGTAGCGGTCTTGCAGCGGGTCGCCGAAGCGGGCATAGCCGGTGACATGGCCGAGGTCGTTGAAGGCCAGGCCGGCGATGAACTTGGGGTCCATGTCGGCGGGGCCCTTGAGCACCTCCACGCGGTACTTGGGCAGGCCCGCCTGAGCCTGCGCCGGGAAGACCGGCAGGCCCAGGCTCAGGGCGAGGGTGGCCACACTCGTCAGTGTCCTCATGCGCGTTCTCCATGCCGAAGCGCCGCCCGGCCGCGGCAAGCCCAGGGAGCTCCGGCCCGGCTGCGGGACGCTGGTGCCGGTCAGCGGCCGGTCAGAGAAGGCCGCGCAGCGCCTGCCGCCGGCAGGGCTTGCCGCTTTCTCGCGGGGCGGGAAGTCCGGGGCACGGCGCGGCAAGCGCTGCGCCTGCCCGGGGCGCCCGAAAGCAGGGGGCTCAGGCCGGGCGGGCTTCGAGCCGGAACACCGCCACCAACCCGGCCAGGCGTTCGGCCTGCTGGCGCAGGCTGTGCGCCGCGCCGGCCGACTGCTCGACCAGCGCCGAGTTCTGCTGCGTGCTCTCGTCGAGCTGCTGCACGGTGGCGTGCACCTGGCCGATGTCGCCGCTTTGCGCGCCGGTCGCGGCGCTGATCTGGCCAATGAGCTCGGCCACGCGGCGCACGCCGTCCACGATCTCGCCCATGGTCTGCCCGGCGTCGCTCACCAGGCGTGCGCCGTTGCCGACCTTGTCCACGCTGGTGCCGATGAGGGCCTTGATCTCCCGCGCCGCCTCCTGGGTGCGCTGCGCCAGATTGCGCACCTCGCTGGCCACCACGGCGAAGCCCCGGCCCTGCTCGCCCGCGCGCGCGGCCTCGACCGCGGCATTGAGCGCCAGGAGATTGGTCTGGAAGGCAATGCCGTCGATGGTGCCGACGATGCTGGCGATGCGCTTGGAGCTCGCGTCGATCTCCTCCATCGTGGCCACCACCTGCGACACCACCGTGCCGCCGCGCACCGCCACCTCGGCCGCCTCCACGGCCAGGCGGCTGGCGGCCGAGGCCGACTGCGCGCTGGAGCCCACCGTGCCGTTGAGCTGCTCCATCGACGCCGCCGCCTGCTGCAGGCTGGCCGCCGTGGAGGCGGTGCGCTGCGCCAGGTCGGCGTTGCCGCTGGCCACCTCGGCGCTGGCGAGCTGGATGCTGCAGGCTGCGTCGCGCACCTGCCCGACCAGGCGGCGCAGGTTGGCCTGCATGTCGCCCAGCGCCGCCAGCAACCGCGCCGTCTCGTCACGGCCGCGTACCGCCGGCGCCGTGCCCAGGTCACCCTGCGCGATGCGCCGCGCCAGGGCCACGGCCTCGTCGAGCGGGCCGCACACCGAGCGCAACGTCAGCAGCATCAGCGGCAGGAAGATCAGCAGCACGCCGCCCACCAGCGCCAGGCGCAGCGCGGAGGCCAGCGTCATGCCGGCGGAGAGTTGCGCGCGCACGCTGTCCTGGTGCGCCAGCTGCGCCTGGCTCAGCGCGTCGATGACGGCGTGCAGTGCCTTGGCCGTGTCCTCGGCCTGCGCGGCATAGGCCAGCGCGGCCGAGGCGTCGAGCTGCGCGGCCTCCAGCTTCTCGGCGATGGGCGCGATCAGGCCGGCGTACTCGCCGGCGAGCTGCTTTTGCCGGGCCACCAGGCCCACGATCTCGGCCGAGTTGTCGCTGGCCGTCACCAGCGCCTGGCCGCTCCTGAACAGCGCGTCGAGCTCGCGCTTCCACAGCGCGTGGTAGGTCTGGACCTCGGTCGGGTTCGACACCGACTGGGCGATCATCGCCGCCTCGTAGCGGCGCAGCCCGGCCAGCGCCTCGCGCAGCGAGCCGGCGGCGGCGCTGGCCGCGGTGGCTTGGTTGAAGAGGTTCGACACCGTGGCGATGCCGCTGGCGGTGGACAGCCACCCCCACACGCCCACCACCGTCAGCGCGGCGGTAACGAGCGACATGACCAACAGGAAGCGGGCCCGGATGGAAATCTGGCGAAGCTTTGACATGGGACGCGTTGTTTGCGGTCGAGTACGCCTGGCCCTTGGGCCGATGGTGTCGGGCCGCTGGATACAGGCACTCGGAAAGCGGGACCGGCGCATGGACCAGGCCATGACCGGACTCTTGACGGCAGGGGTCACAGCAAGGTTCGTGCAACCTTTTGATACCTGCGCTGACCGGAGCTTAACCGTCGGCCGGCTCCGTCCTGGGGCATGCGGCGCAGCCGGGCGCGCGGGCCATGCACCAGGCTCGCTCGCGCCGGCTCGGGTGGGCTTCATGTGGGGGCATCGGCGGGTGGTGCGCCACGGCGGGAAGCGCGGGCCAGCCGCCACCGCAGCGTCCCGCCCAGCAGCGCGCCCCACATCAGGTGGTCGGCGAACTGGGGCCAGAAGGCCAGCGCGGCGACCGAGGGGAAGAGCGGCGGCGCGATCAGCCGCAGGTCCAGCAGCGCCACCGCGGCCGAGCCCGCCAGCGCCCAGGGCAGCACGTGGCGCCGGGGCAGCAGGCGGCTGAACACCAGGGTCCAGAACGCCGACACCGTGCCATGCGCCACCCCCGCCGCCATGAACAGCTGCACGGGCGGGGCGCTCATGGACAGCAGCATCCCGCCCGCGGCCCAGGTGGCTTCCATCGGGTCGGCGTCGGTGAGCAGCGCGTACGCGGTGGACGGGATGCCGCTGAAGACGGTGGCGATGAGCCAGGCCCAGAACAGGTCGCCCCGCGTGAAGCGCGGGCGGGCCGGGTGGGGCAAGGGCGGGCCCCTTTCAGACAATGGCCAGCGGCTGCTTGGCCAGCGGCGCCGGAAACAGGCGCTCCAGCTCGTCCAGCGTGGCGGCGTCCAGCGCCAGGTCCGCCGCCGCCACGTTCTCGCGCAGGTGCGCCTCGCGCACGGCCTTGGGGATGGCGATGACGTCGCCGCGCTGCAGCAGCCAGGCCAGCGCCACCTGCGCCGGCGTGGCGCCCAGGCGCTGCGCGAGGGGCTGCAGCCCGGGCTCCCGCGCCAGCGCGCCCTGGTCGATGGGGCAGTAGGCCATCAGCGGCACGCGGCGCTCGCGCAGCCAGGGCACGAGGTCGAACTCGATGCCGCGCTGCGACAGCGAGTAGTAGACCTGGTTCACCGCGCAACGCTGGCCGCCGTCCACGCGCCACAGCGCCTGCATCTCGTCCACGTCGAAGTTGCTCACGCCCCAGTGCGTGACGTGGCCGCTGGACTGCAGCGCCTCGAAGGCCGCCACCGTGTCGCGCAGCGGGTGCGAGCCGGACCAGTGCAGCAGGTACAGGTCGAGGCGGTCGAGCTGCAGCCGCCGCAGGCTGCGCTCGCAGGCCTTGGGCAGCCCGCTGCGGCTGGCGTTGTGCGGGTAGACCTTGCTGACGATGACGAGCTCCTCGCGCTTGACATCGCCGGCGCGGAAAGCCTGCGCCAGCGCCTCGCCCAGCACCTCCTCGGCGCCGCCCTCGCCGTACATCTCGGCGGTGTCGATGAGGCGCACGCCCAGCTCCAGCGCCTGGCGCACCGCCTTCACCTCGGCGGCGCGGCTGCGCGGCGCCTCGCCGTAGCGCCAGGTGCCCAGGCCCAGGGCCGGCAGCGGGGTTCCGTTGGGGAGCGTGACGGTGCGCATGGCGTTCTCCGGTAGCGGCATGCGCCGCATCGTAGCCGCGGCGCTCAACCCGGCTGGGGCTGGGCCCGGGCCGGCGCGGCGGCCTCCTGGGCTTCGTCCTCCTCGTCCTCCGCGGTCGTGGGCTGGCCTTCCCACTTCGCGACGATGGCCGTGGCGATGCCGTTGCCGATGACGTTGGTGGCGGTGCGGCCCATGTCCAGGAACTGGTCGATGCCCATGATCAGCAGCAGCCCGGCCTCGGGCAGCCCGAACATCGGCAGCACCGCGGCCACCACCACGAGCGAGGCGCGCGGCACGCCGGCGATGCCCTTGCTCGACACCATCAGCACCAGCAGCATCGTGACCTGCGTGGGCAGCGACATCTCCACGCCGAAGGCCTGCGCCACGAAGAGGGCGGCGAAGGCCTGGTACATCATCGAGCCGTCGAGGTTGAAGGAGTAGCCCAGCGGCAGCACGAAGCTGGCGATGCGCTGGCGCACGCCGAAAGTCTTCAGTTGCTCCAGCATCTTCGGGTAGGCCGACTCGCTGCTGGCGGTGGAGAAGGCGATCAGCAGCGGCTCGCGCATGAGGCCCAGCAGCCGGCGCATCGGGCCCGGACCCAGCACCAGGGCGCCGGCGACGATCATCACCAGCCACAGCACGGCCAGCGCGGCGTAGAAGCCGCCGATGAACTTGCCGTAGGTCCACAGCACGCCCAGGCCCTGGGTCGTGATCACCGAGGCGATGGCGGCGAACACGCCCAGCGGCGCGAAGCGCATCACGAAGTCGGTGAGCTTGAGCATGATCGTCACCAGCTCGTCCACGAAGCGCACGGTCGTGCCCGTGGCCTCGCGCGGCAGCGCGGCGATGGCGAAGCCGAAGAACAGCGAGAACACCAGGATCTGCAGGATGGCGTTGCTGGCCATGGCCTGCGCGATGCTGGTGGGGAAGACCTGCGTGACGAAGTCGGCCAGGTTCAGCGCCGAGGTCTTGAGGTTGGTGGTTGCGTGGGCATCGGGCAGCGGCAGGCCCAGGGCCGCGCCGGGCTGGAACAGGTTCACGAACACCAGGCCCAGGCCCAGCGACACCAGCGAGGCGGTGACGAACCAGGTCAGGGCCTTGGTGCCGACGCGGCCGACCATCTTGGCGTCGCCCATGCTGGCCACGCCGGCCACCAGCGTGGCGAAGACCAGCGGCGCCACGACCATCTTGATCATGCGCAGGAACACGTCGGTGACGATGCCGAAGTAGCGCGCGATGTCCTTGGCCGCGGCGGCGTCGGCTGCCGCGGCGTGGCAGGCCCAGCCCACGGCCACGCCCAGCACCATGGCCACCAGGATCTGGCGCACCAGGGGATTCATGTTCTTCATGGGAAGGATGTCTCCGGGAAAGCGGGCCCAGTCACGGCTGGACCTCGTGTGTAGGAGCAAAGGAGTGAGTGAAAGGGGAGGGCCGGAAGCGACACGGCCCACCCGTTACGCCGTCATGCCCGCGAAGGCGGGCATCCACGCGTACCGGGGCGCAGCCCGGATAAGGTGGCCTACCGCAATGCGTTTTTTGGGTGAGGTCTCGGCGTTCGTGGATGCCCGCCTGCGCGGGCATGACGAAACAGGGTGCGGGGCGCTTCAGCTCCCGGCCTGCGCCCCGCCGGTCAGTGCGCGTGACGCGTCAACGTCCAGCCAGATCAAGCACCTGCGGCGTCGTCAGCGCCTCCGGCCGCAGCAGGTGGTCCAGCTGCGCCTGGGTGAGCAGTCCCTTGTCGAGCACGATACGGTAGACGCTGCCGCCAGTGGCATGCGCCTCGCGCGCCACGGCAGTGGCCTGCTTGTAGCCGATGTAGGGGTTCAGCGCGGTGACCACGCCGATGGAGTCGCGCACCAGCGCGCTCAGGTGCTCGCGGTTGGCGGTGATGCCGTCCACGCAGCGCTCGGCCAGCGTCAGGCAGCCGTTGCGCAGGTGCGTGACGCTCTTGAACAGGCTGTGGGCGATGATGGGCTCGAAGGCATTGAGCTGCAGCTGGCCCGCCTCGGCCGCGAAGCTCACCGTGATGTCGTTGCCGATCACCTCGAAGGCGATCTGGTTCACCACTTCCGGGATCACCGGGTTGACCTTGCCCGGCATGATCGACGAGCCGGCCTGCATCGGCGGCAGGTTGATCTCGCCCAGGCCGGCGCGCGGCCCGCTGGAAAGCAGGCGCAGGTCGTTGCAGGTCTTGGACAGCTTCACCGCCACGCGCTTGAGCACGCCCGAGAGCTGCACGAAGGCGCCGCAATCCTGCGTGGCCTCGATCAGGTTGGGCGCGGTGACCAGCGCGATGCCGGTCACCTGCGCCAGATGCTCACGCACGCGCGCCGCGTACTCCGGGTGCGCGGTGATGCCGGTGCCGATGGCCGTGCCGCCAAGGTTGATCTCGTGCACCAGGGCCACGGCCTCGCGCAGCCGCTCCTCGTCCTCGCCCAGCATGGTGGCGTAGGTGGAAAACTCCTGGCCCAGCGTCATGGGCACCGCGTCCTGCAGCTGGGTGCGGCCCATCTTCAGCACGTCGGCGAACTCGGTGGCCTTGCGCTCGAAGGAGCGGCGCAGCACGGTCATGGCCTCGACCAGGCGCAGGATGCCGAAGTGCGCGGCCAGCTTCAGCGCCGTGGGGTACACATCGTTGGTGCTCTGGCTGAGGTTGACGTGGTCGTTGGGATGCAGGTGCTGGTACTCGCCCTTGGCATGGCCCAGCAGCTCCAGCGCGCGGTTGGCGATCACCTCGTTGGCGTTCATGTTGGTCGAGGTGCCGGCGCCGCCCTGGATCACGTCCACCACGAACTGCTCGTGCAGCCGGCCCGCGCGCAGCTCGCGGCAGGCGCGCACGATGGCGTCGGCGCGCACCGCGTCGAGCAGCCCCAGGTCGTGGTTGGCGCGCGCCGCGGCCTCCTTGATGCAGGCCAGCGCCTGGATCAGGTCGGGATAGATGCCGATGGCGGTGCCGCTGATGGGGAAGTTTTCCACAGCGCGCAGCGTGTGCACGCCGTAGTAGGCCTGGGCCGGGACTTCGCGCTCGCCCAGCAGGTCATGCTCGATGCGGGTAGTCGTTGCGGTGTCAATCTTTTGGATCGTCATGGCGGGGTGGGTAGAGAGTCCGGGCTCCGCCCGGCGGAACTGCCGGGCGTTTTCGTTGCTCTCTCCATGGCCGTCAGCGTAGGCAGCGGCCCCTGGGGCGTCCAATGACGATGCGGCGAACGCCAATGCGCGGCGCATGGGCTGTTGCGCATGGCGCATAGGCTGTTGCGCGGCGCGCATGCCATGCGTGCGGCGCAAGAGGGCCCGGCGTCGCGCGCCTGGGTGCGAGCCCGCCGAAGACCTGGGATTTACCCTGAGGAGTCGGCTGGTGGCGGCTCAGCGCGTCTGCTTGGGCGTCTTCTGTTCCTGGCCCTGCTGGCCCAGGCTGTCGGGCTTCAGCTGCTGGCCGGGCTGGGCCTGCTGCCACGCCTCTTGCCGGTTGCCGACCCAGGCCGGGTCCGCCTGGTCCGCACTGGGGCTGCCACCCACGCTGCCCTGCATCTGCTGTCCATGCCGGCCCAGGTTGGTGCTGGAGAGCTGGTCCTGGCCCATGCGCGAGCCGGCCTGCGTGTTGAGCTCGCCCGTCTTCCGGGCCTCCGGTTGGTCCAGGTCCGTTGAATTGGGTTTGCCGCTGGGGTTGCTCATGTCGGTTCCTTCGAAAGCATGGGGCCGGCAAGATTGCCGGCCTGGTGCCGGAACGCGGCAACCGGGGTGCCGATGCGCGAAACGGACCTGCCCTGCGGCGATGCCGGCTAGAACTGCGCCGGCAGGCCGTCCTGCAGCGCTGACCAAGCTTGCAGCACGCGCGGCTTGGTGGTGTCGGCCCGGCGGTACAGGCGGGTTTCCAGCGTCAGCTCCCAACTCTCGTCGCCGGCGGGTACCAGTTCGCCGGCTTCGAGCTCGCGCCTGATCAGGCTCGCCGGCATCCAGGCCACGCCGTGCCCGGCCTTGACCATGGGCTTGAGCCCCTCGGCGATCGGGTTCTGGTAGCAGCAGCGCAGGTACACGCCCTGGTGCTGCTGCTGCTTGAGCGCGAAATCGGCCGCGTGGCCGAGCATCGTTTCCGGCCCGTAGGCCAGGTAGGGCAGCGGCTGGCGCCGCGTGCCGGGCAGGGCGAACAGCGGGCGTCCGGCCGTGTCGGCCTTGCTCACCGGAAGGAAACGCTCGGTCGCCAGCAGCACGGAGGGGAAGCGTTCCGGATCGAGCAGCACCGATACCGACGGGTGCGCATAGGACAGCATCAGGTCGCAGCTGCCCTCGATGAGCGCACGGGCGCAGCTGTGCATGTTGTCCGGTACCAGGCGCACGTCGAAAGGGCCGATGCGCTGCTGGCAGGCTTGTAGCCAGTGCGGGAAGCACACCACCGACAGCGTCTGCAGCGAGGTGATGGTCACGGCGTCGCTGCTGGGCTGCAGCCGGTCGCGCAAATCGTCGCGCACCTCCATCAGCTGCCGCACCACCTCCTCGGCGGTGTCGCGGAACACCACGCCCGCGGGCGTCAGCGTGGCCGGATAGGCGCTGCGGTCCACCAGCGGCACGCCGACCCAGAGCTCCAGCGCCTTGATGCGCCGGCTCAATGCGGATTGGGTACAGAAGCGTTCGGCGGCGGTACGGGAAAAGCTGCGCGTGCGCGAAAGGCTCAACAAGTCTTCGAGCCACTTGAGTTCCATGGGATGCGGTCTTGTCAGGGCCGGGAACGGCGGGATGGGCGGGCCGGGAGTCTAGCGGCGCTCCTCGAAGACTCAGGCCACACACCGGAGCGTCGGCCCGGATGCCTGGCAGTCTGGATTGCGCGCACAACGGGGCGACCGCTCTGGGGGCAATCGCACCTTCTCTCCCGGCAACTCAGCGGGCGAAATATTTCCAAATGTACTTTGCAGAGATATTCCCGTTATGCCCCTGACCGTCAAAGGGGTCCCGGCAAGAATTACAACAATATGCAATGTCTGCCACACAAAAATGCTTTTTGATTCGAGCATCTAACAATTTGTGCCAGAAATCATGCCCTCGGACCCCTGATTGGTTGGTGTCGGGAGAGGCGGTGGTCCGAGTAGATTCTCGACATTGGGCTGATGGCCCCAGAAAAATCGGTTTGCGAGGGATTCGCAGAAATGGCGTGAGACTGACGGCGGCCCGGACGATTCTGGGGTGGATATTCGTGCGCGGTCTTTTGAATTGAGTCCATTGGATATTGCGGTTCCGTTCGCGGCGTGAGGTGGCCGGGTCGCGTACGGGTCGTGTTATTTGCGGCACGCCACGCATTCCTTGCGATGGAGAGGGGTGGTATGAATTACGCAGAACATCAATTCCGGCGGATCGGCATGGCGTCGGCGGCCGTGTTGCTGGGCCTTGCGCTGGCCGGGTGCGGCGGCGGTGACGAGGCGGGCAGGTCCTCGGCGGCTGCGACGAGCGCGCAGGCGCAGAACACGGAGGCCGCCGCGGCCGCGGCGGAGAAGCCGCAGTTGCTGCGCAAGCTGCTGCGCCGCTACGTCAAGAAAGGCGTCACGGCGGTGGCGCTGTCGCCCGACGGCGGCTCGGTGGCGGTGGCGCGCGCGGACGGCAAGGTGCGGCTGCTCGACGCCAACAGCGTGCTCGACGTCTCCAGGTTCGACATCGACATCGGCGCGGTGGCCACCGGGGTGCTGTTCAGCAGCGACGGGCGCCGCCTCGGGGTGGTGGGCCGCGACAGCGACGTGCACCTCTTCGACGCGGGCACGGGCAAGAAGCTGCTG
>NZ_JABBFW010000038.1 GCF_012927045.1 Azohydromonas caseinilytica | reverse complement strand
CACCAGCGCAGTCCTTCACCGATCGCCGTCAGACGCAGCCAAGACCGCGTTCATTGCGATACCGCGGCAGGACTTGAACCTCGGCGCGCTGGGTAGCCTCCGAAAACTCTGCCGCCCACGCTCCTAGATCCGGCGCAGCCCTGGAAACAGCCTCCCGCCCTGGAATTCAGGGAATCTTCTTGGTGGCTTCGGCCGAATAAGCGCTTTCCTTGCCGGAGGCATCGACCGAGGTCACCGCGAAATAGTAGGTCTTGCCGCCGGGCAAGGACGGGATGGAATAGGTGGTGTTGGTGACGTACAGCCCGGAGCCCTTGGGCTGGTTATAGGCCTGCGGCGAGGTGCCGTAATACACGCGGTAGCCGGCGACACTGCCCGAGGGCGCGCTCCAGCTCAGCAGCGCCGAGCCGGTGGTCGGCGCGGGGGCCGAAACGGACTCGGTGTAGTGATCACACTGCTTGCGGATGCCGGGGGCGGGATCGGCACCGAAGGTCGCGACGCTGCAGGTCACGGTACCGAGAATGTATTTGCCCACCCATTGCGTGCCCGTGCCGAAGCGCACGTAGCGGCTGCGGCCCAGCGCGAAATAACCGCCCTCGTCCGCCAATTTCGTCCAGGTACCGGCGGAGGTGGGCGTTACCTCGGCGGCAATCTCCACGGCATTTTCCGTATCCGACATCGCGGCCTGCGCCTGAGCCTCGGAATCGCCGCCACCACAGGCGCTCAGAAGGGTGGCCATCGCGAGCGCGGAAAGCAGTGCGATGTTCTTGTGCCGGATCTTGGATTGCATGGTGTCAGTAAATTCAGACCAAAGACTGCCCAGGCCGATCCGGGAAGGACAAGCCGGGAACGATTATTTATTTCGTCCGCCGAAAAGCCAGGATGGGTACAGCCTCAGGCACGAAATGCCCGCGCCATACTCCCGCCCGACGCTTTCAAGCTCCAGAAACTCATGGGGATATGCCCGCATTTCGACCGAGCCCGGCCAAAATGAAAGGGAGGTGTTACAGGATGCACAACGCCTGCGGCACGCAGCCGCAATGCAATGACGGCAAGCCGTTAAGCCGCCGCCGCACGTCCACCCTTTTTCACGCCACAGGTCGTGAAACCAATCACGGATTTTGACCTAAACTTTCAGAATCTTGGCGCATGAGATGGTGTCGGAATGCTGCCGGCCCGAACCCGCAAGGCTTTACCGACCAACACTTCAGAGAGGTAAACGGAGTTTTTTTATTACTTAACTCACACTTTGGTTCAACATCACCAAAATTATCAAGGCCAACGCGATAAGTGGAGAATGATTTTCCCGTCGCTTCCGCAATCCTGGACCAAACCAAGGAAAACGAAATTCCGGCATTGGTCGATAATCGAAACTACTGGCCGCTTGCCGCTCCAATTAAATAACCATTGAAAATGCAAGCGGCCTATTGCCTCCAAGAAGCAATAGGCTCACGGCGGTGGCGAAGGCGCGGCGCGTGCGGGCCGTGGCGCCCGTCGCGTCATCCGCCCGCCTCAAGCGGCGGCTGTGCGGTCGAGCCGGTGCGCGCGCAGCCAGTGCAGCGCCTGCCGCACCGCGTCCGGCGCGCCGCCGAGCTGCCGGGCGAGCTGCGGCAGGTCGGGCTCGGCCGGGCCGGCCTGCAGCGCCTCGTGCAGGCGCGGCAGCTCGATCCCGCCGAGGAAGCGCACCCCGCGCGGGTGCTCCGGCGTGCGCACCACGCGCCGCTCGACGATGAAGCCGTCCTCCACCACCGGCTGGCTCACGAAAGCCGCACCGGCTGGCGGCTGCGGCGCCGGGCTCAGCAACGGTATGTGGCCGAGCGCGTGCACACCGCGCCAGAACGGTTCACCGGCCCAGCGCGTCTCGGCCGCGTAATGCCCGGCCGCCGTGCGCAGCCGCTCCAGGAAGATCTGCCGGATACGGTCCTCGTGATAGCCACGGGCCAGCGTCGCCAGCGCCGGGCGCTGCAGCAGCGTGCGGATCGTCGGCGCGGTGGCCAGGGCGCCGGACAGGGCCTCGAACAGGCCGTGGCCCGACAGCGGGTCGCAGGTGTAGGCTGCATCGCCCACGCGCAGCCCGTCCTCGAGGCCGCACGCGCCGCGCCAGACGGTCTGGATGCCGCGCACGCCGATGTCACCCGCCGGCTGCAGCGGGCCCAGCAGCGCGTGCGTGGCGGACAGCCGCGCCAGGGCCGCGGCATGCGCCGCGTCCGCATCGCCGCCCTGCGCCTTCAGGCGCTGCGGCTGCATGACGAGCTGCACCGTGGCGGCGCCGTCGGCGTCCAGCGTGCCCCAGGCCCAGCCGTCGGCAAAGGATTCGGTGAAGGTGCTGCGCCGGCCGCGCCGCTGGGTGCGGAAGGCGCGCGTCAATGCCAGCGCCGGCGCGCCGGCGTAGCGGTCCGGCGCCCACTTGGGCGCGCTGCGCCCCCGGCTCTCCACCACGAAGCGCGCCGTCGTCATGCGCGGTACGCCTGGGGCATTTTCCCAATGGATGCGCCAGTCGCCCGGCCCGCGGTGCTCGGCCTGCCGCACTCGCCCGTCTTGCAGCGCCACGCCGGCCTGCCGCGCGTCCCGGGCCAGCGCGGCGTCGAAGGCTTGGCGCTCGACGATGAACTCGCCGTTCATCTCCACCTGCGCGCCGGCCCAGCTCGACAGCCGCCGCCAGGGCGCGCCGGCCAGCGCCAGCGCGGTGTCGCAGCCCAACTGCCGCAGCCCTTGGGCCGCCCGGTGCGACAGGCCCTCCACCGCCGGCTGCAGCCGCGGCCGGCCGATCACCAGCGGCTGCAGTCCCAGGCGCCGCAGCGCCAGGGCCAGCATCAGCGCGGCCGGGCCGGCGCCCAGGATCACGATGTCCGCCTCCGCGGCGCTCCTCACTTCAGGCATGGCGTCGCTCCGGTCCCACCCGGCTGGCTTCTTGAAAACAGTGCTGGCGCATGGCCAATGCCGGCAGGCCCTGCGCCAGCAGCGCTGAGGCCCGGCCGCTGAAGCGCGCCGCGGCGTAGCTGGCGCCGCCGCCCCGGGCCGGCGCGCCAGGAACCAGGAAGGGGCAGGCGCCGACATCCACCTCCGGCTGCCCCAGCCAGGACAGTTCACCCGGCCCGCAGCGCGCATCGCCCGACACCGCGATGCAGTCCGCATACGCCGCCGGCCACACCGGTCCACCGCGCGCCGGCGCCGCCGCCACAAGCAGCACGCCGGCCGCATGCGCCGCGGCACAGGCCCGCTCCAGCGTCGCGCTGCGGGTGCGAAGGCCAAGACTCATGTTGACCAGGTCCACGCCCTGGCCGACGAGCCAGTCCAGCGCCGCCACCACGTCGTCCACCCCGGCGTCCAGGCGCTGGTGAAACACCCGGGCGCCGAGCAGCCGCGCCGTGGGCAGGCCTTCCAGCACCAGCCGGGCCACATTCGTGCCGTGGGCGAGCGCGGCAGCGCCGAAGGCGTCCGGGCTCGGGCCACCGAAGCTCCTCACCGCCTCCACCGAGGCTGACAAGGCCGGCGCCACGCCGCCGTCAATCAAGCCGATGCGCACCGTCTTCATGAGCGCTGCTCCACCGCCGGCCCCGGCAACTCGATCACTTGGTCGAACTCGCCCTCGTGCGTCGAGCGGTGCGAGACGACGATGCGCGTGCAACCGGGCAGCAGCGCGCCGATGCGCCGCAGCGTGCGCAGCTCCAGGGCCTCGTCCAGCGCCGAGGTGCCCTCGTCGATCACCAGCACCGCCGGGTTCATCAGCAGCGCCCGGGCCAGCGCCACGCGCTGGCGCTGCCCGCCCGAGAGCGTGGCGCCGCGCGGGCCCACGACGCTGTCCAGGCCCTGTGGCAGCTGCGGCAGGAACTCCGTGACGCCGGCCGCCTCAGCGGCGCGCTCCACCGCCTCGCGGGTCGCCTCGGGCCGACCGTAGCGCAGGTTCGCCTCCAGCGTGCCGCCGAACAGCGCCGCCTCCTGCGCCACCACCGCCACGCGGCGGCGTAGCGCGTCCCGATCCAGCGTGCGCAGGTCGGTCCCGTCCAGCAGCACCCGGCCCTGGTCAGGGTCGAAATGCCGGTGCAGCAGGTCCACCAGCGTGGACTTGCCGCAGCCCGAGGGGCCGCGCAGCAGCACCCGGCTGCCGGCGGGGATGCGGCAGCTCAAGGCCTCCAGCGCGGGGCGGGCGCTGCCGGGCCAGGTGAAGCGCAGGTCGCGCAGCTCGATCTCGCCGCGCAGGCCGTCCAGGCCCGCGCCGCCCGGCCGCGGTGCCACGTCCGGCTGGCGGGCCGTCAGGTCCGTGATGCGCTCCATCGCCACCTTGGCGCGCTGCCAGGCCAGCACCAGCCCGGTGAGCGTCTGCACCGGCGCGCTGGCGCGCTGCACGCAGCTGGCGAAGGCCACCAGCAGGCCCAGCGTCACGGCCTCGCCGCGCAGCATGGCGAGGCTCCCGGCCACGAAGATGCCGATCACGCCCAGCGACACCAGCAGCGTCGGCAGCCCGCCGCCGAGCTGTCCGAGCAGTTGCAGCCGCAGCGACTCGCGCCGCAGCGCCGCGTGCAGGGCGGCCAGCTGCTCGCCCTCGCGCGCCTCGGCCACATGGGCCTGGATGTGCTTGACCGCGCCCAGGCGCTCGACCAGGAAGGACGACACCTCCACCCCCGCCTGCCGCGCGCGGCGCGACAGCGCCTCCAGCCGCGGGCGGATCAGCGCGCTCAACAGCGCGTTCAACGCCACCAGCACGGCCAGCATCAGCATCAGCTCGCCATTGAGCAGGCCCAGCACCAGCACCGTGCCGACGAGCGTCAGCACGGCGTTGAGCGCGGTGAGCATCGAGTCGATGGCGAAGCGCTGCACCTCCCCCAGGTCGCCCTCCAGCCGCGCCATCAGGTCGCCCTGGCGCGCCTGGGCATGGAACGCGGGCGAGAGCGCGAGCAGGTGCGCGAACAACGCTTCCTTGAGGCCATGCAGGATGCGCATCGAGGCCAGCACGTGCAGGCGGCGGCAGGCCAGGCCGATGCCCAGCGCCGCCAGCGCCAGCGCCACCATGGCCGCGCCGCTGCGCACGATGGCGCCGGCGTCGCGCGCCAGCACGCCCTCGTCGATCAGCGCCTTGGTCAGCAGCGGCTGCGCCAGGCCGGCGGCCACCGCCAGCAGCGACAGCGCCAGCACGGCCAGCAGCTTCCAGCGCTCGCGCCACAGCAGCGGTTGCATCCAGCCGCGCAGCACGCGCAGACCGCGCGCGTCCGGGCCGTTGCCGGCCTCAGTTTGGACCGCGGGCCAGGCCGCGGCGCGATACAGCCCCCGGGCAGCCATGGCGTCCTCAGCGCTTGACCACGCGCAGCGAGGCGATGGACTGGTCAGCGTTGCCCGGCATGTTCACCGCGCCCAGCTTCTTCATGCTGCGGCTGTCGTAAAAGGCGACCACGCCGCCGGCGCCGCCGAGGTAGACCTCGCTCCCGTCGGTGGACATGTTGACGCTGTAGAAGGAATGGTCCAGGTCCACGCGCTCCGACTTGCCCGTGCGCAGGTCGGTGCGTGTGAGCTGGTTGAACACGGTGAACACCTCGTCGCGCCTGACCGGGTTCACGACCGAGGAGAACAGCACCACCGAGGCGTTCTCGAACTCCTTGAAGCGCACCTGGTCGGTGGCCAGGTCCAGGGTCCAGAGCCCGGCCTTCACCGCGTCGGGGCTGTCGGGCTTGCGGTCGGTGCGCGGCACGAAATACGGCGTGACGAAGACGTTGCTCTGCTCGCGCTGCAGCCAGAAGTTCAGCGTGTCGGCCTGGCCGAAGTGGGGTCGCTGCCAGGAGCGGAAGGGGTGCGAGCCCTGGACCGCGCCGGTCTGCGGATCGAGCTTGAGCATCTCCCAGCCGAAGGCGTAGAGCGTCTTGCCGCCCGGCGCCCACAGCAGGTTGGACACGCGCCGCGGCGCCGGCAGCTTGCGCACGGGCTCGGCGCCCAGGCCGGAAGCCGTGTCGTAGACGGCGATGTGCGGCTCCAGCGGGCGCAGCTCGCCGGGCAGGATCTCGTTGCGCACGGTGTAGACGGCCAGCTCCTTGCCATCGGGGCTGATGTCGATGCCGTTGAAGGATTTGCCCCGCACGGCGCCCTGCGTCAGCTCGGCGCGGAACACCTCCTTGCCACTGTCGATCTCGATGCCGGAGACGGTCTCCCAGTGGTTGTGCAGCACGTAGGCCACCCGGCCGTCGGGCGAGATGGCGATGGCGCCGGGCCCGTGGCTCCTGGAGCTGTTGGGCAGCGGATGGGCATGGACGAGCCTGCGCTCCTGCGCGTCGATCACCACCAGCGTGCCGGGACGGCAGGCGGTGACGATGTAGTCCTTGGCGGCGGCGGCGCCGGCCAGCGCCGCCAGCAGCGCGGCCACGCCGGCCTGGAGGGCGGCCTGATGCCAAGTGGGTTGCGTGTTTCTCATGGGGTTTCCTCGACAACCGAAAGCTGGAAAAGCCGCGGGCTCACTTGGGAAACACCGAAGGCAGCTTCGCCCAGTCCTGCGCGGCGCTGTCCACGCCCTCGCTCCAGCCGCGGTGGCTGTTCATGCTGTCGGGCACTTGGGCCGGCCACCAGCAGGGGTCGGAGCAGCCGTAGAGGTCGGCCTCCATGGGCTGGCACAGGCCGGCCACGCCGCCGAAGGCGTCCAGCTCCCAGCCGGGGTCGAAGGTGGTGGTGCAGCCCACGACGGTGGTGGACAGCGCCACCACCTTCTCCACGCCCTCCTCGTCCGGGGCCTGGTCGATCTGGTGGGCTTTCTTGTTGAGGGGCTTGAGGCGGTTCACAGCTCGGTGCTCCTGTGGCTGACGTGGCGGTGCAGAAAAGCGGGGTTCTTGTCCATGAGATCCAGGTAGATCTCGATGCCGAAGTCCACCCACTCGCGCAGCAGCTCGCAGTAGTGGTAGACGGGCGAGTGCGGATCGCTGAAGTGCGCGTAGGACTCGTGGTAGCAGCCGCCGGCACAGAGGTTGCGGATGCGACAGGTGGAGCAGCCGCGGCCGGAGCGGTCCAGCGCGTCCTCCAGGAAGCGGCCGAGGGCTTCCTTGGCAATGCCCTCGCGCACGTTGCCGAAGGTGGGCAGCTCGGAGCCGGTGAAGCGGTGGCACAGATTGAGATCGCCCTGGTGGTCCACCGCCAGCAGGCCCAGCCCCGCGCCGCAGGGCAGCGCCTTGCGCCGGCCCTCGTAGAGGTCGCTCATGAGCTGGTGCATGTTCGAGAAGCCGATGTTCTCGTTGCGCAGCGCGGCGTCGCGGTAGGCGCGGCCCAGGCGCTTCATGGACTCGAACAGCGCGCGCAGCGCCTCGCCGTCGAGGTTGAAGGTGTCCACCGGGTTGCTGGTCACCGGCGCAAAGCCCACCTCGGCAAAGCCCAGCTCATCCTTGAGGTGGCGGTGGATGGCCTCCACGTCGGTGTAGCCGGCGCTGAGCGTGACGCGTGCGCCCACCGGCTTGCTGCGGTAGCGCGACAGCAGCAGCCGCGTCTTGGCCGCCACCACCTCATACGTGCCTGCGCCGCCGATGGTCTTGCGCCGGCGGTCGTGCACCGCCTGCGGGCCGTCCATGCTGATGGAGATGCCGAAGCGGTGCGCATCCAGCCAGTCGATCAGCGCCTCGGTGAGCAGCGTGGCGTTGGTGGTCAGCGACAGATCCAGCGCCTTGCCCTCCTCCGCGCAGCGCCTCTCGGCGTACTCGGTGGCGGCGCGGATCAGCGGCATGTTGCTCAGCGGCTCGCCGCCGAAGAAGACGATGCTCACGCGCTCGCGCCGGGCCCCTTCGCGCAGCAGCAGCTCGATGGCCTGCTGCGCGGTGTCCAGCGCCAGCTTCTGGCCCTTGCTGGGCGTGGTGAGGTCTTCCTTGTAGCAATAGGTGCAGCTGAGGTTGCAGCCGGTGTTGACGTTGAGCACCAGCGTGCTGAGCGGGAATTCCGTTACCTTCACGTCCGGGCCGGTGTCGGGCACGGCCGGGTCCGGGCGCAGCACGCCCAGGGCGCGCAGGTCCTCGATGGCGCCGCTGACCGAGGCCGGCGAGGCTTGGCCGTCGAAGCGCCGGCGCAGCTCCTCGGCATGCACGGTGGAGAGCGGGCGCACGAAGTCCAGCACCTCGGCGGTGACGGGATCGAGATCGAACAGGCCGGTGCTGGGGATGTGCAGCAGCACGCGGCGGTCGGGCAGCTTCAAGTCGTGGAAGCTGTGGGCATCGACATGCAGGGGGGCCATGGCGGGTCTCCTGGTGAATGGCTTTCGGCTCGGGGCTTCAGCGGATCGGCGGGTCGTTCCAGCGCTGGACCGTCACGTACAGCGGCACGGAGGCGCTGAGCTGGCGCCGGCCGTCGCTGACCCTGGCGGTGGCCTTGAGCTCGCCGGCGTTGTTGGTGCCGAACCTGCGCGCCGGGTTGGGGCCGGCATCGGCGGGCCAGAACAGGCCGTTGGCCTCGATGCGGCCCACGGCGAAGTCCAAGTCGCCCATCTCCGCCGCCGCGGCATGGAGGTTGTCCAGCGACCACTGCGCCGGCAGCGCGCCGATGCGGATGTCATCCTTGGTGCCGCGCTTGCCGTCGGGCCCGGACGCATAGCCAATGGCTTCCAGTTGCGCCGGCATCTTCGCGCGCGAGCCGCCGTTGCCGCCGAGGCGCGCGAAGGGGTGCTCGGGCTCCACCTTCACGTAGTCCACGCGCCGGTACACCGGCAGCCCCCCGGCAAGCAGCGCCTCGCCCACGCGCACGCTGCGCAGCCCATCCCTGGCGCCGCTTCGGGCCGCCACTTCCACGACCAGCCTGTCGCGCTGGCGCTCCACGACCTTCAGCACGCGCAGGTCCGGGCCGAGCTGCAGGTCACCGTCTAGGTTGGCGCCGTGGATGGTGAGTTGCCGGGTCTCGCCGGCACGCAGTGCCGCGGGCTGTACCGACAGGATGACGGCCGGGCTCTGCGCCTCGGCGCGCACTGCCACCAGGTCGCCGCCCAGCACGTCGTTGTCCGCGGCAAACCAGCGCCCGGCCATGCGCTGCCCGCCCGGCTCGATGCCCAGCACCTGCTTCACCTCCCCGGTTTCGCCCTGGCGCAGCGAGGCGCGCCATTCGTGCTTGGTGTAGACGAGGCTGCGGCCCTCGGCCTTCTCCACGCGCCCGTCGGCGTAGCGCAGCGTCATGGCCACGGCGTAGCGGTCCTCGCCGCCGGGCTGGATCTGGGCCTCGCCCTCGTAGGCGCCCCAGCCCGGCCGGTAGCCGGCCACGCGCCAGCGCCCGCTGGGATCGGCCGCCGGCGCCGCCTGCCACGCGCGCCAGGCGGGCGTGTCATAGGTATTCAGCTTCGCCAGCACGCCCACCACCTCCTTCGAGGCGATGTCGAACCAGTTGCGGTCGCGCCCGCCGGCCGAATACTCGATGGACGGAAATTGCCCGACATGGAAATTCACCAGCCGGCCCCAGTCCTGCGGCGTGCGGCGCTGCAGCTCGATGCGCGCCGCGGAATGGCAGCGGGTGCAGGTATCGGCCACCACCTGGCTGGCCGGCGCACGCTCCAGGAAATTCGGGCGCCGCTCCAGGATGTAGCGCCGGTCCTGCGTTTCCTGCGGCGCCAGGCCGAAATTGTCGGCCAGGTATTTGACGACCGCCTGCCGCTCCTCGGTGCTCAATTTCACGCCATGCGCATACTCCATGCGCACCACCGTCATGTCCCAGCCTTCGGGTGTGCGGCGGCCGTCGCTGATGCGGAACCAGCGGTTTTCACCCTGCGCCGCGTGGCAGGCCACGCATTTGGTATTGATGAGGTCTTGGCCCGACAGCACCGATTCCGCCGACCAGGCTGGCCCGGCGCCCAGTGCAGCCAATAAGCCGGCCGCCGCCAGCGCGACGGAATAAGCCTTGGACAAGCGATTCGAAACTCTGTACATGGCGGGCCTGTTGCGTGGTGAATGGAGACTTTCAATATCCGGCACCGCGGTGCACCGTTCGAGCGTGCGACGCACCGGGCCAGTGCAGGCACTTTAGGAATTTGACGGGGCGCGGGGTATCGCAAAACGGCCAAGCGCCGAGCCGGACTATCAAGAAACGGCCAAGCTGAAACGGCGCAAGCTGCGGGCCATCCCCAATGGCATTCCGACGGCCCGCGTCTATGCTTGGCAGCGGCAAAACCACTAAAACGCACGCCCTACGGGACGTGACGCTACCCCCGCCGCGTCACTCAAGGCGCCCTTGCCGGCCTGCAGTTATTCCTCCATGGCGTATCTCTTGCGTACCGGTAGCGCAGCCCAATCAGCAGTCACACCATGCACAGTTCTGTTTCAACTGCGTGGCCCCGGCCCGGTGCAACGCGCACCAGCCTGATCCGCTCCACCGAGGCGGAGGACCCTTTTCTCCAAGCCCGCAGCCTGGACCGCTGGTCACAGGAATACACCCAGCTCACCAGCGGCCTGTTTTTAGGGCGGACCGTGGATTTGTCCCTGGGTCCGGTCCAATTGTTCCGCGAGACCATGAACCAGGCGGTGGACCAGAAAAGCCATCCGCTGTCCGAGGCTTATACGGTGGGCATGGCATTTCAGGCCGGGGGTACCTGGCAAAACAGGGAATTGGGAGCCGACACGCTGTTCATATTGCCGCCGGGCGAGCCGGCCCGGCTGCGCACGCCCGCTCATTCGGACATCGTGGTGGCCACGATCGACCGCCTGGAATTCCAGCGCCAGGCCCAGCAGGAACTCGGCGTCGAAGCCGATTTCCTGTTCCAGGGCCCCATGGCCCGCCGCCTCGACGGCGCGGCCGCGGCGCGCTTCCGGGCCACGCTCAACCGGTTTCTGCTGTGCGCGCTCGATGCACCGCAAACCCTCGATGCCGCTGCCGCGCGCAAAAGCATGGCCGATGGCGTCATCCAGGCCTGCCTGCAGGCGCTGAACCAAGGAGCCGAGGCGGAAAAGCCCTCGCGCGACGGGCACCGGGTGCATCGCGCCATCGTGGAGCGGGCCCGGGAACACATCCTGGCCCACCGCGAAAATCCGCCCACCGTGGCCGACCTGTGCGCTTACCTGAACATGAGCCGACGCGGCCTGCATTACGCCTTCATGCAGGTGCTGGACATCAACTCCGTGACCTTCATCCGCAACGTGCGGCTGCACGCGGTGCGCCGGGCCCTGCTGCAAGGGGCGCCCTCGGTTTCCGCCGCGGCACGCGAATGGGGTTTCTGGCACCTGGGCATGTTTTCCTGCTACTACAAGGAATTATTTGGTGAGCTGCCCTCGGAAACCACCAAGAAATCTCCTCAGCTCAAACCCGTGCGCTGGCTGGCCACTGACCTTGTACTGAATTGATTGAAGGGGCCGGACATTTCATCCGGCCCGGCATTTCAGAACGAATGGCTGACGCTGGCCAACCATTGGGTGCCCACCACGTTGCGCCCACGCCCGTCAGCATCGAAAAAAGTCCATAACGGGACACCATCCTTTTCAGCGTGACCATTGTGATGGCTGGCACTCAAGGACAATTGCCAAGGCCCGATCGTGCGGGTCAGGCCTAGGCGTAGATCGGTGAAACTGTAGTCACCCAGCTCATGCACATCCTGCCGCCCGGCATGGAGATTCAATACCCAGCCCGGCGCCAGCTCGGGATTCCAGTTCAATTCCAGGTACGTCGAGCCTCGCGTGGAGGCTTCCCTGCCGGTAAAGGGGTCGAAAGCCAGGCCCGCAAACCGCTTGCTGATCGCGTAGCTGGCTGCGGCGCTGACACTGCCTTTTGACAATCCCAGCTTCAGCTCCTGCGTGTCGTACTTGATGCGACGGCCATCGACCGCGTAATAAGCGCCCGGAAACCAGTAGCTGAAAATGCCCAGGTCGGCCACATAGCCGCCACCCAACTCCTGGCGATAGCCGCCGTACAGGTCGATCTCCGAGCCCGAGCCGTTGTTGTAGGCGGCATGGGAAACGCCGGAGCCCCAGAGGCCGGCATACCAGCCGCTGGCATGGGAGAAATCCACGCTGGCCTGGACCGTCGGTTTGCCCTGGGTTTGCGAGATGCCGCGAAACAGGTATTGAGATATCAGCGCGACGCTGCCGCTCGTGGTCCACGCGGCGGCAGTATCCTGGTTTTCTGCCTGCTGCGCCTGCGCGCCGGCATTCAGCATGAAGACGCCGGCCAGTGCCGCGCCCACGAAGGTGGAAAGGGAGGTCATGGAATATTTCCTTTTGCGCATGGCGCCGTCTTCACCGAAGAACGAGGTTTTGGAAGGCAGCGCTTTTCAGCGTCCGGCCCGGACTGCCTGGCAAGTCCTGCAACCTGGACGTGGAATCAATATCGGGGCCCGGCAGACGAGCGGGTATCAAGAAACGGCAAGGCAGGCGGCGGCACTGTCGGGATTCGGCCAGACATCCGCCGGAGCCGGGGCACTGGAGGCCATGGCCGTGGGCGCCACCTAGAATCCCTGCCTTTTTCGGAACGGCCCAGGGCATGACCGCGGCGCAAGACAAAGGCACGATCTCCATAGGCCTGGTGCACGAGGCACTGCAGGTAGCCATGGAACGCGGCCTGGATGTGCGCGCGGTGCTGGAGCAAGCCGGCATCGACGCCGGCCTGCTGGACGCGCCCAGGGCGCGCGTGCCGGCGCTGGCCTATGCGCGGCTGTGGGCGGCGCTGGCCGATGCGATGGACGACGAGTTCTTCGGCATGGACCGCCACCCCGTGCGCCGCGGCAGCTACCGCCTGATGTGCCACGCCGTGCTGAGCTGCGACACGCTGGGCCACGCCCTGCAGCGCATGCTGAGCTTCCTGCGCGCGGTGCTGGACGACCTGCACGGCGAGCTGCGCGTCGAGGGCGAACACGCCCTGCTCATCGTCCACGACCACGGGCCGCCGCGGCGCATGTTCGCCTATGCCACCTGGTTGATGCTGGTGCACGGCCTGGCCTGCTGGCTGGTGCGCCGCCGCCTGCCGCTGCTCGACGCCGCGTTCCGCTGCCCCGAGCCAGCCGAGGTCGCCGACTACCGCACGCGCTTTTGCGAGCGGGCCAGCTTCGGCGCGCCGCTGACGCAGGTGCGCTTCGACGCGCAGCTGCTGGAGCTCAAGGTGGTGGAGAGCGAGGACAACCTGCGCGCCTTCCTGCGCGGCGCGCCCGCCAACCTGCTGGTCAAGTACCGCAACGAGGCCAGCCTCAGCGCCGCCATCCGGCGCCGGCTGCGCAGCCAGGGGCCCGACGACTGGCCGGAGCTGGACGAGCTGGCCCGCAGCCTGGCCATGTCCGGCACCACGCTGCAGCGCCGCCTGCGCGACGAGGGGCTGAGCTACCAACGCCTCAAGGACGAGCTGCGCCGCGACATCGCCATCGAACTGCTGTGCAGGGCCGCGTTGCCCGTGGCCGACGTGGGCGCGCGCGTGGGCTTCCAGGAAACCAGCGCCTTCCACCGCGCCTTCAAGAAGTGGACCGGCGTCAGCCCCGGCCTCTACCGACGCGGCCGCCACGGCGCCACCGCCGAGGCTTGAGCCGGCGGCTACGCCGTGGCGGTGGTCCAGCGGATTGGCTGTCCCGCTGGATGGGACCGGCGGCCTCTGAACGGGAATAAGTAGAAACCCTAGGCCGTCTGCGACTTGCTGCACCGCAGCAAACTCGGACGGCGCTCATGGTCGGAGTCGAAGGTGGTTTTGGCAGGGCGCGTGTCGCTGTCGCCCAACCCCGTCCTGCCCATGCATTCATCCCCGTCGCTGTCCGCTTCCTCGTCTTCCGCTGCGTCTTCCTCTCAAGCCGTTCCGGCCGCCGCCGCCGCGCAGCGCCAGCGGGCGTTCTGGCCGGCGGTGGTGGCGCTGGGCGTCGGCGGCTTCGCCATCGGCACGGGGGAGTTCGTGATCATGGGTTTGCTGCCCGAGGTGGCGCGGGACCTGGGTGTCAGCATTCCGCAGGCCGGCCATGTCATCAGCGCCTATGCGCTGGGCGTGGTCCTGGGCGCGCCGGTGCTGGCGGTGCTGGCCGCCGGCTGGCCGCGCCGGACCCTGCTGCTGGCGCTGATGGCGCTGTTCGCCCTCGGCAACTTCGCCAGCGCCCTGGCGCCGGGCTACCTGTCGCTGAACCTGCTGCGCTTCATCGCCGGCCTGCCGCACGGCACGTACTTCGGCGTGGCCGCGCTGGTGGCTGCCGCGCTGGCGCCGCCGGAGCGCCGTGCCAGCGCGGTGGGGCTGGTGATGTCCGGGCTGACCAGCGCCACGCTGGTCGGCGTGCCGATCGCCGCCTGGCTCGGCCAGCATGTGGGCTGGCGTGCGGCCTTCGTGCTGGTCGGCGCCATCGCGGTCCTGGCCTGCGTGCTGGTGCGCCGCGGCGTGCCGGACCTGCCCGCCGCGCAGGGCGCCAGCCCGCTGCGCGAACTGGGCGCGCTGGCCAAGCCCCAGGTCTGGCTGACGCTGGGCATCGGCGCCATCGGCTTCGGCGGCATGTTCGCGGTGTTCAGCTACATCAAGCCGACGCTGATCGAGGTCGCCGGCCTGTCCATCGACGCCATGCCGCTGATGCTGGCGCTGTTCGGCATCGGCATGGTGGTGGGCAACCTGGTGGGCTCGCGGCTGGCGGACAAGTCGCTGCGCGGCACCATCGCCGCCCTGCTGGTGTGGAACGCCGTGGTGCTGGGCAGCTTCGCGTTCACGGCCGGGCAGCCCGTCACGGCCTCGATCAGCGTGTTCCTGATCGGGACCATCGTGGCCATCGCGCCGGCGCTGCAGATCCGGCTCATGGACGTGGCGGGCGAGGCGCAGACGCTGTCGGCGGCGCTCAACCACTCGGCCTTCAACATCGCCAACGCCCTGGGCGCCTGGCTGGGCGGCGTCGCCATCGCGGCCGGACTGGGCTGGACTTCCACCGGCTGGGTCGGCACCGCGCTGGCGCTGGGCGGCATGCTCATGTTCGCCGCCTCGCTGCTGCAGGAGCGCCGCGCCGCGCGCAGGGGCTGAGACGCTGCGGCTGGCCCATCCCACTCAGGCATTTGCGCGATCTCCTGCAGCGGTTACATCCTCGAACACAGTCAATAGGGTAAACCCTAAGCTGTTCGTTTATAATTGCTGCATAGCAGCATGAAACTGCCGCATGGGGAGAGCGTTTCTCCCTCACCGAGTTGGGAGGTTTCCATGATGTATTCGAGCTTTGACATCGGCACGGTCCGTGTTCAAGCCAAGCCGGTGTCCGCACCGGTGGCCGCCGACGGCGTGAAGCGTGCCCTGCGCGCTGCCTGGAACCTGCTGGAGCGCCTGGGCCGGGCCCGCGCCCGCCGCGAGATGCTGCAGGTGGCCCGTGAGCTGCAGGCCAGCCGCCCTGAGCTGGCCGCGCAACTGCGCCGCACCGCCACGCAGAGCTGGCTGTAAGACGGGGACGGCGCCTCGCGGCAGCGAGGCGCCCGGGGCGCTGGGCGAAGCGCCACAACCCTGCCGCGGACAGTGTTCCGCGTTGCTCCCGCCGACCGCGCTGGGCACAGTCGGCACCAGGAGTTCGCCATGCCAGCGCTGCGCCCTGCCGTCGTGGACGGCCTGTTCTATCCCGCTGCGCCCGCGGCGCTGCGCGAGGACATCGATGCGCTGCTGGCCGGCGCGCGCGCGCCGCAGCCGTCCCGCCCCCCAAAACTGCTGATCGTCCCGCACGCCGGCTACAGCTACTGCGGGCCGGTGGCCGCCGCGGCCTATGCGCTGCTGCAAGGACTGCCAGCTCACGGCGTGCGCCGCGTGGTGGTGCTGAGCCCGGCGCACCGGGTGCCGTTGCGCGGGCTGGCGGCGCCGACGGCGCAGGCCTTCGCCACGCCCTTGGGCGAGGTCCCAGTGGATCAGGCGGCGCTCCAGGCACTGGCGGACCTGCCTCAGATCCGCCGCGACGACCATGCGCATGAGCACGAGCACGCCATCGAGGTGCAACTGCCCTTCCTGCAGGCGGTGCTGGACGACTTCTCGCTGGTGCCGCTGGTGGTGGGCCGCGCCGTTGCCGACGAGGTGGCGCAGGTGCTGGAGCGGTTGTGGGGCGGGCCGGAAACCCTGGTGCTGGTCAGCTCCGACCTCTCGCACTACCTGCGCTACGAGGACGCCCAGGCGCTGGACCGGGCCACGGTGCAGCGCCTCCTGGCGCGTGACGCCACCCTGCAGCCGCACGAGGCCTGCGGCGCCGCCGCGATCAACGGCGCGCTGCTGATGGCGCGGCGCCATGGGCTGTCGGCCCGGCTGCTGGACCTGCGCAACTCCGGCGACACCGCCGGCGACCGCGAGCGCGTGGTCGGCTACGGCGCCCTCGCCTTCCAGGAGGCCGATGCATGAGCGGGCACCCGGCGCGCTGGTGGCACCGGCTCGACGATGGCCGCCTGCAGTGCGACCTGTGTCCGCGCGACTGCAGGCTGCACGAAGGGCAGCGCGGGCTGTGCTTCGTGCGCCGGCGCGTGGACGAGGCCATGGTGCTCACCACCTACGGGCGCAGCTCGGGCTTCTGCATCGACCCGATCGAGAAGAAGCCACTGAACCACTTCCTGCCCGGCTCCAGCGTGCTGTCCTTCGGCACCGCCGGCTGCAACCTGGCCTGCCGCTTCTGCCAGAACTGGGACATCTCCAAGAGCCGCGAGATGGACCGCCTGATGGACCAGGCCTCGCCGCAGGCCATCGCCCAGGCTGCACGCGCGCAGGGAGCGCACAGCGTGGCCTTCACGTACAACGACCCGGTGATCTTTGCCGAGTACGCCATGGACACCGCCGACGCTTGCCGGGCACTGGGCATCCACAGCGTGGCGGTGACGGCGGGCTACATGCACGCGGCGCCACGGCGCGAGTTCTACGCCCGCATGGACGCCGCCAACGTGGACCTGAAGAGCTTCAGCGAGGCCTTCTATTTCAGGCAGACCGGCGCGCACCTGGCGCCGGTGCTGGACACGCTGCGGTACGTGCACCACGAGACGCGCTGCTGGCTGGAGATCACGACCCTGCTCATTCCCGGCCTCAATGACGGCGACGCCGAGCTGCGGGCGCTGGCGCGCTGGGTCGCCGACGAGCTGGGCCCGGAGGTGCCGCTGCACTTCACGGCCTTCCATCCGGACTACAAGCTGCGCGAGCTGCCGCCCACGCCGGCGGCCACGCTCACGCGCGCGCGCCGCATCGCGCAGGACCACGGGCTGCATTTCGTCTACACCGGCAACGTGCATGACGCCGAAGGCGGTACGACGTATTGCCCGGGCTGCCAGGCCGCGCTGGTGCAGCGCGACTGGCACCTGGTGACCCGTTGCGAGCTGCAAGCCGACGGCTTGTGCCCGCATTGCGGCACGCGCGTGGCCGGGCATTTCGGGCACGTCGAGCGCGGATTCGGACGGCGCCGCATTCCGGTGCGCATTGGCCTGGCTTGAGGCCCTTGAGGCTGACCAACTCAAACCGAAAAACCGGTTTCTCGCGCCCCATGGAAGGGGCTGAACACCGTCCATCGAGGCTCAACCACACCACGGCTGCCTCAATTTTGGGCACACCCCTCCAACCTCAATGAAATCAATGGCTTGCGCACGCCGCGTGCAGGTACACCACAGACTTGTCCACAGCGGCGGGGGGTAACTGCCGTCGGCACGCGGGCCGCGCGGCCCGCCGGTGCAAGACCGGCGCCGCATGGACTCCAGGGCGGGCCTGTTCGTGGTCCGCAACAGCGCGCCGCCGTCATTCGTGAACAACTTCACGGGGTCGGACCGAGACGGAGTCCCGCGTGTCCCGGCCCCTGAGTGGCATCAATACCCTTGGGCGACTCCAAGAAGTAATGAGGACCAGCCGATGAGCGCATACCGACAGTTCACCGTTTCCTTCTCCACGCCCGAGGGCGAGGAGCAGTCCGCACGGATCGAGCTGTCGAGCAGCTGCGCCGCCCTGGCCGACAACACCCTGCTGGACAAGGTGCTGGCCGACGCGCTGCTGCGCTGGGAAGAGGTGTCCGGGGTGGAGGTCGTCGCTGTCGAGCTCAAGGAGCGCGGGCTCCAGCTCAACGGCTCGGAAGAGCAGGCCTGCCATGCCTGAAGTTGCGCGGGCTACTTGTAGGCCACGGCCGCGCTGCCCGGACCGGCCAGCGGAATCACCTCGGTGCGCGTGAAACCCACCTCACGGGCCCAGCCGGCGAAGTCCGCGCCGGTGTAGTCGAAGGCGTCGCCGAACTCGATGAGCATGTTCAGCGACATCAGCAGCCCGAAGGCGTTGTGGCGGCGCTCGTCGTCGATCAGGTTGTCCACCGCGATGAGGCAGCCGCCCGCGGGCAGCGCCGCGTAGGCCTTGCGCATGAGCTGCAGCTTCTTCTCCAGGTTCCAGTCGTGCAGGATCATGCCCATCGTGATCACGTCGGCCTGCGGGAAGTCGTCGCGGAAGAAGTCCAGGGGCCGGGCCTGCACGCGCGCGGCCAGTCCACGGCGCTCGATGTGGCGGCCGGCAATCACGCTCACCTCGGGCAGATCCAGCGTCGTGCAGCGCAGGTGCGGGTGGCGCGCGGCCACGATGCATGACAGCTGCCCCGTGGCGCCGCCGATGTCGGCCAACGTGCGGTAGGGGCCGAAGTCGAACTTCTGCGCCAGCAAGCTGAAATTGCCCGCCGAGATGCCGCTCATGGCGGCCATGAACTGCTCCAGCCGCGCCGGGTCCTCGTACAGCTTGGCGAACATCGGCTCGCCGCTGTGCTTGATCTCGTTTTGCGGCTGGCCGGTCCTGAGCGCTTCGGTGAGGTCACCCCAGAACGGGTACAGCCGGGCGTTGGCCATCTCCAGCATGCCGCCGATGTAGGCCGGCGAGCCGCGGTCGAGGAAATGCTGGGTCTCGGGCGTGTTGCTGTAGGCCGCCTGCTCGCCCCGGCCTTCGCGGCGCAGGAAGCCCAGGGCCAGCAGCGTATCCAGGAAATCGGGCACCGCGCGCGGATGCAGCCCCAGCTGCCGGCGCAGTTCCTCGCCGGTGCGCGGGCCGTCGGCCAGCGCCGTGAACAGGCCCAGCTCGACGGCCGACAGCAGGGCCTTGGAGCCCCAGAAGGCCGTGCCGGTCTGCAGGATGCGGTCGGGGGACAGGGAAGCGGTCATGGGAGTCTCCTTCGCGTGCGGTGCGTGGTGCCTGGACGGCGTGCAGCGGCGCTGCAACGGGGAGGCAGTGTCCGCAGCGCGGTGCCCGGGCGCATCGCCCGGAGGGTGGCAACCGGCTCCCGCCGTCGGGCCCCTCTTGCGGGCCGGCAGCCGCCATGCAAGCAGGGCCCGCCCGCACAGGCCGTTTCTGAGCGCCACGCTCCCACCCCTCGCCCGGTCGGGCGGCATCACGGCTCACCGCTTGCTGTGACCCGGACCACACCGGCCAGCGCCCGGGCCGCCGCCCGCACGCTCCGGTCGTCCCCGGCTTCACGAGGAGTGAGACATGCAGGCAGCAGACAGGGTTCGGGGCGTGCTGGCCGCGCTGGCCCTCGGCACGGCGGCCTTGGCGCAGGCCCAGACCGGCGGAGACGCGGGGGGCAGCAGCGGCAACCCCAGCGGCAACAGCACGCCGACCGGCCCGGGCGGCAGCAGCGGCGGCGCCATCGTGGTGGCGCCGCCCCAGGGCGGCTCCGGCCTCGGCGGCAGCGGTGCCCCGGTCGCGCCGGGCCAGGCCGGCCAGCGCGACGGCGGCTCGGGCACGGGCCTGGACATCGACGGCCGCGTCATCGACGGTGCCAACGGCGGCGGCAAACCGCCGGCCAGCAGCAAGACGGTACCGGACAAGCGTCCGGGCACGGGCGGACACCCGGGCAGCGGCTCGGCCGGGAGCGGCAGCGCCACGACCACCAGCCCCTCCACGCCTCCGGCTTCGACACCCGGGCGTGGCGGCAGCCCTGCGCCGACCGGTTCGAACAGTTCAACGGATTCGACAGGAAGCAGCAGCGGCGCGCGCTGACGCCTTCAGACTCCCGGTCGCGGCCCCGCCCGCGCGCGTCACAAGCGCATCGGGCTCACACCGAGCCTTCCTTCTCGACCACCAGCACCCGGGCCGCTCCGCGCGGATGCGCCACGTGCTCGCAACCCTCGTCCGCGAAGAAGACGTCCCCGGTCTCCAGCACGGTTGAGCGCTCAACGCCCTCGACGCGCCAGCGCATCTCCACGGCGCCGTCGAGCACCGCGAACACCTCCTGGCCGTCGTTGACGTGCCAGCGGTAGGGCTGGTCGGTCCAGTGCAGCCGCACGGTGGTGCCGTCCATGTTGGCGATGTCCAGCGCGCCCCAGGCCCGGTCGGCCTGGAACTCCTTGGCTCGGACGATCTTCATGCGCTCTCCTTCGGATTCGTGATCAACGGTCCGCAAGTATGCGCAGGCCCGCGGACGGCCGAGTGGGAGGTGCCGGGCCGCTCAGGCGCGTTCGCCCTCGGCAGCCGGCTGGCGCTGCGGCTCGGCCTGCGGCTCCCGGTCGCCCAGGACGTCCTCGACGTAGAGCTTGGTCACGAACACCCGGGCCACCACCATCATCGGCGTGCCGAAGACCACGCCGACCGGTCCGAACAGCACGCCGAAGATGAGCGTGGACAGCAGCGTCAGCACCGGCGGCAGCCTCACCGCCCAGCGCTGCACGAAGGGCTGCAGCAGGTACTCCTCGACCTGCTGCAGCGCGAAGAACAGCAGCGCCACGTGCAGCGCCGCGCGCGGGCCCTCGATGAAGGCCAGCAGCACTGACAGCACGCCGGCCACGATGGCGCCGAAGAAGGGCACGAAGGTCAGCAGCCCCGTGATCAGGCCCAAGGCCAGCGCCAGGGGCGCGCCCAGCAGCGCCAGCCCGACGGCAGTGGTCACGCCCAGGAACAGCATCGAGAGGCCCTGCCCCAGCAGCCAGCACCCCAGTGCCTGGCCGCTGGCGTCCAGCGCCCGCACCGCGCGCTGGCGGCAGGCCGGCGGCACCAGGCGCAGCGCGCCGCGGCGATAGCCCTGCACGTCGGTGGCGAAGTAGACGCTGACGATGGCCATCAGCACCACGCTGCCCACCGCGCCGAGGGTGGTGGTCGTGGCCGTGGCCAGCCAAGTGCCGGTGCTGTCCGAGCTCATGGCGCTGCGCACCACCTCGATCAGCTGCTGACCAAGGGCATGGCTGCTCAGCCAACGGTCCAGCAGGGTCAGCGCCTGCGGCAGCTCCTGGCGCAGCCGCGAGAGCTGGTCGGCCAGGGCCCCACCGGCAATGGCGAACACCGCGGCGAGCAGCGCCAGCACCAGCAGAGCCGCCAGCAGGCCCGAGCGCTGGGGCGAGAGCCTGAACCGGCGCTCCAGCCGCCGCGCGATGCCGCGCAGCACCGCCGCGAGCACGATGCCGCCGAAGACGAGCACCACCACGTCGCGCAACAGCCACAGCAGCGCCAGCAGCAGGACGACGGCCACGGAAAGGGTCAGCTTCTGCGGGAAGGTCCGGGTGTCTTGAGGTGCGGCGGGCATGGTGATGGAGGGCGCGGGGCGGGCCGGGCGCTCAGCCTCCCGGGCTCGTGGTCGAGAGCGTACGGGCGGCATCCATCCAGCGCGCGAACAGCACCAGGGCCGCCACCATGTACACCACCCCGCCCGGCACCCACATGATCAGGCCGCCGAGCTGCTGGTCCTCCAGCGCGCTCAGGCCGCCGTGCGCGGCCTGGGCCGCGTACACCGGGTACCAGAGGCGTTCCGACATGGTCAGCAACGCGCCAAGCACCGCCGTGTGCAGCGCGGTGGTGAACAGGTAGAAGACGGCCACGCCCTGCCGCGAGCGCCCGCCGCCGGCCTGGAACAGGCCCCACCAGAACAGCAGCGCCGAAATGAAGAAGCTCAGGTGCTGCAGGTCGTGCACCCCGTCATGGCGTACGGCGGCCTCGAACAGCACCGGTGCATGCCAGGCCCACAGCACCACCGCGTGCAGCCACCAGGCCGTCAGCGGCGCGCCGAGCACGCGCACCAGCGCCTGCAGCCCGGACTGGCGCGTCCAGCGCGCGGCCGGCGAACGCCAGCGCTGCGGCAGCCCCCACACCAGCGCGGCCAGCGGACGGCCCAGCACCAGCAGTGGCGCAGCCACCAGCATCAGGACCTCGTGCTGGACCATGTGCAGCCAGAAGCGCTGCTCGCCCAGCGCGTCCAGCGGCGACAGCACCGCGGCGCCCGTGGCCAGCCAGCCCAGGGCGAAGCCCGCGGCCTCCCAGCGCCTCAAGCCGGCGCCGACGCCGGCCCCGCGCCACAACCGCGCAATGCCCAGGCCCGCCAGCGCGCCCACGGTGAGCCACAGCGCCCACAACCAAGCCTGCGGCGCCCAGGCCTGCCACAGCGGCCGGGTGTCTGCATGCCCCACGGCATGGGCAGCGACCATGGGCGCGGCCAGAGCAGCCAGCACCGGCAGCGCCTCGCGCAGGCAGCGCAGCCAGGGCATCGCGGCGGACGGTGGAGGTGCGGGCATACCGGCGGTCCAAAGGCGCCCCCCTGGGGGCAAGCCCCATTCCCAGGCTGCGGCGGTCACTGCCTGTGTCAACCAGCTCATGGCCCCGGTGCCTCGCGCCCTGCGCATGGAGCAGCAAGAGAGCAATCAGCGCACGGAATTTGCTTGTGATCTGGGTTTGCTTACAGCTTCTCCGTGTTGTCCAAAGACTCCCGCATCCTGGCTCTGTCCGTGCTTCTGCTGGTGACCATCCTGGTCATCGACGCCATGACTCCACGCGGCTACACCGAGTGGGCCCTGTATTTCTTACCGATTGGGGTGACGCTGTTTCAATCGCGGCCCTCTGGCCCCTTGGCCGTGGGCGTGGCGAGCGCGGCGCTGGTTTTCCTGGGCATCTGGCTGTCTCCGCCCGGTGCGGACCTCGACATGGTGTTCATCAACCGCAGCGTCGGTGCGCTGTGCCAGTGCGTGGTGGCCGTCGTCATCTGGCGGGTGCTGAACGTGCGCGGCGACATCCAGCGCCTGCTGTGGCTGCAGCAGGGCGAGACCCGCATCAGCCAGGCGCTGCTGGGCGAGCGCTCGGTGCAGGAGCTGGGCCGCTCGGCGGTGCAGGCGCTGTGCGAATTCACCGGCGCGCAGGTGGGCGCGGTGTACCGGCTCGACGGCAAGGTGCTGTCGCTGGCCGGCGGCCACGGGCTGGACGAGACGGCGCTGCCGGCGCAGTTGCCGCTGCAGCATGGTCTGGTGGGCGAGGCGGCGCAGCCGGGCGCCACGCCGCGCGCCGTGGCCGACGTGCCGGCGGGCCATCTGGACATGAGCACCGCGCTGGGTCACAGCACGCCGCGGCACCTGCTGCTGGCGCCGCTGACCTCCGATGGCCGCCCCTGCGGCGTGGTCGAACTGGGCCTGGTGCGCCGCGAGCCGCCGCAGCGGCGCGAACTGGAGCTGCTGGCCGCCTGCGCCGAGCCCATTGGCGTGGCACTGCGCACCGCCATCTACCGCCAGCGGGTGTCGGAGCTGCTGGAGCAGACCCAGCGCCAGAGCACCGAGCTGCAGGCTCAGCAGGAGGAGCTGCGCGTGACCAACGAGGAGCTGGAGGAGCACGGCCGTGCCCTGCAGGCCTCGCAGGCCCGGCTGGAGACGCAGCAGGCCGAGCTGGAGCAGACCAACGTGCAGCTGGAGGAGCAGACCCAGGCGCTGGAGCGCCAAAAGCAGGTGCTGCTGGCCTCGCGCACCGAGCTGCAGGCGTACGCGCGGCGGCTGGAAGAGGCCAGCCGCTACAAGTCGGAGTTCCTGGCCAACATGTCGCACGAGCTGCGCACGCCGCTCAACAGCGCGCTCATCCTGGCCAAGCTGCTGCGCGACAACCGCGAGAACAACCTCAATGCCGAGCAGGTGAAGTACGCGCAGGCGATCTTCGACGCCAACAACGACCTGCTGGTGCTCATCAACGACATCCTGGACCTGTCCAAGATCGAGGCCGGCCATGCCGACCTGGCGGCAGAGCCCATCGCCCTGGCGGACCTGCTGGAGCGCATGAAGACCTCCTTCGAGCCGCTGACGCGGCAGAAAGGGCTGCGCTTCGAGGCCGAGGCGGCGCCGGACGCGCCGGCGCGCCTGGTCGGCGACCGCCAGCGGCTGCAGCAGATCCTGCGCAACCTGCTGGCCAACGCGGTGAAGTTCACCGACCGCGGCGAGGTGGCGCTGCGGGTCGAGCCCGCCGCCGGCGGGCGCGTGCGCTTCACGGTGCGCGACACCGGCATCGGCATCGCGCGCGAGCAGCAGCAAGTCATCTTCGAGGCCTTCCGCCAGGCCGACGGCAGCACCAGCCGCAAGTACGGCGGCACGGGCCTGGGCTTGTCGATCGCGCGCGAGCTGGCGCGGCGCATGGGCGGCGACATCACGCTGCAGAGCCAGCCCGGCCGGGGCAGCACGTTCACCCTGGAGCTGCCGGCGGACATGAGCGCTCAGGCCGAGGCGCTGGCCCAGGCGCAGACGCAGGCGGAGCCCGCGGCGCCGGTGCTGCCGCCACCGCCGCCCGCGCCGGTCTGGTCGGATGCCGCCACCACCGCCCCGGCGAGCCCGGCGCCCTCGTCCGCGGCGCCCGCCCCGGCCCCGGCGGTGCCCGCCGCCGCGCCCAGCGGTGACGCCGGCGGGGTACCTGACGACCGCGGGCAGCGCCGCCATCCCGGGCGACTGATCCTCATCGTCGAGGACGAGCCGGCCTTCTCGCAGGCGATGCTGCGGCTGGTGCGCGAGCAGGACTTCGATGCCGTGGTGGCCGCCAGCGCCGCCGAGGCGCTGCGGCTGGCGCGCGAGCTGCGGCCGCAGGGCATCCTGCTCGACATCATGCTGCCCGACGGCTCGGGGCTGACGGTGCTGGAGCAGCTCAAGCGCGACCCGGCCACGCGCCACGTGCCGGTGCACACCGTCTCGGCCCTGGAGCGCGGGCAGACGGCGATGGAGCTGGGCGCGGTGGGGCACCTGCTCAAGCCGCCCACGCAGGAGTCGCTGTCGCAGGCCATTGCCGCCATCGAGCAGCGGCTGCAGCAGCCGCTGCGCCGGCTGCTGATCGTGGAGGACGACCCCACGCTGCGTGAGAGCCTGCAGCGGCTGCTGGCCGACGGCACGCTGGAGATCACGGCCGTGGGCACCATGGCCGAGGCGCTGCAGGCCCTGGAGGCGGGCACCTTCGACTGCATGGTCACGGACCTGGCGCTGCCTGACGGCAGCGGCTACGACCTGCTCGACCGCATGGCCGCCATGGACGGCCGCGCCTTCCCGCCCGTGATCGTCTACACCGGCCGCACGCTGACCCGCGACGAGGAGCAGCGGCTGCGGCGCTACTCCAAGTCGATCATCGTCAAGGGCGCGCGCTCGCCGGAGCGGCTGCTCGACGAGGTGACGCTGTTCCTGCACAGCGTGGAGTCGGCGCTGCCGCCGGCGCAGCAGCAGCTGCTGCGCCAGGCGCTCAAGCGCGACGCCGTGCTCGACGGGCGCCGTGTGCTGCTGGCCGAGGACGACGCGCGCAACATCTTTGCCCTCTCCAGCGTGCTGGAGCCGCTGGGCGTGCGGCTGGAGATCGCGCGCAACGGGCGCGAGGCGCTGCAGCGGCTCGAAGCCCAGGACATCGACCTGGTGCTGATGGACATCATGATGCCGGAGATGGACGGCCTCGAAGCCATGCGCCGCATCCGGGCCGAGGCGCGCTGGAGCGCGCTGCCCATCATCGCGCTCACGGCCAAGGCCATGCCCGAGGACCGCGAGCGCTGCCTGGAAGCCGGCGCCAACGACTACATCGCCAAGCCCATCGACGTGGACCGGCTCGTGTCGCTGTGCCGCGTCTGGTGCCCCAAGTGAGCAGGACGGCCGCCCCATGACCGCGATGACCGACATCGACGACGAGGACACCGAGCTCTTCGACCTGGAGGTGCGGCTGCTGCTGGAGGCGGTGTACCTGCGCTACCAGCACGACTTCCGCGACTACGCCATCGCCTCGGTGCGCCGGCGCATGCGCCAGGCGCTGCAGCACTTCGGCTGCGCGAGCCTGGCGCAGCTGCAGCACCGGCTGCTGCGCGAGCCGCACACCTTCCAGCAGGCGCTGCGCTTCTTCACCGTGCACGTGTCGGAGATGTTCCGCGACCCGCCCTACTGGCGCGCGCTGCGCGAGCAGGTGGTGCCGCTGCTGCGCACCTATCCGTCGCTCAAGCTGTGGGTGGCGGGCTGCAGCAGCGGCGAGGAGGTCTGGTCGCTGTGCATCGTGCTGGCCGAGGAAGGCTTGCTGGAGCGCAGCATCGTCTACGCCACGGACATCGACCCGGCCGCGCTGCGCAGCGCGGAGAGCGGCATCTTTCCGCTGCAGCGCATGGCCGACTTCAGCCGCAACTACCTGGCCGCGGGCGGACGCGGCTCGCTGTCGGACCACTACCGCGCCCTGTCCCAGGGCGCGGTGTTCGATGCCGCGCTGCGCCGCCAAGTCGTGTTCGCCGACCACAGCCTGGCCACCGACAGCGTGTTCTCCGAGGTGCACCTGGTGTCGTGCCGCAATGTGCTGATCTACTTCAACCGGGCACTGCAGGACCGCGCCGTGGGCCTGTTCCGCGAGGCGCTGGTGCACCGGGGCTTCCTGGGCCTGGGCAACCGCGAGACGCTGGCCTTCGGCGCGCACGCCGAGGCCTTCGAGAACTGGCTGGCCGAACAGCGCATCTACCGCAAGCGCCTATGACGACCCCCACACCCTTCATCCCGCGGCGCGACGCCGAGGCGGTGGCGATCGGCGCCTCGGCCGGCGGCGTGCAGGCGCTGCGCGAGCTGCTGGGCGCGCTGCCCGCCGACTTCACGCCGGCGCTGCTGGTGGTGCTGCACCTGCCCTCCGGGCGCGAGACCCGCCTGGCCGAGCTGCTGGGCGCAGTTTGCGCGCTGCCGGTGGCCGAGGCGCTGGACGGACAGCCGGTGCACGGCGGCACCGTGACGCTGGCGCCGCCGGACTACCACCTGCTGGTGGAGCCGGACCGCACGCTGTCGCTGTCGGTGGACGACCCGGTGCTGTTCTCGCGCCCGGCCATCGACCCGCTGTTCGAGTCGGCGGCGGCCGCCTTCGGCGCGCGGCTGCTGGCGCTGCTGCTCACCGGCGCCAGCACCGACGGCAGCGCCGGGCTGGCGGCGGTGCGGCGCCATGGCGGCCAGGCCTGGGTGGAGGACCCGGCCACGGCTTGCGTGCCGACCATGCCCGCCGCGGCGCTGGGCCATGCCGGCGCCGACGCCGTGCTGACCCTCGACGAGATGCGCCGCCGCCTGGCGGCCTGCCCCCCATGATTGCCAACGAAGCTCCCGACGCCGCGCGCGCCGACGCCGACCCCGTCAAGCTGCTCGTCGTGGACGACGTGCCGCAGAACCTGCTGGCGATGCAGGCGCTGCTGCAGCAGCCCGGGGTACAGCTGCTCACCGCCTCCTCCGGCGCCCAGGCGCTGGAGCTGCTGCTGCAGCACGAGGACGTGGCGCTGGCATTGCTGGACGTGCAGATGCCCGAGATGGACGGCTTCACGCTGGCCGAGCTGATGCGCGGCTCCAGCCGCACGCGCGACATCCCGATCATCTTCGTCACGGCCTCGCCGCGCGACCCGGCGCGGCTGTTCCGCGGCTACGAGAGCGGCGCGGTGGACTTCCTGCACAAGCCGCTGGAGCCGCATGTGCTGCTGGGCAAGGTGCGCGTGTTCGTGGAGCTGCACCGCCAGCGCCGGCTGCTGCGCCAGCGCAACGAGGAGCTGGAGCGGCTGCTGAAACTCAACGAGGTGATGATGGCCGTGCTCTCGCACGACCTGCGCACGCCGCTGTCGGCCATCATGATGAGCGCCGAGGTGCTGCGCCACTTGGCGGCCAATGACGCCGCGCTGCGCGCCGCGCTGCGCGTCAAGAGCAGCGGCCAGCGCATGTCGCACATGATCAGCCAGCTGCTGGACTTCTCGCGCATCCGCTCGGGCTCGCTGGCGCTCGATGCCCAGCCGCACGACCTGCGCAGCGTGGCCGATGCCGCGGTGGCGGAGCTGCGGCAGGCGCATGCGCAGGCGCGCATCGAGGTGCTGATCCATGGCGATCTGCGCGGCCGCTTCGACGCCGACCGCATGGCGCAGGTGCTGTCCAACCTGGTGGGCAACGCGCTGCACCATGGCGAAGCGGGCCAGCCCGTGCGGGTGGTGCTCGACGGCAGCGAGGCCGCGACGCTGCGCGTGCTGGTGCGCAACGCCGGCCGGCTGCCCGACGAGGCGCTGCCGCGCCTGTTCGAACCCTTCAAGGGTGCCCACGAGGGCCGCCCGGAAGGGCTGGGGCTGGGTCTCTACATCGTCCAGCAGTTCGTGCACGCGCACGGCGGTCGGGTGTCGGGACGCAATACCGTGGAGGGCGTGGAGTTCGAGGTCGTCCTGCCGCGCCATGCGGACCAGGCGCCCTCGGCCACGACATCTCCTCAACCGGAACCGGTCACGACCAACGTGCCCAATCCCCTGTCATCAGCCCTGGACGGGCCGCCATCATGAGCAGTGCACCCGCCTCGGAACGCAGCCTCGACCTCCGCCGCCGGCATCACCTGAACGTGCACGGGGAAGGCCCGGCCACCATGGTGTTCGCCCATGGCTTCGGCTGTGACCAGCACATGTGGCGCCTGCTGGCGCCGCATTTCTCGCGGCGTTACCGCACGCTGCTGTTCGACCTGGTGGGCAGCGGCGCCTCGGATCTCAAGGCCTACGACCGTGACAAGTACGCCACGCTGCAGGGCCACGCGGCGGACCTGCTGGAAATCGTCGACGGCCATGCCGAAGGGCCGGTGGTGCTGGTGGGCCACTCGGTGAGCGCGATGATCGGCATGCTGGCCTGCATCGCGGCCCCGGAGCGGGTGGCGGCGCTGGTCATGGTGGGGCCCTCGCCCTGCTACATCAACGACGCCGACTACGTCGGCGGCTTCAGCCGGGCCGACATCGAGAGCCTGCTCGACACGCTGGAGAGCAACTACCTGGGCTGGTCCAGCACGATGGCGCCGGCCATCATGGGCGCGCCGGACCAGCCCGAGCTGGGCCAGGAGCTGACCAACAGTTTCTGCCGCACCGATCCGGACATCGCCAAGCATTTCGCCCGCGTGACCTTCCTGTCGGACCACCGCGCCGAGCTGCCCTTGCTGGCCACGCCGACGCTGATCCTGCAGTGCAGCGACGACCTGATCGCGCCGCGCCCGGTGGGCGAGTACATGGCACGCCGCATCCCGAACTGCGTGCTGCGCATCATCGACAACGTCGGCCACTGCCCGCATCTGAGTGCGCCTTCGCCCAGCATCGATGCCATGGAGAGCTTCCTGCACCAGCAGGGGCTGTAGCGCCGTGCCCGCGCCGCCCGACCTGCCCGCGCCGGAGCTGCTGTTGGAGCAGGCGCCCTGCGGGCTGCTGCTGGCGCGGGCCGACGGCAGCATCGCCGCCGTCAACCAGACCTTCTGCGGCTGGCTGGGCTACGGCAAGGCCGAGCTGGTGGAGCAGCGCCGGGTGCAGGACCTGCTCACCATGGGCGGGCGCATCTTCCACCAGACGCATTGGGCGCCGCTGCTGTCGATGCAGGGCTCCATCGCGGAGCTGAAGGTGGAATTCGCGCACCGCGATGGCCAGCGCCGCATCCCGATGCTGGTCAACGTCGTGCGGCGCCGGCATGGCGGCACGGTGTTCGACGAGCTCTCGGCGGTGGTGGTGTACGACCGCCACAAGTACGAGCAGGAGCTGCTGCTGGCCCGCCGCCATGCCGAGACCGCGCTGGCCGAGCGCCGCGAGGCCGAGCAGGCCCTGGAGCAAAGCCGGGACGCGCTGCGCCGGCTCAACGAGCAGCTCAGCGAGGCCGACCGCCGCAAGGACGAGTTCCTGGCCACGCTCGCGCATGAGCTGCGTAATCCGCTGGCGCCCATGCGCAACGTGCTGGAGATCCTGCGCCTGAAGGAGCTGCCGGACCCGCAGCTGCGCTGGGCCCGCGACGTGCTGCAGCGCCAGGTCGGCCACATGACGCAGCTGGTGGACGACCTGCTGGAGGTCTCGCGCATCACGCAGGGCAAGCTGCAGTTGCGGCTGCAGCCATTGGAGCTGGCGCCGCTGGTGCAGGGTGCCGTGGAGGCGGTGCGCCCGGCACTGCAGGCCGCGGGCCACCGGCTGGCCCTGACGCTGCCGCCGCAGCCCTTGTGGCTGCAGGCGGACCCGGTGCGCCTGACGCAGGTGCTGGTCAACCTGCTGGGCAATGCCGTGAAGTACACGCCGCAGGGCGGCCACATCACGCTGAGCTGCAGCGTCGAAGGCCATGAGGTGGTGATGGCCGTGGCTGACAACGGGATCGGCATCGCGGCCGAGCACCTGGCGCGCGTATTCGAGATGTTCTCCCAGCTGGAACCGGCGCTGGAGCGCGCGCATGGCGGGCTGGGCATCGGGCTGGCGCTGGTGCGTGGCCTCGTGACGCTGCATGGCGGCACGATCAGCGCGGCCAGTCCGGGGCTGGGCCAAGGCAGCGTCTTCACCGTGCGGCTGCCGCTGCTGCAGGACCAGCCGGCGGATGTGGCGGCCGAATCGGCAACTTCCGGTGCCGGCTCGGGCCGCCGCGTGCTGGTGGTGGACGACAACCAGGACGCCGCGCACACCCTGGCGCTGCTGCTGGAGCTGTCAGGCCATGCCGTGGCGACGGCCGCTGACGGCGAATCGGCGCTGGAGGTGGCGACGCGCTGGCGGCCCGAGGTGGTGCTGCTGGATATCGGCCTGCCGGGCCTCAATGGTTACGAGGTGGCGCAGCGCCTGCGGCAGTTGCCCGATGGCGGACGCCTGCTGCTGGTGGCGCTCACCGGTTGGGGCAACGAGCAGGACCGGCGCGCCGCGCTGCAAGCCGGCTTCGATCACCACTTGACCAAGCCCGTGGACCCGGAGGTGCTGCAGGGCCTGCTCAGCAGCGGTACGGACTTGGCAGGACGCTGATGCCCGTTGCGGGTGAATGAGGCATGGCGCCCACGGCGTGCCGGCCGTGGCGGGGCAGAGCACCCTGCCCCGTCAGGCGCCGGCCGGGCCGGGCTTTGTGGAATGCACCGGGTGGACGACCTCGCCATCGACCCGCACCTCGTCGCCGATGACCTCGATCAGCATCGAGCCGTAGCGGTGTTCCCAGACGAAGCGCTGGACCCCTTCGGCGGCCAGCGGAAGGCTGGCCTGGGGGGTGGGCTCGCGCAGCTTCAGGACTTCTTCACGCAGAGGTGCATTCATGGTTGAAGGCAATGGGGCTCGGTGCTGCGCGGAGCAGGCAGCGGGCCGGGACGTCACAACCAGTACCAGACGCGACGCAGCCAGACCGGCACGCGGTTCCGGGCGGGACGGTAATGCTGGCGCAAGGTACTGAGGCTGGTGCCGCTGGGCGTGGTCATGTTAACTCCTGCGGAATACTGTATGAAAGCACAGTGTACCCAGTGAGCCTTGCATGGCAACGATGGTGTGGCGTGTTCAGCTGGCGGGCAGCACCTTGCTGGCCTTGCCCTTGGTGCTGCGGGTGACGTGGACGATGTCCGAGCCGTCGATGGTCCAGTTGTCCAGGAAGCCCTCGTTGACCAGCTGCTGCAGCGCCACGCGCAGCGCCTTGCGGAAGTCGGTGAGGCGGGTGGCGCGTGAGCCGGTGAGGCCCTTGAGCGTTTCCACCTTCAGCGGGTAAGGCGCCTCGTGGGTGGAGAAGTAGCTGTGCAGGTACTTGGCCAGGGCGCTGCGCAGGCGCAGGCGCTGTTCCCACCAGAGCTGCGTATACGTGCTGGGCCCGAACAGCTTGATGATCTCCGGCTCCAGCCAGACGGTCCATTTCGCCTTGGGCTCGTCCGAGTCGGCCGACTTGCCGGTGAACTTGCGCAGCAGCGCGCCCTGGTAGAGGTAGAAGCCGTCCGAGCCCGAGGTGTCGGAGCTCAGGCGGATGCTGGTGAACTGCAGCCGGTCGAAGCTGGCCTTGAGGCGGTTGTAGCCCTCGACGCTGCGCTTCCAGCCCAGCTCCTTCAGGAACGAGTAGGCCGTGAAGCTCACCGCCTCGCCCAGCGGCTGGCAGCGGGCCAGGTGGATCAGCTGCAGGAACACGTCCTCGTCATCCTGGCGCAATTCCTCGCCCCGCACGGTGAGTACCCAACCGGCCAGGGTCTGGATGGTGCGGTGCTCTCGGTAGAAGTTGCGCGGCTCGTTCTGGTTGCCGACGGTGAAGAGCGAGGAGCGGGCAATGGGATTGGGCAGGCCTCGGACACGGTCATGCCACAGCGGCAACTGGGTCGGCTGAGCGGCCACCGGAGCGCGCGGATTCGACGGTGGGGTTCGGTCCTGTGGCATGTCGTCGAGGAATCTCTGCAGTGCAATGACGGCTGGGAGTCAAAGGGCGAGGCGGTCGGGACGGCTTCCAATTTCATCGGTCCATGCTGCTGCGGCGAGGGCTTGGAGTGGGAGCCAGAAGGCGCGGGGCCCGGGAAACGGGAGCCCAGCCTTGGCGCTGCGCTGCCGCCGGGCGAGTGTCAGTGAGCAGCTGAAGGCGCCGCAAGCCTACATCGACGCCTTCTGACTCCCGATGCACGTCCGCGGACTCCCGTTTCGTCCCGTACGGGCCGCAAACCACGCCCGCTGACTCCCGATATTGCTTCCGGCACCACTTGCGGAGCGCCTTCCGATTCCCATGGGATCGCGGCACCGGCCCGCCTGCGCCCTTTGACTTCCGAGCGATCCCGGTTCAATGGCATGTCCAAGGAAGGCCCGCGCCGGGCTGGCTTCCCGACGCGCACCGATGTTGCGGATTGCGGCGGTCGGTACGCCACGCCTTCTGACTCCCGCCACGCGCGTTCTGATTCCCAGGCCAGCTTGGACGCCTCGTGGGAGGCAAGCCCTGGCGGCTGGCGGTAGTTGGCCTCCTCCAGCGAGTCACGCCTGCTGACTCCCACTTGGGCCAACGAATGAGCGCCGACAGTGCTGCACGGCCATCGGCCTCCCGGGCCGTCCTGACAGCATCACGGCGACTTGAGCGACGGCTTGGCCGTGAGCGCACGACCGGGAGTCAGCAGGCGTGATGGCACGGAGTCTGAACGGTCCAGGATGAGCTGTTGCGACTGCAGCGAGGATGAAGCGTGGTCCTGCATGCCCAATGCGGTGTAGCCGGTCAGATCAGGTTTTCTTTTTGCCACGCCTTGTGACTCCCACCGGGTTTCAGCCCGAAGGCTCGACTTGGGCCGGGAACTGCAAGGCTCCCCTTCCCCTGAGCGGCTGACATGGGCGTACTGACGCATTCGACCGGTAATGACCTGCCGCGCCTTTTGACTCCCACCCCGGCGGGATTCAAGAAGGATTCACAAGGATTCAAGAAGATTCAGGCCTGTGGATAACTGCTCCAACTCCTTGATCCGCTTCGTGCTTCTGACTCCCAGGTGGGAGTCAGAAGGCGACAGGGCGGGAGTCAGCGGGCGTGGCCGGCGGGAGCCAGAAGGCGTGGGGGTCGGGAGTCAGAAGGCAGGTCGGGCACAGCCCGCGGGAGCCGGAACCGGGAGTCAGAGGACGAATGAACGGGAGTCAGAGGGCGGTCTGTGGATAACTCGAGTGCGGTTTTGCACGAGCCGCGCTGTGGCATCGGACCTTGCTGGGAACCAGAACCGACGTGGCCTGCTGATCCAGCTCGAAACTCCGCCTCGCGGCACGGGCCCGCCTGCCGTACCGGTGGTCGCGCTTGCACCAACGCTTTACTACCTCAAATACTGCCTCTCAATATCCGGCTCGGTGTTCGCTGCGCTTGGGCGAACCGGACGTGGCGCGCCAGCGGGGCCAGCTTGGATTGCGGTCGGTGTCGCCCCTGACATCCAGGTGGTGCACCTTGAATGCCGCAGCAGACGCGGTGCAATGTTTTTGCATGTGGCAATCAGCCGGAGATTCGGAAGCCTCCTGATGTCGCACCCCGCGCGGCCATCGCTGGTCTGGGCAGCATCACAGGCTCAGTGACCTGCTCTCGCGCCTACGCTTCGGAGGCAGCACCTTCGGAACAGGTGGACGGCGCGGCTTGGCCCGTGCCACTCGACGGACCAAGCAGTTTCATGTCTCACTTCTCTCCTTAAAGCAGGCCGGCTGGAGAAGCACTGGGGGAAAGCCTAAAACCCCCGAGCTTGGGAGATCCCAAAAACCTGACGGTTTGACACGTGCTCGCATCCGGGCTTCGGCGGGTCCGGGCTTGGGACGTCCCAAGCCATCTTGTTCAGTGGCGTGTTGGCGCGGCAACTCGGCCCCTGAGCCCGGCTGGGGAGCAGTTGCCACTGCTGCTTCCAGATCGGGAACGCTGCCCCGCACCGATCCCGCAGGGGGCGGCAGTCCCATTTAGCCAGGCGCACCATTTCGGGCCGACCGGCCACTTGTCGGGCAAGGCAGCGTGGCGTCGAGCCGACAGATAGGGAACTTTGGAGTCACCACTTCAAGGCTCAAAGCCAAAAAGCAAAGAACTATGTCCGCGGTCTTGCAGAATTCGCAGCAAAGGAGGCGAATGTGATACTGACCATTGCAAACATCAAAGGTGGGGTGGCAAAAAGCACCATGGCCGTGTGTCTGGCGACCTTGGCCGCGTCCGAAGGGGCGTCGGTGGTGATCGTGGACGCGGATGACAAGGGCACCTCGACGGACTGGGGCAACGCCCGCTCCGAGGACGGCGTGGAGCCGGCCATCAACGTGGTGGGCGTGATGCGCCAATGCGCGCGCACCATCGCGGCGCTGGCGCGCGAGTACGACCTCGTGGTGGTGGACATCGGCGCCGGCAACAAGGCCGTCATCAAGGAGTGCGCAGAAATCTCCAACCTCGTGCTGTTGCCCTGTGGTCCGATGCAGCCCGAGATCTCGCGCACCGTCCAGACCCTGGCGCTGCTGCAGGATGTGCAGGTTCCGGTCTACGTGCTGCTCAACCGGGTGGCGCTGCATCCCCGGGCCAAGGAAACGCAGTTCGTGCGCCAGCAGTTCCGCGACGCGGGCGTGAAGGTGTTCGAGGCCGTGCTGCCGCGCCGCAAGATCTGGGAAGCCACCGGCAACGGCCTGGCCATCCACGAGCTTCCCGGCGCCGACCCGGCTGTCGTCGAGATGCGGGCCGTGTACGACGAGGTGGTGCGTCGCATCAGCGAAACGGAGGCGGCATGAGCCTCAAGCACAAGTTCCGCCCCATCAAGCTCGATCCCCAGCGCGTGGCCCGCGCCGAGGCCGAGGGCGCGCGCGTCAGCGCCGAAGACGCCGTCCCGGCACCGTCACAGCCGCCCGCCGTGAAGGCGGAGGGCGCCCCCATCATCGCCACGCCCCCGGCTGACACCCCGGCTGCGCCGCCCGGCGACGCGGGGCTTGGGACGTCCCAAACCGCCGGGCCGCGCTGGGAAGAAGGCCGCGTCTATGAGGTGCCGCATGAGCGCATCCGCCCCAATCCGGTCAACCCGCGCGTCTTCTACACGGCCGAAGCCATCGTGAAGATGGCCGAGTCGCTGCGTGCGGAAGGTCAGACCACGGCCGCCACCGGCTACGTCGAGGACGACCATGTGGTGCTGATCGAAGGGCAGACGCGGCAGCGGGCCAGCCAGCAGCTCGGCTGGCCGACCTTGCGCGTGGAAATCCGGCCCAAGCCCGAAAGCATTCGTACCCTGTACGAGACGGCGCGAGCCGCCAATGACGCGCGCACCAATCCCTCGAACCTGGACGAGGCACTGCGTTGGAAGGAGCTGCTGGAGCAGGGCGTCTATCCCAGCCAGCGCAGCCTGGCCGCGGCGCTGCGTATCCACGAGGCTGACGTGAGCCGGGTGCTGTCGCTGGCCCGCATGCCGCAAAGCATCCTGCAGGCGCTGGCCGAGGTGCCGGCACTGCTGGCTGCGCGCACCCTGGCCTCGATCCGCGCCTACTGGGAAACCTGCGGCGACGACCGGACGCTGGAGCTGGTGGCGCAGGCGCGCAGCCGCGGCCTGGGCTTCCGCGAGATCGACAGCCTGCGCAAGGCGGCGGAGAAGGGGCCGTCACGGCGGCCGCATGCTTCCCGGCTGCGCATCAGCTTTGGCGGCGGCAAGGGCGAGCTCAAGACCTTCGAGGACGGACGCATCCAGCTGCTGCTCGAAGGCCTGACTGCTGAAGAGGCCAAGGAGCTGCAGCTGCGGCTGCAGAACGTGTTGGAGGCTTGAGCCAGCCACGCTGGCTTCGGGCGGCAGGGCCCGCCCGCCCGTGCCGCACCGGGTATCTATGCTGGCTGGTGCCGTTGCGCGGGCTGCGGCCACCGGGCGGTCTTGCAATCGCCTGGTCGATCCCCAAACAAGAAGCAAAGCGCGCGAGGCGCGCCGTTTGCCTTCAAGGCAGAGCCGCCTGAACGGCACATCTTGTTTGGTGGAGCTTCATGGCCAGCAGAAATGACCTCGATGCCTGGATGTGGGTCCAGGCCTGTGAGCTGGTGGGGCAGGCTCAGCGCCTGCACCAGCAGTTCTTCCGGCCGGCGGGGCCCGACCCGCGGGCCGCAGCCTGGGAACCGCCCGTGGACGTGTTCGAGGACGAACGCGAAATCGTCATCGTCGTGGCGATGCCGGGCGTGCCGGCTGAGCGGGTGCAATTGAGCCGCGAGGACGGCGCGCTGTGGGTGCGCGGCGCCCGGCCGCTGCCGCTGTCGGGCAGCGGACACCGCGTGCGCCACCTGGAGATTCCGTACGGCGTGTTCGAGCGGCGCATCGCGTTGCCGCCTGGCGCCTTCCACGTCGGGCCACCGCAGCTGCGAGACGGCTGCCTGGTCCTGCACCTGCTCAAGCTGTAGGAAGGCCGCCATGCGGTCGCCCCTTCCCTCTCCCATTGCCATGTCATCCATGCTCGACTCATCCGTTTCGGGCGCCGCTGCCGGGACGCCTGCCACGCCGGCGTCCGCGCCGTCCGGCGCCAAGCCCCCCTTGAAGCCCATTCCCGAGGATGCGCTCATCGTCCTGCCGCTGTTCGACACGGTGGTGTTTCCGCACACCGTCGTGCCGCTGCTCATCGCGCGCCCGCGCTCGCAGGCCGCGGTCCAGGAGGCCATGCGGCAGGAGCGGCCGATCGGCGTGCTGCTGCAAAGCCGCGTCGAGGCTGAGGACCCGCGGCCCGACGACCTGCACTGGGTCGGCAGTAGCGTCGCGGTGCTGCGCTACGTCACCGGACCCGACGATTCACACCGCCTGGTCGGGCGCGGACTGCGCCGGTTCCGGGTGCTGCAGTTCCTCGACGGCTGGCCTTTCCCGGTGGCCCAGGTGCAGTACATCGACGATGCGGACCGCGCGGATGCAGAAATCGAAGGCCGGGCGCGCGCTTTGAAGACCCGCTCGCTGGAGACCCTGCAACTGCTGCCACAGGTACCGGCCGAGATGACCGCGGCGCTGCAAGCCCTCAACAGTCCGGCGGAACTGGCCGACGCGGTGTCCAGCGTGCTGGACATCCCGGTGGCCGAGAAGCAATCGCTGCTCGAAACCTTCGACCTGAGGTCGCGCCTGGACCGGTTGCTGGTCGCGGTCACGCACCGCCTGGAAGTGCTCAAGGTGTCGCGCGACGTGGCCGACCGTACGCGCGAATCCATCGGGGACGTCAACCGCAAGCACCTGCTGCGCGAGCAGATGCGCATCATCCAGAAGGAACTGGGCGAAGAGGAGGGCAATGCCGCCGAGATCGCGGAGCTCGATGCCGCCATCACCCAGGCCGGCATGCCCGAGGAGGTGGAGAAAGCGGCGCGCAAGGAGCTGCGGCGGCTGGAGCGCATGCCCGAGGCCGCCGGCGAGTACTCGATGGTGCGCACGTACCTGGACTGGCTGGTCGAGCTGCCCTGGCGCAGCGAGCCGACGGCGACGATCGACATCGCCGAGGCCCGCCGCATCCTCGACGCTGACCATTTCGGCCTGGAGAAGATCAAGCGCCGCATCCTGGAGCACCTGGCCGTCCACAAGCTCAACCCGTCCGGGCGCAGCCCGATCCTGTGCTTCGCCGGCCCGCCGGGCGTGGGCAAGACCTCGCTGGGCCAGAGCATCGCCAAGGCGACCGGCCGGGCCTTCGCGCGCGTGAGCCTGGGGGGCGTGCACGACGAGTCCGAGATCCGCGGCCACCGCCGCACCTACATCGGCGCCTTGCCGGGCAACATCATCCAGGCGCTGCGCAAGGCCGGCACCACGCACTGCGTGATGATGCTCGACGAGATCGACAAGCTCGGCGCCGGCGGCATGCATGGCGACCCGGCCGCCGCGCTGCTCGAAGTGCTGGACCCGGAGCAGAACAACAGCTTTCGCGACACCTACCTGGCGGTGCCGTTCGACCTGTCGAAGGTGATGTTCGTCTGCACCGCCAACATGCTCGACACCATCCCGGGCCCGCTGCGCGACCGCATGGAGGTAATCCAGCTGCCGGGTTACACCAACCAGGAGAAGCTGCAGATCGCACGCCGTTACCTGCTGCCGCGCCAACTCGCCGCCGCGGGCCTCACGGCTGGGCAGTGCCAGGTCACGGACGCGGCGCTGGCGACCATCGTGTCCGACTACACCCGCGAAGCCGGCGTGCGCAACCTGGAGCGCGAGATCGGCAGCGTGTGCCGGCATGTGGCCGTGCGCATCGCCGAGGGGGGCATCGAGCGCATGAGCATCGACGCGGGCGACCTGCACGCGGTGCTGGGCCCGAAGCGCTTCGAGGCCGAGGTGGCGATGCGCACCGGCATTCCCGGCGTGGCCACCGGGCTGGCCTGGACGCCGGTGGGCGGCGAGATCCTTTTCATCGAGGCGGCGCGCACACCGGGCAGCGGCCGGCTCATCCTCACGGGCCAGCTGGGCGACGTGATGAAGGAGAGCGCCCAGGCCGCGCTGTCGCTGGTGAAGGCGCAGGGTGCGGCGCTGGGCTTGGCTTCAGAAGGTCTGGACAAGGCGGACATCCACGTGCACGTGCCCGCGGGCGCCACGCCGAAGGACGGCCCCAGTGCCGGCGTCGCGATGTTCATCGCATTGAGCTCACTGCTCAGCGGGCAGCCGGTTCGGGCCGACGTCGCCATGACCGGCGAGATCAGCCTGCGCGGCCTGGTGCTGCCGGTGGGCGGCATCAAGGAGAAAGTGCTGGCCGCGCTGCGCGCCGGCATCAGCACCGTCATGCTGCCGGCCCGCAACCGCCGGGATCTGGAAGACATTCCGGAAGAGGCGCGGGCGCAGCTGCGGTTCGTGTGGCTGGAGCGGGTGGACGAGGCGGTGGCCGTGGCACTGGAGCTGGAGCGGGTAGAGAAGGTCGCTGCGGACCAGCCATGAGGCGTCGAGGCCCTGTTTTCTGACGCGGGAAGTCAGCTGTTCCTGCCGCCGCGGCGCATTGCTCCCGAGGCGCCGCGGCTTATATGTCTACCAGCGAGCCGTGAAAGCATGGTTTGCCCGGTTTTCTTCTATGCAAGATTAGACAACCTTATCTGGATTAATGATCCTTAGGCAGCCAGCTTAGCTTTCCGCTTGATGGAGGCGTACAGCCGGAATCGAGTTCAACCGCGGCTGCAACGGCTTCAATGAGTGCTGCCGACGCATTCGCCCTTGCTTCCCGCAATGCGAAAGATGTGGACCGTGTCGGCCACGAGCTTCGCCTGGTGATGTAGCGAATGTGCGGCCAAGGCCAGCTGTTCCACCATGGCCGCGTTCTGGCGCGTGATGTCCCCCAGCTGGCTGACCGAGTCGTTGGCGCTCGTCACGCCGTGTGCCTGTTCATGCTGCGCACGGCTCATGTCGGAGATGAGACGGAATACCCGCTCCACCGCTTGCGCGTTCTGGTGAACAGTCCGGCCCGTGGCTTGGGCCAGTGCGTTGCCACCCTCCACGCGAGCGGTGGCGTCACTGATGAGGTCCTTGATCTCGCGGGCCGCGTCGGTCGTCTTGTTGGCCAGGGTGCGCACCTCGCTGGCGACCACGGCGAAGCCGCGCCCGGCCTCGCCGGCGCGGGCCGCCTCCACCGCGGCGTTGAGCGCCAGGATGTTGGTCTGGAACGAGATGCTGTCGATGACTTGGATGATCTCGCCGATGCGCTGCGACGCCTCGCGGATCTTGCCCATGCGCTGCACCATCTCCTGCATCGACTGGCCGCTCTGGCGCGCCGCGTCGGCGGCATCCTGCGCCAGACCGCGTGCCGTTTCGGCGTGCTCGGCGCTGTGGCGCAGCGTGGCGGCGATCTGCTCCACCGACGACGCGGTGTGCTGAAGGCTGCCGGCCTGGGTCTCGGTGCGCGCGCCGAGGTCGCCGTTGCCGATGGCGATTTCCTGGGCGGCGCTGCGGATGCCGTCCACCTCGCGCCGTACGTCGCCCACGATGGCTTGCAGGCTCACGTCGAGCTGCGCCAATGCGCGCTTGAGCTGGCTGACCTCGTCGGCGCCGGCCCTGGGCACGGCGCTACCGAGCTGGCCCGCAGCCATGCGGTTGGACGTGGCGATGGCGTCGCGCAGCGGCATCACGGCCAGATGGCGCAGCCACAGCGCCATGCCAAGCCCCAAGCCCAGCCCGGCGCCCACGCTCAACGTCCAGTGCAGCCCGCTGGCGGCCAGCGCCGCGTTGCCCAGCGAGGTACCCAGGCTCATTGCCACGATGCGTCCGCCCAGGCCCCAGCGCAGCATCGTGCGCAGCCGGCCCCTGAGCGAGCGCTCATGCAGCGCGCCGTGATGCAGCCGGTAGCGCCGCGGGTCACGCCGCATCTCGGCATACAGTGCCTCGGCGCCGGCCACTTCTTCGCGCGAAGGCTTCACGCGCACGGACATGTAGCCCACCGTGCGACCGTCTTCCACCACCGGTGTCACGTTGGCGCGTACCCAGTAGTGGTCTCCGTTCTTGCAACGGTTCTTCACCAGGCCGGTCCAGGGCAGGCCTTCGGCCAGCGTGGCCCACAGATCGCGGAAGGCCTCGGCCGGCACGTCCGGGTGCCGGATCATGTTGTGCGGCTGGCCCAGCAGCTCCTCACGCTGGTAGCCGCTGACCTTGATGAAAGCCGGGTTGCAGTAGGTGATGAGGCTCTTGAGATCGGTGGTGGAAACCAGCGTGGTGCCTTCCTCCAGCATGTACTCATGGCCCGTCACAGGCCCGGTGTTGCGCATGGTGTCGTCCTCGTTGGAGCACGCCAGCTGGGTATCAACGCCGGACCTGCAGGCCCGCTTCCACCCAGCGTGGCCGGCCGATGGACTTGGTCACCCTGCCCGGTGACCGCCGTGGGCGGTCACCGGACAGAGGCTTGACTGGACGAACGCATCGCCGCGGACGGACTCGGGCGTTTCGACCAGGGTGTCGGTGCTCATGGACTGTCTCCTCAGGAATTTCATAACCAGCATAACAGTGCATATTTCGTTGCGCTCATGAAGTATGTTGCATATCGCTATGCGGCTGTTGATCTGAATCAGTATCAAGTGATTGCTCCTGCGATCTGCAGACGGCGACCGGTTTTTCACAACCATGGCAAGGACATGGATGCGATGAGAAGCTTGTCGATCCATGGCCCGACTGATGTTTGCTGGAATAGCCGGGCTGGGACACCGAAGTCTGCTTTCAATCGGGCGGCGGTATAAGCGCACTAAAGTGCATAATGCTTTGGGAATACCGGGCCCTTTGGCCTTGGCGGTCCTGCCTGGCCAAGTGCCCTGGCTGGAACGGAACGCCTGGGCCGCACGCGCCCGTGGAGCGACAAGGCCTGCTTCACAATCGGGGGGCTGCCAGCCGCGGCCGAATCCCTGTTGTCCGGGGCGCTTGCGAGCCAGGCCAGCAGCAGTCAAAGCATTCATGAATGTCCGCGCAGCAGCGTCCGAGCTGGGACTTGATTCGGGTGAAGAACGAAGCCCACTCCTGGACGCCTTCGGCGAGCGCTTGCGCACGCTGCGCGCCCGGCGCGGCATCACGCACAAGGCATTGGCGCAGGCAGCCGGTGTGTCCGAGCGTTATCTGACCCATCTGGAGCATGGGCGAGGCAACCCGTCGCTGCTGATCTGGACCTGCTGGCGCGAGCGCTGGAATGCGCCTTGTCGGAGCTGGTGGAGGACTTCTTTGCCGGCTCGGCGGAACTGCCCTTGATCCGCGAACTGCTCCAGGGGCGCAGTGAGGAGGAGATGCGCCGGGTACGGCTGACCATCGGCGACATCCTGGGCACCGGTGGTGACCGCCGTGCCACGGGCCGGCGCATGGCACTGATCGGTCTGCGGGGTGCGGGCAAGACGACGCTCGGTCGGATGTTGGCCGAGGCGCTCGACATGCCCTTTATCGATCTGGGCAAGGAAATCGAGAAGGCGGCCGGCTTCAGCATCCGCGAAATCCAAGACCTGGATGGACCGGTCGCCTACCGCCGCTATGAGCGCCGTACCCTGGAGGAGGTGCAGCTGTACACCGAGTGCGTGATCGCCACCCGCGGCGCACTGGTGTCCGAGGCCGCCACCTTCAACCTGCTGCTGACCCACTGCATAACGGTGTGGCTGCGGGCCGATCCCGAAGACCACTTGCGACGCACGGCATGGCAAGGCAAGCCGCACCCCGCGGCCGTCAGCGCCGAAGCCCTGGACGACCTGCGCAGCATCCTCCAAGGGCGTGCGCTGTTCTATGGGAAGGCCGATGCGGTGCTGGACACGAGCCGGCAGTCGCTGGACCAGAGCCCGGCGCTGTTACGCGCAGAGGGCTCATCCAGGACCATTGTGGGATGGCCTCGCGCCGGGCTCACTTGGGCTCGACCCCGGCCCCCACGGGCACCGGACCGGCACTGACGACCTTCACGCTGTGCGGGTGAGCCGAGGCCGAGCGGCCGTGGTTGATCATCGCCACGGCCACCGCGGCGATGACCGCGGGAATCGCGATGGCGATGAAGTTCTGCTGCAGCGGCAGCGCCATGCCCACCAGCGCGCCGATCACGATCGGCGCCAGGATCGCGCCGCTGCGGCCTACGCCCGAGGCGAGGCCGATGCCGGTGGAGCGGATCGCCATGGGGTAGAACTGGCCGGCGTAGGCGTAGGTGACGATCTGCGTGCCGATGGTCGAGGCACCGGCGAGGCCGACCACCACGAACAGCG
>NZ_JABBFW010000037.1 GCF_012927045.1 Azohydromonas caseinilytica | reverse complement strand
CCGTCGAAGACCCAGTACGGCGTGGTGAAGCTGATGCCGCCGGTGAAGCTGGCCTGGCCGGTGCCGTAGGCGTCGCTCCAGCCGGTGGAGGTGCCGTGGTCGGCGACGGTGGCCTTCTTGATGGTGACGGGCGTGGTGCCGCTGGCGGCGGTGGAGAAGGTGCGCCCGGCGTAGCTGCCCGCGGCGATGTAGTAGACGTTGCCGCGCACCAGCGTGGAGGGCAGCGCGGTGTAGGCGTTGGCCCAGTCGGAGCCGTTGTTGGCGCCGGTGGCGCCGGGGCGCACGTAGACGTTGGCGGCGCTGGCGAAGGCGGGGAGCATGGACGCGGCGACAGCCAGCGTCAGGACGATTCGTTTCGTGGTCATCTTCGTATCCTCAGGAGCTTCGGTAAGGGTGGGCGTGGGGTCTCGCTTGGAACGCTGGGGCCTCAGGGGATCGCCTTGGTGGCCTCGCTGGAGTACGCGCTTTCCTTGCCGGAGGCATCGACGGCCGTGACCGCGAAGTAGTAGGTCTTGCCGCTGGAGAGCGACGGCACGGTGTAGGTGGTGTTGGTGACGTAGAGCCCGCTGCCCTTGGCCTGCACGTAGCTGCCCGAGGCGGTGCCGTAGTACACGCGGTAGCCGGCCACGGAGCCCGAGGGCGCGCTCCAGCTCAGCAGCGCCGAGCCCGCGGGCACGGGCGCCGGGGCGGGTGCCGGCGCGGGAGCGGGTGCCGGGGCCGGAGCGGGAGCGGGTGCCGGCGCGGGAGCGGCGGTGTAGACCTCGCACTGCTTGGTCACGCCCGGGGCGGGGTCGGAGCCGAAGAAGTCGTTGGCGCACTGCGCCTTGCCGCTGACATATTTGCCGACCCATTTGGAGCCGGAGCCGTAGCGCACATATTGGCTGCTGCTCAGCGTGAAATAGCTCCACTCGTTGGCAATCTTGGTCCAGGTGCCTTCGGAAACCGGGGTCACTTCGGCAGCGCTTTCCATGGCGGAATTCGCGCCCATATGGGCCGCAGCCTGGGATTCGGATTCCTCACCGCCGCCGCAGGCGGCCAGGAAAACCGTCGCCATCAGGGACGAGAGCAGAGCGAGTCGTTGTTGCTGAACGTTGAGCAGCATGATGTCAATAAAAAGTGGACAAAAAATCCCCAGCACCGGTTTTTGATGAAACACCGGCACGGCTGCGATTGGTCAGTGCTGGCGAGCGACCGACAGGATCGGTAGGACGCTGGGTGCGTGGGGCATCGCTTCAACACTTCGGGTCCGCCCGAAACTGAACGAGCCAGTTTTCAAGCGTGACCCCCGCTGTTTCGGCAGCGCCGCGGGGTCGTGAAATCCACTTGTTTCGGGATGTGGCCGCAACCGCGGTTCGCCCAGCCAGCCATGGCTGACACCGCACCAGGCTTTGATTCCCTCCCCGCGGCGCATGGGGCTGTGAAATAGTCCTCGAAAAATACCGGGCTCCGGCCGTGAATATTTAGCGTCCTACTGTTGTCAAATCATTGAAATGGGCTTGCATCAACGGAAAACGCATAAAGGCCTCGGGACTGGAAAAAATGAAGCGATACTGGTATTGACGTTCTGAAACATTCGGCTGGGGAACTTCCCGAGAAATGGGCCGGTTTTCACCCCTATTTTCCGGCTTGAGGTGGCCGTGGCGCAAAAGGTAACGGCCGCTGGGGCCGGCTGATTCACACCGGCAGTACCGTGGTGGCCTTGACGTGGTTGAGCACGAAGCTGGTGCGCACGTCCTTGACGCTGGGATGGCGCAGCAGCGTGTCCATCACGAAGCGCGAGTAATGGTCCATGTCCGATACCACCACGCGCAGCAGGTAATCCATCTCTCCGGTCAGCGACACGCATTCCGCGACCTCGGGCCAGGTTTGCACCGCGGCGCTGAAATCGTCCATGGGGCTGCGCTTGCCGGTATCGCTGCGTTTTTCCATGTGCACGTTGATATAGGCGGTCAACCCCAGGCCGACGCGCGCGGCCGAAACCAGCGCGACGTAGCCCGTGATCACACCGGCATCCTCCAGCCGCTTCACGCGCCGCAGCGTGGCCGAGGCCGACAGGCCCACGCGCGCGGCCAGGTCGTCGTAGGTGATGCGGCCGTCGGCCTGCAGGGCGGCCAGGATGCGGCGGTCCAGCGCATCGAGCTTCAGGTTGTTGGTCATGGCTTCGATCCTGCAGGAATCCTGCGTGGCTAGCGCAATCTTGGCTGGAAGATGCAGAAACACTGCGCCGAGCCGTTTTTACAGTCTCCCCATCGCGCCGGACACAAGGCGCAACCCGGAGACAAGCACATGCAAAGACTTTCCCCCGAGGCCGTGGCCGCGCTGGCGCGCACGCTGCCGGCCTGGCGCTTCGAGGCGCAGCGCGGCGGCACGCTCAGCCGCGAGTTCCTGTTCGAGGATTTCGCCCAGGCCTTCGGCTTCATGGCGCAGGTGGCGCTGGCGGCGGAGCGGCTCAACCACCACCCGGAATGGTCCAACGTCTACAACCGCGTCAGCGTCACGCTGACTACGCATGACGCCCAGGGCCTGACCGAGCTGGACCTGACACTGGCCCGCGTGGCCGAGCGGGCCCATGCGGCCTGCGTGCGCTGAAGCGCCGTTCAAGGAGCAGCCATGCAGATCACCATGGACCTTGCGGCCGAGGCCGCGGCCGGCGCCAGGCACGGCTTGGCCGCCGGCGAGGCCGGGCGGCCCGAGCGCGCGGATTGGACCATCGACCAGGGCTGGGAGCGCTACACCGCGCAGGAGCACGCCGTCTGGAAGACGCTGTACGAGCGACAGATGAAGCTGCTGCCGGGCCGCGCCTGCGACGAGTTCGTGCAGGGCATGCGCGCGCTGCCCATCGGGGCGGACCGGATTCCGGATTTCCGCCGCCTGTCGGAGGTGCTGATGAGGCGCACCGGCTGGCAGGTGGTGGCGGTGCCGGGCCTGGTGCCGGACGAGGTGTTCTTCGAGCACCTGGCGCACCGGCGCTTCCCGGCGGGGCATTTCATCCGCCAGCCGCAGGAGCTGGACTACCTGCAGGAGCCCGACGTCTTCCACGACGTGTTCGGCCATGTGCCCATGCTGATGAACCCGGCCATCGCCGACTACATCCAGGCCTACGGCGAGGGTGGGCTGCGCGCGCAGCGGCTGGGCCGGCTCACCAACCTGGCGCGGGTGTACTGGTACACGGTCGAGTTCGGGCTGCTGCGCCAGCGCGAGGGCCTGCGCCTCTACGGCGCGGGAATTGCCTCCTCCTACACCGAGAGCGTGTTCGCGCTGGACAGCGCCTCGCCCAACCGCCTGCGCTTCGATTTGGAGCGGGTGATGCGCACGCGCTACCGCATCGACGACTTCCAGGAGAGCTACTTCGTGATCGACGACCTGGACCAGCTGCTGGAGCTCTCGCGCATCGACTTCGCGCCGCTGTACGCGCGGCTGGACCAGGCGCCGGAGTTGGAGCCGGGCGACGTGCTGCCCGGCGACACCGTCCTGCATCGCGGCGACGGCACCTACCACGCCGGCCGCGCCAAGGGAGCCTTGAAATGAGCCATCAACCCATGAGCCCGGAACGGCGGGTCGTCCTGATCACCGGCGCGGCCGGCCACCTGGGGCGCGCCGTGGTGCAGCGCTTTGCCGAGGAGGGCGACCGGCTGGTGCTGGTGGACCTGCACGCCCAGGCGCTCGAAGACACCTTCGGCGCGGGCGCAGGCGCGGACCGGCTGGCGCTGGCGGCGGACCTGCTGCAGCCCGGCGCGGCCGAGGCCGTGGCGGCGCGGGCGCTGGAGCGTTTCGGGCGCATCGACGTGCTGTGCAACCTGGCCGGCGGCTTCCGCATGGGCGAGGCGGTGCACGAGACCAGCGACGCCAACTGGGACTTCCTGTTCGATCTCAATGCCCGCACCGTGCTGCACGCGGTGCGCGCGGTGGTGCCGCACATGCTCGCGCGCGGCGGCGGCAAGGTGGTCAACGTGGCGGCCTTCAGCGCGCTGCGCGGCGTGGCGCGGATGGGCGCCTACACGGCGTCCAAGGACGTGGTGATGCGGCTGACCGAGGCCATGGCCGGCGAGCTGCGCGCGCGCGGCATCAACGTCAACTGCGTGCTGCCCAGCATCATCGACACGCCCGACAACCGCCACGCCATGCCCGAGGCCGACCCGGCGCAGTGGGTGGCGCCGCGCGACCTGGCGCAAGTGATCGCCTTCCTGGCCTCGGACGCGGCGCGGGCGGTGCACGGCGCCTGCGTGCCGGTGACCGGGCTGGTGTGAGGCGGAGGCGAGAGCGGAGGCCGGGTCGGGGAGGCAAAATCACGGCCCGTTTCCTGCCGGAGGACGGCGCATCCCGCGCCCATGCGACCGTCCCGCTGCCTCTCCCATGACTTCCTCCCTTCTCAGCCTGGTGGGCATGCCCGGTGCCGGCAAGACCACCATCGGTCGCCGCCTGGCGCGCGAGCTCGGCGTGCCCTTCCACGACAGCGATCACGAGATCGAGCGCCGCATCGGCGGCTCGATCCGCGAGTTCTTCGCGCTCCGGGGCGAGGCGGCCTTCCGCGACCTGGAGCACGCCGTGATCACCGACCTGGCGCGCGAGGCCACGGGCGTGCTGGCCACGGGAGGCGGCACGGTGCTGCGCGAGGCCAACCGCCAGGCGCTGCGCGGTGCCGGCACGGTGGTGTACCTGCACGCCACGCCGCAGTCGCTGCACGAGCGGCTGCGCCATGACCGCAGCCGGCCGCTGCTGCAGGTGGAGGACCCGCTGCAGCGCCTGCATGAGCTGTTCAGCCAGCGCGACGGCTTCTACCGCGCCAGCGCCCATCTGGTGCTGGACACCGGGCACGGCCACATCGGGCGCTCGGTGCACGAGTTGCACCGGGTGCTGGGCCGTCAGGCCGCGCCGCCGCTGCCACCCCCGCCGCACCAGCGCCCCCGCGGTCCGCGCGGCCCCCGGCTGCGCTGAGCCGCGCAGGCCGGCCGACCCCGGCGCCAAGCCCTGACCTGCCGGACTTCGCGGCCGGCCGGTCCCCCGCGGGCCACTGGAGGCTCACGGGCTGCCGCGGCGCGCCGGCCGGGAACCCCGGGCCGCTGGACATGGTGGCCATGCCGGAGTCCGGCACCCGTTACGCCCTCCACGACTTCCAGGACGTGTTCTCCGACGGCGGCGCAACGGGCTGTCGCCTTCCCTCAACCGGAAGGGCGTGCGCCAGGGCCTGTCGCACCTGGGCCTGTACGGGCTGCTGCCGGGCCGCCTTGACTGGCCTCAAAGGTGCGTGCGGGGGGCGGGACGAAGATGTCAGGTCCATGACGAACAACAAGGACTCCCGCCCATGACCGAACACGACGTCGCCGAAGCCCCGCCGGCCAGCCCGCACAACGGAAGTCGCCGCCGCAATGGTACGGCGCGGCCACGCCCGGTCGAGGCCGGCGACACGGTCGCGGCGCTCACGGCGCGCGGCATCGAGAACGACATGGTCGAGCGTGGCAGCTCCGCGGCCGGCACGGTGCAGGCCATGGTGCTGCAGGACCTGCTGGCGCGCGGCGCCGAGGGCGCCTCGCCCGCCTCGTTGCATGAGCAACTGCGCGCCTTCCTCGACGGCGCCTCGCCCGACGAGGTGAAGGCGCTGCGCCAGGCGCTGCTGGCGCGCGGAGGCGCGCTGCACGAGGACACCGATCCCGACACCGAGCTGTCCTCCGGCTGGCGCGAGGGCAAGTACCCGTACAAGAACCTGCTCTCGCGCAAGAGCTACGAGAAGCAGAAGTACCGGCTGCAGGTCGAGCTGCTCAAGCTGCAGGCCTGGGTCAAGGAGACGGGCCAGCGCGTGGTGGTGCTGTTCGAGGGCCGCGACGCCGCGGGCAAGGGCGGCACCATCAAGCGCTTCATGGAGCACCTCAATCCGCGCGGCGCACGCGTGGTGGCGCTGGAGAAGCCCAGCGATCTCGAGCGCGGCCAGTGGTACTTCCAGCGCTACATCCAGCACCTGCCCACGCGCGGCGAGATCGTGCTGTTCGACCGCAGCTGGTACAACCGCGCCGGCGTCGAGCGCGTGATGGGCTTCTGTTCCGACCAGGAGTACGACGAGTTCATGCGCCAGACGCCCGAGTTCGAGCGCCACCTGGTGCGCTCGGGCGTGCACCTGTTCAAGTTCTGGTTCTCGGTCAGCCGCGCCGAGCAGCGCCGGCGCTTCAAGGAGCGCCAGGCGCACCCGCTCAAGCAGTGGAAGCTCAGCCCCATCGACATGGCCTCGCTGGACAAGTGGGACGACTACACCCGCGCCAAGGAGGCGATGTTCCTGCACTGCGACACCTCGGACGCGCCCTGGACCGTCATCAAGTCCGACTGCAAGAAGCGCGCGCGCCTGAACGCCATGCGCTACCTGCTGCACCGCCTGCCCTACGCGCAGAAGTCGGTGGACGCCATCGGCTCGGTGGACCCGCTCGTCGTCGGCCGTCCCTCGCTGGTGTCCAGCCACAGTGATGACCTGCTGGCGGCCAGCGGAGGGGGCTGAGGCCGCTGTTGCGGGGCAGCGGCGTTACGCCGAGTCCAGCGCCGCGTACCAGTCGCGGTACGGCGTGTTCCGCGCCAGGCGCCGGTTGTAGTCCGGCGCGCCGTCGTCCCACCACACCGGTCCGCGCTCGCCCAATGCCACCTTGGCGGCGTGCACCCGCGCGCGGGCCTGCGCCAGCGCGGCCGGGTCCGCGTCGCGCAGGGCACGGCGCACGGCGCTGCGCGCCTGCATCAGCTCGCGGGTGAGGCGCAGCCGCTCGGCCGCGTCGAGCTTCGGGTTCGTGCAGCGCCACAACCGGCCGCGCACCACGAAGTAGCGGCCGTCGGGCGTCACCGGGTACTTCATGCCCGGCGCGTGGGCAAGCGCCGCGCCTCAGGCCGCCATGTAGCGCCCGGGCCGGTGGTTGAGCGCCAGCACCAGGTTCAACATCACGGCGCCCAGGATGGACAGCGCCACCTGCCGCAGGTCGGCCACCGCCAGCGCGGCCAGCACGATGAGCGCGTCCACCGCCATCTGGAAGGTGCCGGCGTTGACCTTGCCGCGCTCCTGCAGCACCAGCGCCAGGATGCCCAGCCCGCCCACGCTGGCCTGGTGGCGGAACAGCACCAGCATGCCGCAGCCCATGAGCGTGCCGCCCATCACCGCGGCGTACAGCGGCTCGACGTGCGCGATGGCTATCCAGCGCGGCAGCCAGTCGCTGAGCACCGAGATGGCGCTGACGGACACCAGCGTCTTGAGCGTGAACTCCGCGCCCTTGCGCTGCCAGGCCAGCGCGTAGAAGGGCAGGTTGATGACGAAGAACCAGGTGCCGAAGGACCAGCCCGAGGCGTAGTGCCCAAGGAAAGCCAGGCCCGCGGTGCCGCCGGTGAGCAGCCCGACCTTGCGGAACAGCACCAGGCCGAGCGAGAGGAACAGGGCCCCGGTCAGCAGCGCCATCAGGTCGTCGCGATGGCGGTGCATGAGCAGGGCACGGGAGGGGGAGTGCATGGGGTACTTCTTCGGGGAGACGACGGCGCAGCGCGCCGCAGGCGCCGATGGTGCGCAGCCGGCGCCCGGCGTGTCTTGAGCGGCCTCAAGCCGGCGCGCATCGGCCGCGGCCCGGCGCGGGCCTCAGGGCTGCGCCGCGCGGGCCACCTTCTGCAGCAGCTCGACCAGGATGGCGCGCTCGGCCGCGCTCAGCGCGGTGACCACCTCGCGCTCCATGTCCAGCGACTGCGCATGCGCCTTGAGCGCGAGCTCGGTGCCCGCGGGAGTGAGCGTCACGTGCTGGGCGCGGCGGTCGCTGTCGCTGCGCACGCGCTCGATGAGCCCGCGCTTGTCCAGCCGGTCCAGCAGCACCGTCACGGCCGGCGCGACCATGGCCAGCGCGGTGGCGAGCTGCTTGGGCGTGGCGCCGGGGTTGAAGGCCAGCAGCACCAGGCAGCTGAACTCCACGGGACTGAGCTCCAGCGGCTTGCCGATGTGCTCGCTGAAGGCGCGGCGGGTGGTGATGTCGGCCCGGGCGATCTGGTAGCCCAGCAGGTGCTGGAGACAGCTCTGATCGATGCCCGGAGTCTTCTTCTCGGTGTCGTGGCGGGGGGGCATCGGGGGAGTGTAGCCAGGGGGGTCGGCAGGGCGGCCGCGCGGCACGCCGTCGCGGTCCCGGCCAAGGCGATACCGGCGGTTACCCGGGCGCTCTCCGGGCAGGGCCTCGGCGCGCTGCCCGGGGTGTTCCGAGGACTACCATGCGCCGTCGCCAGGAAGCGCAGAGGGCCGGAATGCGTCGATGGCTTGCCGCGGTGCTCGTGATGTCGCTGCTTCATGCAGCACCCGCCATGGCAGAGGAGTGGCCCATGAAACCCATCACCTGGATCGTGCCCTTCCCGCCCGGCGGGGTGACGGACCTGGTGTCGCGCGCGGTGGCCGCGGCGCTGGGGCGGCAGCTTGGACAGCCCGTCATCGTCGAGAACCATCCCGGCGTGGCCGGCTCGCTGGGCACCGAGCTGGCCGCGCGGCTGCCGGCCGACGGCTACACGCTGCTCTATATCTCCACCGGCCCGATGGCGGTGAACCCGGCGCTGTACCGCCAGCTGCGCTACGACCCGCTGCGCGACTTCATTCCCGTGCACGGGCTGCTGCAGTCCTCCGCACTGCTGGTGGTCGATGCTGCCAGCCCGTACCGCACGCTGGCCGACTTCCTGGAGGCGGCGCGCCGGCGCCCTGGCCAGCTCAACGTCGGCTCCTCCGCCCCGGGCACGAGCACGCACCTGGCCGGCATGCTGCTGGCGCGCGAGTCGGGCGTGAAGTTCCTGCAGGTGCCCTACAAGGGCTCGGCGGCGGCGCTGCAGGACCTGCTGGGCGGACGCCTCGATGCCGTGTTCGATTACGTGCTGCCGCTCAAGCCGCACCTCGACGCCGGGCGGCTGCGCCCGCTGGTGACGTTGGGGCGCCGCCGCCTGGCGCTGCTGCCCGAGGTGCCCGCCATCGCCGAGGCCGGCTGGCGCGGGGCCGAGGCGACCAGCTGGTCGGGCATCGGCGTGCGCACGGGCACGCCCGAGGCGGTGATGCGCAAGCTGGCCGCCGCCCTGCACGTGGTGCTCACCGACCCCGAGGTGATGAGCCCCTTCATCGCCACGGGCGAGATCCCGTTGCTGGAGATGAACGAAGCCGCCTTCCGCACCTTCATCGCCGCCGAGCAGCGCAAGTGGGGCGAGGTGGTGCGGCAGGCGGGGCTGGTGGGGGAGTAGGGCGACGTCTTGCTGCGCCGCAGGGATGGCATGGGTTGGGCGGGTCAGTGAGGAACAATGGCGGCTTCCCTGCCGAACGCCGGACGGCTGCCCGTGACTGCTGATCGATCCCCCGTTTCGCTCACTCCACCGCCCGGCGGCTATGCCGAATGGCTTGCGGAGCTGAAAAACCGCATCCACGCCGCACAGCAGCGTGCGGCGCTGGCGGTGAACCGGGAACTGGTGCTGCTGTACTGGCATATCGGCCGCGACATCCTGCAGCGGCAGGCGCGTGAGGGCTGGGGCGCCAAGGTGATCGAGCGCCTGGCCCACGACCTGCGCACAGCCTTTCCGGACATGAAGGGCTTTTCACCGCGCAACTTGAAATACATGCGCGCCTTCGCCCAGGCCTGGCCCGAGCCTGAATTTGTGCAAGGGGTGCTTGCACAATTGCCTTGGTATCACCAGCTGACATTGCTGGACAAGCTGAAGACCCACGAAGAGCGCCGCTGGTACGCCGCCAAGGCCATTGAGCACACCTGGTCGCGCAACGTGCTGGCCATCCAGATCGAACTGGATGCGCGAGGCCGTTCCGGCCAAGCGGTCACGAACTTCGAGCAGCGCTTGCCTAAACCCGACTCCGACCTGGCGCGCGAATCGCTGAAGGACCCCTACCGCCTTGACTTCCTGGGCCTGACCGAAGAAGCGCAGGAGCGCGAGGTGGAGGACGCGCTGATCAAGCACGTCACCCGCTTCCTGCTGGAGCTGGGCGCCGGCTTTGCCTTCGTCGGCCGGCAGGTGCCGCTGGAGGTCGGCGGCGAGGACTTCTTCATCGACCTGCTCTTCTATCACCTGAAGCTGCGCCGCTACGTGGTGATCGAGCTCAAGGCGGGCAAGTTCAGACCCGAGCAGGTGGGGCAGCTCGGCTTCTACCTTACGGCCGTGGACGCCCAGCTCAAGAGCGAGCACGACGCGCCGACCATCGGGCTGCTGCTGTGCAAGAGCAGGAACAAGGTGGTGGCCGAGTACGCGCTGCGTGATAGCAGCCAGCCCATGGGCATCGCCGAATACCAGCTGGTGGCGTCGCTGCCTGAAACGCTGCAGACCGGGCTGCCCAGCATCGAACAGATCGAGCAGGAACTGGCCGGAGCGATCGACGAGCCGAAGGACGACCCGGAACGGGGTTGATGTGGCCGCTGTCGGCGCTGGAATCCTCCGCTGGGCTTGATTCGCGGCTCGCGGTGCCGAATACGTGGTGGTGCATTGGCACGAACCGCACCAGGCGCCGGATTTCTGGCTGCGGGTGGAGCGGGCGATGCCGGATTTGTTACTCCGCAAGCATTGGCTGGCGGAGCATGGGACGGATGTGGAGGGAGTCTAAGAAATACCTGAAAATAAACTCGAAATTTGGAAGCTTTCTCATGGTAGCGGATTTACTGCCGCGGAGCGAAGAGAATACCTGGTCAAAAAATTGGCGGTGATGGGTAAAAAACTGGTTTTAACCAGGGGTCCAATTTTTTGAATGCTGGTCCGGGCACGCTTTTTCATCTCTGTTATGGCAATAGGCCGCAGTTAATTGGTCAGTTTGTGTCCGATGTTGCTGTCAGCAAAAAGGGTAGCAATTGGGTTCAGAGAAAATATCGGGTGTTAAAACTTGCGACTCATAATAAGCCATATAAAGAACATCGGAAAAAATGGTCTCCCAGTGGAAATTCTACGTTTTGGCGAGTCCCTGATGGCGATCTTGGGGAGTACGAAAGAACTTTTTTGCAGCCTTATTTTGACATGAGTCTTGAGCAATTAAGGTTCCTGATTACCTTAGGGAGCGAAGCGGATCTTTCGGAAAAGGCAGATGAGGGAGAGAAGCAGGATTGGGCTAAAAAGGCAGGCGAGATGCCGCAATTGACGGTGCCCACCAATCGCATTTATTACGGTCCTCCAGGGACTGGGAAAACTTGGCGGCTTCCCGAGCTGCTGAGAGCCATTTACACCGATGCCGGCACGGACCAGAAGCGCTACAGCTTCGTCACCTTCCACCAGTCCTATGGCTACGAGGAATTCGTTGAGGGCATCAGGCCGGTCTTGAAGAACCAGAATGAGGAGGGCACCAAGGAGGAAGCTCAGACCGGCAGCGAGGCAGACGGAATCCGCTACGAGATTCGAGGTGGTGTTTTCAAGAAGCTGTGTGCCGACGCTCGAAAAGCACCGCACCAACGCTTCGCCATGGTCATCGACGAAATCAACCGCGGCAACATCAGCAAGATTTTTGGCGAGCTGATCACGCTTATTGAGGTTGACAAGCGTGAGGGTGCCGAACATGCCGTGACGGTCACGCTCCCATATTCAGGTGAGCCATTTTCCGTGCCACCCAACGTGGACATCATCGGCACCATGAACACGGCCGACCGTTCGCTGGCGCTGCTAGATACCGCGCTGCGGCGGCGTTTCGAGTTCGTGCCGTGCATGCCTGATACCAGCACCGAACCGGACGCCCCGCTCAGCAATTTGAAAATCAGGCATGGCGAGCTGGTCATCGACGTGCGCCTCATGCTGGAGCGCATGAATCAGCGCATCGAGGCGCTGTATGACCGCGACCACACCATCGGCCATGCCTATTTCACGCCGCTGAACGACATTGGAGACGACGAAAAGCGGTTCAAAGCGCTCGGCGAAATATTCAAGGCAAAAATCTTGCCTCTGCTGGAGGAATATTTCTTCGAGGACTGGCAGAAGATTCGCCTTGTGCTGGCCGACAACCAGAAGCGCGATCCGGCCACCTGCTTCGTGACCGCGAGCGAGGAGACTGAGGGCGACCTTGATGGGCTGTTCGGCCACAACCATGGTCTCGAAAGCTATGCCGCCAAGCCGCGCTATGCGTTGCAGCCAGAGGCCTTTGGAAAACCGCGTGCCTACATCGGCATCTACGCCCCCACGGCCCCTTGAGCGCCCGGCACGCGGCCATGAACCTCCTGACTGTTTTCGAGTTCGACGCCCTCTGCCGCGAAGGCGAGGGCCAGGGCGGCCCCGAAGTGCCCGCCGAGGTTTTCAATTGGCTGAAGTCCCGCTGCCTGCGGGCCTCGCAGGAGGGCGAGGCCGCCTGGCTGCGGCCGGCGCTGCGCCGGGGCCGCGAGGCGATCCAGGTGACGAGCCATGTCGGCGTCATCCGTGCCCCGGGCGGCTTCCAGATCGAGGTGCTGCCCAAGCTGGGCAAGGCGCCGGGCGGCAATGCCGGCGAGGCGCGCGAGCTGCTGATCGACATGCTGCGCTGCCTGGAAGGCTTCAGGCACATCCGCGCCGACAGCGCGCACCTCGCGGCCAGGCGCATGCCGCTGCTGGAGGTGTTCATCGCCGAGTTCCTTGGGACCGTGGAGCGGGTGGTCAAGCGCGGCCTGCGCAGCGACTACGTGACGCGCGAGGACAACCTGCCGGCGCTGCGCGGCAAGCTGCTCATGGCGCAGCAGCTGCGCCACAACCTGTGCCGGGCCGACCGCTTCTTTACCGCGCACGACGAGTTCTCCCCCGACCGGCCGGAGAACCGCCTGCTCCATGCGGCGCTGCGCCGGGTGCTGGCGCTGTCGGCCACGCAATCCAGCCAGAAGCTCGCGCGCGAGCTGTGCTTCGTGTTCGCGGACATCGCGCCCTCGGCGCAGCCGGCGCGCGACTTCCAGCGCGTGCGCCTGGACCGCGGCATGGGCCACTACGCCGACGCGCTGGCCTGGGCTCGCCTGATCCTGGAAGAGGCCTCGCCCCTGACCGGCGCCGGAGCGCACGACGCGCCCTCGCTGCTGTTCCCGATGGAAGCGCTGTTCGAGGCCTTCGTCGCCAAGCACCTGGCGCGGCAGCTGGCGCCGCGGCGCCACTTGAAAGCCCAGGCGCGCAGCCGCCACCTGGTCCAGCACCGGGAGCAGCGCTGGTTCCGGCTGCAGCCGGACCTGCTGGTCCGCGAAGGCGGCACCGACCGGATCGTGCTCGACACCAAGTGGAAGCTGCTCGATGCCGGCCGGGCCGATGCCAAGCGCAAGTACGGCCTGGCGCAGGCGGACTTCTACCAACTGCACGCCTACGGGCACGGCTACCTGGGCGGGCGCGGCGACGTGGTGCTGATCCATCCCCTCACGCCGGGCTTCGACCGGCCGCTGCCGGTGTTCCAGTTCTCGGAGAGCCGGGAACTGCGGCTCTGGGTGCTGCCCTTCTGCCTGCGCCGCCGCCAACTGCAGCTGCCTGCCGACGCGCCCTTTGCCGCGCACCTGCTGCCTCAAGGCGCCGGCGCTGCCGATCCCACGCTCAGCCGTTGATCACCGCGGCAAACCGGTCGCCTAAAGTCTTGGCCGAGACGCCCTGCAGCAACGGGATCTTCCGGGAGCCCGCGGCGGCGACGCGGGTGGGGCCGCACTCGGCGCCCGCCTCGGTGAGCACTTCCAGGAAGGCCTCGCTCGCCTGGCAGGCCTGGAAGTCGCCGACCATGACCATGGCCGCCAGCGGATCGAAGATCGGCACCGGCATGGCGCCTTCGGCGTGGCTGCCGGACTTGCGCTCCAGCACCTCGCGCACCAGCGTCGCCACCACCTGCTTCAGCCCGGGCAGCCCGGCCTCGCCGCCGCACAGCGCCAGCGTCTTGGCGGCGGGAACCACGGCCCGCCGCTTGCCGCAGCGAGGATTCCGACCGGAGACCCGTTCATGCTGGAAAAACTGCCTGATCTCGTCGGTGCCGCGCTGCGCGGGCAGCGCGCGGGGCTGGACCAGACCGCCTTCGTGCGCGTGCGGCTGCCCGTGGGGCAGGGCGCGATCCAGGTCACGAGCCTGGCCTTCGCGGACCACGCGCCGCTGCCGCCGCGCTTCACCGCCGACGGCGAGGGCCACTCGCCGCCGCTGCAGTGGTCGGGCGTGCCCGCCAACGCCGCGTCGCTGCTGCTGCTGGTCGAGGATGCCGACTCGCCCACGCCGCACCCGCTGGTGCACGCCATCGCCTACGACATCCCGCCGCAGGAGGTCTACCTGCCCGAGGGCGCGCTCAACGGCGAGGAGGACGCCAGCTTGCAGCTCGGCCGCAACTCCTACCTGCGCACGGCCTGGATTCCGCCCGACCCGCCGCCGGCCCACGGCGTGCACCGTTACGCCTTCCAGCTCTTCGCGCTGGGCCCGGGCGTGGCGTGGAGCGGTACGCCCGGGCGCGAGGCGGTGCTGCAGGCGCTGGAGCAGCACGCCATCGCCAGCGGCTGCCTCATCGGCACCTACGAGCGCCACGACACCAGCGTGCGCGACGACGCGGGCGCCACCGCGCCGGTGCGCTCGGACCTCGGCGCGCCATGAAAGCCCCCGCCAGCGCCGGCCGCACACCGGCGCGGCATGCGCCTCGAATCGCCATGGAGGGCATGGTCCACAAATTCCAGGCGCCGGCCGAGATTCGTGACCACCCAGGCTTATACTGGCCGGCGTATTTTCTTTCGAATGGCCATCGCTAGCGGTTGCGATTGCTGGCAGATTTTTTTATATCAAAAGCAGTTCTACGTTCAAGGCCATGGTCAGCAGTGCGTCCATCCTGCTCATTGACGACGATCCGAAGCAAATCCAGTTTTTGGCTGCCATCCTGCGCCAACACGATTACCGGGTTTTTGCAGCGCTCGACGGCCGCGACGGCCTGACCAAGGCCGTCGCCAAGCCGCCCGATCTGATCCTGGTCGATCTCTACATGCCGGAGATCGACGGGCAGGCGACGATTCGTCTCTTCAAGGCGCATCCCACGCTGAGTCACATTCCGGTCATTTGTCTCACGGTATCGAACCATATCGACGACAAATTGACCGCCTTCGAGGCCGGCGCGGTGGATTACATCGTCAAACCCTTCGATCCCGAGGAGGTGCTGGCGCGGGCGCGGGTGCATCTGCGCCTGCACCAGTCCGGCGCGTCGCGCGGCGGCGAGGAGGAAACCTTACCCGAGGCGCCCGAGGCGCCCGAGGCGCGGGTGGCGGAAGGCAGCGGCCCGCGCTGGGAGGAGCGGCTCGTCGGCCAGACGCAGTCCATATTGATCCGCGAAATGGCCAATCCGCCTTCGCTGGCGGAACTGGCGCAGCGCGTGGGCACCACGCAGCGCCATTTGAGCCATGAATTCCGCCGCCAGGTCGGCGTGGCGGTATATGCCTGGCTGCGCGAGGAGCGCCACCGCGAAGCCTGTTTCCGGCTGCTGCACACCAGCCAGCAGCTCAACCAGATTGGCCAGCATATTGGCTACCAGTCGGCCGCGGCGTTTACCAATGCTTTTCGCGCACGCTTCGGCATGACGCCCAGCGAATACCGCCGCGCCGCCGGCGTGCGTGTCATCGAGGATTAAGCCCGGGCGCGGCCGGCGCGCGGGCCGGTTTCGTTTCCGGTCCCGGCCGCGTCGCGGTGCACGGCCTTGAAATTGCCACCTATTTCACGCTTTTCGCGCCCGCGCGCGGCCCGGCCTTGGAGCGGGCTCCTATGATGAATTTTCCGTCCAGGGAATCGCGGGCCGGTTTTGGCCGGCAACGGCTCGCGAGCGCGCCGCCGCCGCGTATGCGCTGAACTGCCGGTTCAGGATGAAACCAGTCGCCGCCCCGCTGCCAGGAGATGAGGACGACGTGGCCCTGCCCAGCGGGGGCCAGCTGGTTTCTCCGTTGCTGCTGGGCCTGCTGCTGACGGGCCTGCACCTGTTCGATCCGGCGTGGTTCCACGGCATGGCCGACCTGCTGCCGCTGACCATGGGCGCGGCGCTGCTGCTGATCACGCGCCAGGGCTTCGACCGCGCACGCCACGCCTCCATGCGATGCGCGGCCACGGGCTTCTTCTGGGCCGCGGTCATCGACGTGCTGCATTCCGCGCTCCAGGAACGCATGCTGGACCTGGGCGGCTTTCCCGCCGAGGCGCCGTTGCTGCTGTCGCTGGGCGCGCGCACGCTGCAGGCCACCGCGCTGCTGCTGGCGCCCGTGTGCGCCGGCGGGGGCGCCTTCAGGCGCCTCGGGGCGCCGGGATTCCCCGCCGCCGCGCTGCTGCTGGTCGTGCTGGTGCGCGTGGACGCGTGGCCCCGGCTGCAGCCCGGGGGCGAGGCCTTCTCGGTCTTCAGGATCGCCTGGGAATGGCTGCTGCTGATCCTGTATGCCGGGGCGGCCTGGCTGCTGTTCCAGCGCCGTGCCGCGCTGGGCGCCGCGCTGTGCCGGTCGCTGCTCATGGTCGTCGCGCTGCTGATGCTGGGTGAGCTGATGCTCGCGGCCCATCCGCCCACGCGCGGCTTCCTGGAGGCCACGGCCCACATCCTCAAGTCGTGGAGCTACTGGCTGCTGCTGTGGATCGTGAACCAGCACCTGCTGGTGCAGCCGCGGCAGCTGCTGCGGCGCCAGACGCAGCTGCTCGAAGACGTCACCTCTCAGGTGCCGGGACTGGCCTGGCAACTGCTGCGCACGCCCGCGGGCCAGTACCGCTTCACCTTCGCCAGCAGCGGCGCGGCGCAGATCTTCGAGCTCACCGCCGCGGAGCTGCTGCAGGACGCGCAGCTGGGCTTCGCGCGCATCGTGCCCAAGGACCATGAGCAGCTCATGGCCGCGCTGGAGCGCTCCTGCGCCAGCCTCACGCCCTGGAAGGCGCAGTGGCAGGTGGTGCTGCCCAACCAGGGCCGGCGCTGGCATCGCGGCGAGTCCTCCGTGCCGGTGGTGGAGCCCGATGGCAGCTGCCGCTGGGTCGGCCACATCCAGGACATCACCGAGGAGCAGCTGGTGGGGCTGGAGCTGGCGCAGCACCGCGACCACCTCGCCGCGCTGGTGGAGGAGCGCACCGAGGCGCTGCGCCACTCGATGCTGCAGACCGAGCAGGCCGCGCGCGCGCGCACCGAGTTCCTCTCCAGCATGAGCCACGAGATCCGCACGCCGCTCAACGCCATCCTGGGCGTGTCGCAGATTGCGCTGCGCGACGCGCAGGCCGTGCCGGCCCAGGCCTACCTGCGCCAGATCCACGACTCCGGGCGGCTGCTGCTGGCGCTGGTCAACGACATCCTGGACATGGCCAAGATCGAGGCCGGGCGCCTGGAGCTGGAGTCGCGCCCGGTGCGGCTGTCGGCCGTGATCCAGCGTGCCATGCGCCTCACCGCGCACCGGGCGCAGCAGCAGCGGCTGGAGTTCGGCGTGAGCTGCGGCGCGGACCTGCCCCAGGGCATCCTGGCCGACGAGACGCGGCTGACGCAGGTGCTGGTCAACCTGCTGGGCAACGCCATCAAGTTCACCGAGCAGGGCAGCGTACACATGACGGTGTCGAGGCTGCCCCATGGGCGCTGGCTGCTGTTCGCCATCCAGGACACGGGCATCGGCATGAGCCCGGTGCAGCTGGAGCAGCTGTTCCAGCCCTTCACGCAGGGCGACGCCTCCACCACGCGGCGCTTCGGCGGCACGGGGCTGGGGCTGTCCATCGCCAAGCGCATCGTGGACCGCATGGGCGGCAGCATCGAGGTCGCCAGCCAGCTCGGCCACGGCTCGTGCTTCACGCTGCGCATTCCCTTCGACGAGGCGCCGCCGCCGGAGGAGCGCGCCGCGCCCGTGCCCGACGCGTCGATGCCGGGGCTGCAGCGGCTGCGCGGCCTGCGCATCCTGGCGGCGGAGGACGACGCGGTGAACCAGTGGGTGCTCAAGGACCTGCTGGAGCAGGAGGGCGCGCGCTGCCGCATCGCCGACAACGGGCTGGCGGCGCTGGCGCTGCTGGAGGCGGGCGAGGAGTTCGACCTGTTCCTCACCGACGTGCAGATGCCCGGCCTCAACGGCTACGACACCGCGCGCCGCTGCCGCGCGCTGCGCCCGCAACTGCCCATCGTGGGCATCACGGCCTACGCGCTGCCCCAGGAGCGCCAGCGCTGCCTGGACGCCGGCATGGACGAGCACATCACCAAGCCGGTGGACGTGGACCCGCTGTGCACGGCGCTGCTGGCGCTGCTGGGCCGCCGGGCGCAGCGGCTGCCGCCATCGCCGCCCGCTCCGGCCCCGGCGGTGCGTGCCGCCCCGGCCGCGGACCCGCAGGCGGCACCGGTGCTGGACTGGGGCGCGCTGTGGCAGCGGCTGCGCCGCCCGGCCTCGGTACGGATGATCCTGGAGACGCTGCTGGCCGAGCACGGGCCCACGCCGCAGCGGCTGCGCCGCTGCCTGGCGGACATGGACCCGGCCGAGGCCGGCCGGCTGGCGCACCGGCTGCGCGGGCTGTGCGCCACGGTGTTCGCCGCGCCCGCGCGCGAGGCCGCCGAGCGGCTGGACCAGCAGCTGCGCACCACCGGCCGCCTGGAGGCAGGGCCGGTGGAGGCGCTGGCGCAGGCCACCGAGGCGCTGCTGGACGGCGCCCGCGCCGGCCTGGCCGACCTGGAGGCCACCCGCCCGCGGCCGCAGGCGAGCGCACCGGCAGAAACACGAACACCAACGGGGGAGGTGAGCTGAGATGACGACTGCCGATGCCGCGCTGCGCCGCACGGTCTTCTGGGCCGACGCGGTGCGCCGTGCCTTCGAGCTGGCGCTGTGCCTGCTGCCCGCCCTGGCCATCGCGTACCTGCAGTGCTTCCAGGACCCGGCGCTGCGCTTCGAGGACCATGCCTTCCACCAGGCCGCCATCGCGCTGGCCACGCTTGAAGGCGCCTTCATCTCCTACGTCGCCTGGCGCTGCTACCTGCGCTCGGGCCAGGCGCTGCTGCGCTGGGTGACGCTGGGCTTCACCGGCTTCACGGTCGTGTACTCGCTGCACGGCTTCTTCACGCCGCTGGCGCAGCACAACCTGTGGCTGTTCATCCTGTACGGCCCGGCGTCGCGCCTGGTGCTGAGCGCCTGCCTGCTGACGGCGCTGCTGCGCTTCCACGCCGCGCCCGACGCACCGGCGTGGCGCACGGCCGGGCCGTGGCTGCGCTGGCTGGGGCTGTTCCTGGCGCTCAACGTGGCCGTGGGCGTGGTGGCCCACAGCCCCGTGGCCGGCGCGCCGTGGCTGCGCATGTCGATGGAGATCGGCTCCATCGCGCTCTACGTGGCGGCGCTGGCGCTGCACCTGGGGCGGCGGCTGCGCTCGCCGCTGATGCAATACGCCGCGCTGGCCTTCGTCTGGTTCGGCTCCTCGTCGCTGGGCTTCCTGCTGGCCAGGCCCTGGAACCACCAGTGGTGGCTGGCGCACGGGCTGTTCGCGGTGGGCTTCTCGGTGCTGGGCTACGGCATCCTGCGCGTGTTCCTGGCGGCGCCTGCCCATGGGCAGGGCTTCAGCGTGCAGGAGCTCAGCGAGGACCTGGCCCAGACCAACGCGCGGCTGCGCGAGGCCCATGACCGGCTGGAGCAGGTCAACCGCGAGCAGCAGGCGCAGATGCGGGCGCTGGAGGTGGCCAAGGCGCAGTTCGAGGCCTTCTTCAACCTCTCGCCCGACGGCATCTTCGTGGTCGATCACCAGGGCCGGGTGCTCAAGGCCAACCAGCGCGCGGAAGTGATGTTCGGCTACGGGCCGGGCGACCTGGCCGGGCTGCAGGTGGAGGCGCTGATGCCGGACAACCTGCGCGAGCACCATGTGCGCGCGCGCAGCCTGCACCAGGCCGCGCCGCAGACGCGCCCGATGGGCACGGAGGAGCGCGCGCTGAGCTGCCTGCGCCGCAACGGCGAGGTCTTCAGCGCCACCATCAGCCTCAGCAGCCTGATCTACGAGGGGCGGCCCTGCACCGTCACCTTCGTGCGCGACGTGTCGCGGCTGCTGCGCAAGGTCGAGCAGATCCGCCAGGAGGACCGCGCCTCCATCCGCCAGGGCCACATCCTGGAGCAGCTCTCGGCACAGCTGCCGTTCGTGGTGTTCCAATTCCGGCGCGGGCCGCAGGGGCGCTACGACTTCCCGTACATGAGCCCGAAGGTGGCGGAGCTGCTGGGCTGCGGCGCCGAGGCGCTGCGCGCCAACATCAACCTGTGGTTCTCGACGGTGGACCCGGCCGGGCTGGCGTCGCTGATCAGCTCCATCGAGCGCTCGGCCGCGGAGCGCAGCCCCTGGACCGCGCGCTGGCAGGCGCGGCTGCCCGGCGCCGTCGAGGCCATGCCGTGCCTGCTGCGCTGCTCGGCGCCGGTGCCGCAGCCCGACGGCTCGCTGGTGTGGACGGGCTACATGCGCCGCGCCCACGAGCGCGACGAGGACGCGGCCGCCGACCACCTCGCCGCCGCGCCGATCGGCTGAAGCGCGGAGCTTTACGCCCCCATTCCGCCGCCTATGGTTGAGAAGTCATGGGCATTCCGCCCGTGGCGCTCAATGGCGGAGGAATCATGAAGAAGAGTGCTCTTGCGCTGATGCTGTCCGCCCTCGCACCCCTGGCCTGGGCCGCGGAAGGTGACGACTACACGCGCTGGCTGAAATTCGACAATGTCGCGCCGCGGGTCTGGCGCACCACCTGCTTCAACGAGATCAGGAACGTGGACCCCAACGGGCAGTACTTCACCCGGGCCTTGATCCAGCAACCCTACTTCGCCCCCCGATCCCCGGAGGGCAGCGGCACCGTCAGCCGGCAGTCGCGCTGGGTGAAGCAGTCGGGGAACCTCCTGCCCTGGGGCCTGCACTGGAGCTACGCGGCCACGCTGCGGGGCCGCGTGCTGCTGCAGTGGATGAGCTTCACCTTCACGATGGACCGGGACTTCGACGTGCCGGACGGCAGCTATGTGCTCTGCGACGTGAATGTGGTGAACCAGGCGACGGGCCAGTTCCTCCCGGGCGGCCGGATGCTGTACTACCCGCGCTGAACGCGGTGTGACGGCCGCGACGCCCGCTTCAGCCTGCCATCCCTACCTGCAGCACCGCCTCGTAGTGCTGTCAACGGGGTAAGGGCCGGCGCTCTCCTCGGGAATGGCGGTGCAGGAGGTGCTGGCGCTGCTGCCGGTACTGGAGCCGTCGCCGGCCGTGGTGCTGGCGTCGTCGGCGGTGGATGCATCGTCACTCCCGCCGCCGCAGCCGGCAAAGCCGGCGGCGCTGCCGCCCGGGGCGGCGAGCCACTGCAGCGCGCGGCGGCGCAGCACGGCGGTGCGCAGGTCCTGGGCCAGGGCGGGGGTGCGGTTGCGCCTGCAACGGGGCAGCGGGATTGCGGGGCCGGCAGCGGCCGTCGCCCCTGGCGCCCGCATGACTTCAGTCGCTTTCTCGTCGGCGGCCTGGCCGCTACCTTGAAGCCATGCAAGCCAAGGCGAAGCCCGCCCACCCGGGCCGAGCCCGTGTCGGTGCCACACGCCGCTGGCACTTCAAGCAAGCGATGGAGCAAGCATGAAACAGTTCAACATCTACACCCACCCGGCCGGCATGGCGGAGGCGGTGAAGCAGGGCTGGTCCTGGCCCGCTTTCTTCTTCGGCTTCATGTGGGCCTTCGCGAAAAAGCAGTGGGCGTTGGGCGGCGCGGTGCTGGGCGGCGCCTTCGCGTTGGGTTTCGTGCTGGGCCTGGTCGACGCCGGTCCCGCCGCAGGCTTGGTCATCAACCTGGCTGGTTTCATCCTCACCATCGTCTTCGGCCTCAACGGCAATGCTTGGCTTGAGAAAAACCTGGTGTCGCGCGGCTACACGCGTACGGACACCGTGACCGCGGCCAATGCCGAAGCGGCGCTGGCGCTGATGTCCAAGGCCGGGCTGGCGGGCAGGCCCAGCACGGCCTGAGCCGCGGTCGCTGCTAGGCGGCGCCTGGCCCCTCCAGCGGCAGCCTCACCTGCGCGCGCAGGCCGCCGCCGTCGCGGTTGCCCAACGTCAGCGTGCCGCCCCGGCGGCGCACCAGGTCCTGGGCGATGTGCAGGCCCAGGCCGGCGTGGTGGCGCCCCGGCGCCGCGCCGGGCGTGGCTTGTGCCGGCACCGACACCTTCGAGCCACGAGCCAGCAAACCGCCCGTGGCAGCGCGTGCCGCCCGCAACGGGGAAGATGCCGTCCCATCTCCACTCTTGGGCAAGCCATGCAAGCCAAGAAAGTCATCTTCGATACCGACCCCGGCGTGGACGACGCCATGGCGCTGATGCTGCTGGCGTGCTCCCCGGAGGTGGAGCTGCTGGGCGTGTGCACCACCTTCGGCAACGGCGCCATCGACACCACCACGCGCAACGCGCTCTACCTGGCCGAGCGGCTGGGGCTGCGCGCCGGGGTGCATCGCGGCGCGGCGGCCGCGCTGGACGGGGCGCAGCACGCGCCGCCGGTGCAGGTGCACGGGCACAACGCGCTGGGCGACATCGCGCTGCCAAACCACATCGGCCGCGCGGTGTCCGGCCGGAGCGCGCACGGGTTCCTCATCGACACGCTGCGGCGCCATCCGGGCGAGGTGAGCCTGCTGGCCGTGGGCCCGCTCACCAACCTGGCGCTGGCGCTGCGCCAGGCGCCGGACATCGCCGCCCTGGCGCGGGAGGTGGTGGTGATGGGCGGCGCCTTCGGCCACCGCGGCCACGGCGGCAACGTCACGCCCTTTGCCGAGGCCAACATCCACGCCGACCCCGTGGCCGCCGACGAGGTGTTCGGGGCGCGCTGGCCGGTGACCATCGTCGGGCTGGACGTCACGCACCAGACGATCATGACGACCGACTACCTGCGCGCGCTGGCCGCGGAGGCCGGCGAGCTGGGGGCGCTGATCTGGGAGATGTCCCGCGTCTACCAGGCCTTCCACCGCGACACCGGCGTTGAGGACGGCTTCTACGTGCACGACGCCTCGGCGGTGGCCTGCCTGCTGGCGCCGGCGCTGTTCGGGCTGGTGCGTGGGCCGGTGCGGGTCGATACGCGGGGCGAGACGGTCGGGCGCACCTGGCTCGACGAGGCAGCCGCGGCGCGCCCGGCGCAGAGCGTGTGCCGCGAGGTGGACGCGGACGCCGTGCTGGCGCTGTACCGGGAGCGGCTGCGGGCGGACTGAGGCGGCTCTTGCTTCAGTCGCCGCGCCCCTGCGCCACCTGCGTGCGCGCCATCGGCTCGCGCGCGGCCTCGCCGGGCTTGACGCTGCCGTCGGGCAGCGGCACGGCGATGGGCGTCACCGCCACCGGCCCCACGCCTTCCCGGGCGGTGAGGCCGATCTGGCGCGCCGTGGCCGGGGAGAGGTCCACGATGCGGCCCTTCACGAAGGGGCCCCGGTCCTGGATCTTGACCACCGCGCTCTTGCCGGTCTTGAGGTTGGTGACCTTGGCGATGGTGCCCAGCGGCAGCGTCTTGCTCGCGGCGTTGTGGTGGTTGAGCCGCATGCGCGTGCCGTCGGCCATCTTGCGGCCGGCGAACTTGTGCGCGTAGTAGGAGGCCTCGCCCACGCGTCGGCGCCCCGAGAAGTCCAGCCGCGCTCCAGACGCCGCGGCCCTGCGCTGCACCGGGCTGCTCCTGGCCGGCGCCGCCTTGCGCGCCACGGTGGCGCCCTTGGCCGACGCCGCCTTGCGTGTGACGGCCGTGCCCCTGGCCTTGCTGGCCGATGCCATACGGGCCTGGGCCGCGCGTGCCGCCGGTGCCTTGGCGGCCGTGGCCTTGGTGCGCTGGGCGGCCGAGCTCTTGCGGGCGCCCGCCTTGGCGCGGCCGGCGCCGGGTGCCTGGGCCTTGCGGCCGGCGGCGTGGTGGCCCGCGGCCTCGGCATGGCGCGCGGCCTGGGCCTGCGCGGGCGCCTTGGCCAACCCGGCGGTCTTGCCATGGGCCGTGCCGGTCCCGAGCGACCAGGCCAGCGGCAGCAGCGCGATGCAGCGGTAGAGGAAGCGTCGGGCAGCGTTCATGGCATCGGTTGGCCCGATGCCCCGGCGGCGGAGGACGCCCGTCGGCGCCGTTCCCCCGGGGCGGCCCGGGCCGGCAGCAGTCAACAAGGGCCGCAGTCTCCGGCAAGGGCCGGCGGCGCGTCGGTCAGGCGCCGCCGGGCCGGGCTGTAGGACGATGCCTCGCCCCCCGGCAGGCGCGGATGGGTGGTCGATTGCTTTCATGCGCTTACGTGGGTCGTTTACCGGCGAAATAAACCCCTAAACTAAGCGGGTTTGTTGCTCTCTGTTACCTGAGTTTCACAATGCTTGTGGACGGAGTGTAAGAACTTGCTCCGTTTCGGCTGCGTCGAGCCGGTCGTGCCGGCTGGTCTGTGGCGCGTCGAGGTGTGCGCGGGACACGGAACGGGGAGCCCAGTCCGCTTGTATCCCGGGAGTTTTTCTTGACCACCTCCTCGAAGTTCGCCCTGTCCTCGGGCCTCGTGGCCGCGCTGCTGCTCAGCGGCTGCGCGTCCCTGGTGCCCCAGCCCCTGACGCCGGACGAGATCACCGCCACCAGCGCCGCCGACCGTGAGCAGATGCAGCGCGCCGTGGAGCCGCTGCAAGGCGCGCTGACGCTGGAAGAGGCGATGGCGCGGGCCGTCAAGTACAACCTGGAGCGCCGTACCCGCGTGCTGGAGCAGGCGCTGGCCCAGGGCCAGCTCGACGTGGGTCGGTACGAGCAGCTGCCCAAGCTGATGGCCAACGCCGGCTACCGCCACCGCGACGAGGAGCTGATCACCCGCAGCCGCAACGCCGTCAACGGCCGGCTCTCCGAATCCGACCCGTTCATCTCCACCGCGCGCACGGCCTGGGCCACCGACCTGACGTTCACCTGGAGCCTGCTGGACTTCGGCCAGAGCTACTACGCCACCCGGCAGAACGCCGACCGCGTGCTCATTGCCGCGGAACGCAAGCGCAAGGCGCTGCACATCCTGCTGCAGGACGTGCGCACCGCCTTCTGGCGCACCGCCAGCGCGCAGAAGCTGCGCGGCGAGGTGCGCGCCACGCTGGCCGCGGCCTCGGCGGCGCTGGCCGACTCGCGCAAGGCCGAGGCCGAGCGGCTGCGCAACCCGGTGGATGCGCTGCGCTACCAGCGCCAGCTGCTGGAGAACGTGCGGCTGCTCGAAGCCATCGAGCAGGAGCTCTCCACCGCGCGCATCGAGCTGGCCGCGCTGGTGAACCTGCCGCTGGCGCGCAACCTCAGCGTCGTCGAGCCGGCGCAGATGCCGGACCGGCGCTGGCTGGAGCTGCCGGTGGACAAGATGGAGGAGCTGGCCATCGCGCGCAACGCGGACCTGCGCGAGGCCTTCTACAACACCCGCATCGCCGCCGACGAGACGCGCCGCGCGCTGCTGCGGCAGTTCCCCGGCCTGTCCTTCAGCTACGGCCCGCACTACAGCACCGACGATTACCTCATCAACGACCACTGGCGCGAGGCCGGGCTGCAGCTGTCATTCAACCTGCTGGGGCTGCTGTCGGCGCCGGCGCAGAAGCGCCTGGCCGAGACCGGCGAGGCCGTGGCGCTGCAGCGCCGCATGGCCACGCAGATGGCGGTGCTCACGCAGCTGCACCTGGCGCGCCAGCAGTACGCCAACGCGCTGGCGCAGCTCGAGCGCGCCGACACCATCTGGAAGGTGGACACCGACCTGGCCAGCCACGCCACGCGGCGCGAGCAGGCGCAGACCCAGACCAAGCTGGAGCAGGTGGCGGCGCAGACCGCGGCGATCCTGAGCCAGCTGCGCCGCTACCAGGCGCTGTCGCAGGCGCAGGCCGCGGCCGGGCGGCTGCAGGCCTCGCTGGGCATGGAGCCCGAGCTGGAGGCGCCCGACGTGCCGCTGGCGCAGCTCACGCAGTCGGTGTCGGCCTCGCTCAGGCAGTGGGACGAGGCCCAGGTCACGGACCTGCTCGGCGCCACGCCGCCGGCCCCGGCCCGAGCCGAGGCCGCGCCGGCCGTGCGCTGAAGCCCGATCACGAAGCAAGGAAGCAACCCATGAAGAGCAGTTCCCTGGTGGCCGCTGCGGTATCGGCATCGGCCCTGGCGTGGGTGCTGGCCGCCGCGCCCGCGGCGGCGGCCGACGTCGCCAGGCCCGTGCCGGCCGCGGCGGTGCAGCCCGCCGTCGCCGCGGCCCGCCCCGCGCCGGCCGCGCCTCCCGCGGGCAGCGCCCCGGCGCTGGACAAGCGCGAGATCCGCGCGCAGCTCATGCCGCGGCGCTACACCACGCTGGCCGCGGAGATCGGCGCCAAGGTCAGCCGGCTGCCGGTGGCCGAGGGCGGGCGCTTCGGCGCCGGGCAGGTGCTGGTGAGCTTCGACTGCTCGCTGCAGCAGGCCCAGCTCAACAAGGCCCGCGCCGCGCTGTCGGCGGCCGAGAAGACCTGGCACGCCAACCAGCGCCTCAACGAGCTCAACTCGGTGGGCAAGGTGGAGCTCGACGTGTCGGAGGCCGAGGTGGCCAAGGCGCGCGCCGAGGTGGCCTCCAACCAGGCGGTGCTGGGCAAGTGCTCCACCGCCGCGCCCTTCGCCGGCCGCGTGGCCGAGCAGAAGGTGCGCGAGCAACAGTACGTGCAGGCCGGCCAGGCGCTGCTGGAGATCCTGGACGACTCGGTGCTGGAGCTGGAGTTCATCGTGCCCTCGCGCTGGCTGGCCTGGCTGGCGCCGGGCACGGGCTTCCAGGTCGCCATCGACGAGACCGGCAGGACCTACCCGGCCAAGGTGCAGCGCATCGGCGCCAGGGTGGACCCGGTGAGCCAGTCCGTGAAGCTTGCCGCCGCCATCGACGGGCGCTTCGGCGAGCTCGTGGCCGGCATGAGCGGCCGGGTGCTGATGGCACCGCCGCCGGGCAAGCCGTGAATCCGCGGGCGCGCCCTGTCCTCGGGCTCCAGCCGCGGTCGGCCTGGAATGCACGCGGCGTGTCGCGCCTTTTCTTTCTCCCTCCTTCGACCCCCTGGGACGGAGATTTTTTGGCGGCATCGCGGTTGGGATGCCGGCCTGTCCATCTGACTCACGACAAGGAAACAGGGATGACCCCCAAACTGAATTCCATGAAGTCCGCGCTGCGCGCGGTGGCCGCCGCGGCGGTGCTGGGCGGCGCCTCGCTGGGCGCGCAGGCCTGCGCCGACACGCCGTTCCTCGGCCAGATCTGCACCTTCGCCTTCAATTTCTGCCCGACGAACTTCCTGCCTGCCAACGGCCAGGAGCTGTTGATCCAGCAGAACACGGCGCTGTTCTCGCTGCTGGGCACCCAGTTCGGCGGCAACGGCACCACCACCTTCAAGCTGCCCGACCTGCGCGGCCGGGCCGCGGTCAACCAGGGCCAGGGCCCGGGCTTGAGCCCCGTGCTCATGGGCCAGGTCAGCGGCGTGGAGACCACGACCCTGACCGTCAACCAGCTGCCCAACCACACCCACGCGATGGGCGGCTCGGTCACGGTCAATGCGCTGACCACGGAAACCGCCGGGGCCACGGGCGCTCCGGCCGCCGGTGCCAACACCATCGGCAAGATCGGCGCCGGCAGCCCCGCCTACTACGCCTACAACGCGGCCAAGGCCGTGCCCGTGCCGGCCACGCTCAGCGGCTCCATCGGCGCCACCGGCGGCAGCCAGCCCGTCAGCGTGCTCGACCCGCGGCTGGGCATGAACTTCTGCATCGCCGTCAACGGCATCTACCCGCCCCGGCCGTGACGGCGGCGGCGTGAGCCGCGCCTGATTCATCCGCAGTACCCACCGCCGGCCCCAGCGAGCCGGCGGCGCCTTCTTGCCTTCACCCCGCAGCCTCGCCCTGTCCCGGAGACCGCCGCACCATGAACAAGATCCACCGCACCGTCTGGAACGAAGTCACCCGCAGCTTCGTCGCCGTGGCCGAGATCGTGCGCGGGCGCGGCCGGCGCGCCGGCGGCAGCGAGGCCACCGCGGCGGACGCGGTGGACGTGGCTGCCACGCCCGCGCGCCGGCGCCTGGCCCGCCACGGGCTGCGCCCGCTGGCGCTGGAGCAGCGCTTCATGTTCGACGGCGCGGCCGTCGCCGCGGCGGCCGATGCCGCGCATGCCCCGCCCGACGCGGCGGCGCGCGCCCTGATCCCGGAGGCCCCCGCGCCGGTGCAGCTGCGCGCGGCCGACCCGGCGCTCAACGGCGGGCGCCGGGAAGTGGCCTTCGTGGACACCGCGGTGAGCCAGTACCAGGCGCTGGAGGCGGGCATCCGCGCCGGCGTGGAGGTGGTGCGGATCGACGGCGGCGCCAGCGGCCTGGCGCAGATCGCGCGCTGGGCCCGCGAGCACCAGGGCTACGACGCCATCCACCTCCTGAGCCACGGCTCGGACCAGGCGCTGCGCCTGGGCACCGACACCCTGACCGAGGCCAGCCTGGGCGCCGGCGCGGTGCGCGCCGGGCTGGCCGAGCTCGGCCACGCGCTCAAGGCCGGCGGCGACCTGCTGCTCTACGGCTGCGACGTCGCCGCCGGCCCCGGGGGCCAGCGCTTCATCAGCGGGTTGCGCGAGGCCACCGGCGCCGACGTGGCCGCCTCCACCGACCCCACCGGCGTGGCCGTCCTGGGCGGCGACTGGGCGCTGGAAGCCGGCGCCGGCGAGATCGGCACCGCCGCGCTGTCGCTGCCGGCCTATGGCGGCCTGCTGGGCGAGCCGGTCACCATCGATTTCGAGAGCGGCCTGGGCAGCAGCCTGGGCAGCCATCCCTCGACGCTGGACGTGACCCTGACCATCGGCGGGCAGCCCGTGACCTTCACGGTCACGTCCCAGGATGACCCGCTGTCGCCGGCCCTCGAAGGCGGCAGCCCGCTCAATGGCAGCCAGAGCCTGTACCTGGGCGGCATCGCGGGCGAGAAAAAAATCACCTTCACTGTGCAGGACGGCTACAGCCTCGACCTGAACGGGATGAACCTGCTCAGCATCACGGGGACCACCTACACCCTGAACCTCATCAACCTGGCGGGCAATGAAGTGGCGACCGGCACGCAGAGAACCGTGTCGTCCATGGCCTACCAGACCTTCAGCACGGTGGCGAGCGACACCCGGTTCGACGGCATCAAGGGCTTCACCCTGAGCAGCGGCACCGCGTTCATCGCCATGCTCGACGACATCTCGCTGTCCGTGCAGGCGGTGGCCGTCAACGCCGCGCCGGTCCACACCGTGCCCGCCGGCCCGCACGCGGTGGCCGAGAACGGCACGCTGAACTTCAGCGGCGCCAGTGCGATCCAGGTCACCGACGCCAGCGCCAGCCTCAGCACCACGCTCACGGCCACGGGCGGCACGGTGTCGGTGGTGGGCGGGGCCACCGTGTCCAACAACGGCAGTGGCCTGGTCACCATCACCGGCACGCAGGCGCAGGTCAACGCGGCGCTGGCCAGCGTGGTGTTCACGCCCACGGCCAATTTCACGGGCGCGGCGAGCCTGCAGGTGCAGACCAGCGACGGCAGCCTCAGCGACAGCGACACCATCGCCATCGACGTCACGGACGTGAAGCCGGTGCTCACGCCCGGGCAGGTCTTCAACGTCCCCGAGAACGCCCCCGCCGGCACCGCGGTGGGCACGGTGGGCCGGACGGGCGACGGCAACGGCCTGGGCTGGTCCATCACCGCCGGCAACGACCTGGGCTACTTCAGCATCGACAGCAGCACCGGCGCCATCACGGTGGCCGCCGGCGCCCTGCTCAACTACGAGGGCCAAAGCAGCTACACGCTGACGGTGGCGGTGGACGACGAGGACGCCGGCACCACGCCGGACAGCACGGCCAGCGTGACGATCAACCTCACCAACGTCAACGAGGGGCCCACGCAAGTCAACCTCGCCGGCGGCAGCCTGGGCGCGACCCTGGCCACGGCCGGCGCCGCCGTGGGCACGCTCACCACCCTGGACCCCGACGCCGGCAACACCTTCGGCTACTCCCTGGCCGTCGGCAACGGCACCAACGACGCCGACAACGGCAAGTTCCAGATCCTGGGCAGCACGCTGTGCATCGGCCCCAGCCCCCTGGCCGCGGGCACCTACCGCGTGCTGGTGCGCTCCACCGACCAGGGCGGCTACTACGTTAACCAGGCGCTGACCATCACCGTCACCGACAACGTCGCGCCCACGGTGAGCTCCATCACCCGCCTCACGCCCTCGGCCGCCACCACCAACGCCGACAGCGTGACCTGGCGCGTGACCTTCGACGAGACGGTCACGGGCGTGGGCATCTCGGACTTCGTCCTCGGCGGGCTCGGCAACGTGATGCTCTCGCTCAGCACCGTCAGCGGCACGCAGTACGACGTCACGGCCTACGGCCTGGACCTGCCCAGCCACAACGGCACCCTGACGCTGGGCTTGGCCGCGAGCAAGACGATCTGGGACAGCGCCGGCAACGCCCTGGGCAGCGCCGTACCCACGGGCACCAACGACAACACCTTCACGCTGGACAACACGGCGCCCACCATCACCGGCGTCACGCTGCGGTCGCCCCACACCGGCGGCGCCACCAACGCCGATTCGCTGGTCTACCGGGTCACGTTCAGCGAGGACATGGCCCCGGCCACCGTGACCACCGGCGCCTTCAGCGTCAGCGGCACCACGGCCAGCGTCACCAGCGTGGCGAGCGTCGGCGGCAACAGCTACGACGTGACGGTGTCGGGCGGCAACCTGGCCAACCTCGACGGCAACGTGACGCTGTCGGCGTCCACCAGCCTGCTGGACCGGGCCGGCAACGCGCTCAACCCCGCCATCGGCGGCGGCAACGTCTACACCGTGGACAACACCGCGCCCACCGTCGCGTCCATCGTGCGGGAGAGCTTGCACTTCGGCGGCGTGACCAACGCCGACAGCCTCACCTGGCGCGTCACCTTCAGCGAGGCCGTCAGCGGCGTGGACCCGGCCGACTTCACGCTCAGCGGCCCCACCGGCGCGACGCTGAGCGTGGTGGCGGTGAGCGCCACCGAGTACGACGTGACGGCCAGCGGCGGCAACCTCGCCACCTACGACGGCACGGCCACGCTGGCCTTCGCCGCGGGCAAGGCCATCGCCGACACCGCCGGCAATGCGCTGGTCGCCACCACGCCCGCAGGCAGCAACGAGCCCGGCTACACGCTGGACAACACGGGACCCACGATCACGTCCATCACGCGGCAGACGGCCCACAGCGGCGGCGCGACCCATGCCGACAGCGTGACCTGGCGCGTGAGCTTCAGCGATGCCGTGGACAACGTGAACTCGGGCGACTTCGGGCTCATCGGCCCCACGGGCGCCACGCTCGGCGTGGTGGCCGTCAGCGCCACGCAGTACGACGTGACGGCCAGCGGCGGCAACCTGGCCTCGTTCAACGGCACGGTGATGCTGACGTTCAACGGCGCGCACGACATCCAGGACACGGTGGGCAACCTGCTGGGCAACTACACGCCCGGCGGCGCTGCCGACAACACCTACACGCTGGACAACGCCGCGCCCACGGTCGTCTCCATCACCCGGCAGACCGCCCACACCGGCGGCGTCACCAACGCCGACAGCCTCACCTGGCGCGTGAGCTTCAGCGAGGCCATGAGCAACGTGGATCTGGCCGACTTCACGGTCATCGGTGCCACCGGCGCGACGCTGAGCGTGGTGGCGGTGAGCGCCACGGAGTACGACGTGACGGCCATTGGCAGCGACCTGGCCTCGTACAGCGGCACGGCGACGCTGTTCTTCAGCGGCGTGCACGACATCCGGGACGCGGTGGGCAACGCGCTGGGCAGCACCACGCCCTCGGGCGCCAACGAGGTCGGCTACACGCTGGACCACACCGAGCCCGCGGTTGTGTCCATCACGCGGCAGAGCGCCCACAGCGGCGGCGCCACCAATGCCGACAGCCTCAGCTGGCGCGTCACCTTCAGCGAGGCCGTCAGCGGCGTGGACGCTGCCGACTTCACGCTCAGCGGCCCCAGCGGCGCGGCGCTCAGCGTGGTGGCCGTGAGCGCCACCGAGTACGAGGTGACGGCCAGCGGCGGGGATCTCACCTCGTTCAACGGCACGGCCACGCTGGGCTTCGCCGCGGGCAAGACCATCGCCGACAGCGTGGGCAACGCGCTGGGCGACACCACACCCGCGGGCGCCAACGAGGCCGGCTACACGCTGGACCACGCCGGCCCGAGGATCGGCTCCATCACGCGGCAGAGCACCCACAGCGGCGGCGCCACCAATGCCGACAGCCTGAGCTGGCGCGTGAGCTTCAACGAGGCCGTGTCCAACGTGAGCCCAGGCGACTTCGTGCTGATGGGCCCCAGCGGCGCGACGCTGAGCGTGGTGGCCGTCAGCGCCACCGAGTACGACGTGACGGCCAGCGGCGGCAACCTGGCTTCGTTCAACGGCACGGCGACGCTGCTGTTCAACGGCGCGCACGACATCCGGGACCAGGCCGGCAACGCGCTGGGCAACTACACGCCCACGGGCAGCGCCGACAACAGCTACACGCTGGACCACACCGCGCCCACGGTCACGTCCGTCACGCGGCAGAGTGCCCACAACGGCGGCGCGACCAACGCCGACAGCCTCACCTGGCGCATCACCTTCGATGAGGCCGTGACCAACGTGAGCGCGGGCGACTTCACGCTCACCGGCCCCACGGGCGCGGCGCTGAGCGTGGTGGCGGTGAGCGCCACCGAGTACGAGGTCACGGCCAGCGGCGGCAACCTGGCCTCGTTCAACGGCACGGTGACGCTGGGTTTCAATGGCGCGCACGACATTCGGGACACGGTGGGCAACGCGCCGGGCAGCCTCACGCCCACGGGCAGCGCCGACAACGGCTACACGCTGGACAACGCCGGCCCGGGCGTCGTGGCCATCACGCGGCAGACGGGCAACGCCGGCGGCGCCACCAATGCCGACAGCCTCAGCTGGCGCGTCACCTTCAGCGAGGCCGTCAGCGGCGTGGACCCGGCCGACTTCACGCTCGGCGGCCCCAGCGGCGCGACGCTGAGCGTGGTGGCGGTGAGCGCCACCGAGTACGACGTCACGGCCAGCGGCGGCAACCTGGCCTCGTTCAACGGCACGGCGACGCTGGGCTTCGCCGCGGGCAAGACCATCGCCGACACCGCCGGCAACGCGCTGGGCGCCACCACGCCCGCGGGCAGCAACGAGGCCGGCTACACGCTGGACCACGCGGGGCCCACCATTGCTTCCATCACGCGGCAGAGCGCCCACAGCGGCGGCGCGACCAATGCCGACAGCCTCACCTGGCGCGTCACCTTCAACGAGGCCGTGAGCGGCGTGGACCCGGCCGACTTCACGCTCAGCGGCCCCAGCGGCGCGACGCTCAGCGTCGTGGCCGTGAGCGCCACGCAGTACGACGTGACGGCCAGCGGCGGCGACTTGGCCTCGTTCAACGGCACGGCGACGCTGGGCTTCGCCGCGGGCAAGTCCATCGCCGACACCGCCGGCAACGCGCTGGGCGGCACCGAGCCCGCGGGCAGCAACGAGGCCGGCTACACGCTGGACCACACCGGGCCGAGGATCGGCTCCATCACGCGGCAGACGGCCCACAGCGGCGGCGTCACCAGCGCCGACAGCCTCACCTGGCGCGTCACCTTCAGCGAGGCCGTGGCCAACGTGGACCCGGCCGACTTCAGGCTCAGCGGCCCCAGCGGCGCGACGCTCAGCATCGTGGCCGTGAGCGCCACCGAGTACGAGGTCACGGCCAGCGGCGGGGATCTGGCCTCGTTCAACGGCACGGCGACGCTGGGCTTCGCGGGCGCGCAGAACATCCGGGACGCGGTGGGCAACGCGCTGGGCAATCTCACGCCCATGGGCAGCGCCGACGACAGCTACACGCTGGACAACGCGGGCCCGGGCGTCGCGGCCATCACGCGGCTGACGGACAACGTCGGCGGTGCCACCAGTGCCTCCAGCCTCAGCTGGCGCGTGAGCTTCAGCGAGGCCGTGAGCGGCCTGGACGCCGCCGACTTCAGGCTCACCGGTCCCACCGGCGCGACGCTCAGCGTCGTGGCGGTCAGCGCCACGGCGTACGAGGTCACGGCCAGCGGCGGCGATCTCGCCTCGTTCAACGGCACGGCGACACTGGCTTTCGCCGCCGCGCAGGACATCGTGGACGGCCAGGGCAATGCGCTGCAGGACACCGCGCCCACCGGCACCAACCACGCCGCCTACACGCTGGACCACACGCGGCCCACGGTCGCGTCCATCACGCGGCAGACGGCCGGCGCCGGCGGCCTGACCAACGCCGACACGCTGAGCTGGCGCGTCACCTTCAGCGAGGCCGTGGCCGGCGTGGACGCCGCCGACTTCAGGCTCACCGGCCCCAGCGGCGCGACGCTCAGCGTCGTGGCCGTGAGCGCCACGGAGTACGACGTGACGGCCAGCGGCGGCGACCTGGCCTCGTTCAACGGCGAGGCGGCGCTGGACTTCAGCAGCACGGGGGCCACCGGCATCGCCGACCTGGTGGGCAACCTGCTGGTGGACACCGTGCCCGGCGGGGCCGCCGAGCTGGCCTACACCCTGGACAACACGGCGCCGGCGGCGCCGACGCTGGACGCGCTCACCACGCGCGACACCACGCCCGTGCTCGGCGGCTCGGCAGAGGCGGGCAGCACCGTGCGCGTGTTCGTGGGTGGCGCGACCTACGAGGTCACGGCCAACGGCAGCGGCCGCTGGACGCTGGACACCGGCAGCGCCACGCCAGTGTCGGGCACGCTCGGCCTGGGCGGCGACGGCGCCAAGGACGTGCTGCTGCACAGCCTCGACGCCGCGGGCAACGTCACCCAGGGCGGCGGCCGCTTCACGCTGGACACCACCGCGCCGGTGGCGCCAGTCGCCGACCTGCTGCACACCGCCGACCGCACGCCGGTGATCACGGGTACGGCCGAGCCAGGCAGCACGGTGGCGGTACAGGTGGGCGGTGCCACGTTCACCGTCGTCGCCGACGGGCAGGGGCGATGGTCGGTGGACACCGGCAGCGCCGCGCCCAGCTCAGGCAGCTTCGACCTGGGCGCAGACGGCGGCAAGCTTGTCTTCGTCACCAGCACCGACGCCGCGGGCAACATCGCCAGCGGCCAGGGCGACCTCATCCTGGACACCACCGCGCCCGCGGCGCCGACCCTCGACACTGGGTCCACCAACGACCCCACGCCGGTCCTGCTCGGCAGGGCCGACGCGTTCAGCATCGTGACCATCACGGTGGGTGGGGCGAGCTTCCAGACGGTGGCCGACGCGGACGGCCGTTGGTCGCTAGACACCGGGACGGTCCCGCCCATGGCGGGCGCGTTCGGCCTGGGCGGCGATGGCCTCAAGAGCGTCACGCTCACCAGCGCCGACGAAGTGGGCAACACCACCAGCCGCTCGGCGAGCTTCACGCTCGACACCATCGCGCCGGCCGCGCCGACCGTGGCGCTGTCCTCCGACACCGGCGCCTCCGCCACCGACTGGGTCACGCGCAGCACCGTACTGAGCCTGAGCGGCACAGCCGAGGCCGGCAGCACGGTGAGCGTGGACTGGGGCGACGGCGGCCCGGCGCCGGCCGTCACGCGCAACGGCACAGCCTGGAGCATCGACACCCGCACCCTGGCCGCCGGTACCTACACCGTTACCGTCAGCGCCACCGATGCGGCGGGCAACCTCAGCCATACGGTGCGCACGCTGGTGGTCGATGACGTCGCGCCCGCGGTGGCGGCTGGCGCCATCGGCCTGTCCGGCGCCACGGGCACGAACGGCACCTTCAAGGCCGGCGACACCGTCACCGCCACCTGGAGCGGCGGCGCCGACGCCGGCCGCGTGGTCTTCGACTTCAGCGCCTTCGGCGGCGATCAGGTACAGGCCACCTTCGCCAACGGCGTCTGGAGCGCCGGCTACACCCTGGCGGCCGGCCACATCGACGCCACCGGCCGCGGCGTGACACTGACGGTGACCGACGCCGCCGGCAACACCGCCAGCGCCGCCAGCGCCGCGCTGGTGGCGGTGGACACCGAGGCGCCGGTGATCCCTGACCTCGCCGCGCTGGTCTGGACCTCGGCCCTGCCCGGCGACGTCACCAGGGCCGGCGACCTGCTCAAGTTCCGCTGGGAGGCCGGCAACGAGAACGCCGACCGCCTCGCCAGCGTGTGGGTGGACTTCGGTGGCTTCGGCGGCGGCCGGGTGCAGGCCGCCTTCGTCGACGGCGCCTGGATCGTCAGCGACACGGTCCAGCCCGGTGACCTCGACACCTTCAGCGCCACCATCGTGGTGACGGCCACCGACGATGCCGGCAACCTCACCAGCGCCACCATCGAGACCGGCATCCCGGTCGACAACACCGAGCCGCCGCCGCCGCTGGTCAGGAGCGAGGACATCAGCTTCTCCGGCGCCACCGGCACGAACGGCATCTTCCGCGTCGGCGACACTGTCACGGCGGTCTGGGCCGGAGGGGCGTCCAGTGCCGGCCTGTCCCGCGTGGTCGTGCATTTCGGCGGCTTCGGGGGCGACGAGGTGCAGGCCACGTACAGCGAGGGCCGGTGGGTGGCGCGCTACACCATCGTCGCGGGCGATTTCGACCTCGCCGGCGTGCGCGTGAGCGTTCAGGCCACCGACGCGGGCGGCCAGGTCCACATCGGCGCCAGCGACATGGAAGCGCCGGTGGACAACGAGGCACCCGTCCTGACCCCGGGGCACATCGGAGTGTCCGGGGCCACGGGCACGGGCGGCGTCTTCAAGCTCGGCGATACCGTCACGGTGCGCTGGGATGTCTCGGCTATCGGCGACCTCAATCCCGGGGACATCACCGGCGTGACGGTGGACTTCGGCGCCTTCGGCGGCGGCCAGGTCGCGGCGGTCCTCGACCACGGCGCGTGGATCGCGCACTACACCATTGGGCAAGGCTTCATCGATGCCACGGGCGGCAGCGTGACAGTGACGGTGGCGGACGACGCCGGCAACGCCACCACCGTGGCCGGCGCCACGCGGGTGGCGGTGGACAGCCAGAGTCCCACGCTCGATGGCATGGGCCTGGACGTGACCGTGTCGGCCGGCGACGGTGCCGTGCTCAGGATCGGCGACGTGGTCACGGTGCGCTGGGATGCCAGCGTTTCCAACACCGACCACATCACCGGCGTGCTGGTGGACTTCGGCGGCTTCGGCGGCGGCACCGTGGCCGCGACGCTCGAAGATGGCGTGTGGAGCGCCCGCTACACCGTGACGGCCGGCTCGCTGGTGACGTACGGCGCCATGGTTTCGATGACGGTCACCGACGATGCCGGCAACCAGACCAGCGGCATCGTGGGTCCGGTCTTCGCGGTGGACACCACGGTGCCGGTGAGCATCGATCCTGGCGCGATCAGCCTCTCCGGCGCCACCGGCCCCAACGCCACCTTCCGCATCGGCGACACGGTCACCGCCGTCTGGGACGGCGGGGCGTCCGCCACCGTGCCCGCCTACGTGTTCATCGACTTCACCGCCTTTGGCGGCGGCTTCGTCGAGGCCGCGCTGGTCGGCGGCCGGTGGGTGGCCCGCTACACCGTCGCTGCCGGCGATCTGGACTACAGCGGCGCGCAAGTGCGCGTGATCGCCCTCAGCGACTCCGGTACCGTCAGCACGGCGGTCAGCGCCGCGCAGGCACCGGTGGACAACACGGCGCCCGTCCTGACTGGGGCGGCCATCAGCGTCTCCGGGGCTACCGGCAGCGAGGGCACCTTCCTCGTCGGCGACACCGTCACGGTGCAGTGGCGGGCGGGAGCGGGTGGGGACCTCAATGCCGACACCATGAGCGGCGTGACAGTGGACTTCAGCGCCTTCGGCGGCAGCCGGGCCGTGGCTGCGACGCTCGTTGATGGCGTGTGGGTCGCCCGCTACACCCTCGTGGCCGGCAGCCTGGAGGCCACCGGCCGCCAAGTGGCAGTGACGGCCCGCGACGACGCCGGTAACGCCACCACCGTGGTGGACGATGCCCTCCTGAGCGTGGACACGGCTGCGCCGCGGCCCGCCACCACCGCGCTGAGCGTGGCCGAGAACGCCGCGCGCGGCAGCGTCGTGGGCAGCCTGGCCGCGCCCGGCGCGGCGCGCTACGAGCTGCTGGACGACGCCGGCAAGCGCTTTGCCATCGACGCCAGGACCGGCCGGGTCACGGTGGCGCGCCCGGACCTGCTCGACCACGAGAGCGCCGGCCGCCACACCCTGCGCGTGCGCCTGAGCGACGCGGCCGGCAACACGCGCGACGTGGACGTGAGCGTGACCGTGACCGACATCGACGAGGCCCCGGTGCTGGCGCGGCCCATCGAGAACCAGAAGGCGCAGGCGGGCAGCGCGTTCCGCTTCACCCTGCCCGGGGACAGCTTCAGGGACCCGGAAGGCCGGGCCCTGAGCTACGCCGTGACGCTGGCCGACGGCTCGCCGTTGCCGGCGTGGCTGCGCTTCGACCCGGCCACGCGCACCTTTTCCGGCACGCCGCGCGACCAGGACCTGGGCGCGCTGCGTATCCGCGTGACGGCGCGCGACCCGGGCGGCACCACCGCGTCGGAGGTGTTCACGCTGCGCGTGAGCCAGGGTACCGATGCGCCGCGCGGCGGGGTGGCGGTGTCCGGTGACGCCGTGGAAGGCCAGACGTTGCAGGCCACCCGCCCGGACGGCGTGGGGCCGGTGCGCTACCAGTGGGAGGTCTCGGAGGACGGCAAGACCTGGCGCACCATCCAGGGCGCCACGGGCCAGAGCCTGACACTCGGCGGTGCGCTGGCCGGCCGCTACGTGCGCGTGGTGCTGAGCTACACCGACAGCCAGGGCGACGTGCAGACGCGGGCGAGCGCGCCCACGGCCCAGGTCGCCCCCGTGCCCGTGCTGCTGCCCCCGGCCTCCGCGTCCGCACCGGCGCCTACGCCCGCGCCGGCTCCCGCGCCCGGGCCTGAGCCGGCCCCGTTCCCCGAGCGCTCCACCGGGGGCTTCCTGCCCCCGGGCTCGCCGCTGGACAACCCGTCGCTGCAGACGCTGCTGCGCGGCGGCGACCCGCTGGCCGACCCGGCCGGGCGGCCGTACGTCGATTTCCTCGCCCCGGGCCAGCCGCGGCTGACGCAGGGCGGCGACGGCCGCGGCTTCCGGGTGGTGGTGCTGGCCGGCATCGCGCCCGGCAGCGACCCCGGGCTGATGCTCTACCGCGGTATCGGCGACCAGGTGGTGGCAGTGGCCGGCGGCACGGGACTGCTCACCATCCCCGCCGATGCCTTCGCCCACACCGACCCGGGCGCCGTGGTGACGCTCAGCGCCCGGCAGGCCAACGGCGCTGCCCTGCCGGCCTGGGTGAGCTTCGACCCGGCCACCGGCCGCTTCACCGTGCGCGCCGCGCCCGGCGAGCGCAAGGCGCTGGAGCTGAGGGTGGAGGCGCGCGACCACCTCGACCGTGTCGTCGTCACCACCTTCAAGCTGCAGGTCGGCGGCCAGCGCTCGGCGCTGCTGGAGCCCGCCGGCCGCCCGGGGCTGTCGGCGCAGCTGCGCCTGGCGGCGCAGCGCCCGCATGCCCCGCTGGAGCGGCTGGACCGCCTGGCGCGCCTGGGGCAGCGGGCTTGAGGCTGGTTTCAGGCCGGCGCTGAAGGCGCCCCGTCATGCCGGCACGGGTGGGGTGCTGTCCGGCGAAGTCCGTCACGTGTTGGCCTGGAGCTGACGCAGTCCACTTACTGCTCCGTCATCCCCGCGCAGGCGGGGACCCAGGCGGTCCCCAAGCTGCCGTGAGCTGCTTGAGCGGCGCGCCGAGGGATTGGATGTCGTGAGGCCTGCGCTGTCTCTCGCGTTCCGACGTGGGACTGCCTGGGCGCTCACCAAAGGTGGGCGGCTTCGCGGGAGTGACGAAGTAGGGGGCGCAGCCTACGTTTTTTCTTCGGCCTGCTTCTCGGTGTGTTGCAGCAACAGTGGCGGAAACCGCGCCGGCCTCAAGTCGGGCCGCCGGCTGCCGATCTTTCGGGACCGTCTCCCGGCCGACGATGAGCGTGGATGCCGATCCCGGTCGGCGTCGTGCCCCCCAGCCCGCAGCCCGGCTCCGGGACCGCCACCATGAAAAGGATGAAGACATGAACCAGGCCGACCCGGGCGTGGCGGCGGACCCGCTGTGGCTGCTGCTGGACCTGGCGCGGCGCGCCCGCGCCGCGCAGGGCCCGGAAGAGCTGGCCTTCCTGCTGGTCAACGACAGCCACGCGCTGCAGCCCTATCGGCAGGCGGCGCTGTGGCTGGCCGACTCGGGCGTGCACAGCCTCTCCGGCGTGGTGCAGCCCGAGGCCAACGCGCCCTACGTGCAGTGGCTGGAGCGGGTGTGCCGCGGCCTGCCGCGCGACGCGGCCACGCCCGTCGGCGCCGCTCACCTGCCCGGAGCGGATGCCGCGCTGGCCGCGGAGTGGGCGGAGTGGCTGCCCGAGTACGGCCTGTGGCTGCCCTTCGCCGGCGCGACGCAGCCCGGGCGGGAGGGCGAGGGCGGCGGCGGGCTGCTGCTGGCCGGCGAGCTGCCATGGACGCGTGAGGGCATCGCGCTGCTGGAGGAATGGGTCGATACCTGGCGCCATGCCTGGCTGGCGCGGCACCGGCCGTCGCCCTGGTCCTGGGCGGCCTGGCGACGCCGCGCCGCGGCCGGGCTGGCCCGGCAGCCGGGGAAGCCCTGGTGGTGCCAGCGCCGCACGGTGCTCGCCGCGGCGCTGCTGGCGCTGCTGTTCGTCCCGGTGCGGCTGACCGTGCTGGCGCCGGCCGAGCTGGTGCCGGCACACCCGGTGGTGGTGCGCGCGCCCATCGACGGCGTGGTCGGCCCCTTCCACGTGCGGCCCAACGAGCCGGTCAAGGCCGGGCAGCCGCTGTTCGGCTTCGACGAGGCGGCGCTGCAGGCGCGCTACGACGTGGCGGCGCAGGCGCTGGCCACGGCCGAGGCCGAGTACCGCCAGCTCGCGCAGCAGGCCGTGTCGGACGCCAAGTCCAAGACGCAGCTGGCGCTGCTGCAGGGAAAGATCGAGGAGAAGCGCGCCGAGGCCGAGTACCTGGGCAGCCAGCTGGAGCGCGCGCGCGTGCTGGCGCCGCAGGACGGCATCGCGCTGTTCGACGACCCCACCGAGTGGATCGGCAAGCCGGTGCAGACGGGCGAACGCATCATGCGCATCGCCGCGCCCGGCGACATGGAGGTGGAGGCCTGGGTGCCGCTGGGCGACGCCATCCCGCTGCCCGAAGGCGCGCCGGTGAGCCTGTACCTGGCGGCCAACCCGCTGTCCTCGCTGTCAGCCCAGGTGCGCTACGTCGCGCACGAGGCCGTGCCGCGGCCCGACGGCAGCTACGCCTACCGGCTGCGCGCCACGCTCGACGGCCCCAGCGACCAGCGCGTGGGCCTCAAGGGCACGGCCAAGCTCAGCGGGCAGTGGGCGCCGCTGGCGTACTGGATGCTGCGCCGGCCGCTGGCCACCGTGCGCCAGGCGCTGGGGCTGTGAGGCCGGCCGCGATGGCGGCGCCGCCGCCGGGGCTGCCGGCGCTGCGCGAGGAGCTGAACCTGCTGCCCGGGCCGGTGCTGGCCGACGGCCAGCCCAGCCACACGCTGCACGACCCGGTGCGCAACCTGTTCTTCCAGCTCGACTGGGCCACCTTCCAGGTGCTCAGCCGCTGGCACCTGGGCGATGCGGGCGCGATCCTGGCCGCCGTGCGGCGCGACACGCCGCTGGCGCTGGAGGTGCAGGACCTGGAAGGCGTGCTGCGCTTCCTGCACGAGAACCAGCTGCTGCACGTGCCGCCCGGCCAGTCGGCCGAGTTGGCGGCGCGGCTCAAGGCGCGCCGGGGCTCGCTGGGGCAGCGGCTGCTGCACGGCTACCTGTTCTTCCGCATCCCGCTGGCACACCCTGACCGCTGGCTCACGCGCTGGGCGCCGCGCATGGGCTTCTTCTTCTCGGCGCGTTTCCTGTGGCTGACGCTGGCGGCGCTGGTGCTGGGCGTGGCGCAGGCCGCGCGCGAAGGCGAGCGCTTCGCCGCCACGCTGGTGGACACGCTCACCTGGTCGGGCCTGGCCAGCTACGGCCTGGCGCTGACGCTGGTGAAGGTGCTGCACGAGCTGGGCCACGCCTTCACGGCCAAGCGCCTGGGCTGCCGGGTGCCGACCATGGGCGTGGCCTTCCTGGTGATGTGGCCGGTGGCCTACACCGACACCAACGAGGTGTGGAAGCTCACGCGCCGGCGCGAGCGGCTGCAGGTGGCCGCTGCGGGTGTGCTCACCGAGCTGGCCATCGCGGCGTGGGCCACGCTGGCCTGGGGGCTGCTGCCGGAGGGCACGGCCAAGGGCCTGGCCTTCCTGCTGGCGACCACGACCTGGGTCAGCACGCTGGCCATCAACGCCAGCCCCTTCATGCGCTTCGACGGCTACTTCCTGCTGGCGGACTGGCTGGAGATGCCCAACCTGCACGCGCGCGCCTTCGCGCTGGCGCGCTGGGACCTGCGCGAACGCCTCTTCGGCCTGGGCGAGCCCGTGCCGGAGCATTTCAAGCGCCGTCGCCACGCCGGGCTGGTCCTGTTCGCCTGGGCCACCTGGATCTACCGCCTGGTGGTGTTCCTGGGCATCGCGGCGCTGGTCTACACCTTCTTCATCAAGGCGGTGGGCATCCTGCTGTTCATCGTCGAAATCGGCTGGTTCGTGCTCATGCCCTTCCTCAATGAATTCAAGGCCTGGCGCGAGCGCTGGCCGCGTCTGAAGACCCGCCGCCGCGCCTGGGGCAGCCTGGGCGCCGCGGCCGGCTTGCTGCTGCTCATGGCCGTGCCGCTGCCCACGCGCATTGGCGCGAGCGCGCTGCTGCGGCCGGTGGAGCAGTTCGTGGTGTACGCGCCGGAGCACGCGCAGCTGCGGGCGCTGCCGGTGGCGCAAGGCCAGCGCGTGGCAGCCGGCACGGCGCTGCTGGAGCTGGCGTCGCCGGACCTGGACGGGCACCGGCGCGGCGTGCAGGCGCGGCTGGAGCGGCTGCGCTGGCAGGCCTCGGCCGGCGTCTTCGACGCCGAGCAGCGCGCGCAGTGGCAGCTGCTGCAGGAGCAGCTGGCCACGGCCGAGGCCGAGTGGGCGGCGATCGAGGCCGAGGCCGCGCGCTTCACGCCGCTGGCACCCTTCGACGGCGTGCTGCGCGACCTGGACCCGGAGCTGCGGCCCGGCGACTGGCTGCGCGCGCGCGAGCCGCTGGCGCGGCTGGTGTCAGGCCAGGGCCAGATGGTGGTGGCCTACTTGGACGGTGAAGAGGTAGCGCGCATCGCCCCGGGCCATGGCGCGCGTTTCTATGCCGACGGGCTGGAAGGCCCGTTCCTGCCGCTGGAGGTGGTGGAGGTGGAAAAGGACGCCGCGCGCACGCTGCCCGAAGCCGAGCTGAGCGCCCCGCATGGCGGCACGGTGCTGGTGCGCGAGAAGCAGGGTCAGCTCTACCCGGAGCACGGCGTCTACCGCGTGACGCTGAAACCCACCGGCGACGTCGGCGCCCTGGCCGGCCAGGCCTGGCGCGGCAAGGTCGTCATTGCCGGCGACTGGCAGGCGCCGGGCTGGCGCTACCTGCGCTCGGCGGTGGCGGTGTTCTGGCGGGAGGCGGGATTTTGAAGACATTCATGCCGGCCGGCATCGGCCTGATTCCATCAAGGCGCGTACCAAGGAAAGCAACAAGAAATTGACGGGTAGAGCACCTGCCGTCACGCGGAGTACATGATGATTTTGATCGTGGGAATGTATGTTTTTGGAGTGGCCGCGGCTGGCGCGGGGCTCACGTCAAATTTCTTCGTCACGAAAAATCAAAAGGAACTCCATCGCCGGTATGTCAAGCTGACCAAGGCGCGGGACAAGGTGACGCTGGAAATGAAGGTCGCGCACACCAATGTCCTGATTGCCAGGACGACGCGTTGCTTCATGGTCTGCGGACTGGTTTTGATGGGATTGGGCAGGTTCTGGTCCACGTGAGCAGGGGCGGCTGGCCGCCCCTTTTTCTCGGGCCTTAGTTCAAATCAAGATCGATCATGCGGACCGCCTTTTCTGCTCAATGAATCTTCGCGCCTCCTCCAGGTCCGCGATCCACGGCCAGAAATTGCGGGGATTGTCGAAGCCGCGCACGAAGGCGTCGGCCACCGGCGGGTGCACCGTGGCGGCGGCCAGCACTTCCGCCACTGGGGCGCCGGGCGGTTTCAGCAGCGCGTTGCTGAAGGCCGTGGCGTATTGGGCGGAGGAATTCCAGAACTCCTCGAAGGTGCTTTGCATCCAGGCGGCGTCAAAGGGCGCGCCGCCACGGGCCACGATTTCCCGGGCCAGATGGCGCGCCATGCGGGTGGCGTTGTTGGCGCCCTGGCCGGCAATGGGGTCGTTGAGCACCGCCGTGTCGCCCAGCGCCATCAGCAGCCGGCCCGAGGGCAAATGGCCCACAGGCTTGCGCACCGTAGGCACGAAACTGCCCTTGAGCCAGGCGTTGGCGTCGGTCAGTTGCGCGCCGTCCAGGTGGTGCAGATCGTCGGGCGCGAATGCCGCGATCACCTCGCGCGCGATGCGCAGCATGTCCGCGCCGCTTTCCGCCTCCAGGAAGCGGTCCATCGGGCCGCCCGGGATGGCCTCGAACAGGAAGCTGCGCGCTTCGCCCGTGGCCTGGGTATGGAAGGGCAACGAGAAGAACTCGCCCACGCCGGCCACGAAATTGAAGCGCAGCGGCCGAAACGGGATGCGCCGCCAGGGGCGCGCGCCCAGCAGCTTCGGGCCGGTGAGCGCAATGGCCGACACATGGCGCGGCGGCATCCGGTGCTCGCTGCGCTCGTCGTCGCGCTCGAAGAAGCCGCTGATCACGCCCTTGCCGGCGGCCACCAGCGTGAGGTCGCTGTCCGCCGCAATCTCTTCGAGGTTGGCCACCGTCACGGGCCGGACCTGCAGCTTGCCGCCGCGGCGCGGAAATTCTTCCAGCCAGCGCGAGAATTTCAGGCGCTGGTCGATGGTCTGGCCACGCAATTCGCCCAGGTGCCCCTGTACGGTGAAGGCGATGCTGCCGTCCGGATTGCGAAAATCCACGTGCATGCCTTCACCCCAGGGCGCCGCCGCCTCCCAGAAATTCAGGCCCAGCTCGCGCTCGAATTGCAGGCTGCCGTCGAACAGGAACGGGGTGCTGGGCAGGCGGCTGTTTGAAACCTGTTCCGCGCTGCGGTCGGTATAAAGGCTGACGTCATAGCCCTTTTCGAGCAGGGCAAAACCCAGCAGCAGGCCGGCCTGGCCGCCGCCGATCAGGGAAATCTGGCGCATGTGAGTTGTTCCTCCTTGGTTTCTTCAAACATTCCGGGTCGGTTTTGCAGTCATGCCGCGAAACTCGGCGAGCACCGGAAATGTCGAGTGTTTAACGGAGGCGCAACGCGGATTGCTTGACGGAAAACATAGGCGCAGGTGTAAGGGCGGGAAATGGCTTCAGGCCCCGGCCTGGTGTACCGGGCTCACTCCTATTCCCTCGTCATGCCCGCGGCGAGGGGCCGCGGCGCATGGCAGGAGGGATCGTCGTTTCATGGGTCGGGCAGCGGGGATGTTGGTGCAATGGCGCTCATGACAGGCGCTTCGAGGCGTGCCGATGCACGCGCAACGGCGTGAAGCGGTGTCGATGGTTTCGATGCCAGGGAGCCGGACCGGGACGGGGAACGAAGGAAGAGGTAGATCCTTATGCGGCAGGGAAGAAGGCCGCGGCGCCGTGGGTCGGCAGAATCGCCGCCATGCTGCAAGTGATCCCGCCGCCCGACGACCTGCGGCCATGGGTCGAAGGCGTCGTGACGGTGCGGACCCACGCCGGGCTGGCCTGCTCCCGCTTTCCCGCCTTGCCCCACGCCATGCTCACGCTCCGGCTCTGCGGTCAGGTCGGCTCGGCACGCAGTCCGGAAGGCCCGCTCCCGCCCGCGACCTTCCACACGCTGAGCACCGGCCCCGCGCTGTTCCGGCACCACGGCGCCGTCCATGCCCTGGGCCTCCTGGTGCGTGCCGAGGCGAGCGCCTGCCTGCTGGGCGCCTCGACGGGCGTGCTGATCGACCAGGTCCTGCCCTGGGCCGAGGTGGCCGGCGAGGCGGAGGCGGCGCGCCTGCTGGAGCAGGCGCTGCCCGCCACATCGCAAGCCCTGGCACTGGACGCCCTGCTGGGCAGCTTCCGCCGGGTGCTGCACCGCGCCGTCCATTCGGCCGAGGCTGAGCGGGTGTCGCTGCTCTGCGCCGCCGTGGCGTCGCATGGCGCGGGGGCGTCCGGACCGCTGCACCTCGGGCCGCGGCAGCTGGAACGCCGCTTCAAGGCCGCGCTCGGGCTGTCGCCCAAGGCGTTCCACGGCCTCGTCCGGATGCACAGGACGCTCGGCCAGGCGCTGGCCGGCGGGCCCGCGGGCGCGGTGCTGGCGCTGGAGGCGGGTTACTACGACCAGTCGCACTTCGCCCGGGACCTGCGCAGGATGGCCGGCGTGCCGTTGCGCACGCTGCTGGCCGATGCGCATGCGCAGTCGCCCTGGTGGCCGCTGGCCTCGGGGCGGGCGCTGCGCTCGGCAGGCCCGGCGCTCATCCCGGCCGCCGCGCAAGGCCGGTTGCCGGCCTGACGCCTGCCGAGGGGCGCGAGCGCCACCACAGGTACATCGGCAGCGCGAACGCCAGGCCGATGCCGAAGCACAGCGGGACCGCGAGCCATCTCGGCCTGCCGCCCGACGCGTCCGCCGCGACGCCCACGCTGAAAGCGAATGCCGCCAGGTACACGTCGAGTGTGATGGCCGTGGTGAGAGCGTTGGCGAAGGCGGCGCCGAAGAACTCCCCCGGCGCCACGCTGCCGCCCGAGGCGAAGAAGGCAAGGTTGAAATACCAGGGCAGGGCGAGTCCGGCGGCGGCAAGGGCGATCAGGGCGTGGCGGGCAAGGGGCTGGAGCGTCATGGCCGGAATGGTTGAGCGGGAAACGGCGTCAGCCTAGGAGCGTGGGCGGCAGAACGGGGTCGCGGACAATCGAAGGCACGACCCGCGCTTTGACTTGATGGCCACCAGCTACCGCCCCTACGCGCCCGACCAGCTCATGCTGCTGCCAGCCTCGCTGC
>NZ_JABBFW010000036.1 GCF_012927045.1 Azohydromonas caseinilytica | reverse complement strand
ATGCGCCGGCTGCGCACGCGCTTTGAGCGCCGTGCCGACATCCATCAGGCCTTTGTGACCCTGGGCTGCGCGCTCATTTGCTGGAACCACTTGCTGCCCTCGTAGGCCAAAAAGTTAGAACTTCTTAGAAAGAATTTCATCTATCTGAGCAGTCTTCCAATCTAAAAAAGCAGCAATTTTTTCTTGCTCTGACAGCGGCGGGTAGGCAATTTTGTTATTCAAGTACTCGCCCGTATCAAGGTTTTGAATACCAGTTGTTTGCTTTATCGCAGGATAGTTTAAACGCCCCATATAAAGTGCAGCATGAGCGTAGGCCCAATAACGCGAACACTGATTATCTGCGATAGGCATCCTTGCCACAAAGTTAGAGGTAACTGCTGGAAAATCATGATCGAAGCGCACTACGCACCCGACCAATTGTTTCTCTCCTCCACCTGACTTCTCAATAAGCAAGTCTCCCTTCTGAACGCCTCTTTCCTTGCGATGGCGTTCATCAATAGCTCTAAACGTTAGATTAACGTTATCAACAGTAAATTTATCCCGATTGAAATCAGCAACACGAAGACAAACAACATCATCTTGCCCGCCGTCGGGATCTTCGCCCCATGCACCGTTTTCACACGCCGTAATAGACCACTTCAAGCGATGAACCGTCCAGTTTTGCGGGACCTTCGGCAACCAGTAAATTCCACTTGGTTTATAGACTGGATAGGCCGGATACCGGTTGCCCTTTCTACTTTCCGAAGGCACCTCAGTCGGATCCAAACACATTTGAACCACTGCTGCGTCCTGCTCAGTGGGTGTCTTCTTCAAAACCTTCACGCCGTGACCTCCTTGAGCATGGCCATGATGTCCCGCTCCAGAGCTTCGATGTCCTTCTGGATGTCCTCCAGCGGACGCGGCGGCTGGTATTCGTAGAAATGGCGGTTGAACGGAATCTCGTAGCCCACCTTGGTCTTGCCGTGGTCGATCCAAGCATCCTCGTGATAAGGCAGCACCTCGGCTTTCAAGTAAGCCTCGCAGTGGTCCTGCACCAGCGCCAGCAAGGGCTCCAGATCCACCTTGCCCTTGTTCTTCTTGCTCTCGTAATCCAGGGGCAGCGGCAGCGGAATATCCAGAGGCAGCGGCACGTTCTCGGTGTCGCGCAGGTCAGGATCGGGCTCGGACTCACCCTTCCTGTTCCAGCAGATTTCGGCCTTGGGGTCCTTTTCGCCCAAGCTACCCGGGGCCAGCAGGGCGGCCTTCAGCCCGGCATCCAGCGGCAGCTCCGCGGCCTTGAAGGCAGCCGTGAGCTGCTTGTCGAACACCTCGCGGTCCTTGACCAGCTCGCCATGGGCGAAATCACGCTTCATGCCCCGCAGCACGCGCAGGACCGCGGCCTGCGCCTTGCGGCCCACCAGGATTTCCTGCTCGATTTCCGCCTTGTTCTTGCGCTTGCGCGAAATTGCAAGGCCGGCAAATGCGCCCATTCGGCTGGCACGCCGAATACGCTCATTCGTGACCGCGAAATTGAGCCGCAGCGGCCGCTCCACCGTGATTTTCAAATACCCGAATTCCTGGTTGCGCAATACCTTGCTCACGCACAAGGACTGGCTCTGGTCACGCTGCGGGTCGATATTGGTCCCGATGTCCGCCAGCGTCATGCGCACGTCGTGCTGGAAGCCGTGATACAGGCGCGTGAGCATAGCGATATGGTCGGGCGAGCCGTCCTTGCGCTCGGAGCTGCCGTCCGTACCGTCGCCCAGGCGCTTGCGCTTGTCGCCCAGGCTTTTCTTCATCCGGCGTGCGAATTCGACGCCGTTGATCAATTGCACCTTGCCGGCCCGCTCGGGCGGCTTGCGGTTGGTGACGATCCAGACGTAGGTGGAAATGCCGGTATTGTAGAAGAGTTGGTCGGGCAGGCCGATTACCGCTTCCAGCATGTCGTTTTCGATGATCCAGCGCCGGATATTGCTCTCGCCACTGCCGGCATCCCCGGTGAAAAGCGGCGAGCCGTTGAAGACCACCGCGATACGCGAGCCCTCGCCTCCTTGGGCCGGAGAGGGCTGCATCTTGGAAATCATGTGCAGCAGGAACAGCAGCGCACCATCGTTGATGCGCGGCAGACCAGGGCCGAATCGCCCCCTGAATCCCAGCTCGTTGTGCTCGCCAGTGACCTTGTCCTTTTCCGGCTTCCACTCCACGCCGAAGGGAGGATTGGCCAGCATATAGTGGAAAAGCTGACCCGGATGCCCGTCGCCGTCAACAAAATCTTCCTTGGATTTTCCGGTACCCAGGGTGTTACCAAAGACGATATGGGAAACGTCTTCGCCCTTGATCATTAGATCTGATCCGCAAATGGCGTAAGACTCGGAATTGTATTCCTGCCCATACAGTTTCAGATTCGCGCTGGGATTGAGACCAAATTGCGGGTCCAGGATGAGTTTTTCCGACTCCGAGAGCATGCCACCCGTCCCACAGGTCGGGTCGTAAATCTTGATCAGCTTGCCTTCGCGGAATACCAGGTCATCATGGGCAAACAGCACGTTCACCATGAGCTTGATCACTTCGCGGGGCGTGAAATGGTCGCCCGCCTCCTCATTGGCCTGTTCATTGAAGCGCCGCACCAGGTCTTCGAACAGGTAGCCCATTTCGATGTTGCTGATGCGGTTCGGGTGCAGGTTCACCCCAGCCACGGCCTGGACCACCTCGAAAAGCCGGTTGAACTCATCCAGCCTATGGATTTCTTCCTCAAACTTGAATTTTTCGAGGATCTTGCGCGCGTTGGACGAGAAACCGGCAATAAAATTGATAAGGTTGGCCGCCAGCTTGTCCGGATCGCCCAGAAGCTTCTGGAAGGTGAACTCGCTGGTATTGAAGAAGCTCAGCTTGAACTGGTGGTTCACCATTTTTTCAATGGTGATTTCGTCATGCTTGCCGGAGGCCTTGAGTGCCTTGTAGCGAGTAAGGACGGCGTCCTTACTTTCTTCCAGAACGCAGTCCAGGCGGCGCAGCACCGTGAGCGGAATCATCACGCGCCGGTACTGCGGTGGGCGATACGGACCACGCAGGATATTGGCGATGTTCCAGATGACATCGCCTTGCTGTTTGAGAGCTTCGTAGTTTTTCATTCCCGGAAATTCTGGTCAGGAAAACAGGTAAAAAGGCCGGCATGGGCCGGCCCTGTTGAGTTCTTGGCCCGGTTCGGGCCGCATGTCGTCGCCGTTGCCACAAGCAGTGCCCGGCCTGCGGTGAGAACCCAAGCCCTGGGCTCGCATCGCGTTGCGCAAGCATGACGGGCACAAGCCTTCGCACCTGCTCCGCCGTGGCACGCGCCTACCGGGCCGGCTGCTGCCGTGCTCCATGGCTTGAAGCCTGCCCGAAGCTTAGCGCCGATATCGGCTTAGATATCAATGAAAACAACAACTTAGCATTACCATCTTTGCTAAGCATTGCTAGACGGCGCTGCTTTAGCAAAGCGTTCCTGCAGGCAGGCCTTCCAGATCGGAGCGGCTTTGGGTCCTTCCCGCCGAATCCACCCTTCACGCCGCATCGCCTGCAGCAGGTTGCGCAACTTGTTGTGCCTGCGTTCGTCATCGAGCACGTCGGGCAGTTTGGGCAGGATCAGCTTGTCGAGATCCTGCCGGCTCGCCTGGCCATACTTTTCCAGGTAGTCCAGGATCAGCTTGCGGTAGTAATCGTCGTCAAACCCGCGGTTGTGGATGTATCGGGCCTTCTGGTCCGTCCAATCCGCCACCTTGGCCGCAATGAAGTAATTGGGAGCCCGTCCCTCGATGAGTTTCAGCTGTCGCAGTTCCCGAGCCTCATCGGCAGTGATGGAATGGCGCTTTTGCACCTTGTCGAGCAGCAGCACTTGGCGCAGCGTCAAATCACTCCTGCGCATGAGCGCCTGGGTGTAGTGGCTATCCAGCAACTGCCGGGTGATGGTCAGCTCAACGCGCGGGTATCCCAGCGACGAGGATTCAAAGGCGTAATCCGGCAGTGGAAAAAAGCGGTCCCGCTGGGTCTGGAACATCCGGCGAATACCGCTGCCGACCTGCTCGATCATGCGCAGCCGGATCATGCCGTTGATCAGCCACTGGTTGCGGTAATGCTCCGGAGGAGACTCATGCTCCAGCATCCATTCCACGCTTGGAGGAATGAACTGGCCCAGATTGCTCAGGACGAGCTTGTCCGGATGCTCCACCACGTTGATTTTTCCGCCCAGGCGATAATCCTGATGGGCCACGCAGTTGTGCAGGGCTTCACGAATAACAAAGGCGTCATACCAAGGTACGGGCGTGGGAAACAGCGTACCGTCAGGCATATGGTCCACCGTCTCGTTGCGGATGCGGCCAAATACCTTTTCAGTGGCCAGCAGCATGGGCAAGCCATAGTGCTGCGACGTCACCGTGCCATTGCGTTCATCCCGCAAAACCCAGCTGATCTTGGTATCGACCGGGTTCAGAAAGTGGGCAGCCTCGTCGCGGCCAAGCAGCAACAGCGCTGAGCGCGTGACCCGTCCTTGCTTGGTGATTTGTGCTTTGTTGAGCAGCGTAGGAATTGACCAGGCAGCGGCCTCCTCCCGCAAGCGTGCATGGCGCGACACGTCCGGCTCGCTTTTCACCAAATACTCGGCAAACCGTTGCCGCGCCACGTCCAGCGCCTCTGGGTCCAGATCGTCCAGTGTGGCCCCGGGCACCAATTCACCGGTCCAGTCCTCTTTCTGCCCCAGCCGCGCCCAGAGCCGAGCTTCTTTATCAGGATGCTCCGACAGCTTGGTCTTGTGGCTATCGATGCGCACATAACGCACATTCTGGAAGGCAATGGGTGCGTTTCGTGGCGGGTGTATCTCCAGCAATATCACCTGGCCTTGTGGGTGGGCCAGCGCGTGAAATTCAAAGTCAGCCCGCGGCGCAGTCATCTGCTGCAACCACATGATGAAAGCTTGGTTGCCCCCCTTGACCTTCAATGAGAATGGATCGAGGGTCGTGCCCTTGACTTCATGGCTTTGGTCATCCACGCCCCAGACCAACCAGGCTCGCTCATGCCCTTCCAGAACAGCCGAATTGGCGAGCGCCGACAGGTACTGGCCAATTTCGTCTGGCTGGTTCAGGTTGAGCTTGAATTCCACTGAAGCAGCCTCGCGTGGCAAGCCACGCAGGCGCTCCAGTGTTTCAAGCAGCGCGGCTTGCTCCATCGAATAGCGTCACGCGTCGATATTCGCCGCCCTAAGGGCATTGGTCTCAATAAAGTCGCGCCGCGGCTCGACCTCATCCCCCATCAGCATCGTGAACACGCGGTCCGCCTCGATGGCGTCCTCGATCTGGACCTTCAGCAGGCGGCGCACGGTCGGGTCCATGGTGGTTTCCCAGAGCTGCGCGGGGTTCATCTCGCCCAGGCCCTTGTAGCGCTGGCGGCCCACGCTGTTCTCGGCCTGGCCCATCAGCCACGCCATCGCGGCGCGGAAGTCGGCCACCTTCTGCTCCTTGGCGCGGTCGCCCTCGCCGCGGCGCGCCACCGCGTCCGGGCCCAGCAGGCCCTTGAAGGTCACGCCGGCCTTGCTCAGCGCCTCGTAGTCGGCGCCGTGCACGAAGTCGGGCGTGATCACGCTGCTCTTGAGGTTGCCGTGGTGCCGGCGGCTGATGCGCAGCTGGTGCTTGTCGGTGCGCTCGTCGAACTCGGCCACCACCTCGGCGTCATGCAGCGCGGCCTTCAGCGCCACGGCGCTGGCCTCGGCGGCGGCGGCGCTGTCCAGGTCCAGCGTCAGGCCGTCGGCGATGGCGCGCAGCGCCTCCACGTCCATCCAGTTCTGCAGCCGGTCGATCACGTTGGTCGCCTGCACGTAGGCGCGCGCCAGTTCCTCCAGCGCGTCGCCGGAGATGGGCGCGCGGCCCTCGCCCGGCTCGATCACGGCGCCGTCCAGCGCCACGCGCATCAGGTAGCGGTCCAGCTCGGAGGCGTCCTTGAGGTACTGCTCCTGCTTGCCGTGCTTGACCTTGTAGAGCGGCGGCTGCGCGATGTAGATGTGGCCGCGCTCCACCAGGTCGGGCATCTGCCGGTAGAAGAAGGTCAGCAGCAGCGTGCGGATGTGGGCGCCGTCCACGTCCGCGTCGGTCATGATGATGATGCGGTGGTAGCGCAGCTTGTCGGGGTTGAAGTCATCGCCGCCCATGCCCTTGCCGATGCCCGTGCCCAGCGCCGTGATCAGCGTCAGGATCTCGTTGGAGCTCAGCAGCTTCTCGTAGCGCGCCTTCTCGACGTTCAGGATCTTGCCGCGCAGCGGCAGGATCGCTTGGAACTTGCGGTCCCGGCCCTGCTTGGCCGAGCCGCCGGCGGAGTCGCCCTCCACGATGTAGATCTCGCACAGCGCCGGGTCCTTCTCCTGGCAGTCGGCGAGCTTGCCCGGCAGGCCCAGGCCGTCGAGCACGCCCTTGCGCCGCGTCATCTCGCGCGCCTTGCGCGCGGCCTCGCGGGCGCGCGCGGCCTCGACGATCTTGCCGCACACGATCTTGGCGTCGGTGGGGTTCTCCAGCAGCCAGTCGTTGAGCTTGGTGGCGACGATGTCCTCCACCGGGCCGCGCACCTCGGAGCTGACCAGCTTGTCCTTGGTCTGGCTGCTGAACTTGGGCTCGGGCACCTTGACGCTGATGACGCAGGCCAGGCCCTCGCGCATGTCGTCGCCGCTGATCTCGACCTTGGCCTTCTTGGCCAGCTCGTTGTCCTCGATGTACTTGTTGATCACCCGCGTCATGGCCGCGCGCAACCCCGTGAGGTGCGTGCCGCCGTCGCGCTGCGGGATGTTGTTGGTGAAGCACAGCACCTGCTCGCTGTAGCTCTCGTTCCACTGCATCGAGACCTCGACGCCGATGGTGGTGTTCTGGTCGCTGACCTTCTCGCCGGTGGCGTGGAAGACGTTGGGGTGCAGCACCTTCTTGCCGGCGTTGATGAACTCCACGAAGCCGCGCACGCCGCCGGCATAGGCGAAGTCGTCCTCCTTGGCGTTGCGCTCATCGACGAGCTTGATCTTCACGCCGTTGTTCAGGAACGAGAGCTCGCGCAGGCGCTTGGCCAGCACGTCGTAGTGGAAGTCGATGTTGGTGAAGATGGTTTCGTCGGGCAGGAAGTGCACCTCGGTGCCGCGCTTCTCGGTGTCGCCGATGATCTTCATGGGGCTGATCTCGACGCCGTCGCGCACCTCGATCTGCCGGTCCTGCGGCACGCCGCGCTTGAACTCCAGGAAGTGCACCTTGCCGTCGCGGCGCACCGTCAGGCGCAGGCCCTTGGACAGCGCGTTGACGCAGCTCACGCCCACGCCGTGCAGGCCGCCCGAGACCTTGTAGCTGTTCTGGTTGAACTTGCCGCCGGCGTGCAGCTCGGTGAGCGCGATCTCCGCGGCCGAGCGCTTGGGCTCGTGCTTGTCGTCCATCTTCACGCCGGTCGGGATGCCGCGGCCGTTGTCGATGACGCTGATGGAGTTGTCGGAGTGGATGGTGACGATGATGTCGTCGCAGTAGCCGGCGAGCGCCTCGTCGATGGAGTTGTCCACCACCTCGAACACCAGGTGGTGCAGGCCGGTGCCGTCGGAGGTGTCGCCGATGTACATGCCGGGGCGCTTGCGCACCGCCTCCAGGCCTTCGAGGATCTGGATGCTGCCTTCGCCGTAGCCGCCGTCGCCCTGGTTCACAACGGGGGTCGGAGGAATGATTTGGTCGCTCATGTGCTGTCTCGCAAGGCCTGCGGCGCTGCCGTCGCAGGCCCATAAAAATGCCGAAGCGGGCTCGCGGCCCGCTGTGTGGTCTTGACGTCAGATGCGCATGGGCATCACGACATATTTGAAGTCGTCACGTTCCGGGACCGTGATCAGCGCGCTGGCGTTGGCGTCCTGCAGCTCGACCTTGACCATGTCCTGGTCCATGTTGGCCAGCGCATCCATCAGGTACGTCACGTTGAAGCCGATCTCGATGGCGTCGCCGTTGTAGTCGATCTCCAGCTCCTCCTTGGCCTCTTCCTGCTCGGCGTTGCTGGAGGCGATGCGCAGCAGCCCGGGCTCGATGTTGACGCGCACGCCCTTGAACTTGTCGCTGGTCATGATCGCGGCGCGCTGCAGGCTCGCCAGCAGCGGCGCGCGGCCCAGCGTGACGCTGTTGCGGTGGTTCTTGGGGATGACGCGGTTGTAGTCGGGGAACTTGCCCTCGACCAGCTTGGTGACGAATTCCATGCCCGAGAACGCGAACTTGGCCTGGTTGCCCGCGAAACTCATCTCGATGGCGGCGTCCTCCTTGCCGTCCTTGAGCAGCCGCATCAGCTCCAGCACGGTCTTGCGCGGCAGGATTACCTCCTGCTTCGGGATCTCCGTCTCCAGCGTGGCCTGGGCCAGCGCCAGGCGGTGGCCGTCGGTGGCCACCAGCGTGAGCTTCTTGCCCTCGGCCACGAACAGGATGCCGTTGAGGTAGTAGCGGATGTCGTGCACCGCCATGGCGAAGTGCACCTGGTCGATCAGGTCGCGCAGCGTCTTCTGCGGCACCGAGAAGGCCGGGCCGTAGTCCGACGCTTCCTGCACCAGCGGGAAGTCCTCGGCCGGCAGCGTCTGGAGCGTGAAGCGGCTCTTGCCGCCCTGCAGCGCGAGCTTGTTCTGGCTGGCCGACAGCGACACGAGCTGGTCGGCCGGGAGGGTGCGCAGGATGTCGATGAGCTTGCGCGCACCGACGGTGGTGGCGAAGGTGCCGGCGTCGCCGCCGAGCTGCGCGTGGGTGCGGACCTGGATCTCCAGGTCGCTGGTGGTGAGCTCGATGTCGTCGCCGTTCTTGCGCAGCAGCACGTTGGCGAGGATCGGCAGCGTGTGGCGGCGCTCGACGATGCCGGAGACCGCCTGCAGCGCCCCCAGCAGTTGTTCCTGGGGTGCCTTCAGAACAATCATGTCGTCCTCTTTGCTTTGATTTGGGAAATCCGTCTATTTTCGCCCGGCGCGGGCGCCTTTCACCTGCCGGCAAGCAGCGCGCCGCGGGCCGGCAAGGGCAGCGCGAGGCGGCTGTCAAGCCGGGAAGAGGGCGCGGCGCGCCACCGGAGGAGGCCGCGAACGCGCTGTCGGCCCACCCGCCCCGTTCGCCTCCGCAACGCCCGGACGTTAGTTGTCCGAGCCTTGGCAGATGGGGGCGAAACCGGGGCTCTCAACCCGAGCGGCCTCAGCCCTTGAGCGTCTGCTCCAGCACGTGCAGTTGCTGGTTCAGCTCGGTGTTCTTCTGGCGCTCGCCGCCGATCTTGCGCACGGCGTGCAGCACGGTGGTGTGGTCGCGTCCGCCGAAGAGCTCGCCGATCTCGGGCAGGCTCTTCTGCGTCATCTCCTTGGCCAGGTACATGGCGATCTGGCGCGGGCGCGCGATGCTGGCCGGGCGCTTCTTGGAGTACATGTCGGCGACCTTGATCTTGTAGAAGTCGGCCACCGTCTTCTGGATGTTCTCCACGCCGATCTGGCGGTTCTGGATGGAGAGCAGGTCCTTCAGCGCCTCGCGCGCGAGGTTGATGTTGATTTCCTTCTGGCTGAAGCGCGAGTAGGCCAGCACCTTGCGCAGCGCGCCTTCGAGCTCGCGCACGTTGGCGCGCACGTTCTTGGCGATGAAGAAGGCCACGTCCTCGGGCATGGCCGTCCCTTCCGCGTCGGACTTCTTCATCAGGATCGCCACGCGCATCTCCAGCTCCGGCGGCTCGATGGCCACCGTCAGGCCGGCGTCGAAGCGGCTGGTCAGGCGCTCGTCGATGTCCACCAGTCCTTTGGGATAGGTGTCGCTGGTCATGATGATGTGCGCGCGCTTGGCCAGCAGCGCCTCGAAGGCGTTGAAGAACTCCTCCTGCGTGCGCTCCTTGCCGGCGAAGAACTGCACGTCGTCGATGAGCAGCAGGTCCAGCGAGTGGTACTTGGCCTTGAGCTCGTCGAAGGTCTTGCGCTGGTAGTTCTTCACCACGTCGGTGATGAACTGCTCGGCGTGCAGGTACAGGATGCGCGCCTCGGGGTTGTCCTTGAGCAGCGCATTGCCCACGGCGTGGATCAAGTGGGTCTTGCCCAGGCCCACGCCGCCGTAGATGAACAGCGGGTTGTACATGTGGCCCGGCGCGCCGGCCACGTGCAGCGCCGCGGTGCGCGCCATCTGGTTGGCGCGGCCGGGCACGAGGGTGTCGAAGGTCAGCGCCGGGTTGAGGCGGTTCAATGCGTTTTGCAGCGGCGCCGGCGGCGCGGGCCGGGCCGCCGGCGCGGTGCCCGCGGCCGGCGCGTGCGGCGTGCCGTTGAAGAGGTCGGCGGTGGGCGTGCTGCGCGGGGCGGGGCGTTCGATGGGGGTAGCCGGGCGCGCGGCCAGCGTCAGCTCCAGCCGCACCGCCTTGCCGGCGACGTCGGAGAGCACCTGCTCGATGCGCGCGGCGTACTGCGAACGGATCCAGTCGAGCTTGAAGCGGTTGGGCACCCGCAGGCTCACCACCGTGGCCTCACCGTCCTCGGCCACGTCGGCGGGGGGCAGCGGTCGAATCCAGGTGTTGAACTGCTGTTCGGGCAACTCGGCTGCGAGGCGCGCGCAGCCCTGTTGCCAGAGATCGTTGCTCATTGTGGAAAACTCTTTCATGAGCGGCGGGATTGTACGGGTCCGCCGCGGGGCGAGGCGGTGGTTATCCACAGATTGGCGCCAGTCGTCAACAGGGGCTGTTGCGGGCTTCATTGACCGCGCGCGGCGCTTCTGCTGTAATCGCGGGTTTCCCGGATGCGCGAGATTTCGGGTGCGCTTTTGCGCCTACCTGAGCTGATCGCACCCTGCGCCGGGCCCCCGCAGCAGAACTAACTCCTGCTTTGAAGATGCCGCAGCAGCGGCGCCGGCGTGGGCGCGTGCGTCAGGAGCTGTGCTCGCCTCGCGCGCCGTCGCGACGCGGCCGTGCGGCGCAGGTCACTGACCTGGCTGCACCCGGGAGCGACCCCCAGCCGGGCCCCTTCCCGAGAACACTGCCGAGGACTTCGCCATGAAACGCACCTATCAAGCTTCCAAGACCCGCCGCGCCCGCACCCATGGTTTCCTGGTGCGCATGAAGACCCGTGGCGGCCGTGCCGTCATCGCCGCCCGCCGCGCCAAGGGCCGCAAGCGCCTGGCCGTCTGAGCGCAGAACCCCGCACGGTGATCGGCCGCCTTACGAGCGCGGCCGACTTCCAGCGCGCGCTGCAGACCCGGCAGCTCTCGCGCAGCCCGCATTTCGCGGCCCACCATCTGCGCCAGCGCCCCGGCGCCCCGGCGCAGTTGTCAACAGCCCCGGCCGAGCCGACCGGGGCCCCTGTGGATGACCCGGTTTGCGGCTGGTGGCTGGGGCTGGTGGTGCCCAAGCGCCACGCCCGCCGTGCCGTCACGCGCACCCTCATCAAGCGCCAGATGCGAGAAGCCCTGCGGCGCCATCAACAGCACCTGCCTCCCGGGCAGTGGGTGCTGCGCTTGCGCGCGCCCATCGATCCCAAGCAGTTCCCCTCCGCGGCGTCCGACGCGCTGCGCGTGGCGGTGCGTACCGAGCTCGACAAGCTGCTCGGCCGCATCACGCCCTGAGCGCGCCCGCGCGCTCGCTGGCCCGACCGCAACACACGCCATGGCCACGTTCCTGTCCGAGCTGCCGCAGAAGCTGCTGATCGGCCTGGTACGCGGCTATCGGCTGCTGCTGAGCCCCTGGCTGGGCAGCGCCTGCCGTTTCGAGCCCACCTGCTCGGCCTACGCGCTGGAGGCGCTGCAGCGCCACGGCGCCGCCGCCGGCGCCTGCCTCACCACCACACGCCTGCTGCGCTGCCATCCCTGGTGCGCCGGCGGCCATGATCCCGTGCCGGCGCAGCCGCCCAAGCTGTTCACCCGGCTGCTGCGCACGCCGGCGACGGCCGAAACGCCTTCGTCCGCCGACTCCCTTCCGACCCGGAAATCTCCATGACCGATATACGCCGCACCCTGCTGTGGGTGGTGTTCACGATGTCGCTCGTCCTGCTGTGGGACGCGTGGAACAAGCACAACGGCCAGCCCTCGTTCTTCGGCCCGCGCACCACGGCCACCGCCCCGGCCGCCGGCGCCGGCACGCCGCCGGCCTCCGCACCCGCGGGCGTGCCCACCCCGGCCGCGACGGCCACCGCCCCCGGCGCCGCGCCGGTGGCTGCGGCAGCGGCCGCGCCCGTGGCGGCCCAGCAGGTCACGCTGACCACCGACGTGGTCAAGGCCACCTTCAGCAGCCTGGGCGGCGACCTCGTGCGCCTGGAGCTGCTGAACCAGGTGGACGAGCACGAGCCGGGCAAGCGCGTGGTGCTGTTCGACCGCAGCGCCGAGCGCACCTACCTGGCGCAGACCGGCCTGGTCTCGGCCACCGGGGCGCCGCTGCCCACGCACCTGACGCCCATGAACGTGGCGCCGGGTCCGCGCGAGCTGAAAGAGGGCAACGAGCTGCAGCTGCGCTTCGAGTCGCCCGAGGTCGGCGGCGTGCAGCTGGTCAAGACCTACACGCTGCGCCGCGGCGAGTACACCGTGGGCGTGCGCCACGAGGTCATCAACCGCTCGGCCGCCCCCGTGACGCCGCAGCTCTACCTGCAGCTCGTGCGCGACGGCAAGGCGCTGCCTGGCGGCTCCTCGTTCTACTCGACCTTCACCGGCCCGGCCCTCTACACCGAGGCCAGCAAGTTCCACAAGGTCAGCTTCGAGGACATCGCCAAGGGCAAGGCCGAGCACGACAAGCGCGCCGACAACGGCTGGATCGCCATGGTCCAGCACTACTACGCCTCGGCCTGGCTGGTGAACCAGGCGCAGCCGCGCGAGTTCCGCAGCGCCAAGATCGGCAACGACCTGTACTCCATCGCCATGGTGCTGCCGCTGGGCGAGGTGGCCCCGGGCGCGACCAAGGCGCAGGACGCCCAGCTCTTCGCCGGCCCGCAGGAGGAAAAGCGCCTGGAAGCCATCGCCCCGGGCCTGGAGCTGGTCAAGGACTACGGCTACTTCGCCATCCTGTCCAAGCCGCTGTTCTGGCTGCTGGACAAGCTGCACGGCATGCTCAAGAACTGGGGCTGGTCGATCATCGCCCTGGTGGTGCTGCTCAAGATCGCCTTCTACTGGCTCAACGCCAACGCCTACAAGTCGATGGCCAAGATGAAGGCGGTGAACCCGCGCATCATGGCCCTGCGCGAGCGCTACAAGGACAACCCGCAGCAGCTCCAGACGGAGATGATGCGCATCTACCGCGAGGAGAAGGTCAACCCGCTGGGCGGCTGCCTGCCGATCTTCATCCAGATGCCCTTCTTCATCGCCCTGTACTGGGTGCTGCTGAGCTCGGTAGAGATGCGCAACGCGCCCTGGATCGGCTGGATCACGGACCTCTCGGCCAAGGACCCGTACTTCATCCTGCCCCTGCTCATGACCGCCTCGACCATGCTGCAGACCTGGCTCAACCCGACGCCGCCGGACCCGGTGCAGGCCAAGATGATGTGGATCATGCCGCTGGCCTTCTCGGTGATGTTCTTCTTCTTCCCGGCCGGCCTGGTGCTGTACTGGCTGACCAACAACCTGCTGTCCATCGCGCAGCAGTACCTGATCAACAAGCGCCTGGGCGTGCTCAACACCTGAGCCCGCTGCGCTGATCGCCTCGACGCCCCGCCCCGTGCGGGGCGTTTTCTTTGGCCCCTCACAATTGCCGCCATGCTTGCCCGACACCAGGACCCCATCGTCGCCATCGCCACCGCGCCCGGACGCGGGGCGGTGGGCATCGTGCGCGTCTCCGGCCGCGGCCTCGCGCCGCTGGCCGAAACGCTGTGCGGCCGCGCGCTGCAGCCCCGGCGCGCCGCCTACGGCCCCTTCCTGGCCGAGGACGGCCAGCCCATCGACCAGGGCCTGGCGCTGTTCTTCCCGGCGCCGCATTCCTACACCGGCGAGGACGTGCTGGAGCTGCAGGCCCATGGCGGCCCGGTGCTGCTGCAGCTGCTGCTGGCGCGCTGCCTGCAGGCCGCGGCGCTGACGGGCAAGGACGGCCGCGCCCTGCTGCCGCGGCTGCGCCTGGCCGAGCCGGGCGAGTTCACCGAGCGCGCTTTCCTCAACGGCAAGCTCGACCTGGCGCAGGCCGAGGCCGTGGCCGACCTGATCGACGCCAGCACCGAGGCGGCGGCGCGCTCGGCCGGGCGCTCCCTGAGCGGCGCCTTCTCCGCCGAGATCGAGACGCTGCGCGAGCGCGTGGTGAAGCTGCGCATGCTGGTGGAGGCGACGCTGGACTTCCCCGAGGAGGAGATCGACTTCCTGCAGCAGGCCGACGCGCGCGGGCAGCTGCGGCGCATCACCGAGACGCTGGACGCGGTGCTGGACCGCGCGCGCCAGGGCGCGCTGCTGCGCGAGGGCATCAAGGTGGTGCTCGCCGGACAGCCCAACGTGGGCAAGAGCTCGCTGCTCAATGCGCTGGCCGGGGCGGAGCTGGCCATCGTCACGCCCATTGCCGGCACCACGCGCGACCGCGTGCGCGAAACGATCCAGATCCAGGGCGTGCCGCTGCACGTCATCGACACCGCCGGGCTGCGCGAGGAGCATGCCGACGAGGTCGAGCGCATCGGCATCGAGCGCAGCTGGCAGGCGATCCAGGAGGCCGACGCCGTCATCTTCCTGCACGACCTCTCGCGCCTGGGCCAGCCCGACTACGACGCGGCGGAAGACCAGATCGCGCAGCGCCTGGGCCTGCCCGATGCGCGCGCCGGCGGCGGGCGCGTGCTGCACGTCTACAACAAGGCCGACCTGGGCCGGGCACCCGACGGCAGCCTGGCGCTGTGTGCGCGCAGCGGGCAGGGGCTCGATGCGCTGCGCGCCGCGCTGCTGGAGCGCGCGGGCTGGCACGCCAGCCCGGAGGGCGTGTTCATCGCCCGCACGCGCCATGTGCAGGCGCTGCGCCGCACGCGCGAGCACCTGGAGCTGGCCGCGGCGCACATCGACACCCCCGAGCCGCCGCTGGACCTCTTCGCCGAGGAGCTGCGCCTGGCCCACAACGCGCTGGGCGAGATCACCGGCGCCTTCTCGGCCGACGACCTGCTCGGGGAGATCTTCAGCCGGTTCTGCATCGGCAAATGAGGCTGCGGCATCGCGCCGCGGTTTCTTTTGCTCCCCTTCGCCTTGGCCCTCGCAGCCGCCGTCCCTGAGCGGCAGCCCGAGGCGGGCAGGGCTGTGGACAGTCGCCACACTGTCAACAGGCAATCAACAGACTTCTCACTTGGGTCCACTGAGTGAGCTTGCTGTCAACGCTCAGGAAACAATCTAGGCCTACCCCCTGAGCTTGGCGCTATCCGCGGCGGTGCTGGGTGTGCGGGTAACTAACGCCCAGCCTGGTTCGTGCGGGCGGTTTTCTTCTGTCTTATGAAGAAGATTTCAAGGTAGTGGTCGTGGTGGAGGGCCGCCCGCGCTGTGGACAACCGGCTTATCCCCTGAGTTATCAACCGCTTGACCCGCGCACAAGGCTGTGGGTGCCGCAGCCGGAAGCCCGGCGTTGAGCAGACAACAACTCGCCGGCGACCGGGTCGGGCTGTGCACAACTCGAAGTTGTTCAGGTTGCTGTCCACAACCTTGTTCAATGCGGTGCCCGAACCGGGCCACGGTCTTCAGGCCTCGGCCAGGGCGCGCAGCAGCGGCACGTCGTTGGGATGGGTCAGGAAGTCAACCAGTCGCGCACGCGGCACCAGGTGCACGGCCTGCGTCTCCCAGCACATCGCGCCGGGGTGGCCGCCGACGCGGCGCGCGCGGTAGTAGCGCGTGAGCGTGTTGGTGCGCGCGCTGTCGAGCAGGAAGCCGGTGAGCCGCACCAGCAGCCCGGCCTCTTCCCAGGCCTCCTTGAGCGCGGTGGCGCGCAGCGACAGGCCCGGATCGGCCCGGCCCTTGGGCAGCGTGCTGGCGTAGCCGCCGAAGGCGTTGCTGGGCGACACCAGCCAGACGCGGCCGTCCTCCTCCTCGATGGCCACGCCGGCCGCGGCTTTCAACGTCGTCATGGCCGGGTAGGGCGGTTCCTCAAAGGCCGGCCCGGCACCGGCCAGCGCCTCCCAGCCGCCGACGTCCAGCGGCAGCAGGGCGGCCGGCGCGAGCGCCACGCCGTTGAGCCGCGGCGGCAGCGGCCCATCCGGGATCACGGTGGCAACGGCTATCGGGTCCAGCCAGTGCGACAGCGGCGTGGGCGTGCTGGGCCGGCGCAGCGGCACGGGCTGGCCGTGCTCGTCAGGCCGGGGATGGAAGGTGAGGGCGCGGGTCATGGCAAGGGGGTGCAGCAAATCGGCGTCCGGTTCCTGGAGCCAGGCTTCAGCCCCGCAGCAGCCGGTCCTCCGCCAGCGCCAGCGCCTCGGGCACGCCCGAGAGCACCAGCGTGTCGCCGGGGTGCAGCACGATCTCGTCGCTGGCGGGCAGCACCTGGCCGGCGGCGCGGCGCACTGACAGCGGGCGCACGCCCAGCGCGTGCAGCGCCAGGTCGCCCAGGCGGCGGTTGAGGCTGCCCGCCGCGGCGGGCAGGCTCACCGTGCTCAGCCGCGCCTGCTGGCGCTCCTCCAGCGTCTGGTCGTCGTCGGCGCCGTGGAAAAAGCCGCGCAGCAGCCCGTAGCGCGCCTCGCGCGCCTCGCGCGCCAGGCGCAGCACGCGGCGCACCGGCACGCCCACCAGTGCCAGCGCATGGCTGGCCAGCATCAGCGAGCCCTCCAGCGCCTCGGGCACCACCTCGGTGGCGCCGGCCGCGCGCAGCGTCTCCAGGTCGCTGTCGTCGATGGTGCGCACCAGCACCGGCACGTGCGACGCGTGCTCGTGCACCAGGTGCAGCACCTTCAGCGCCGACGCGGTGTCGTGGTAGGTCACGACCACGGCGCTGGCGCGCGCCAGGCCCGCGGCCATGAGGCTGCGCAGCCGCGCCGCGTCGCCGAACACCACGCTCTGGCCGGCGGCGGCGGCCTGGCGCACGCGGTCGGGGTCGAGGTCCAGCGCCATGTACGGGATCTTCTCGGCCTCCAGCAGCCGCGCCAGGCCCTGCCCGCTGCGGCCGTAGCCGCAAATGATCACGTGCGCCTCGTTGCGGATCGCCTTCTTGGCGATGGTGGTGAGCTGCACCGACTGCAGCATCCAGTCCGTGGCCGACAGCCGCATCACGATGCGGTCGGCATACATGATCACGAAGGGCGTGGCCAGCATCGACAGCACCATGCTGGCCAGCACCGGGCTGGTCCACTTCGGGTCGATGAGCCCGTGCTGCGTGCTCAGCGTCAGCAGCACGAAGCCGAACTCGCCGGCCTGCGCCAGGTACAGGCCTGTGCGCAGCGCCACCCCCGGCGGCGCGCGGAACAGCCGCGCCAGCCCGGCCACCAGCACGAACTTGGCCAGCAGCGGCAGCGTGCTCAGGATCAGCACCAGCGGCCACTGCGTGAGCATCGGGCGGCCGTCGAGCTTCATGCCGATGGTGATGAAGAACAGCCCCAGCAGCACGTCGTGGAAGGGCCGGATGTCGGTTTCCACCTGGTGCTTGTATTCGGTCTCGGCGATGAGCATGCCGGCGACGAAGGCGCCCAGCGCCATGGACAGCCCGGCGTGCTCGGTCAGCCAGGCCAGGCCCAGCGTCACGAGCAGCAGGTTCAGCACGAACAGCTCCTCGCTCTTGCGCCGCGCCACCAGCGTCAGCCACCAGCGCATGAGCTTCTGCCCGCCCGACAGCAGCAGCGCCAGCAGCGCCACGGCCTTGAGCAGCGCCAGGCCCAGCGACTGCAGCATGTCGCCGCCGCTGGAGCCCAGCGCCGGGATCAGCACCAGCAGCGGCACCACCGCCAAGTCCTGGAACAGCAGGATGCCCAGCACGCGGCGGCCATGCTCGCTCTCCAGCTCCAGCCGCTCGGCCATGAGCTTGACCACGATGGCGGTGCTGGACATGGCGATCGCCCCGCCCAGGGCCACCGCCCCCTGCCACGACAGCTCCCAGGGCTGCAGCGTGAAGGAGAAGAGGACGGTGAGGAGGACGTTGCCCAGCAGCGCGCCGACCATGGTCAGCGCCACCTGCGACAGCCCCAGCCCGAACACCAGGGTGCGCATGCTGCGCAGCTTGGGCAGGTTGAACTCCAGCCCGATGGCGAACATCAGGAACACCACGCCGAATTCGGCCAGGTACTTCACGCCGGCACTGTCCTTGGCCAGGTCCAGCGCGTTGGGGCCGATGAGCACGCCCACCGCCAGGTAGCCCAGCATCGGCGGCAGCTTGACGGAACGGCACACCACCACGCCCAGGACGGCGGCGATCAGATACAGCAGGACGAGTTCGAGCGTGGAGGCCATGGAACGGACACGGGGGACAGCAGTGCGGTCGCAAGCACATGAACCTGCCACCTAGAATCCCGCACTCTATCGGACCCCCTCAAGTGAAAGCCCTGGACACTCAACGCGCGCTGGCATTGGCGGCGCAGACCTTCGACATCGAGGCGCGCGCGCTGCTGACGCTCAAGGAGCGCGTGCAGCGCGACGAGGCCTTTGCCCGCGCCGTGCGGCTCATGCTCGACTGCCGCGGCCGCGTGGTGGTGATGGGCATGGGCAAGAGCGGCCATGTGGGCCGCAAGATCGCCGCCACGCTGGCCTCTACCGGCACGCCGGCGATGTTCGTGCACCCGGCCGAGGCCAGCCATGGCGACCTGGGCATGGTCACGGTCGGCGACGTGGTGCTGGCCATCTCCAACTCCGGCGAGAGCGACGAGTTCAACGTGATCCTGCCGGTGCTCAAGCGGCTGCTGGTGCCGCTGGTGGCGCTGACCGGCCGCAGCGGCTCGACACTGGCGCGCCATGCCGACGTGGTGCTGGACAGCAGCGTCGAGGTCGAGGCCTGCCCGCTGAACCTGGCGCCCACGGCCAGCACCACTGCGCAGATGGCCTACGGCGACGCGCTGGCCGTGGCGTTGCTGGACGCGCGTGGCTTCAAGGCCGAGGACTTCGCGCGCTCGCATCCCGGCGGCGCCCTGGGGCGCAAGCTGCTGGTGCTGGTGAGCGACCTGATGCGCGCGGGCGCCGCGGTGCCGTGCGTGGGGCCGCAAGCCGACTTCAACACCCTGCTGCGCGAGATGACGGGCAAGGGACTGGGCTTCACCGCCATCACCGACGAGTCCGGCGGCATCCTGGGCATCTTCACCGACGGCGACCTGCGCCGTCTCATCGAGCGCGGCGCCGAGCTGCGCTCGCTCACCGCGGCCGACGTGATGCATCCGAACCCGAAACGCGTGCATGAGGACGACCTGGCCGTGGAGGCCGCCGACCTGATGGAACAGCACCGCGTCACCAGCGTGCTGGTGGTGGACGCCAACGAGCGGCTGGTGGGTGCGCTCAACAGCAACGACCTGATGCGGGCCAAGGTCATCTGATGCAGCCGGCACTCACGTTCGCGCCCGAGCTGCTGTTGCGGGCCCAGGGGCCGGGACTGGGCATGCGCGCGGCCATCTTCGACGTCGACGGCGTGCTTACCGACGGCAGCCTCTACATCGGCGACGCCGGCGAGATCTTCAAGAGCTTCAGCGTGCTCGACGGCCAGGGGCTCAAGCTGCTGGCGCAGGGCGGCATCGAGCCGGTGGTCATCACCGGGCGCGACTCCGCGGCGGTGCGCCGCCGCGTGGCCGACCTGGGCCTGCAGCGGGCGTACTACGGCGTGAAGGACAAGCTCGCCGCGGCGCAGCAGGTGCTCGACGAGTTGGGCATCGGCTGGGCGGAGCTGGCGGTGATCGGCGACGACTGGCCGGACCTGCCGCTGCTGGCGCGTGCGGGCTTTGCCTGCGCGCCGGCCAATGCCCATGCCGAGGCGCGCGCGCGGGCGCATCACGTCACCGGTGCACGGGGCGGCCAGGGCGCGGCGCGCGAGTTCTGCGATCTGCTGCTGGTGGCCAGCGGCCGCTACGCGGCGCTGCTCGACGGCCACCTCACCACGCTGGACGCACGCTGAAAGGTCCTGCCGACGTGCTGGCACTCGACGACGATCCCCTGCTGCCGCCCCCGCCACCACCGCGCGCGCCGGTGCAGATGCCCTGGGGGCTGCGGCTGCGCGAGTGGGTGCTGGCCTACCTGCCACTGCTGCTGATGGCGCTGCTGGCGCTGGCCACCTGGTGGCTGGTGAAGAACACGCCCATCGTGTCCGCGCCGGGCAGCGAGCGGCCGCTGCGCCACGAGCCCGACTACACCATGCAGGGCTTCACCCTGCAGCGCTTCACGCCCACGGGGGCGCTGCGGGTGCAGATCGAGGGCACACAGATGCGCCACTACCCGGACACGGACACCTTCGAGATCGACGAAGTGCGCGTGCGCTCGTTGGGCGAGGACGGGAGCGTCATCCGCGCCCGCGCACAGCGCGCGCTCAGTGACGGCAAGGGCACGCATGTGCAGCTGCTTGGAGGCGCGCAGGTGGTGCGCGAGACGCGCGACGGGCAGCCCCCGGTCGAGTTCCGCAGCGAGTTCCTGCAGGTCTTCCTGGACACCGAGCGCGTGCAGACCGACCAGCCGGTGCAGATGCTGCAGGCTGGCAACGACATGCGCGCCGCGGGGCTGGATTACGACCACCGCAGCCGCGTTGCGCAGCTCAAGGGCCCGGTCAAGGCCAGGCTGGACCCGCCGGGCCGGCGCCGTTGAGCCGTCTTGCCCTCATCACCGGAGCGTCCAGCGGCATCGGGCAGGCACTGGCGGCGCATGCGCTCCAGGCGGGCTGGCGCGTGGTGCTGGTGGCGCGGCGCACGGAACTGCTGCAAGCCTGGGCGCAAGCACAGCCGGCGGCGGAGCGCGTGGCGATCTACGGCGCCGACGTGCGCGACCCGCAAGCCATGGCGGCCATGGGCCGGGCCTGCATCGCCGCGCATGGGGTGCCGGACGTGGTGATTGCCAACGCCGGCATCAGCGTCGGCATGGACAGCGCGGAGCTTGAGGACCTGCAGGTGCTCAAGGAGACGCTGGAGATCAACGTGCTGGGCATGGCTGCCACCTTCCATCCGTTCCTGGCGGCCATGCGCGAACGCCGTGCCGGCACGCTGGTGGGCATCGGCAGCGTCGCGGCCATCCGCGGGCTGCCGGGCCACGGCGCCTACTGCGCCAGCAAGGCCGCGGTGCTGTCCTACTGCGAGAGCCTGCGCGGCGAGTGCCGGCCCTATGGCGTGCGGGTGCTCACACTCAGCCCCGGCTATGTGGACACGCCGTTGACGCGGGGCAATCCGTATCCGATGCCGTTCCTGATGTCGCCCGAGGCCTTCGCCCGCAGCGCCTGGCGCGCCATTGACGCGGGCGTCAGCTATCGCGTGATTCCCTGGCCGATGGCGGTGGTGGCCAAGCTGCTGCGGATACTGCCGAACGCGCTGTTCGACCGCGTCTTCGCCGGCCGCCCACGCAAGCCGCGCCGAGGCGGCTAAGCCTGCGGCTGCCAGCCCCGGGCGGGTGTATAGAGCGCTGGCGCTTGAACGCCGCGGCTTGAAAAAAGCGTTGAAGCCTTAGAAGAGGTAGAGCGGCAAGCGGTCCACCTGCTTCGTCCTTTACATGGGCCAAGCACCGCATGAAGTCCCTTGCAGGCCGGCAAGGCTGCGGTACAGCTACTGCAAGAGCGCCATTGCAGCGGCTGCAGCGCAAAGGCTTCTGCATAAAGCAAAAGGGCGCTGGTGTTGCCACCCGCGCCCTTGAGGACACCGGCCCCGTGAGGCCGGAAATTCAACCGTGGAGGTCAGTAGCCGCTGCTGCCGCCGCCGTAGCCGCCGCGGCCACCGCCGCCGTAGCCACCACGACCACCGCCGCCGCCGCCGCCACCGTAGGGGCTGCGGCCACCGCCGCCGCTACCACCGTAGCCGCCGCGGCCACCGCCGCCGCCGCCGTAACCACCACCGCCGCCGTAGCCACCGCCACCACCACCGTAGCCGCCGCCACCGCCGCCGTAGCCGCCGCGGCCACCGCCGCCGCCGCCGTAGCCACCACCCGGGCGCTCTTCGCGCGGACGGGCCTCATTGACCACGATGGCCCGGCCTTCCAGGGCTTGACCATTCATGCCGTTGATGGCGGCTTGGGCCTCGGCATCCGAGCCCATCTCGACAAAGCCGAAGCCCTTCGAGCGGCCGGTTTCGCGATCCATCATGACCTTCGCGGAGGTAACGGATCCGAACTGAGAGAACGCCTCGTGCAGAGAATCATCACGGACGCTGTAGGCCAGATTGCCCACATACAACTTATTTCCCATGGGGAAGCCCCTTTCAATCACTCACTCAATACCATGTGGAGCTTCAACCCATCGTGAACCACTCAACCGAAGGCGCCGCATCCAAACACAGGCGATCCATTATCAAGGAATCTTTCCGCGCCACACGCGGCAGGGAAGTTAAATGTTGTATTGCGGGTTGAGGAAAAACCCGTACAAAACCCAAGGGAAGCTGCGGACCACAGGGTTTGCCGTCAGCTTGCAGGACGCAAAAGCCCCTTGGCCCCCATAGGTCGGTAGCTAAAGAAGCCTTGAAGTGGCACAGCCTTGGCAGCCTGCTGAGGACCATTGCGCCACATTGCCAATGCCGCCCGGCCCCATCCCATACGGCCGGTCCAGCACTGGGACGACGCCCCGGTGATGCGCTCCAGCAGCCTACGCCTTGCGCCTTGTCTTCGGGCTGCAATGCTGGCGCCTCACTCCGCCTACCGAAGTCCGGAACCACGGCAGCCGCCACGACACGATCAAGTCATGCACACCGAAACCCTTTCCATCTACGACTACATCGTGGTGGGTGCCGGTACGGCCGGCTGCCTGCTGGCCAACCGGCTCAGTGCCGATCCCCGGCACCGCGTGCTGCTGGTGGAAGCCGGCGGGCGCGATGACTACTTGTGGATCCACATTCCCGTGGGCTACCTCTATTGCATCGGCAACCCGCGCACCGACTGGCTCTACCACACCGACGCCGACCCGGGACTCAACGGCCGGCGCCTGCGCTATCCACGTGGCAAGGTGCTGGGCGGCTGCTCCAGCATCAACGGCATGATCTACATGCGCGGCCAAGCACGCGACTATGCGCAATGGGCCGATCTCTGCGGCGATCCGGACTGGGACTGGGAGCACTGCCTGCCCTTCTTCCTGCGCCACGAGGACCACTGGCGCGGCGCCGACGACATGCACGCCGCCCCGGGCTTCGATCCCAGTGGCGCACGCCCCGGCGGCGAGTGGCGGGTCGAGCGCCAGCGCCTGCGCTGGGAAGTGCTGGACGCCTTCGCACAGGCGGCACAGCAGGCCGGCATCCCCGCCAGCGCGGATTTCAACCGCGGCAACAACGAGGGCGTGGGCTACTTTGAGGTCAACCAGCGCAGCGGCGTGCGCTGGAATGCTGCGAAAGCCTTCCTGCGTCCGGCACGCCGGCGCCCGAACCTGACGGTGCAGACCGGTGCCACGGTCACGCGCGTGCTGCTGCAGCGCGACGGCGACGACCTGCCGCGTGCCGCCGGCATCGAGCTGCGATTGGGGAACGGTGCACCCGTACAGGTGCATGCCGCGCGCGAGGTGGTCCTGTGCAGCGGCGCCGTGGGCACGCCGGCATTGCTGCAGCGCTCGGGCATCGGGCCGGCGCCGCTGCTGCAGCGCCTGGGCATCGCGCTGCAGCATGATCTCCCTGGCGTGGGTGAGAACCTGCAAGACCATCTGCAGATCCGCGCCGTGTTCAAGGTCCAGGGCGTGCGCACGCTCAACACGCTGGCGAGCTCGTTCACGGGCAAGGCCCGTATCGGGCTGGAATACCTGCTCAGGCGCAGCGGCCCCATGAGCATGGCGCCCTCGCAACTCGGGGCCTTCACGCGTTCGGACCCGGCCCGCGCCTGGTCCGACCTGCAGTACCACGTGCAGCCGCTGTCGCTGGACGCCTTCGGCGAGCCCCTGCATCCCTTCGACGCCTTCACCGCCAGCGTCTGCAACCTCAATCCCACCTCGCGCGGCCGAGTGCAGATCGTTTCGCCCGATCCCGCGCAGGCGCCATCTATCCGCGCCAATTACCTCGGTACGGAACAAGACCGCCGCGTGGCGGCCGAATCGCTGCGACTGACACGCCGCATCATCTCGATGCCGGCGCTCGCTCCGTACCACCCGCAGGAATTCCGTCCCGGCGTGCAGTTCCAGAGCGACGAGGAGCTGGCCCGCCTGGCCGGTGACATCGGCACCACCATCTTCCATCCCGTGGGCACCTGCCGCATGGGGCGCAGCGACGATGCGCTGGCGGTGGTCGACGCCCGGTTGCGCCTGCGTGGCGTGCGCGGCCTGCGCGTGGCCGACGCCAGCGTGATGCCCACCATCACCAGCGGCAATACCAACTCGCCCACGCTCATGGTTGCCGAGCGCGCGGCCCACTGGATGTTGCAAGGCACACCGGCCGATACAGCGAACCGGGTTAATACCGATGCGGTGCCCCCTGCAACTGCTTACATTGCGCGGACTCGCAGCGATGCCGCCTCCTCGGCAGGTGTCGTCTGGACGGAGGCCGAGGAGACTGTTCAGAACAATTCGATCAAGTGAGCGAAGCGCCGCCCCGATAGCGGCCCGCTGTCACAATTCAAAGGCGCCGGCACAGCCCGGCGCCTTTTTTTCGTCCCTGTAGTTCCTCCGATGACCGATCTGCTGCTGGTCGCCATGGCTTCGGCCCTGGCGGGTTTCATTGATGCCATCGTGGGCGGCGGCGGTCTGGTGCTCACGCCCTCGTTGTTTGCCGTCTATCCCCAGGCCGTGCCCGCGACGCTGCTGGGCACCAACAAGAGCGCCTCGGTGTGGGGCACCGCCTGGGCCTGCTCGCAATACGCACGCCGCGTGCAGCTCAACTGGCGTGCCTTGTGGCCAGCGGTGGTGGCGGCGCTCGTGGCGGCCTTCGCCGGCGCCTGGGCCGTCACGCAGGTGGACCCGGCCGGCCTCAAGCGCGCGCTGCCGCTGGTGCTGGTGGCGGTGTTCGCCTACACGCTGGCGCGCAAGGATCTCGGCCGTGCGCACCGTCCTCGTTTCGTCGGGCGCCATGAGGCACTGGCCGCGGCGGTGGTGGGCACGGTGGTGGGCTTCTACGACGGCTTTTTCGGTCCGGGCACGGGCAGCTTCTTCGTGTTCCTGTTCGTGCGCGTGCTGGGCTACGACTTCCTGCACGCCTCGGCCAGCGCCAAGCTGCTGAACCTGGCCACCAACGTCGCGGCGCTGGCGCTGTTCGTGCCCAAGGGCCATGTGTGGTGGCACATCGCGCCGGTGCTGGCCGTGGCCAACGTCGCCGGCAGCCTGATCGGTACGCGGCTGGCGCTGCGACACGGGGCCGGCTTCGTGCGGGCCGTGTTTATCCTGGTGGTGGGCACGCTGATCGTGAAAACCGGCCTGGATGCATTGAGGCTTTGAGTCCCTGGGACGCTGCGCGTGTCGCGTGCCCCTTACCATTGACCGCCTCGCACTGCAGAGCCGTGCCATGCCCGTCGATCCCCAACTGCGCCGTCTCGACGTCAGTATTCCCACCCAACCCCACGCCCTGGCCCAGCTGTCGCCGCTGCTGGCCCGCGAGGAGGTTGCGCTTTCCGCCGTGTCCGCGCTCATCGAAACCGACATGGCGCTGGCCGCGGCGGTGCTTCGCGCCGTCAATTCCTCGCTCTACGGCCTGCGCGGCCGGGTGCAGACGGTGCACCAGGCCCTGACGTACCTGGGGCTGCGCGAAGTCGCGGCCATCACCTTTGAAATCGGACTGCGCGCCGTCTTTCCGCAGGCCCACGAACTGGAGCCGGTGTGGCGGCGCGCGGTGCGGCGCGGACTGCTCATGGGCCGCATGGCGCAGCGCCTGGGCAGCACCGACGCCTGGGCCGCGCATTCGGCCGGCTTGTTCGAGGAATGCGGCAAGGCGGTGCTGTTCCGGCATGACTGCAACAACTACCGCACCATGCTGCACGACGCCGGTGACGACGACGTCGCGCTGAGCAAGCTGGAGCGCGCGCGCTTTGGCGTCAGCCACGACGCGCTGGGCGCGGCCCTGTGCGAAAGCTGGGGCCTGGCGGGAGCGGCCGTGGCCTGCGTGCGCCAGCATGTGGCGGTGCAGCATGGCGCGCCGCTGCCCCAGGGCCCGCAACGCCCGACGGTGCTGGCGCTGTCGGCGGTGGCCTACGGCCAGATGCACGCGCCCGACACCCTGAACGAGACGGTGCAGCGCGTCGCTCCGGAAGCCGGGTTGGACCCGGCGCGCTTGCTGGAGACGGCGCAGCGCGTGCAGCAGCAGCTCGACAGCGCCACGCAGGGCGGCTGAGCCCCGCGCGTTGCGGCGCCGCGCTCGCGCTCAGGCCGGCGCGCCGTCGATGAACATGCGCAGCTCGCCGGGCTCGAAGGCCGTCCACTCCTCGTCCGCGGTCAGCGGCTCGGTGGCAATCACGGCAACGCGGTCCTGCGGCGTCGTCAGCTGAGCGAAGTCCACCGTCAGGTCCTCGTCGCGCAGCCGCGTGGCGCGGAACGGATGGCGGCGCTGCAGCCAGTACAGCCGCGTCGAGCCATGCGCCCACAGCGCCTGCCCGTTGGAGAGCAGGCAGTTGAAGGTGCCCCTGGCGTGCAGCTGCGGCATCAGCTCGCCCAGGGTGCGCGTGAGCTCGGGCAGCGCCGGCACGCTGGCATGCGCCTTGGCCAGCTCCTGCATCAGCCAGCAGAAGGCGCGCTCGCTGTCGGTGTCGCCCACCGGCCGGAAGGCGCCATGCAGCCGCGGCTCGAAGCCCTTGAGATCGCCGTTGTGGGCGAACACCCAGTAGCGGCCCCAGAGCTCGCGCATGAAGGGATGCGTGTTCTCCAGCGCGGTGTGGCCCTGCGTGGCCTTGCGGATGTGGGCGATGACGTTCTGGCTGCGGATCGGACAGCGCTGCAGCAGCTCGGCCACCGGCGACTGGCGCGCGCTGTAGTGGTCCACGAACAGCCGCACGCCGCGGTCTTCGAAAAAGGCGATGCCGAACCCGTCCTTGTGTTCCTGCGCCCGGGTGGCAAGCCCGGTGAAGCTGAACATCACGTCGGTTGGCGTGTTGGCATTCATGCCCAGAAGCTGACACATGCAACCGATTTTGCAGGAGGCCGCCGGCGTCGCGCCGCGGCGGAGGCCCGCCGGCCGCCGCGGTCTTGTTCCCGGTCAGTAATAGCCCGGCACCAGCAGCTTCATCAGCCCGCGCACGCTCAGCAGGTTGCCCGGGTTGGTGCGCTCCTCCAGCACGCCGCTGATGCGATGCAGCAGGGACGGGCTGCGGCGCGCGCGCCAGATCACCAGGTCGGCCACCCAGGGATGGTCGTTGATGCGGTTGCCCTGCTCGTACATCGCGAAGCGCGGCTGCAGCGCACGCAGCGTCTCCTCGTAGCGGCCGCGCAGCTGCGCCTCGGCGAGCGACTCGGGACGCTCCGCCTGCAGCGCCTGCGCCGCCAGCATCCCGGTTTCCATGGCCTTGCCGATGCCTTCGCCGGTGAAGGCGTAGGTGCTGCCCGCGGCCTCGCCGCACACCAGCATCCCGGGCCGTGACCAGCGCGCGCCGGTGAGCGAGCAGCGCAGCGGCGCGCCCTTGATCTCGGACACCACCTGCCCCGAGGCCATGAGCTCCCGCGCCGGGGCGTAAACCTCGCAGAAGGCCTCGAACAGCCGGCGCAGGTTCACCGGCTGCATCCGGCCGCGCCCTTGCGCGTCGGCGCGGTGGCTGCCCAGCAGGCCGGTACCGATGTTGAACACGCCATCCGGCCCCGGAAAGATCCAGCCGTAGCCCCCGCGCAGCCTGGGATGCCACACCACCTCCAGCGCGTGCAGCCGCTGCGCCAGCGCCTCGTGGCGCACATGGGCGCGCAGCGCCACGCCGCTGGGGGTGTGGCGCTCGCACAGCCCGGCGGCCATGAGCGCCTGCGGCCGGGCCCCGGTGGCCAGCACCACCCAGCGCGCCGACACCTCCAGCGGCTGTCCGCCCACTTGCAGCCGCGCGCCCACCACGCGCTCGCCGTCGAGCAGCGGCGCCTCGAAGCGTGCCGGCGCCAGCCAGCGCGCCCCGGCGCGGCGCGCCGCCGTGCACAGGATCATGTCCAGCTCGCGCCGCGGCAGCACCGCCAGCGTGCCGGGCACGTCCACGCGGCCGCCGCGCGGGCCGACGCAGGCCACATGCGTGACGCGCCGCGCCTGCGCCATCACCTCCTCGAACACGCCCAGGCGGCGCAGCGCCGCCAGCGCGTCGGGGATGAGGCCGTCGCCGCACACCTTCTCGCGCGGGAATTCCTGCTCGTCCACCAGCAGCACGTCCAGGCCGGCGCGCGCCAGCATCTGCGCACAGGCACTGCCGGCCGGTCCGGCACCCACTACCAGCACTTCACAGGCTTGAGGAAGGTTTTCCATGGTGGGCGGGATTCTAGGCAGCCGCCCCGATTGACCCGAGTCAACGACGCCGCCCCGGCACGACGCCACGATGCCCGCCACAACCATCACAAGGAGACCAGCCATGCCTCTCACCGCCGGACAGCGCGCCCTGCTCGAAGCCCTGCTCACGCAGCGCCTGCACCAGTTGCAGCGCCAGCTCGCGCTGCACCATGGCGACTCGCGCGTGGCGCACGCGCAGGAACTGCTGGAAGCCCGCGACAGCGGCCGCGAGGTGGACATGGCGCTGTCGGACCTGGAGCTGCGCGAGCTCGGCGACGTGAGCCTGGCGCTGCGCCGCATCCACGGCGAGGACTACGGCCTGTGCGCCGATTGCGGCGGCAGCATCGCCTTCGACCGGCTGCGGGCCCAGCCCTGGGTGCTGCGCTGCGTAGCCTGCGCAAGCGCCGGCGAGCGGCGCCCGGGCCGGCAGGCTCATCACATGAGCCTGTAGAAAAAGCGCGGCGCAAGAGGGCATTTCCCCCCGTCGCGGGGCGCGAAGGGGCGAAGCCGGCCCAGGCGCCTGGTGCCATGCTCCGGGGCATGCGCCCGTTCGTCCATCGCCTCGCCTTCAAAACCGTCGCGCAGCTCGGCCGCTGCTTCAGGCCCACGCCGGAAGCGCTGCAGCGACAGCGCTGGCTGCGCTGGCTGGGCCCCTCCATCCAGCACCCGGGGCTGTGGAGCGTGAACCGCCATGCCATCGCCCTGGGCCTGGCCATCGGCATCTTCTTCGGGCTGCTCATTCCCGTCGCGCAGATGCCGCTGTCAGCCGCCGCCGCGGTGCTGCTGCGCGCCCACCTGCCCACGGCCGTGGTCAGCACCTTCGTCACCAACCCGGTGACGGTGGCGCCGCTGTACTACGCCGCCTGGCGCCTGGGCGCGACAGTGCTGGGCGAGCAGGAGGCCGCGGCACCGGCCGTGCTGGCGGCTCCGCCCGCCACGGCGCGCCCGGCCAAGGCCGACACCGGGCTGTCGTGGTGGAGCACGCTGTGGCAGCGCTTGCAGGGCGTGGGCAAGCCGCTGCTGCTGGGCCTGGCGCTGATGGCCACGCTCACCGGGCTGGCCGCCTACGCGCTGGTGAGCGCCCTGTGGTGGCTGGCCCAATGCTGGCGCCGCGTCGCCGGGCCGCCGCCACCGCAGTAAGCCCCGCAAGCTCCGGACATGAAAAAAAAAGGCCGCGTCAGCGGCCTCTTCTCATGGGGGCTGGTGCCGCCGCCGCGCCGCCCCTGGGGCAGCGCGCGGCATTCCGCACTCAGGCCGCGGCGGCCTTGACCTTCAGGCGCCAGGCGTGCAGCAGCGGCTCGGTGTAGCCGCTGGGCTGCTCCAGGCCCTTGAACACCAGGTCGCACGCGGCCTGGAAGGCGGCGCTGCCTTCGAAGTTGGCCGCCATCGGCTTGTAGAACGGGTCGCCCGCGTTCTGCTGGTCCACCACGCGCGCCATGCGCTGCAGCGTCTCCATGACCTGCTCGCGGTTGGTCACGCCGTGGAGCAGCCAGTTGGCGATGTGCTGGCTGGAGATGCGCAGCGTGGCGCGGTCTTCCATCAGGCCGACGTTGTGGATGTCGAGCACCTTGGAGCAGCCCACGCCCTGGTCCACCCAGCGCACCACGTAGCCCAGGATGCCCTGGCAGTTGTTGTCCAGCTCCTGCTGGACTTCGGCGGCGCTCCACTTGGCCTCGGCCACCACCGGCACCGTCAGCAGGCCCGTGAGCAGCGTGTCGCGCTCGGCGGCGGCGTCGATCTTCTCCAGCTCCTGCTGCACCTGGGCCACGCTGACCTGGTGGTAGTGCAGCGCGTGCAGCGTGGCGGCGGTGGGCGAGGGCACCCAGGCGGTGTTGGCGCCGGACTTCGGGTGCGCGATCTTCTGTTCCAGCATTGCCGCCATCAGGTCGGGCATGGCCCACATGCCCTTGCCGATCTGGGCCCGGCCGCGCAGCCCGCAGGCCAAGCCCACCAGCACGTTGTTGCGCTCGTAGGCCTGAATCCAGGCGCTGCTCTTCATGTCGCCCTTGCGCAGCACGGGGCCGGCCTGCATGGCGCTGTGCATCTCGTCGCCGGTGCGGTCCAGGAAGCCGGTGTTGATGAAGGCCACGCGCGCCGCCGCCGCGGCGATGCAGGCCTGCAGGTTGACGCTGGTGCGGCGCTCCTCGTCCATGATGCCCAGCTTCACCGTGTGCTTGGGCAGGCCCAGCAGTTCCTCGACGCGGCCGAACAGCTCATCGGCGAAGGCCACTTCCGCCGGGCCGTGCATCTTGGGCTTGACGATGTAGACCGAGCCCGTGCGCGAGTTGCGGATGCCGTTGGCGCCGTGGCCCTGCAGGTCGTGCAGCGCGATGGCGGTGGTGATGACGGCGTCCATGATCCCTTCGGGGATCTCGCGGCCCTCGTCGCCCCACAGGATGGCCGGGTTGGTCATCAGGTGGCCGACGTTGCGCAGGAACATCAGCGAGCGCCCGTGCAGCCGCACCTCGCCATTCGGGCCGTTGTAGATGCGGTCCGGATTCAGGCCGCGAGTAAAAGTCTTGCCGCCTTTGGCGACTTCCTCGGTCAGCGTGCCCTTGAGGATGCCCAGCCAGTTGGCGTAGGCCAGGGTCTTGTCGGCGGCGTCCACCGCGGCGACGGAGTCTTCCAGGTCCAGGATGGTGGACAGCGCGGCTTCCACCACCACGTCGCTCACGCCGGCGGCGTCGGAGGCGCCGATGGTGGTGCCGCGGTCGATGCGGATGTCCACGTGCAGGCCGTTGTGCACCAGCAGCACGGAGGAGGGTTCACCGGCCTCGCCCTGCCAGCCCACCAGCTGCGCCGGGTCGGCCAGCGCGGTGCGGGTGCCGTCCTTGAGCGTGACGGCCAGCTGGCCGCCCTCGACGCGGTAGGCGGTGGCGTCGCGGTGCGAGCCCTGCGCCAGCGGGGCCGCCTGGTCCAGGAAGTTGCGCGCGAACTCGATCACGCGCTGGCCGCGCACCGGGTTGTAGCCCTTGCCCTTTTCGGCGCCGTCGGTCTCGGGCAGCGCATCGGTGCCGTACAGCGCGTCGTACAGCGAGCCCCAGCGCGCATTGGCGGCGTTGAGGGCGTAGCGGGCGTTGAGGATGGGCACCACCAGCTGCGGGCCGGCCTGCAGCGCCAGCTCGGCGTCCACGTTGGAGGTGGTGGCCTTCACGCCCTGGGGCTGCGGCAGCAGGTAGCCGATGGACTCCAGGAAGCCGCGGTAGGCGGCCATGTCGGTGATGGGGCCGGGGTGGCTGCGGTGCCAGTTGTCAAGCTCGGTCTGCAGTCGGTCGCGCTCGGCCAGCAGCGCGGCGTTGCGCGGGGCCAAGTCGGCCACGATGGCGTCGAAGCCGGCCCAGAAGCGCGCACTGTCGATGCCGGTGCCGGGCAGGACCTGGTCCTCGACGAAGCGGTACAGCTCGGTGGCGACCTGGAGGCGGTGAACGGTGGTGCGTGCAGTCATGTTGGGCTCGCAGTCAAAGAAAAGTCACTCGGGAAAGAAGGCCAGCACGTCGCGCAGGCTGCTGCCGCGGCGGGTGGGCTCGGTGTCCAGCGGGTCCAGCGGCCCGCCGGTGCGGTTCACCCACAGCGTGGTGTAGCCGTACCAGGTGGCGCCGATGGCGTCCCAGCCGTTGCTGGAAACGAAGAGGATCTGGCGTGCGGGCAACTGCAGGGCCTGCGGGCCCAGCGCGTAGGCCGCGGGGTCGGTCTTGAAGCGGCGCACCGCGTGCACCGACAGCAGCGGGTCGATCAGGCCGGCAAAGCCCGCGCTGCGCAGCGCCACGCCCAGCATCTCCGGGTCGCCGTTGCTCAGGATGCCGGCACGGATGCCGCGCGCGCGCAGCGTTTGCAGCACTTCCAGGTTCTCCGGGAAGGCGCTCAGGTGCCGGTACTGGTTCATCAGCCGCTCCTCGTCGGCGGCCGGCAGCTTCAACCCCAGGCGCTGCGCCGCGAAGCGCAGCCCGGCGCGGGTGAGGTCCCAGAAAGGCTGGTAGCGCCCGCTCATGGTCAGCAGCCGCGTGTACTCGATCTGCTTGTCGCGCCACAGCTGCGCCAGCGCCTCGCCGCGGCCCGGGTAGAACTGCTCGGCCAGCAGCGACACGCTGTAGACGTCGAACAGCGTGCCGTAGGCATCGAAGAGCACCGCGCGCGGCGTGAGGGGCGAATCCATTCCTTGAATTTATTCCATCACTTTGCACACATTAAGATCCTGATTTGATAAAGATTAGTGACTTCTATGCAAAGATGTGGCCACCATTCGGTCCGGGTGGTCGTGATAAATGACGTTTCCAGCAGGGATTGAAGCCTTTGAAGCGTTCATTACCTCTAAAACCTGCACTACGCTTGGCACCATGGACCGCCTCAAGCAGATCGAATCCTTCGTCGCCGTCGCCACCAAGGGCAGCCTCACCGCCGCGGCGCAGGCCGAAGGGGTGGCGCCGGCCGTGATCGGGCGGCGCATCGACGCGCTGGAGGAGCGGCTGGGCGTGAAGCTGCTGCTGCGCACCACGCGGCGCATCACGCTCACGCACGAGGGCAGCGCCTTCCTGGAGGACGCGCAGCGGCTGCTGGCCGACCTGGCCAACGCCGAGGCCAGCGTCAGCGCCGGCGGGGTCAAGGCCAGCGGGCACCTGCGCATCACCGCGCCGGCGGGGTTCGGCCGGCGCCATGTCGCGCCGCTGGTGCCGCGCTTCCTGGCCCAGCACCCGGAAGTGAGCCTTTCGCTCAACCTCAGCGACCGGGTGGTGGACATCGTCAACGAGGGTTTCGATTGCGCCGTGCGCGTGGGCGACCTGCCCGATTCCAGCCTGGTGAGCGTGCGGCTGGCCGACAACCGCCGCCGCTGCGTGGGCGCGCCCGCGTACCTGCGGCGCGCGGGCGCCCCCAAGCACCCGTCGGAGCTGCAGCGCCACGAGTGCCTGACGCTGAGCTCCGAGGCCAGCCAGACGCGCGGCTGGGCCTTCCAGGTGGACGGCCAGATCCAGCACCTGCGCCCCAGCGGCCGGCTCGACTGCAGCGACGGCCAGGTGCTGCACCAGTGGTGCCTGGCCGGTCTGGGGCTGGCCTGGCGCAGCACCTGGGAGGTGGAGGCGGAGCTGGCGCGCGGCACGCTGGTGAGCGTGCTCGACGAGTTCGCCGCCCCGCCCAACGGCATCTACGCCGTGTTCCCGCAGCGCCGGCACCTGCCGCTGCGGGTGCGGCTGTGGATCGACTTCCTCAAGCACAGCTGGGGCGACCCGCAGTACTGGCAGTCGGCCGCCGGCTGAGCGGCCACGGGAAACATTGGCGCCTCCCAGGCGACAGTGACCTCAGCCAGACGCCATGGAGTGAGCGGAAAGTAAACCAGCAGGGGACAATTCGCCTGCTGCGGTGCGGGTGGCACGCAAAAAAAGCCCGGCGGTGCCGGGCTCTGGTGCGGGGCGCGAGCGCCGCGCTCAGGCCTTCTTGCTCAGGCATTCCTTCATGAAGGCCTTGCGCTCGTCGCCCTTCTTGCCTTCGGCCTGGGTGTTGCACTGCTTCATCCGGCTCTGCTGTGCCGTGGCGGCGGGGGTGTCGGCACCGTCGGCGCCCTTGGCCGAGAGGCATTCCTTCATGAAGGTCTTGCGCTCGTCGCCCTTCTTGCCCTCGGCCTGGGCATTGCACGCCTTCATCTTGCTCTGCTGCGCCGTGGGCGCTTTGGCGGTCTTGGCGGGAGCCTTGTCGGTGGATGGGTCCGCGGCCGGTTCGGCCGCCTGGGTGGCGAAGGCACAGGCACACAACAGCGCGGCAAGAGCGGCTTTGGTCATGGAGTCCTCCTTCCTGGATGCGCGGCGGATTGCCGCCACGCATTCAAGCAAAGCCCTGCAGGGGTCACCAATGCGCACAAGCCCGCAGCGGCGCGGCGCCCTCAGACGATGCGCCGCGGATGCGCCAGCGCCTCGTGCGCGGCGTGCAGCCGGCGCACCAGCACGCGGATGAAGGCGGTGTCGAACTGCTGCCGGGTGGAGGCGCTGAGCTGCTGCAGCGTCTCGGGCGTGAAGCTCACCGTGACGCAGGGCTGCGCCACCACCACGTCGGTGCTGTAGGTGCGCAGCTCCGGGCTGGGGGCGAGGTAGGCCATCTCGCCCACCGAGGTGCCCGCGCCCAGCCGCGCCGTGAGCTGGCCGTCGCGCAGCACCTCGACCTCGCCCTGCGCCAGGATGTGGAAGCTCGTGCCGTGCTCGCCCTTGCGGTAGAGCGCGTGGCCGCTGTCGAAGCGCTGCCAGCGCGCGCGATGCACCACCTCCCACAGCGCCACGTCGTCGAACTCGCCGAAGAACTCCAGCGTGCGCAGCAGACTGAAGCGCTCGGAGTCCAGCGGCCCCTGCAGCCGCCCCAGCGGAATGAGGCGCTGCGCCACCAGGTCGGCCAGGCGCTGGGCAAAGGCGTCCCAGGTGGCGGGGCGTGCCTCGGCCCGCTTGGCCAGCGCGTCGTGCACCAGCGCCTCCAGCGCCGGGGGCACGCCCTCGCGCAGGCCGGCCAGCGCCGGGGGAGCGGCGGTGTAGATCTGCGCCATCAGCGCCGCCTGCGTCGGCGCCTCGAAGGGCGGGCGGCCGGCGATGAGGTGGTAGAGCACCGCGCCCAGCGAGTACATGTCCGCGCGCGCGTCCAGCGCCGAGCCGTCGAGCTGCTCGGGCGACATGTACGTCAGCGAGCCCACGCGGAACACCTGCGTGCGGTCCGACTCCAGCTGCAGCACGCTGCCGAAGTCGCTGATCTTCACGTCCACCACCTCGTCGTGCCGCAGCAGGGCCAGCACGTTGGCGGGCTTCACGTCGCGGTGGATCAGCCCCTGGCGGTAGACGTAGCCCAGCGCCATGGCGCACTTGAAGCCGATCTCCACGATCTGCTCCAGGGGCAGCAGCCGGTCGGGGCGGCAGAAGTGGCGCAGCGTGGTGCCGGGCACGTACTCCATCACCAGGTAGGGCGCCACCGGGTCGGGCACCGCGTCCAGCAGCTGCACCACGTTGGGATGGTGCAGCTTGCCCACCAGCGCCGCCTCGGCGGCGAAGAAGCGCGCCTGCAGCTGCGGCAGGCTGGCCTCGGGGCCCAGCGCGGCGGCCGGGTGCACGCGCTTGACCGCCACCTCGCGGCCCAGGAACTCGTCGCGCGCCAGGAACACCTCGCTGGTAGCGCCGTCGCCCAGCCGCGACAGCACGCGGTACTTGCCGATGGCGCGCGGCAGCGGCGCGGCGGCGGGCGGGGAGGCGGCGTCGGCGGGCATGCGGGGCATTGTGGCGCGCGAGGGGCGCCCGGACCCGCCTCGTAGAATCGCCCGATGATCCAAGCCAAGCAGGAGCTGCTCGCCGCGCTGCGCGCAGCCGTCGCAGAACTCGGGGCCGAAGTGCCCGCGCAACTGAGCTTCGAGTCGCCCAAGCAGGCCTCGCACGGCGACCTGGCCGTCACCGCGGCCATGGCGCTGGCCAAGTCGCTCAAGAAGAACCCGCGCGAGCTCGCGCAGCAGCTGGTGCAGGCGCTGCAGGCGCAGCCGGCGGTGCAGCGCTGGGTGCAGGCGGTGGAGATCGCCGGCCCGGGCTTCATCAACCTGCGGCTGTCCCCCGCCGCCAAGCAGCAGGTCATCGCCGAGGTCCGCGCCGGCGGCGAGGCCTTCGGCCGCAAGGCCGGCAACGGCCAGCGCGTGATGGTGGAGTTCGTCTCCGCCAACCCCACCGGCCCGCTGCACGTGGGCCACGGCCGCCAGGCGGCGCTGGGCGACTCGATCTGCAACCTGTTCGAATCGCAGGGCTGGCAGGTGACGCGCGAGTTCTATTACAACGACGCCGGCGTGCAGATCGGCACCCTGGCGGCTTCGACGCAGGCGCGGCTGCAGGGGCTGCAGCCCGGCGACGCCGAGTGGCCCGAGGCGGCCTACAACGGCGACTACATCGCCGACATCGCCGCCGACTTCAAGGCCGGCAAGACCGTCACCGCCGACGACCGCGCCTTCACCGCCTCGGGCGACCCGGCCGACATCGACAGCATCCGCCAGTTCGCCGTGGCCTACCTGCGCCACGAACAGGACCTGGACCTGCAGGCCTTCGGGGTGCGCTTCGACAACTACTTCCTCGAATCCAGCCTGTACACGACGGGCAAGGTCCAGGAGACGGTCCAGCGGCTCATCGATGCGGATAAAACCTTCGAGGAAGGCGGCGCGCTGTGGCTGCGCTCCACCGACTACGGTGACGACAAGGACCGCGTCATGCGCAAGTCCGACGGCACCTTCACCTACTTCGTGCCGGATGTGGCCTATCACATCAACAAGTGGGAGCGCGGCTTCACCAAGGTCGTGAACATCCAGGGCAGCGACCACCACGGCACCATCGCGCGCGTGCGCGCCGGGCTGCAGGCGGCCCATGTCGGCATCCCGCAGGGCTACCCCGACTACGTGCTGCACAAGATGGTCACCGTCATGCGCGGCGGCCAGGAGGTCAAGATCTCCAAGCGCGCCGGCAGCTACGTGACGCTGCGCGACCTCATCGACTGGACCAGCCGCGACGCGGTGCGCTTCTTCCTCATCAGCCGCAAGGCCGACACCGAGTTCGTGTTCGACGTGGACCTGGCGCTCAAGCACAGCGACGAGAACCCGGTCTTCTACGTGCAGTACGCGCATGCGCGCATCTGCTCGGTGCTGGCGCAGTACGGCCAGGACGTGCCCGCCGATGCCGACCTGGCGCTGCTGACCGCCCCCACCGAGCTGGCGCTGATGATGAAGCTGGCCGAGTTCCCGACCGTGCTGGAGCGCGCCGCGGCCGACCTGGCGCCGCACGACATCGCCTTCTACCTGCGCGACGTCGCCGCCGCCTTCCACAGCTACTACGCCGCCGAGCGCTTCCTGGTGGAAGACGCCGCGCTGGCCGGCGCGCGCATGGCGCTGCTGTCGGCCACGCGCCAGGTGCTGCGCAACGCGCTGGCGATGCTGGGCGTGTCGGCGCCCGAGTCCATGCAACGTGCCGAGGAGGTGGCTCCCGCCACGGTCCAGCCATGAGGAAGCAGAAGGGCGGCTTCGGCCTGGGAATCGTGATCGGGCTGCTGGTCGGCCTGGGCCTGGCGCTGGCCGTGGCGCTGTACGTCACCAAGGTGCCGGTGCCCTTCGTGGACAAGGTGCCGCAGCGCACTCCTGACCAGGAGGCGGCCGAGGCCGAGCGCAACAAGCGTTGGGACCCCAACGCGCCGCTGGCGGGCAAGCGCACGCCCGTGCCGCCGCCGGTCGAGCCCACCCCTGCGCCCGCACCGGCCACGCCGCCGGCCGACACGGCCGGCGCCGAGCCGCTGCCGCCCACCAACGGCAGCCCGCTGCCGCCGCGCGAGCCGCCCCGCACCGCCACCGCGCCGGCGGTGCCGCCGGCGCCGGCCGAGCCCGCGACCCCGCGCCGTCCCGCCGCACCGCCGGCCCCGGCCACGCCGCCCGCGGCCAAGTCCACGCGCGACCCCGCCGCCATCCTCTCCGGCGGCGACACCGCCACGCCCCCGTCGGTCACGAACCCGCCGCCTTCGCAGACGACGCGGTCCACCCGCGCCGAGGCTGATGCGTTCACGTATTTCGTTCAGGTGGGCGCCTTCTCGCGGGTCGAGGACGCCGAGCAGCAGCGTGCGCGGCTGGCGATGCTGGGCTACACGGCCCGCGTCACCGAGCGTGAGCAGTCCGGCCGTACCGTCTACCGCGTGCGCCTGGGGCCCTTTGAACGCAAGGAAGAGGCCGAGATGACGCAGGACCGCCTGCGCGGCAGCACCATCGAATCGGCCCTGGTGCGCGTGGAGCGTTGAGCACCCGGAGACACAAGTGAGCCCTGTGCCGCGGCGGGCCGCCTCCACCGCCGCAACCCGTTGACCCGAGGAACCGGAACATGAAACGTCGTGAATTCGCCTGTGCCCTGGCCGCCACTGGCTTGGCCTTGGGCGGTGTGCCCGCCGCGCAGGCGCAGGCCAGCTTCGCCGAGGGCAAGGACTACGTGAAGCTTGCCACCCCGGCGCCCACCAGCGCCCAGGGCAAGATCGAGGTGGTCGAGTTCTTCTGGTACGGCTGCCCGCACTGCAACGCCTTCGAGCCGCTGCTCGACGCCTGGAGCAAGAAGGTGCCCGACTACGTGGCCTTCCGCCGCGTGCCCGTGGGCTTCACGGCGCTGCACGAGACGCATGCCCGGCTGTTCTACGCGCTGGAGGCGCTGCAGCAGGTCGAGGCCATGCACCGCAAGGTCTTCGCCGCCATGCACCAGCAGCGCAAGCGCCTGGACAAGGAGGCCGACATCGTCGCCTTCATGACCGAGAACGGCGTGGACGGCGCCAAGTTCACGGAAGCCTTCAAGTCCTTCGGCGTCGCCACCAAGGTGCGCCAGGCCAAGGCGCTGACCGATGCCTACAAGATCGACGGCGTGCCCTCGATGGGCATCCAGGGCCGCTACTTCACCTCCGGCGCGCTGGCCGGCTCCAACGAGCGCGCCCTGGCCACGACCGAATACCTCATCGGCCTGGCGCGCAAGAGCGGCTGAAGCCGCTGCCGGGCCGACCGAGATGGGCGGCGGCCTCACCTGTTTCCTGAGCAATGGGCGGGCAACTCGCCCGCGGGGCGCGAACTGTGGCTAGAATGGTCTGCAAGTTTCGTGCCCTTATGAGCCCACACCGCCTTCGAATCCTCTGCATGAGCGTCCTGCTGGCCCTGGCTGGCGGCGGCGCGCTGGCCGACAAGGCCGACCGCAACCAGCCGCTGGTCATCGAGGCCAACAAGCCCGGCACGGTGGACATGCAAAAGCAGCTCGTCGTCTTCAACGGCGACGTGGTGGTGACGCAGGGCACCATGCGCATCAAGGCCGAGCGCATGGAGCTGCGCGAGGTGGGCGAGGGCCACCGCACCGCCACCGCGCTGGGCGTGCCGGGCACGCAGGCCACCTTCCGCCAGAAGCGCGAGGGCCTGGACGAGTACATCGAGGGCACGGCCGACCGCATCGACTACGACAGCCGCAGCGACCTGCTCAAGCTCACCGGCAATGCCCATGTGCGGCGCCTGCGCGGCAGCACCGTCGCCGACGAGATCACCGGCAACCTCATCACCTACGACAACCGCGCCGAGCTCTTCAGTGTGGCCGGCGACAACGCCTCGGGCGGGCGCGTGCGCGCCGTGCTCACGCCCCCGCCATCGGCCTCCGGCCCGGCCCGCTGATGAGCGCCGTCCCCCACGCCGCCCTGGACGCGCAGTCCAACAACAGCCGGCTCGAAGCCGACGGGCTGCAGAAGCGCTACGGCGCGCGCCTGGTCGTCAAGGACGTGCACCTGGCCGTGGGCGCGGGCGAGGTGGTGGGGCTGCTGGGCCCCAACGGCGCGGGCAAGACCACGACCTTCTACATGGTGGTGGGGCTGGTGCGCGCCGATGCCGGGCGCATCCTCATCGACGGGCAGGAGGTGCAGCAGCGCCCCATCCACCAGCGCTCGCGGCTGGGGTTGTCGTACCTGCCGCAGGAGGCCTCGATCTTTCGCAAGCTCACGGTCGAGGAGAACGTGCGCGCGGTGCTGGAGCTGCAGCTCGACGCGCAGGGCCGGCCGCTCAAGCCGCAGGCCATCCGCACGCTGCTGGAGGAGCTGCTGGGCGAACTGGGCATCGAGAAGCTGCGCCACAGCCCTGCGCCGGCGCTCTCGGGCGGCGAGCGCCGCCGCGTGGAGATCGCGCGCGCGCTGGCCACGCAGCCGCGCTTCATCCTGCTGGACGAGCCCTTCGCGGGCGTGGACCCGATCGCCGTGATCGAGATCCAGCGAATCATCGGATTCCTCAAGGCGCGCGGCATCGGCGTGCTGATCACGGACCACAACGTGCGCGAGACGCTGGGCATCTGCGACCGCGCCTACATCATCAGTGAGGGGCATGTGCTCGCAGAAGGCACGCCCCACGAGATCGTCGAGAACGCTGACGTGCGCAAGGTTTATCTCGGCGAGCATTTCCGGATGTGAGTTGAACGCCACGCAGTTGGGGAAGTCATGAAACCGTCCTTGCAAGTTCGGCTGTCGCAGCACCTGGCGCTCACGCCGCAGCTGCAGCAGTCGATCCGGCTGCTGCAACTCTCGACGCTGGAGCTGCACCAGGAAGTCGAGCAGATGCTCGAACAGAACCCGTTCCTGGAAGCCGACGAGGATGGCGTGCCCGCCTTCGAGCAGGCGCTGGACCGCGCCGCCGCGCCCGAGCGCAGCAGCAGCGAGGGCGCCGAGCGCGACGACACCGACGGCCGCGACGATGCCGACGTGAGCGGCGTGGACAGCGCCGAGTTCGGCGCCACCGAGCGCGAGGACTGGGAGAACGGCACCGAGCGCGACGACTTCGACGGCATCCGCGAGACGCCCAGCTCGGCCGCCGGCAGCGACGAGGACTTCGAACCCCAGGAGCGCGGCAGCGTCGGCATCTCGCTGCAGGAGCACCTGCGCGCGCAGCTGCTGGGCATGCGGCTGTCGGCCGAAGACGCCGCGGCGGTGCACGTGCTCATCGAGTCGCTCGATGAGGACGGCTACCTCGCCGACCCGCTGGAGGAGATCGCCGCGCAGCTCATGCCCGGCGAGGGCGAGGCCATCGAGGCGGCGCGCGAGGAGCTGCTGGAGCGGCTGCAGTGCGCGCTGCGCTGGCTGCAGAGCATGGAGCCCACCGGCGTGGGCGCGCGCAACCTCTCGGAATGCCTGGTGCTGCAGCTGCAGGCGCGCGCGCCCTGCACGGCGCAGGCGGTGGCCCTGGCGGTGTGCCGCGAGCACCTGGAACTGCTGGCCAAGCGCGACCTGCGCCGCCTCATGGCGCTCACGCACGCCGACGAGGACATGCTCAAGCAGGCGCAGACGCTCATCCGCGGCTGCGAACCCAAACCCGGGCGGCCCTTCACGCGGGCCGAGGCCAACATCATCGTGCCCGACGTGATCGTGCAGAAGGCCGGCCGGGGCTGGAAGGTGGTGCTCAACCCGGACGTGATGCCCAAGCTGCGCATCAACGACCTCTACGCCCAGGCCATCCGCGGCCAGCGCAACGGCTCGGGCCCGGGGCTGTCGGCGCGGCTGCAGGAGGCGCGCTGGTTCATGAAGAACATCCTGCAGCGCTTCGACACCATCCTGCGCGTCTCCAGCGCCATCGTGGAGCGGCAGAAGGCCTTCTTCACCCATGGCGAGATCGCCATGAAGCCGCTGGTGCTGCGCGAGATCGCCGACGAGCTGGGGCTGCATGAATCCACCATCTCGCGCGTGACCACGGCCAAGTACATGGCCACGCCCTACGGCACCTTCGAGCTCAAGTATTTCTTCGGCTCCTCGCTCAACACCGACGCCGGCGGCAACGCCTCCAGCACCGCGGTGCGCGCGCTCATCAAGCAGTTCATCGGCGCCGAGGACGCGAAGAAGCCGCTGTCGGACAGCCAGCTCAGCGCCATGCTGGAGGAGCAGGGCATCCAGGTCGCGCGCCGCACGGTGGCCAAGTACCGCGAGGCGCTCAAGATCGCGCCGGCCAACCTGCGCAAGGCGTTGTAGAGCGGCTGCCTGGCACCGCCCCGAACGCGCGTCCGTCATGGCCCCGCGCGCCGAATGACCCGTTCGCCCTGAGGTATCGAAGGGCGAATCCGCAAGGCGGCCATGGCTGCCGCACAGTGGGGGCCGTTCATCCTTCGATACCTCAGGACGAACGGAAACCACTCTCTCTCTCCGTGACCCCGTGACCGATACCGTCCTTTTCCTGCCCTGCGCCGCCGGCGTGGAGCCGCTGCTGGCCGACGAGGTGCAGCGCATCACCGCGCTGGACGAGCGCGACATCGAGACGCTGCGCGGCGGCGTGCGCGTGCACGGCGACCTGCGCACCGCCATGCAGCTCAACCTGCACAGCCGCCTGGCGCAGCGCGTGCTGCTGGAGCTGGTGTGGGGCCCGTACCACGACGAGCACGACCTCTACGACCTGGCGCGCAGCGTGCCCTGGGCCGACTGGATCACGCCGCGCCAGACGCTGCGCGTGGACAGCACCGCGCAGCGCTCGCCGCTGCGCAGCCTGAACTTCGCCAACCTGCGCATCAAGGACGCGGTGTGCGACGTGATGCGCGAGCGCACCGGCGAGCGTCCCAGCGTGGACACGCGCCACCCCGAGCTGCCGCTGGTGCTGCACCTGGGCCCGGAGCAGGCCCTGCTGTACGTGGACCTCTCCGGCGAAGCGCTGTTCAAGCGCGGCTGGCGCGAGGTGCAGGGCGAGGCGCCGCTGAAGGAGACGCTGGCCGCGGCCATGCTGGCCGCCGCCGGCTGGCAGGGGCGCGAGAGCGATGCGCCGCTGCTGGACCCCTGCTGCGGTGCCGGCACCATTGCCATCGAGGCGGCGCAGCTGGCCTGCGGCATCGCGCCCGGGCTGCAGCGGCGCTTCGCCTTCGAGCGCCTGGGCGTGTTCCGCGGCCAGCTGGGCGCCTGGCGCGAGCTGCAGCAGGCCGCGCGCGCGGCCGTGCATGCGCCGCGCACGCAGGTCTTCGCCGGCGACGTGGCCTTCCGCATGACCGACTTCGCCGCGCGCAACGCCGAGCGCGCCGGCGTGGCGCAGGCCATCCAGTTCAAGACCGCCGACGCGCTGCAGCGCCCGGCGCCGGTGGAGGCCGGCGTGCTGATGCTCAATCCGCCCTACGGCGAGCGCCTGGCGCCCAAGGGCCACGGCCAGGCGCCGGCCGCGGCGCGCGAGAGTTTTGAAGGCGGTGGCAGCTCGGTGGAGTTCTTCTCCGGCCTGGCCGCGCACTGGAAGCGCAACTACGCCGGCTGGACCGCCTGGGTGCTCACGCCCGACATGAAGCTGCCCTCGCTGATGCGGCTGAAGGAAAGCCGCCGCGTGCCGATGTGGAACGGTCCGATCGAGTGCCGGCTGTTCCGCTTCGACCTCGTGGCCGGCTCGGCGCGCCGCGACGCGTCAGCCACACCGGCGTCGGACGAGAACCCGGGCAGCTGAGCCCGAGCGCGGCGCGGCGCGGCGCGGCGAACGATGGCCGCGCCCGGCATGGGAATTGTTTTCCCCGGGTGGATGTCCAGCGCACATCCCGGCCGCTCAATGAGAACGCTGTTGCCTGCGGGTTGACAATTCCGTTGGCGATCAAGCCGCCGTCGCGACGCCGAACCAGGACAGCGCCGCCAGCGGCGCGGTGTCCGCGCGCAGCACGCGCGTGCCCAGCGTCACCGGCTGGAAACCGTGGTCGCGCACGGTGGCTTCTTCCACCGGGGAGAGGCCGCCTTCCGGGCCGCTGAGCAGCGTCAGCGGCTGCGTGGCCGGCAGCGCCACCACGCGCGGCAGCGGCTGCGTGTCCGGCCCCAGGCTCAACACCAGGCGCTGCGCGGGCTCGGCGTCGAGCTGCAGCCACTCGTGCAGCGTGCGCATGGGCAGCAGCTCGGGTACGCGGTTGCGCCCGCACTGCTCGCAGGCCGACACCGCTACCGCCTGCCAGTGCGCCACCTTGCGCGCGGCGCGCTCGTCGGCCAGGCGCAGCACCGAGCGCTCCATGAGCAGCGGCTGGATGGCGGCCACGCCCAGCTCGGTGGCCTTCTCGACCAGCGCATCCATGCGGTCGTTGGCCGGCACGCCCAGCGCCAGCGTCACCGGCATCGGCAACTCGCGCTCCAGCGCCACATGCTCCAGCACCCGCACGCTCACCAGGCGCCGGCCCATCTGCAGCACCTGTGCGCGCCACTGGCCGCCGCGCCCGTCGAACAGGGTCACTTCCGCGCCCGGCTGCAGGCGCAGCACCTGGACATGGCGCGCCGCCGCCTCGGGCAAATCAATTTCCGCGCCGGCGGACAAGGCCAGCGCCACATGCATTCGTGGATTCATCGCGGCCGGGAGTGTGCCGCAGTCGCGGGGGAAAGGCGGCATGGGCCGGCGCCCCGCATGCCCCATTTCACGCCTTGTCCTGTTCGCCCCTGGAGGTAGCGCGCATGAGCTTTGACGCCCCGACCACCTTGTCCGGACTGCTGGTCGGCATCGTGGTGGGCCTCACCGGCGTGGGCGGTGGGGCCTTGATGACGCCGATCCTGGTTCTATTTTTCGGCATCGCACCGCAGACCGCCGTGGGCACCGACCTGCTGGTGGCGGCCATCACCAAGGTGTTCGGCACCGCCGTGCACCACCGTCACGGCAGCGTGGACTGGCAGGTGGTGGGGCGCCTGGCGCGCGGCAGCCTGCCCGCGGCGGCGCTAACGCTGGCCTGGATGCAGTGGTCGGGCTCGCACCGCGTCAGCGACGGGCTGATCGTCAACGGGGTGGCGGTGGCGCTGATCGCCACCGCGCTGGGCATGCTGTTCAAGCAGCGGTTGCACCAGGCCGGGCGGGCGCACCGCATCGCCCGGCCCGAGGCCTTCCGCCGGCTGCAGCGCTGGCTGACCTCGGTGGCGGGCGCCCTCCTGGGCGTGCTGGTGACGCTGACCTCCATCGGCGCCGGCGCGCTGGGCACGGTGATGATGGTGCACCTCTACCCGCTGCGGCTGACGCCGCACAAGCTGGTGGGCACCGACCTCGCGCACGCCATCCCGCTGGCGCTGATCGCGGGCCTGGGCCACCTGTTCATCGGCAACGTCGACACCACGCTGCTGGTGAACCTGCTGCTGGGCTCCATCCCCGGCGTGCTGCTGGGCTCGCTGCTGGGTACGCGCGCGCCGATGAAGCTGGTGCAGGGCGCGATCTCGCTGGTGCTGGTGGCCGTGGGCCTGAAGATGCTGCTGCACTGAGCGCGGTACGCAGGCCCCGGACGCCACGCCCGGGGCCGCGCTGCCTCAGGAACCGACCTTGGACTGTTCCTGGTCGCGCAGCTCGCGGCGCAGCACCTTGCCCACCGGGGACTTGGGCAGGTCGTTGCGGAACTCCACCACCTTGGGCCGCTTGTAGCCGGTGAGGTTGGCCTCGCAGTAGCCGCGCACCTGGGCCTCGGTGAGGGCCGGGTCCTTCTTGACGATGATGACCTTCACCGCCTCGCCGGCCTTGCCGTCGGGCACGCCCACTGCGGCGCACTCGAGCACGCCGGGCAGCTGCGTGAGCACGTCCTCGACCTCGTTCGGGTACACGTTGAAGCCGCTGACCAGGATCATGTCCTTCTTGCGGTCCACGATGCGGAAGTAGCCGCGCTCGTCCATGGTGCCGATGTCGCCGGTGCGGAAGTAACCATCGGGCGTCATGGCCTTGGCGGTCTCGTCGGGCCGCTGCCAGTAGCCGGCCATGAGCTGCGGCCCGCGTATGGCGATCTCGCCGGGCTGGCCCGGCGGCACGGGCTGGCCGTTGTCATCGACCAGCCTCATGTCGGTGCTGGGCAGCGGCAGCCCGATGGTGCCGTTGAACTGCGTGCTGTCCACCGGGTTGCACGACACCGAGGGCGAGGTTTCCGACAGGCCGTAGCCCTCGACGATGGGGCAGCCCGTCTTCTCCAGCCACAGCCGCGCCGTGGCCTGCTGCACCGCCATCCCGCCGCCGACGCAGATGCGCAGGTGGCTCCAGTCCACGCTGGCAAAGTCCTTGTGGTTGGCCAGCGCGTTGAACAGCGTGTTGACGGCCGGGAAGCTGTGGAAGCGCTGCTTCGACAGCGTCTTGAGCAGGGCCGGGAGGTCGCGCGCGTTGGGAATGAGGATGGAACAGCCGCCCACGCGCATGGACAGCAGCATGATCGTGGAGAAGCCGAAGATGTGATAGATCGGCAACGCGCACACGGTGTAGAGCTGCTCGCCCGCGGGCACCTTGTGCAGTGCGGGCGTGTACCAGGCCTCGGACTGCAGGATGTTGGCCACCAGGTTGCGATGCAGCAGCACCGCGCCCTTGCTCACGCCGGTGGTGCCGCCGGTGTACTGCAGCACCGCGATGTCGTCGGGCCCGACCTGCGGCAACTGCGGCTTGGCGCCGCGCCCTTGCGCCAGCGCCTCGTTGAAGCGCATTGCATGAGGCAGCGAGAAGGGCGGCACCATCTTCTTGACGTGGCGCACCACGTGGTTCACCAGCGTGCCCTTGATCAGGCCCAGCAGGTCGCCCATGGCCGCCAGCACCACGGTGCGCAGCATCGGCAGCTCGCCCAGCACCTTCTGCAGCGTGGCGGCGAAGTTCTCCAGGACCACGATCGCCTTGGCGCCGGCGTCGCGCAGCTGGTGCTCCAGCTCGCGCGAGGTGTAGAGCGGGTTGACGTTGACGACGATGCAGCCCGCGCGCAGCACGCCCGCCATCGCCACCAGGTACTGCGGCGTGTTGGGCAGCATGATGGCCACGCGGTCACCCTTCTTGAGCCCTTGCGCCTGCAGGAAGGCCGCGAAGGCGGCGGAGAGATCGTCGATGCGGCCGTAATCGAAATTGCGTCCCAGGAAGGAGCAGGCCGGCAGCGTGCGGTGGCGCTGGAACGCGTCTTCCAGCAATGCCACCAGCGAGGGGTAGAGCGTCGTGTCCACCTCCGCCGGCACGCCTTCGGGGTATTGCTTCAGCCAGATCTTTTCCATGTGCCGTCAGGAGTCGTGTTCAGGCATTCTGGGCCTCCCCCACCACGGGGGCATGAGGGGATTCGATAGCGGCCCGGGTGTCGCAAGTCTGACGCGTGCGGACAGCAAAAAGCCGCCCGCGGGCGGCCCCAAAGCATCACCCCGAAGAGTGATGTTTATTCGACGGCCTTGACCATCTCCTCGACCACCTTCTTGGCGTCGCCGAAGACCATCATGGTCTTGTCCATGTAGAACAGCTCGTTGTCCAGCCCGGCATAACCGGCGGCCATGCTGCGCTTGTTCACGATCA
>NZ_JABBFW010000035.1 GCF_012927045.1 Azohydromonas caseinilytica | reverse complement strand
ACATCCAGAGCACCGGCGGCATCATGTGGGACAACTCGTCCAACACCAGCGCCAAGCTGCTGGTCTACGGCAACGTGTTCTACAAGCCCGCGGGCGCTTCCTGGGGCACGGCCAACGGCGTGGTCGGCGGCTGGACCGGCGGCGGCGGCGAGCAGTTCCACAACGCCAAGGTCTACAACAACGCCTTCATCAACGTGAATCAGCAAAGCCTGAGCACGCTGCCCAACATCGCCTCGGGCAACGAGGCCTACAACAACATCTTCTACAACAGCAACAGCCCGGACTTCTCCAAGTTCTCCGCGCACAACTACAACCACTTCGTCAACGCCGGCGGCAGCCACGGCGAGACCGGCGGCACCAGCGCCACCAGCGGTGACCCCTTCGTCAACATCGCTGCGCTGGACTTCCGCCTCAAGGCCTCCACGGCCGCAGGCTCCAGCCTGGCCGCGCCCTTCAACATGGACGGCCTGGGCAACACCCGTGGCGCCGACGGCACCTACGACCGCGGCCCCTTCGAGTTCGTCACCGGCGCCATCACGGTGTCCCCGCCGACGAACCTGCGCGCGCAGTAAGCATCTTCTCCAGCGAGGGAGACGAAGGAGCGCGAGAAGCGCCCCCCATGGCGCCGGCCCGGCAGCGGGTCGGCGCCTTTTTTCATGGCAGGGGCCGGCAGCCGCGCGGTTACCCACGCAACGCCCGAACGCCGGGCCGTGCCGGCCTCAGGCCGCCGGCACCGCCGGTGCCGGCAGGATGGTGCCGGCGCATTCGCCGAAGCCGATGGCCCGTGCCCCCGGCGCCTCGCAGCGACCGCGCAGGAACACGCGGTCGCCGTCCTGCAGGAAGGTGCGCGTCTCGCCGCCGGGCAGCGCCAGCGGCTGCTTGCCGCCGCTGCTCAGCTCCAGCAGCGAGCCGCCCTGCCCGGCCTCCGGCCCGGACTGCGTGCCGCTGCCCAGCAGGTCGCCCGGCTGCAGGTTGCAGCCGTTGCTGGCGTGGTGGGTGAGCATCTGCGCCACGGTCCAGTAGGCGTCGCGGAAGTTGCTCTCCGTCAGCTTGTGCGGCGGCAGCCCCTGCTCGCGCATGGCCGCCGTCTGCAGCAGCACCTCGAAGCGGATCGCAATGGCGCCGCGCTCGCGGTTGTGCGGCGAGTCCAGGTAGGGCAGCGGCTGCGGGTCGCCCTCGGGGCGCGTGAACGGCGCGCGGAAGGGCTCCAGCGCTTCCATGGTCACCACCCAGGGCGACAGGGTGGAGCCGAAGCTCTTGGACAGGAAGGGCCCCAGCGGCTGGTACTCCCAGGCCTGCACGTCGCGCGCCGACCAGTCGTTGAGCAGCACCAGGCCGAACAGGTGACCTTCGGCCTCGCTCATCGGGATGGGGCTGCCCTGCGCGTTGCCCGTGCCCACCAGCGCGCCGAGTTCCAGCTCGTAGTCCAGGCGCTGGCTGGGGCCGTACTTGGGCACGCCGTCGGGCCCGGGCGCCTGCTGCCCCAGCGGGCGGCGCACGTCCGTACCGCTGACCACGATCGAGGAGCTGCGCCCGTGGTAGCCGATGGGCACCCACTTGTAATTGGGCAGCAGCGGGTTGTCGGGACGGAACAGCTTGCCGACCGTCGTGGCGTGGTGGATGCCGGCGTAGAAGTCGGTGTAGTCGCCGATGCGGCAGGGCAGCGCCATCTCGGCCTCAACCTGCGGCACCAGGCAAGGCTGCAGCGCGGACTGCTGCTCGCTGCCTTCGCTCAGCGCGGCGGACAGGGCCACGCGCACGGCGTGCCGGGCCTGCGGCCCCTGCGCCATGAAGGCATTGAGGTCGCCCGCGGCCAACGGCGCCAGCAACGCCGCCGTCTCCGGCGACCAGGCGCCCTCTTGTGCGGCCAGCTTCAGGTCCAGCACCTGGTCGCCGATGGCCACGCCGATGCGCAGCGGCTCCTGCGTACCGCGGCGGCGGAAAGCGCCATAGGGCAGATTCTGGATCGGGAAGTCGGTGTCGTTGACGTTGGCAGAAGCCACCCAGCTGCGCAGCGCCGGGTCGTGGGTGTGGTCGATGGTCATGGCTTGTCGGGAGTTTGAGGTTCAGGGCTGCTGGAAGCGGTCGCCCAGGCCCGCCCAGCACTCGGCATAGGCGGCATCCCGCGGCGCCTCCTGCAGCGCGAAGGCCGTGGGGCGGAAGCGCCAGCGGCTCTCGAACATGAAGGCCAGGGTGTTGTCGAGCTTGTGCGGCGCCAGCGGCGCGGTGCTGGCCTTCTCGAAGGCTTCGGCGTCGGGCCCGTGCGGCACCATGCCGTTGTGCAGGCTCATGCCGCCGGGCTTGAAGCCCTCGGGCTTGGCGTCGTACTGGCCGTACACCAGCCCCATGAACTCGCTCATGAGGTTGCGGTGGTACCAGGGTGGGCGGAAGGTGTCCTCCGCCACCATCCAGCGCGGCGGGAAGATGACGAAGTCGCAGTTGGCCGTGCCCGGCGTGTCGCTGGGCGAGGTCAGCACCGTGAAGATCGACGGGTCCGGATGGTCGAAGCTGATGGAGCCGATGGTCATGAAGTTGACCGTGTCGTACTTCAGCGGCGCCAGGTTGCCGTGCCAGGCCACGACGTTGAAGGGCGTGCCGGCCTGTTCGTTGCGCCACAGCGCGCCGCCGTACTTCTTGACGATCTCGTAGGGGCCCTCCCCGTCCTCGAAGGCCGCCACCGGCGCCAGGAAGTCGCGCGGGTTGGCCAGGCCGTTGGAGCCGATGGGACCCAGCTCGGGCAGCCGGAACGGGGCGCCGTAGTTCTCGCACACGTACAGCCGCGTCGGGCCCTGCACCTCCACCTTGAAGGCGATGCCGCGCGGCAGCAGCGCGATCTCGCCCGGCTTCACCTCCAGCACGCCCAGCTCGGTGACCAGGCGCAGCGCGCCCTCCTGCGGCACCAGCAGCATCTCGCCGTCGGCGTTGACGAAGGCGCGCCGTGCCATGGAGCGGTTGACCAGCGCCAGGTGCGCGGCCATGCCGCTTTGCGCTTCCACGTCGCCGTTGACGACCACGGTGCGCAGGCCGTCCACGAAGTCCAGCGCCTGCTCCTCGGCCCGGGGAATGGGCACCGGATGCCAGCGCAACGGGTCGGGCGGCATGGGCTGGCCCTCGGCCGCGCCGGTCTTGAGCCAGGGCTGCGCGTAGGGCCGGTAGGCGCCGGTCACCACCGAGGGCTGGCGCCGGTAGAGCCAGCTGCGCAGGTTCTCGGCGCGCGGCGCGGTGAAAGCGCTGCCCGAGACCAGCTCGGCATACAGGCCCAGCGCCACCTGCTGCGGGCTGTTGCGGCCCTGCGGCAGGGCGCCAGGCACGGCCTCGGTGGCGAAGTGGTTGCCGAAACCGTTTTGGTACTTCAGATCAGACATCGGTGGTGGTTCCCCAGTGCATGCAGGAAAGGGTGGAAGCTCAATCGAGCTTGATGTTGTTGGCGCGGATCAGCGCGCCCCAGCGCGCGCGCTCGCTGCGCGCATAGGTGGCCATCTGCTCGGGGGTGCCGGGCAGCGGCTCCAGCCCCAGGGTCTGGAAGCGCGCCTTCACGGGCACCGACTGCAGCGCGGCCTGCAGGGCCTGGCTCAGTTTGGTGGTGAGCTCGGCCGAGGTGGCCGCGGGCACGACGAGACCCTGCCAGGCGTAGGCCTCGAAGCCGCTGAGGCCCTGCTCGGCCAGCGTGGGCACCTCGGGCAGCGTCTTCAGCCGCTGCGGGCTGGCCACGCCCACCGCGCGCAGCTTGCCGCTGAGCACGTACTGCTGGACGCTGGCGGTGTCGATCATGCCCACGGCGATCTGCCCGCCCAGCAGGTCCTGCACCGCGGGCGCCGCGCCGCGGTAGGGCACGTGCGTGAGCTTCAGGCCGCTCTTCTCGCGCAGCAGCTCGGTGGCGAGGTGGTGCGGGCTGCCCAGGCCGGCCGAGGCGTAGTTGACGCCCTCGGGCTGCCGCTGCGCCCAGTCGCTGAACTCCTTCCAGTTCTTCACCGGCACGTTGGGCGCGACCACCAGCAGCAGCGGGAAGCGCGCCAGCATGCCCACGGGCTTGAAGTCCTTCTCGGCGTCATAGGGCAGCTTGCTGAACAGCGCGGGGTTGGCGGCCAGCGTGGCGAAGTCGGCCGTGAGCATGACGTTGCCGATGTCGCGCGACTTGGCGACATAGTCCGCAGCGATGTTGGTGGCGGCGCCGGGCTTGTTGTTGACGACGATGGTGCGGCCCAGCGTCTTGCCCATCTGCTCGGCCACGGTGCGCGCGACGACGTCGGAGCCGCCGCCGGCGGCGTAGCCCAGCACCCACTCCAGCGGTTTCTCCTGGGCCGCGGCGGCCAGGGGCAGCGCGGACAGGGCGGCGGCGCCGAAGGCGGCGAGCAGGTGGCGTCGGGTGGTCATGGGCAGGTCTCCTTGTGGTGGTTTTGGTCTGCGGGGAAAAATTCTTCAGGCCGTGTCGCCGCTGGCGCGCGCCAGCGCCAGCGCTTCCTTGAGTACATCCAGCCGCCCGATGTGGTTGGCCAGCAGCAGCACCAGGCGCGCATTGAGGGCATGGCTGGCCTCGGCGCCGAGGTCGCGGTGGGTGTCGATCAGCGCCTCGTAGAAGTCATCGGGCGCGTCCAGATTCGGTTCGGTGACCAGGGGCATGGCGGCTCTCGCTCGGTCGGTGTTCAGTGCAGCGCGCAGGCGCGCTTCAGGGCGGCGTGGACGGCAGCGGGCGTGGGCTGGCGCCAGCGGGCACACACATGCTGGTCCGGGCGCAGCAGGTAGGCGCTGCCGGGGCGCAGGTCGTAGCGCCGCGCCAGCCACTGCTGCGGGTCGTTGGCGGCGTCCAGGGCCAGCACCTTCACGGGCAGCTCCCGGGCCCAGGCGGGGGCGCGACCCCAGCACAGCAGCGTGAAATCCGGGCCCAGCTCGCGCAGCAGCCAGCTGTCGCGGCCGTTGAGGCGCAGCGGTGCGTCGGCGGCCGGCGCGCCCGGGCGCATGGCGCCGGCGAAGGCATCGCCCTGGGCATCGGGCGTGTTGAGCACGGAACCGTCCAGCGTGGCCGGCACCGACAGCCGCCCGCTGTTGACGAGCTTGCGCGCGAAACCATGCTCGCGGGCCAGCGCCAGCGTGGCGTCGCGGAACAGCCGGCTGATCTCGCTCTTGGGCGTGATGAAGTCGGTGGCGCGGGTGGAATTGAGGATGTTCTCGTCGGCGGCGTGCTCACGCTCGCGGGCGTAGCTGTCGAGCAGGGAGTCCGGCGCGGCGCCGCGCAGCACGCGGTCCAGCTTCCAGGCCAGGTTCTCCGCGTCCTGCACGCCGGAGTTGGCGCCGCGCGCGCCGAAGGGCGACACGCCATGCGCCGAGTCGCCGGCAAACAGCACGCGGCCATGGCGGAAGTTTTCCATGCGCAGGCAGGCGAAGGTGTAGACGCTGGCCCAGTCCAGCTCGAAGTCGAGCTCGGGCGGCTCGCCGTCGCCCTTGCTGGCGGCCGCTGCGCGCAGCAGGGCCTGCACGCGGGGAATGATCTTCTCCGGCCGCTTTTCCACTTCCGGGTCCGCATCCCAACCCAGTTGAAAGTCGATGCGCCAGACACCATCGGGCTGCATGTGCAGCAGCACGCTTTGCCCCGGGTGGAAGGGCGGGTCGAACCAGAACCAACGCTCCGCGGGAAAGGCGGCCTTCATGCGCACGTCGGCAATGAGGAAGCGGTCCCGGAACACGCGCCCTTTGCTCTCCAGCCCCATCAGGTGGCGGATCGGCGAGCGCGAGCCGTCGCAGGCCACCACGTAGTCCGCGATCAGCTCATAGCGGCCGTCCGGCGTGTCGATACCCAGGCGCACCGCGCTGCCCTCCTGGGCCAGTGCCGCCACTGTGTTGTGCCAGCGGATCTCCAGGTTCGGCAGCTCGCGGGCACGTGCCACCAGGTAGGCCTCGGCGTAGTACTGCTGCAGGTTGATGAAGGCCGGGCGCTCGTGGCCGGTTTCGGGCAGCAGGTCGAACTGGTAGACCTGCTGGTCGTGGAAGAACACCTTGCCCACGTGCCAGCGCACGCCCTTGTCCACCATGGCCTGGCCCACGCCCAGGCGGTCCCAGATCTCCAGCGTGCGCTTGGCGAAGCAGATGGCGCGCGAGCCGGTGGAGAGCTTGCCGTCGTTGTCCAGCAGCAGCACGCGCTGGCCGCGCTGCGCCAGGTCGATGGCCAGGCTCAGGCCCACGGGGCCGGCGCCCACGACCACCACGGGATGGCGCACCGGCGCGGCGGCATCCTGGTCGGGGCTGCGGCGGTAATCGAAGCTCAGGGCCTGGATCTCGGCACCGGAGGCGGAATACAGCGGGTCGCGCATGGGGCTGAGGACGTGAAGGGACGAGCCGGGGCCTGCGCCGCACGCGCATGCCATGAGGAATGGAAGAGAAGGTGACGGGCCCCGCCAGGGCCCGTCAGGGACGAGACGGCTGGAAGCTCAGGTCTCCAGCGCCTGCCACATCTCGATGTCGCGCTGCGCGGTCCACACGCGCGGGTCCGGGTACTGCGTGACCTCGTCGTAGCAGCGCGTCACGTCGAAGGGCATGCAGTGGTCGAAGATCACCCACTGGCCGTACTTGGGCGCCATGTGCGCGTAGGCCTCCTTGTAGACGGCCTTGAGGTCCTTGCCGGCGGCAGCCCCCGCCTGCACCGCCTGGTACAGGTCGGAGATGAAGGCGCGCGTGCCCGCCAGCCCGGCCTGCACCTGCTCTTCACCGACCAGCGCCGCGCCGCGGCCCGGCACCAGCGCGCGCGGATTCAGCGCGGCGATGTTGTCCAGCGTCCGCGGCCAGTCCTTGAAGTAGGCGTCGCCGGCGTAGGGCGTGGCATCGAATTCGACCAGGTCGCCCGAGAGCAGCGTGCGCTCCTGGGGCAGCCACACCACGGTGTCGCCCTTGGTGTGGCCGCGGCCGAGCTGCAGCAGCTGCACCTCCAGCTTGCCGAGGAACAGCGTCATCTTCCCGGTGAAGCTCATGGTGGGCCAGGTCAGCCCGGCGGGCACCGTCTCGACGTTGCGGAACAGGCGCGGGAAGCGGCCGATCTCGCTGGCCTTGTCCTGCTCGCCGCGCTCCCTGATGAGGTCGTAGGTGTCCTGGCTGGCGATGATCTGCTGCGGCTCATAGGCCGAGGCGCCCAGCACGCGCACGGCGTGGTAGTGCGTGAGCACCACGTACTTGATGGGCTTGTCCGTCACCTCGCGGATGCGGCGGATCACGTCGGCGGCCATGGCGGGCGTGGCCTGGGTGTCGGCCACCAGCACGGCGTCGTCGCCGATGATGATCCCGGTGTTGGGGTCGCCCTCGGCCGTGTAGGCCCAGGCATGTTCGGACAGCTGCGTGAAGCTGACCTTCTTCTCTTCGAGGTCGGCTTGGGAGGCGAAGGCTTTGCTCATGGGTATGTCGGCGAACGTCTTCAGCAATGTTTAACGGCGAGGTTGATCTTAGTCATGCATTTCGTTAATGTCTAATCCATTGTTCCTAGCAGAAACCCTGAGCCAGTCCGTGGACGACGTCACTTCCCCTGTAGAGCGCGGCTCGCGCGGCATCCAGAGCATCGAGGTCGGCGGCCAGCTGCTGCTGGCGCTGGCCCACCATGGCCGGCCCATGGCGCTCAAGGACCTGGCGCGCGAGGCCGGCATGGCGCCGGCCAAGGCGCATCCGTACCTGGTGAGCTTCGGCAAGCTGGGCCTCATCGAACAGGAGGCCGGCAGCGGCCGCTACGGGCTGGGCCCGCTGGCGCTGCAGCTGGGCCTCATCAGCCTGCAGCAGTTCGACCCGGTGCGGCTGGCCACGCCGCTGATCGAGGAACTGGCGCTGAGCACCGGCCACACCATGTCGATCGCGGTGTGGGGCAACCGTGGCCCGACCATCGTGCGGGTGGCGGAAGCACCCAGCCCGGTGCACGTGGCCATGCGCCACGGCACGGTGATGAGCCTGCGCGGCACGGCCTCGGGCTGGCTGTTCGCGGCTTACCGGGCACGTGAGGAGGTGCAGGCGGTACTGGCGCAGGAGCTGGCCCTGGGCGGCTTCAACGGTGCGCCGCTGGACGGGGCCGCCTTCGAGGCGCAGCTGGCCGAGGTGCGGCGCCAGGGCATGGCGCGGGTGGTGGACCAGGCGATTCCGGGCGTCAGCGCCCTGGCGGCACCGGTGTTCGACGGCAGCGGCGCGCTGCTGCTGAGCATCACCGGCATCGGCCCCAGCGCCACTTTCGACACCGCCTGGGATGGCGCCTTGGCCGGCGCCATCCGGCGCTGCGCCGCCTCGCTGTCGCGCCGCCTGGGCGCGGCCTGATCGGGCGAGCCACACGGCCCGGGGCACCACCCGGCCGACAATGCCACGGGTGAACGGCGCCCCGGATTCCTCACGGGCTCGGCCTTCCGGCCCATCCCCCTTCTGGCTGGCCTGGCTGCAGGCCGTCGTCGCCGCGCTGATGGCGATGGGGTTGGGCGCGGTCCTGCTGCCGGACCTGGCCTTGTGGGGCATGTCGCTGCTGGTCTACGCCGACCCCGGGCGCCTGGACCGCATGGGAGCGGAGGCGGTCGCGTACCTCTCCTTCGCGCATGCGGTGCTGGGGGCCGTGATGTTCGGCTGGGCCGTGGCGCTGCTGCAGTCGGTGCGCGGCCCGCTCGCAGCTGGGTCGCGCCGGGCCTGGTGGACGGTGGCGCTGTCGGTGGCGGCGTGGTTCGTGCCCGGCACCTTGTATTCGCTGCGGGCCGGGGTGTGGCTGAACGTCGCGCTCAACTTGGCCTTCCTGGTCGCGTTTGCGCTGCCGCTGGCTGCGACGCGCGGCAGCTGTCGTGACTGAGCCGCAACGTGGCCAACTGTTTTGCTGAAGCTCCCGACTTGGCTCTCAGCCGGTAGCGCAAGCCTTTCTTCGACACTGCCTGGCTCGACCGGGTCGTCATCAGTGCTCGCTGGCCCATGGCCATGGCGACAGCCCTACCCCAATGCTTCTTCCCGACGGAGCAATATCAAGGTCAGTTGCGTCCTGATAACTCTCATTATCATGCCGCCATATAAATGGATCAATCTGGGGATGGCGTGGAGCAAGAGGAGCCGAATTCGAGCCAACTCATCGAGGTCGCGAGGCCAAAGCGTCCCCCGGGCCGCCCACGCGGGGCCCGGACGCGGGTGCTGCGCGAGGAGCAGGCGCTGGGCGTGCACCACTTCGCCTTTCTGCGCAGCTGGCTGCAGGGCCTGGACCTGCGCCGGGCCTGGGAGCGCTACCTGGCATTCGGCGAGCTCAGCGCCGACCTGCGCCGCATCGAGCGCCAGCGCGGAGCGCTGTTGCGGCGGGTGCTGCGCGATGGCCATGCCCTCAACCTCGGGCTGCCGGAATCGGAGCGGATCACCGCTGAGCTGCAGGTGCTGGCGCAACCGCCGCGCGGGCCGGGCGCGGTGGCCCTGCCCGACCTGGACGAGTTCATCGACAGCCAGGGCCTGGACCGCGAGACGCATTCCGAGGCGGAGCTGCTGCGCGAGTACCGCGAGTTCTATGGGCTGGACGGCGTGGAGACGCTGCCGGCGCACCGGGAAGCTGGGTCGGACCGGAGCGGCCTTGCAGCGCGCAGCCTGCGGCGGATCGAGGCCTTGCTGGCCCGCCGCCCTGCCCCGCCTGACCGCGTCGCCTTGTGGCTCTCGCCGGCGATGGCCGAGCGCCTCACGGCCGCCGGCATCGGCACGCTGGCCGCCCTGGTGCAGACGGTGAACGTCTTTGGGCCCAACTGGTGGCGCCGCGTGCAGGGACTGGGCCGGGCCCGGGCCGACCGGCTCCTGGAATGGCTGCAGCCGCTGGCACGCGATTGGGAGGAGCCGCTGCGGAGCGATGCGCGCGAGGCGCCGCAGCGTCGCATCGCGCTGCGGACCGGGGCCCTGGGCGCGGTGCAGCTGCTTCCACGCTTTGCGTTGGTGCCGCTGGAGCAGCTGGCCGTGCCGCCCCGGCTGGCCGGTGGGGTGCAGGCCCCGGGTCTGTTCGCCACCCGCATGCCCAACCACCTGGGCGCGGAGGACGACCGGCAGGCCATCGAGGCGTGGCTGGCGCAGTACCGCGAGAAGCCGGCCACGCTGCGCGCCTACCGCAAGGAGGTCGAGCGCTTCTACCTGTGGTGCCTGCTGGAGCGCGGCAAGGCGCTGTCGTCGGTGGACAGCCGCGACGCCCAGGCGTACCGCGAGTTCATCCGCCAGCCACCGCCGGCCTGGTGTGGCGCCGCGGTGGTGGCTCGTGACGATCCGGCCTGGCGGCCGTTTCGCGGCCCGCTGAAGCCGGCGTCGCAACGGCAGGCGCTGGTGGTGGTGCAGGCGCTGTTCGACGGCCTGCGCGACGCCAACTACCTGGTGGGCAACCCGCTGCGCGCGGTGAGCAAGAAGGCGGCGCTGGTCGGGTCGCACATCGACATCGAGCGCTCCTTCACCGAGGCCGAATGGGCCTTCGTGCGCGCCCAGCTCGGCCTGGAAGAAGCCGCCGCACGGCCACGCGCCGGCGTACCGCGGGGCGCCGAGCAGCGGCGCCTGCGGCTGGTGCTGGAGCTGCTGGCGGCCACCGGCTTGCGGCTGTCGGAAATCGCGGGTGCCACGCTGGCGTCGGTGCGCAGCGTGCGGCTCGACGCGGCGGGCGAGGATGCGACCCTGCTGTCGGTACAGGGCAAAGGCGGCAAGGTCCGCGAGGTACCCTTGGCGGAGGACCTGGCCGCGCTGCTGGCCGCCCACCATGCCGACGCGGCGGCCGTTGCTCCCCTGCCCTCGCCGACGCCGCTGGTGTGCACGCTGGCCGAGGCGCCGCCGCGCTGGCGGGCCTTGGCCGACGGCAGTCTCGGCCTGGAGCGTCCAGCAATTACCCGGGCTCTGGGCGCCAGCGGCCTGTACCGCATGCTCAAGCGCTTCTTCACCCGCATAGCGGCGCGCGCCCACGCGGTGGATGGCCTGGATGCCGCGCGGCTGCGCGCCGCGTCCACGCACTGGCTGCGCCACACGTTCGCACGCCAGGGCGCGGCGGCGCAGATCCCGGTGGAGGTGCTGCAGCAGGCGCTCGGCCATGCCAGCCTGTCTACCACCACGATCTATCTCGGCACCGAGCGGGTGCGCATGGTGCGCGAGTTCGAGAAGCTGAAGCGGCGACGCAAGCCGGAGTGAGCCGGGGCAACCGAGTTCCGCACGCCGGACCGGTCCATCGGCCGCTGCGGCCTGCAGGTGGCGAGGGTGTTCTACGGTAGAACACCCGCTGCCACGGCCTTCCGAATGCCGCAGCGGCGTCCGGCACGGGCACGCGGTTCCTGCAATCCGCGTGACACCCGGTGCAGGGCTCCCTGTCTGCTGAGCGGGTGGCCCGGCATCTTGAGGGTTTGGTGTTCTACGGTAGAACAGGTGCCGGCCTGCATGCCCGGAATCATTTCCACGCCACGTCAGGCTGTCCGGACGCCAGCCGGCTCAGTGCCAAGCGCGGCCCCGGCCTGCTTCCGCAGCCGGCCGCTCGGCCGTAAAGGCAGGCGCCGGCACAGCGGCAAGAAGTCCGCTCCCGGCCTCAAGACAGGCACTTCCGCCGGCAAACGGCCTGGAAGGCAGTTCCAAGCGCATGGTGCGTTGCAGGTGGAGAGGTGGCTCCGGCGCCACCGCGGCCTCGGCCAGGGGGTGTTCTACGGTAGAACACCAGGACATCACCAAGGCGTCCGCGCTGCCAGTGCCAGTGACGGCGCGGCAGCCACGACGCTCACAACGCACCGTACCCAATCAACCAATCCCGGCCTCAAGCCTGTCGCCCTTGGGAAAAAGGTTCTCGTCAACGTCAGCAGTCTTGGCACGGGAACCAAGACCGCGCGTCATCCGAAGGCGCCGGGCGCAGTGCGGCCGGATTCAATCAGCTTCCAAGAAGCGCTGGACACGAATCTTCCAGGACGCGGCAAGCGCCGCCTTTCGGGCCGGCCTCATCGGCACGGCATCGCATGACGCGGCCCAGCAAGAGCATCTACATCCCGCCCCACTGCCTATTGCGGCATCGCTTTGCTTCCAGCCCGAGACGGCGCCCAGACCCGGCGTACGCCGTCACCGGATGCCGGCGACATGCCCTGCGGGCAACTCATGAAGGCGCCGAGCAGGATGAACCGCGGCGGACTGGCCCCAATGCCTGCGACGCATCAACGCGTCCCGGCATGGAACGGAATTCGACCGCGCTCAGTTCGGATTGCTCGCCCGGCTCATGAGGCCTGGCCCAAGGACAAGCGAGGGCACGTGAGCAAGGCAGGCAACTTCGCCGGACCGCGCTGAGCACACCCTAAGTCCAACGCGAAGCGGCCTTGGTCGCGGACCGGCACGACGCTGAAACGCTCTGCACCCGACGCAAGCCCGTGCAGCCGGGTGCGGACCCAGCAGTCGGCCGGCCAGAGGCAAACACCACGGCGCACCGACCTTCCGCACGCCGCGTGGCCGTTGCAGCCGGCGCATGCGTCAGGCTGCATCCTCATCCCGGATTCTTTTCCCGTCGCGGCTCGGGAGAGGCGAGGTGCAGCAGCCTCGTGGTTCGGCCGAACCGGCAGCGCCTCGCAAGACACATCCAGCACGCACGACGGAGCGCATTCGTTTCGAAGTGAAGGGAATCGGGCCTGGATCGCCGGACGCTCCCAGGCCCATCCAAACTCGGTGCCGTGGCAGCGGCTGCGGCTGCGGCTGGCCCGGATCACCGCCGTTCCAGGCAGGCATGTCGCCCACGCCGAGCTGCCCTGCCTTGACAGCGCGATTCACGCCGATATCGGCCACCTGCGAGGCCACCCGGTGGAGACGCGATCAGCTCCGGCGGCAGCGCCGCACCAGCCGTGCAGCCACAGGGGCGCGTCCCCCTGAGGAGGCGAGCCTTCGCCGCCGGCGCGCTCCGGGCGCTCGGCGCGTCGGGGTGTTCTACCGTAGAACACTCCCCGCAGCGGGCAGCAAAAAGGGGCCCGCAGGCCCCTGTGGATGGCGCGGGCCCCAGGGCCGCTGCATCGGCATGTCAATCGAAGAACTTCGCCAGCAGCTCCAGCAGCCGCTTCTCCTTGTCGGCACTGAGTGCGCCGGCCTTGAAGCGCAGCGCAACATTGCCCTGCGCGTCCTTGTCCCAGGAACCGACCACCTTGCCGCCCAGCGTGTAGCGGGTCTGCCGTCCGAGCGGGCTTTTCTCATGCGGACCGGTGAGCCGGGCCAGCACCTCGCGTGCGGCCGGACGCGGCGACAGCGCCGCGATCTCGTGGGCACGCTGCAGCACTTCGGCCTCGTCGCGCTCCAGCGCGGCCTTGAGCGGTGCCACCCAGCGGAACTGCAGGTCCAGCGGCGAGGCAAAGGCTTGCACCACCACGTCCGGCAGCGCCGCAATCTGCAGCGCGGTGCTGACGTTGCCCGGCTGCACGCCGATGGATGCCGCCAGCTGGCGCAGCGACGGGAACAGCCCGGCATCGAGGGCGCGGCGGTACATCATTCCCTGCTCCCAGGCGGAGAGGTCCTTGCGCCCGCGGTTCTCGCGCTCCATCTCCACGAACAGGGCTCGGTCCTCGATGTTGTCCACCAGGCACAGCACCGGCAGGCCGAGCTGGCGACAGGCCTCCAGCCGGCGATGCCCGTACACCACCTCGAAGCTGCCCTCGGGCTCGGCCACCGGCCGGACCTTGATCGGCTGCACGTTGCCGCCGGCGTCCGCCACCTCGGCCTTGAGCTTGTCGAACTGCGGCGAGTCGTAGTTGAGCTCGTGGCGGTTGGCCCAGCGGCTGGGGCGGATCAGCGCCGCGTCGATGAGCCGCGTCGCCTTGGCGCCGTCCCACTGGCGCAGCTCGTTGAGCGCCTCGTCCAGCCGCCCTTGCAGCGCCTGCGCCTCCTGCGCGCGCGCCTGCAGCAGCTCGTTCTCACGCAGCAGGTCGGAACGGGCCTCGTTGGCGAAGGCCATCATCGCGCCCGGCGCGGTCTTGGGCCGCGCTGCCGTGCCGGTGTCCGGCCCCAGGCCGGGCAGGTTGCTGAAATCGAGCTTGGCGGCCTTGTTCTTGAGACTCATCGCACCCTCCCGTTCAGACCGCCAGCTGTTCCAGCTGCGTGGCCCACACCGCCTGGATCTGCTGCTCGACCAGCTCGCACATGCGGTCGTAGGCGTCGCGCGCGCGGGCGAAGGTCTTGGTGTTCATCGAGCCGCGCGGCAGGTCGTACACCGTGCCGAATTCCGCCGAGGCGGTGGCCGTCACGGCCGTCTTGGGAATCTCGATGGGCAGCACCTTGTCGGCATAACCCTCCAGCACCCATTGCCGCACCACGCTGCTGGCCGCGTCGTTGGATTCCACACGCGACAGCAGCACGTCGATGAACTCGAAGGTCTTGTCCTGCCCGCGGCTGCGGATGAGCTGGTTGCACAGGTCGCTGAACAGGTCCCAGAACTGCGCCGAGCTGGCGAAGTCCAGCGCTGAAGGGGGCAGGGGCATGATCACGCCGTCGGCGGCCATCAGCGCATTGATGGTGACGTAGCTCAGTGCCGGCGGCGTGTCGATGACGATCACGTCGTAGTCCAAGCGCGCCTGGTCCAGGCCACGATCGAGCACGCGCCAGAACTCGAAACCCGGGTCGCGGGTCTGGCGCGCCGGCAGCGCGAACTCCGCGCCGAACAGCAGCGGCGCGGCGCAGACCAAGTCAATGCCCGGCCAGTAGCTTTCGCGAATGGCGTAGCTCAGATCCTCATGCGCGCCCGAGAACAGCAGCATCGCCGTGTGCTCCTGCTCCACCTCGGCGTCCGGCAGCACGCCGAACAGCGTGGTGGCGGAGCCCTGCGGGTCCAGATCCACCACCAGCACCTTGTGCCCACGCATGGACAGGCCCTGTGCCAGCGTCACCGCGGAGGTGGTCTTGGCCACGCCGCCTTTGAAGTTGGCCACGGTCAGCGTTGTGCCGGCCGCGCCCTCGGGGCGCATGTGCGCGGCGCGGAACTCGCGCACCCATTGCCGGGCATCCGCCATGGACCATTCGCGCCGGTTGCCCTGCATCTCGCCGGGGGGCAGGTCGCCCCGGGTCAGGCGGTAGGCGATGCGGGATTTATCGACATGGCACAGCTGCGCCAGCTGGGCCGCACTGAGCGTGGGCGCCGTCTTCTTGGCTGCCGGCGGCAGCATCGCGGCACGAATGTGCCCCATCATCGCCGCCACCCGAGCGGCTTGGTGTTCGATGTCGGCCAAGCTCTGCCGACGAATCGCCTGTCTGATGTCCATGGAATCCCAGCTTGTTACGTTTTTGGAGGTGCGATCGATTATGCATGGCACCTCGCAAAAATCGCATGAATGCCGCTGCGGCGCACAAACGTATGGCAAGCGATGCATTACGGATGCTTCCTCCTTTGCTTCAGCGGACCCCGGGATTAAGAAATATCTAGAAGAATTCAAGAGATTAACGCCTGTGGATAAGTAGATTTATTGCTTAAATATCAAAGAGTTAGGCGTAATTTTCCGCGGTTTGTGTCCACGCTTTAACCGTTTGTGTCCGCCTCTTACCCGCATGTGTCCAACTTTCATCCGGCTGGTGTCCACTTCTTAACCGGACGTCCCGAAGAGTTGTGCACAGGCGCTTGCGGAAGGTTCACCGTGACGTTCATCACGCCAGGCCGCCGCCTGCATCGTCCAGCGTCCAGCATTTACCCGCTGCGCTGACCTGAGCAGCAGCGATGCAGTCGCACCAAGTGTCCGGTTCCTAACCGATGCCGGTTGGCTGTCCGCAACACATCGATCAAGGCAAGCGTCCAGCTTCTAACCGGCTATCCGGCCAGCCCTTGCCCACCGGTTCTTGCCCAACTGTCCGGCTTTTAACCGGGACTGCTCGGCATCCCATGGAACGTCGGCAGGGCAAACGTCCGTGATTTACCCGGCCCTGCCACGGCAGGGCGCCAAGGCATTTCCCGGAAGTGTCCAGGCTTTAACCGGTAAATGTGGCGGCTTCAACCGTCGAAATGCGCACGGACGCTTGAAAGGGAAAATCTTGGCGACGTTCCTGCCTGTCGAATGAGTAACCGTCCAAGCCGGCGTGGACATATCATCCGGCGATGGACGACAAGGACGCGCCCCGCATGCCGGGCAAAGGGGACGATGGCGCCGAGGTGCGCAAGCCGGGCATGAAGGAGGAGGGCGCGGAGCTGCGCAAGCCGCACGAGATGATCGTGATGGTGCCGCGCTCGCGCCGCGTCACGCTCACCGGGCGGCGGCTGTACAACGCGCTGCTGCAGGTGTCGCAGTCGCGGCTGCAGGCCATGAGCGCCATGCCGCCGGCGGACTACATGTTCGAGGCGCCCTTGCCCGCGCTGCTGCGCACCACCGGCTCCAGCGGCGAGGACCGCACCGCCGCCAAGCGCTACCTGCGCGAGATGCGCGGACTGGAGGTGGACTGGGAGTCCACCGCGCCGGGCGATGGCCTGAAGTGGCGCGGCTTCTCGATGCTCTCCGAAGTGGCCATCGAGGTGCGCAACGGCGAGAACTGGGTGTCCTGGTCCTACCCGCCCACCATCATGTCGGCGCTGCGCGAGCCCGCGCGCTGGGCTCGCATCGACCTGGACGTGCTGGCCAAGCTCGGCTCCTACGCCGCGGTGGCGCTGTACGAGATCTGCGCCCGCTACCGCGACAACCCCTCCGGCGTCACCAGCCGCAAGCCGGTGCAGTGGTGGGCCGACGCGCTCAGCCCCGCGCCGGGCGGCGCCGAGCGGCGCGAGTGGCGCAAGTTCAAGAACGAGCGCGTGAAGCCGGCGGTGGAGGAGATCAACAGCGAGACCGACATCGAGATCGAGCTCATCGAGCACAAGCTCGGCCGCGCCGTCAGCGAGGTGCAGTTCGCGGTGCGCCGCAAGCGCGGCACGCCGCGCCCGCGCGCGCTGGCCGAGGGGCCGGTCGATGCCGGGCTGGTACTGCGCGCGGAGTCGCTGGGCATCCGCGAGGCCAAGCTCGACGGCCTGCTCAAGGAGTTTGGCGAGACGCGGGTGCGCGAGCAACTTGACGTACTGGAGCGTCGCGCCGTCAACCGCAAGCTGCGCGGCATCGAGCACGCCTACGCCTACCTGCGCTCACTGCTGCGCCATGGCGAGGCCGACGCCGCGCTGTCGCTGCCGGCGCCGTCCAACGTGCCGGTGGAGGAGGGCGCCGCCCCGGTGGCGCCGCAAGCCGTGCCGCCGCGGCCCGCCTCGCCTGCCTCGGTGCTGGCCGTCGCGGCCGATGCCGGTCCGGGCGCGGAGGCCTGGCTCAACGGCCGCATCGCCCAGATCAAGGCCGAGATCGCGGCGCTGGACCCGGTGCAGCGCCGCGGCTGGGTGGATCGGGCACTGCAGGACCTGGCCGCGCGCGGGATGCTCAGCGCCGTGGTGTCGCGCCGCGCCGCGCAGGGCGACGTGCTGCATGGCGTGCTGGGCTCGGTGCTGGTGCGTGTCTACGCCGAGGCCGTGCACGGCCCGGGCTGGGACCGGCCATCCGGCGCGGCTTGAGTCAGGCGTCTTGGCGCGGCGCGGCACCGAGCGAGCGCCGCGCCAGCAGGGCCGTGCCGTAAGCCGCTTCTTCCTGCGCAGCCACGTCCACCGGCACGCCCAGGCAGCGCCGGCGCAGTTCCAGCCACGCCGGGTTGCGCGCGCCACCACCGACGCTGAGCACGCGCAGCGGGCGCGGTCCGCCCAATTCGGCGATGCGCCGGTAGCCCAGGGCCTCCACTTGTGCGATGCCTTCGAGCAGGCCCTGGAAGAAACGCGCGTCGTCCTCCGGCCGTGGCGACACGCGCGGCGGCAGGGACGGGTCGTTGATGGGGAAACGCTCCCCTGGCGCGGGCAGCGGGTAGTAGTCCAGCCCGGTCCACGCTTCTGGCCGCAGCCTTGGCGTCAGCTCGGCCATGCGCTCGGCGCTGAAATGCCGCAGCAGCGCCGATCCGCCACTGTTGGAGGCGCCGCCCGCCAGCCACAGCCCGCCCAGCCGGTGGCTGTAGACGCCGTACTCGGGCGCGCACACCGGTTGTTGCGACAGCACCTTGAGCACCAGCGTGCTGCCCAGCGAGGTGACGGCCTCGCCCACGCGGCTGGCTCCGGTGGCCAGGAAGGCCGCCACGCCGTCGGTGGTGCCCGACAGCACCTGCACCCCGGACCGCAGGCCGAATTCCCGGGCCATGGCCGGCGCCAGCCGGCCCAGCGCCGCGCCCGGCGCCTGCACCCGCGGCAGCAGCCCGCGGCGCAGGCGCAAGGCCCGCAGCCAGTCGGGCCAGCAGCGCCGCACCGGGTCGTGGCCCAGCTTGAGCGCGTTGTGCTCGTCCGAGGCGCCGAAGCGGCCGGCGAGCCGGCCGGCAATCCAGTCCGCCTGGTGCAGCGCATGGGCAGCTTGCGGCGCCCGGTCCTGCAGATGCAGCAGCCGCGCCAGCGCGCAGGCCGGGCCGCGCGCGGCGGTGTCCGGCGGCGCCACGGCGGCAATGCGCGCCGCCTCGTCCAGGCAGGCCGCATCGTCGTACATCAGGGCCGGCGTCAGCGGCTGGCCGTGGCTGTCGGTGAGCAGCAGCGTGCCGGATGTGCCGTCCACGGCGATGGCAGCCAGGTGCGCGCGCTCCATGCGCGCCAGCACGGCCTGCAGGACCTGCCGCACGCCTTGCCACCAACCGGTTGGGTCCTGCGTGACGCGCGCACCGTCGCGTCGCGAGGGCGGCAGCGGTGCCCGGGCCGTGGCCCGTACGGCGCCATCGGCATCGATCACCACCGCGCGCACGCCCGAGGTGCCCAGGTCCAGGCCCAGGAACAGGCGCGGGTCGGAAACGGTGGGAGTGCAGCTGGGGGCCGGGACCATGGCGCCATTGTCGGCGTCCAGTTTGCGGAGCAGGCGAAGGCAAGGTGCGATGCCCAGCCCCGCCCGTGGCGGTGCTCCGGCGCTCAGGGATCGATGACGGCCGCGCAGGCGTCGGTGGGAATGGCCGCGGCATGGCCGACGAGCGGGACGATCTTGATCATCGCCGAGGTGGCGCGGCAGGGAAAGGCCAGGGCACCACAGCCGCCGAGCAGGGACGACAACAGCACGGCCGACAGGGTGAGAAGCAGGGTTCGCATCCCGGTCCAATGGCGCGACGGCGCTGGCGTTGACGTTCCGTACAGGCTGTTTCGTCCATGACGGTACTTTTTCACTGCGCTGACTCGTATCCGTCATCGATGCGCAGCCGATGACGGTGCCGGGTGCGGCTTTGGCGCGCTGTCCGGGTGGTTCGGGCCGCGCGCTATCCTCGCTGGCCCGCCGCCACCGCGGTCTCATTGCCAGGGCGGCCCTGCGGCCGCCGCGTCGTCGTCCCTCGTGAATCTCAAGCAGCTCGAATACTTCGTCCAGGTTGCCGAACTCGGCAGCTTCAGCAAGGCCGCCGCGGTGCTGGACATCGCGCAGCCCGCGCTCAGCCGCCAGGTGCGGGCGCTGGAGACCGAGCTGCGCGAGACGCTGCTGCTGCGCAACGGCCGCGGCGTGGCGCTGACCGAGGCCGGGCGGCGGTTGCTGGAGCATGGCACCGGCATCCTGCAGGCCGTGGCGCAGGCGCGCGCCGACATGAGCGCCTCGCGCGACGAGGCGGTGGGGCGCATCGTGATCGGCGTGCCGCCCACCATGGGCCGCAAGCTCACCGTGCCGCTGGTGGAGAACTTCAAGGCGCGGCTGCCGCGGGCGCAGCTGGCGATCGTGGAAGGGCTGTCCTCGCACATCGTCGAATGGATCTTGAGTTCGCGCGTGGACCTGGGGCTGCTCTACAACCCCGAGGCCCAGCCGGGGCTGGAGGTGATGCCGCTGCTCAACGAGCCGCTGTGCCTGGTGGAGCGGTGCGACGCGCCCTCCGGCCGCGCGGCGGGCCGCGGGCTGGTGCCGCTGCGCGAGCTCGCCGCGCTGCCACTGGTGCTGCCCGAGCGGGCGCATGTGATCCGGCGCCAGCTGGAAACGCAGGCGGCGCTGGCCGGGCTGAAGCTGCAGATCGCCTGGGAAGTGTCCAGCGTGGCGGCCATCATCGAGCTGGTGGCGGCCGGCCATGGCTGCGCCGTGCTCACGGCCAGCGCGGTGGCGGCCTCGCCGCGCGCCGCGGAGCTGCGCGCGCGGCCGCTCACCGATCCCGCGCTCACCAGCGTGCTGTGCCTGGCGCGCTCGTCCAGCCGCCGGCCGGGTCCGCTGATGCGCCAGGCCTCGCAGCTGCTCATCGATCTGAGCCTGGGTCTGCCCACGGGCGGCGTGCCCGCCGCCGGCACAGACTAAGGCCGCTCCATCGCGGCGCCCCACGGCTGTCCCGGCCGAGGGAGCGCCCCCTTGTCCCCGAGATGGCGCCCAACCTATTTGAGATGGGTCAACGCCCAAAGCTATGCCGTTTTGCGATAGCAGCTATGGGCGGAATGGACTTGGTCTTCACCGGCTGCATCACCAGAATCCCGCTGCAAACGGCCAGACCTCGGACCAGGCCCGGCACGCCGACTGCCCGCCCCTGAGCCGGGTGTTCCGGGCGGCTCGAAGGGCCGTCCGGGCCTGGTCCGCCGCCCCACCAACCATTCCTGGAGACCTCGATGATCATCGACGTTCACGGCCACTACACCACGGCTCCCGCGGCGCTGGGCGCCTGGCGCGACCTGCAGATCGCCTCGCTCAAGGACCCGAGCAAGAAGCCCGATCCGAAGAGCCTGAAGATCAGCGACGACGAGCTGCGCGAGTCCATTGAGACCAACCAGCTCAAGCTGATGAAGCAGCGCGGCTCGGACCTGACGGTGTTCAGCCCGCGCGCGAGCTTCATGGCCCACCACATCGGCGACTTCGAGACCTCCTCCACCTGGGCGGCGATCTGCAACGAGCTGTGCTGGCGCGTCAGCCAGCTCTTCCCCGACCACTTCATCGGTGCCGCGATGCTGCCGCAGTCGCCGGGCGTGGACCCCGCGACCTGCATCCCCGAGCTGGAGAAGTGCGTCAAGGAATATGGTTTCGTCGGCATCAACCTGAACCCCGACCCTTCCGGCGGCCACTGGACCAGCCCGCCGCTGTCCGACCGCCACTGGTACCCCATCTACGAGAAGATGGTCGAGCTGGACATCCCGGCGATGATCCACGTCTCCACCAGCTGCAACCCCTGCTTCCACACCACGGGCTCGCACTACCTGAACGCGGACACCACCGCCTTCATGCAGTGCCTCACCAGCGACCTGTTCAAGGACTTCCCGACGCTGAAGTTCCTGATCCCGCACGGCGGCGGCGCGGTGCCCTACCACTGGGGCCGTTTCCGCGGCCTGGCCCAGGAACTGAAGAAGCCGCTGCTGAGCGAGCACCTGCTCAACAACATCTTCTTCGACACCTGCGTCTACCACCAGCCCGGCATCGACCTGCTCACCAAGGTCATCCCGGTGAAGAACATCCTGTTCGCCTCCGAGATGATCGGCGCGGTGCGCGGCATCGACCCGGAGACCGGCCACTACTACGACGACACCAAGCGCTACGTCGAGGCCACCGCCAACCTCACCGAGGAGGAGCGCTACCTGGTCTACGAAGGCAACGCGCGCCGCGTGTTCCCGCGCCTGGACGTTGCGCTGAAGGCCAAGGGCCTGTGACATGCATTCCGTTCGCCCTGCGTCCGTCGAAGGGCCTGCAGCCGCGCTGTGCGGCAAGGCTTCGACAGGCTCAGCCCGGACGGGCTTTTGAAGACTGACTGGAAGGAATCCGCCATGTACGAACTCGGTGTCGTCTACCGCAACATCACCCGCGCCGACCGCGAGGCCACCGACCGCCTGGCCGCGCTGGGCTCGGCCACCGTGCACGAGGCGCAGGGCCGTGTCGGCCTGCTGCAGCCCTACATGCGGCCCATCTACCCGGGCGCGCAGGTCTCGGGCACGGCCGTGACGGTGCTGCTGCACCCGGGCGACAACTGGATGATGCACGTCGCGGCCGAGCAGATTCAGCCCGGCGACATCGTGGTGGCCGCCATCACCGCCCCGTGCACCGACGGCTACTTCGGCGACCTGCTGGCCACCAGCTTCCAGGCCCGCGGCGCGCGCGCCCTGATCATCGACGCCGGCGTGCGCGACGTGCGCGTGCTGCAGGAGATGGGCTTCCCGGTGTGGAGCAAGGCCGTCTCGTCCAAGGGCACCATCAAGGCCACGCTGGGCTCGGTCAACATCCCCGTGGTGTGCGCGGGCATGCTGGTCAACCCGGGCGACGCCATCGTCGCCGACGATGACGGCATCTGCTGCGTGCCCGCGGCCAAGGTCAGGGACGTGGCCGAGGCCGCCGCCAAGCGCGAGAGCTTCGAAGGCGAAAAGCGCGCCAAGCTGGCCTCGGGCGTGCTCGGCCTCGACATGTACAACATGCGCGAGCCGCTGGCCAAGGCGGGACTGAAGTACATCGACTGAAGTTGCCCGCCGCAACGACATCAATCAAAACGCAGGAGACACCATGAATCCGATCAAGACCCTGGCCGCGGCCGCCTTCGGCGCGCTGGCCCTGCTCGCCGGCGCCGCGCAGGCGCAGGAATTCCCCACCAAGCCGGTGCGCATCACCACGCCGTTCCCGGCCGGCGCCGGTCCTGAAGCCGTGGTGCGGCTGGTGGCCGAGCGGCTGCAGAAGAAGTGGGGCAAGCCGGTGGTGGTGGAGAACAAGCCCGGCGCCAACGGCTTCATCGCCATTGACCAGTTCAAGCGCGCCGCCAACGACGGCCACGAGCTGATCCACCTGGACAACGTGCACCTGGTGGCCTACCCGCACCTGTTCAAGAAGCTGCCCTACGACCCGGTCAAGGACTTCGATCCGGTCACGCCGCTGTTCAAGACCTACTTCTTCGTGGGCGTGGGCGCGAACAGCAAGTACAAGAGCGTGGGCCAGATCGTGGCCGACGCCAAGGCGCGACCGGGCGCGCTCAACTACGGCTCGTGGTCGGTGGGCAACCCGGTGCACCTGGGCTCGGCGCTGCTGGAGTCGATGACCAACACGCAGATGCAGCACGTGGTCTACAAGGAGACCTCGCAGCTCTACACCGGCGTGGCCACGGGCGAGCTCGACTTCGCGCTGGGCTCGCTGGCCACCGCCGGCCCGCTGCAGCGCTCGGGCAAGCTCAAGTTCATCGCCGTGACCGGCCCGAAGCGCCACCCCGCCTTCCCCGACGTGCCCACGGTGGCCGAATCGGGCGGCCCGGCGGGCTACGAGGTCACGGGCTGGACCACCATCGCCGCGCCCAAGGGCCTGCCCAAGCCGGTGGCCGACAAGATCCAGAAGGACATCGAGGAAGCCCTGGCCGACCCCGAGATCAAGCAGCGCTACGCCACCTTCGGCTACGACGTCTTCCCGGCCACGCGCGACGAGTTCAACGCCTTCATCGCGGCCGAGTCCAAGAAGTACGCCGAGGTCATCCGGCGCGCGAAGGTCTCGCTGGACTGAGAAAGAGCATTCCATGGACCCCAAGCAGTGGCACATCGGCCTCGTCGGCTACGGCGAGGTGGGTCGCATCCTGGCCGAGGACCTGCGCAGGCAGGGCGTGCGCGTCAGCGCCTACGATCTCAAGCTGGATGCGCCGGCAACCGCCGGCGCGCTGCGCGAGCATGCGCAGGCGCACGGCGTGGCGCTGGCCTCTTCGCCTGTCGAGCTGGCGAGCGAGGCGGACCTGATCGTCTCCGCCGTCACCGCCAGCCAGGCCGTGGCGGTGGCGCAGGGCTGTGTGCCCGGCATCAAGGCCGGTGCGTTCTTCCTGGACTTCAACTCCGCCTCGCCCGGCGCCAAGCAGCGCGCCGCGGGCCTCATCGACGCCGCCGGTGGGCGCTACGTCGAGGGCGCGGTGATGACCTCCATCCCGCCCTACCGCATCCGCGTGCCGCTGCTGCTGGGCGGCCCCAGCGCTCCCGCGCTGGAGCCGCTCCTCAATGCCCTGGGCTTCGACGCCAAGGTCGCCAGCGAGAGGCTGGGCGTGGCCTCGGCCACCAAGATGTGCCGCAGCGTGATGATCAAGGGCCTGGAGGCCATGGTCATCGAGAGCTTCACCGCAGCGCGCCACTACGGCGTGGAGAACGCGGTCATCGCTTCCCTGCATGAGACCTTCCCCGGCATCGACTGGGAGAAGCAGGCCGCCTACTTCTTCCAGCGCGTGATCGAGCATGGCCGCCGCCGCAGCGAAGAGGTGCGCGAGGTGGCCGAGACGGTGCGTGAGGCCGGGCTCACGCCCTGGAGCGCCAGCGGCACCGCCGAGCGCCAGGCCTGGGTTGCGGACCTGGCCGACGCCGGCCTGTTCGGCACCAAGGGCAGCAAGGAGTTCGCGCGCAGCCCCGACTGGCGCACCGAGGCCGACCGCATCCTGGGCCATGTCAAATCGAAGGACTGAGTATGAGCAAACCCACTTCCGGTGACTTCACCAAGACCCCCGGCTGGCTCGATTGGTACGAGGGGCCAGCCAAGCCGGCCTTCCAGGTACCGCCCGGCAGCGTCGATGCGCACTGCCACGTGTTCGGCCCCGGCGCGCAGTTCCCCTATGCGCCCGAGCGCAAGTACACGCCCTGCGACGCCTCCAAGGACCAGCTCTTCGCGCTGCGCGACCACCTCGGTTTCGCGCGCAACGTCATCGTGCAGGCCACCTGCCACGGCGCCGACAACCGCGCCCTGGTCGATGCGCTGCTGCACAGCGAGGGCAAGGCCCGCGGCGTGGCCACCGTCAGGCGCAGCGTCTCGGACGCGGAGCTGCAGGCGCTGCACGACGCCGGCGTGCGCGGCGTGCGCTTCAACTTCGTCAAGCGCCTGGTCGATTTCACGCCCAAGGACGAGCTGATGGAGATCGCCGGCCGCATTGCCAAGCTGGGCTGGCATGTGGTGATCTACTTCGAGGCCGTGGACCTGCCTGAGCTGTGGGACTTCTTCACCGCGCTGCCCACTACAGTGGTGGTGGACCACATGGGCCGTCCGGACGTCACGAAGCCCATCGACGGGCCCGAGTTCGAGCTGTTCCTGCGCTTCATGCGCGAGCATGGCAACGTGTGGAGCAAGGTCAGCTGCCCCGAGCGCCTGTCGGTGAGCGGCCCGCCGGCGCTCGATGGCGAGCGCAACGCCTACCGCGACGTGGTGCCCTTCGCCCGCCGCGTGGTGGAGGAGTTCCCGGATCGCGTGCTGTGGGGCACCGACTGGCCGCACCCGAACCTGAAGAACCACATGCCCGACGACGGCCTGCTGGTGGACTTCATCCCGCACATCGCGCCCACGGCCGAGCTGCAGAAGAAGCTGCTGGTGGACAACCCCATGCGGCTGTACTGGCCCGAGGAAGTGAAGTAAGGAGACCTCCATGGCATTGCACAAACCCTACAAGGACGTGCCCGGCACGACCATCTTTGACGCCGACCAGTCGCGCAAGGGCTACTGGCTCAACCAGTTCTGCATGTCGCTGATGAAGGCCGAGAACCGCGAGAAGTTCAAGGCCGACGAGCGCGCCTACCTTGACCAGTGGGCGATGACGGAAGAGCAGAAGCAGGCGGTGCTGGACCGCGACCTGAACCGCTGCATCGCCCTGGGCGGCAACATCTACTTCCTGGCCAAGATCGGCGCCACCGACGGGCGCAGTTTTCAACAGATGGCCGGCAGCATGACGGGCCTGACCGAGGAGCAGTACCGCGAGATGATGGCCGGCGGCGGACGCTCGCCGGAAGGCAACCGCTACGCGCACGAGCAGCAAGCGCAGGCACCGCAGCCCGCGGCGCCGCAATCCAAGCCTGAGGACCAGTAAATGGCACGCATCACCGCCAGCGTCTACACCTCGCACGTCCCGGCCATCGGCGCCAGCCTGGACCTGGGCAAGACCCAGGAGCCTTATTGGCAGCCGGTGTTCCAGGGCTACGAGTTTTCCAAGCAGTGGGAAAAGGAGAACAAGCCCGACGTGGTGTTCCTGGTCTACAACGACCATGCCACCGCTTTCAGCCTGGACTTCATCCCCACCTTCGCCATCGGCACCGCCGCCGAGTTCCAGCCCGCCGACGAAGGCTGGGGCCCGCGCCCGGTGCCCAAGGTGATCGGCCATCCGGAGCTGGCCGCGCACATTGCGCAGTCCGTGATCCAGGACGACTTCGACCTGACCATCGTCAACAAGATGGACGTGGACCACGGCCTGACGGTGCCGCTGTCCCTGATGTTCGGCCAGCCCGAGGCCTGGCCGTGCCCGGTGATCCCCTTTGCCGTCAACGTGGTGCAGTACCCCGTGCCCAGCGGCCGGCGCTGCTTCAACCTGGGCAAGGCCATCCGCAAGGCGGTGGAGAGCTATGACGAGCCGCTCAATGTGCAGATCTGGGGCACCGGCGGCATGAGCCACCAGCTGCAGGGCCCGCGCGCGGGCCTGATCAACCGCGAGTGGGACAACGCTTTCCTCGACAAGCTGATCAACGATCCGGAGACCGCGGCCAGCATCCCGCACATCGACTACGTGCGCGAGGCCGGCTCCGAGGGCATCGAGCTGGTGATGTGGCTGATCGCGCGCGGCGCGATGAGCGACGTCAATGGCGGCCCGAAGCCGACCGTGAAGCACCGCTTCTACCACGTGCCCGCGTCGAACACGGCCGTGGGTCATCTCATCCTGGAGAACAACTGACATGAGCAACAAGACGATCAAGGTCGCGCTGGCCGGCGCCGGCGCCTTTGGCATCAAGCACCTGGACGGCATCAAGAACATCGACGGCGTCGAGGTGGTCTCGCTCATCAGCCGCGACCTGGAAAAGACCCGCGAGGTGGCCGAGAAGTACGGCATCAAGCACGTGACCACCGAGCTGGCCGACAGCCTGGCGCTGCCGGAAGTGGACGCCGTGATCCTGTGCACGCCCACGCAGATGCACGCCTCGCAGGCGATTCAATGCCTGAAGGCCGGCAAGCATGTGCAGGTGGAGATTCCGTTGGCCGACAAGCTGGAGGATGCGCAGGAGGTGGTGCGGCTGCAGAAGGAGACGGGCCTGGTGGCGATGTGCGGCCACACCCGCCGCTTCAACCCCAGCCACCAGTGGATTCACAAGAAGGTCCAGGCCGGCGAGTTCAACATCCAGCAGATGGATGTGCAGACCTACTTCTTCCGCCGCACCAACATGAACGCGCTGGGCCAGCCGCGCAGCTGGACCGACCACCTGCTGTGGCACCACGCCGCGCACACGGTGGACCTGTTCGCCTACCAGTGCGGCAGCCCCATCGTGAAGGCCAACGCCGTGCAGGGCCCGATCCACCCGCAACTGGGCATCGCCATGGACATGAGCATCCAGCTCAAGGCCGCCAACGGCGCGATCTGCACGCTGAGCCTGTCCTTCAACAACGACGGCCCGCTGGGCACCTTCTTCCGCTACATCGGCGACAGCGGCACCTACATTGCCCGCTACGACGACCTGGTCAGCGGCAAGGAAGAGAAGATCGACGTGTCCAAGGTGGACGTGTCGATGAACGGCATCGAGCTGCAGGACCGCGAGTTCTTCGCCGCCATCCGCGAAGGCCGCGAGCCCAACTCCAGCGTGGCGCAGGTGCTGCCCTGCTACGAGGTGCTGCACCAGCTGGAGCAGCAGCTCAACGAGGGCCAGTGACTCACGCACTCCGTTCGCCCTGAGCTTGTCGAAGGGCCTGTGGCCCGGTCCTCCGGCTAGGCTTCGACAGGCTCAGCCCGAACGGTGTCCTCTACAGAAAGAACTCACAAGGAATGAGCCTCATGCAGCAGCGTCGCATCGGTCCCTTCAGCGTCTCGGCCATCGGCCTGGGCTGCATGAACCTGAGCCATGCCTACGGCGTGCCGCCGCCGGCGGAGGAGGGCGAGCGGCTGCTGCTGCGCGCGCTCGACCTGGGCGTCACGCTCTTCGACACTGCGGCCCTGTACGGCTTCGGCGCCAACGAGACGCTGGTCGGGCGGGCGCTCAAGCCCCACCGCGACCGCTTCACGCTCGCGAGCAAGGGCGGCATGGCCGGCGTCAAGGGCGAGGACGGCGTGACGCGCCGCGTCATCGACGGCCGCCCCGAGACCATCCGCCGCAACTGCGAGGACAGCCTCCAGCGCCTGGCCGTGGAGGTCATCGACCTCTACTACCTGCACCGCCTGGACATGACCGTGCCCATCGAGGAGACGGTGGGTGCCATGGCCGAGCTGGTGCGCGAGGGCAAGGTGCGCACGCTGGGCCTGTCCGAGGTGTCGGCCGCGACGCTGCGGCGCGCGCATGCCGTGCACCCGATCGCGGCGCTGCAGACCGAGTATTCGCTCTGGACGCGCAATCCGGAGATCGCGGTGCTGCAGACGTGCCGCGAGCTGGGCGTGGCTTTCGTGGCCTTCAGCCCGGTGGGCCGCGGCTTCCTGGCCGGCGGGCTCGGCGACGTGTCCACGCTGGACGCCAAGGACATCCGCCGCGCCATGCCGCGCTTCACGCCTGAAAATTACGCGCGCAACCTGGAGCTGTTCGACGGCCTCCAGCGCATCGCGCAGGCCCGGGGCTGCACGCCGGCGCAGATCTCGCTGGCCTGGCTGCTGGCGCAGGGCGAGGACATCATCCCCATCCCCGGCACCACCCGCATTGCGCACCTGGAAGAAGACCTGGGCGCGCTCGACGTGCGGCTCGACGCCGACACCATCGCCGAGCTCGATGCGCTGATCAACCAGCGCACCGTGGCGGGCGCGCGCTACAACGCCGCCACGCAGCAGGAAATCGACACTGAGGAGTTCTGACCGGACGCCGGGCCGCCCCGGTCAGCGCGGCGGGGAGGCCGGCGTGAACTGGCGCCGCTTCAGGCGGCGCTGGTACACCGCCATGATCGGCGTCGCCGTCGAGCCGTGCAGCAGCACCGACAGCGCGATGGTGACCAGCACCGCGTCAGCGACTTCCGGTGTGTCCGGCGTGAACGCGCCGTGCGAGACGGCATAGGCCAGGTAGTACATCGAGCCTACACCCCGCACGCCGAACCAGGCGGCCAGCGCGCGCTGCATCGGCGTCCAGCGCAGGTGCCGCGTGGTCAGCCACACCGCCACGGGCCGGGCCACCAGCAGCAGCGCCGCCGCCACGCCGACGCTCTGCCAGGTGAAGGCGGAGGTGCTGAGCAGGCTGCCCACCAGCAGCATCACGGTCAGCTCGACCAGCTTTTCCAGGTCCAGTGCGAACTCCAGCGCGGCCGGCGCGATGTAGTGCTGCTTCTCGGGCTCGACGACGGTCTCGTCGCTGGGCTTCTCGGGATTGTCCAGATGCTCCACATGGCGCATCGCCAGTCCGGCGGTGAACACGGCCAGGAAGCCGTAGGCCTTGAGCTTCACGTCCACCCCATAGGCCAGCGCGATGAGGCCCAGCGACAGGAAGCTCTCCATGCCCAGGGCCTGCATGCGCTCGCGGCGCAGCCAGGCCACGGCGCGGGCGAAGCCCGTGCCCAGGAACCAGCCCACGAGCAGTCCCATGCTCACGGCCCACAGCACGTCCACCAGCCACCAGCGCCAGCCGCCCGTGCCCAGCTCATGCAGGCCCAGCAGCCCCAGCGCCAGCATGACGAAGGGGAAGGCCGCGCCGTCGTTGAGCCCGCCTTCGCCGGTCAGGCTGAAGCGCAGCCGGTCGCGGTCGCCGACCTGCTCGACCTGCACCTCGGAGGCCAGCACCGGGTCGGTGGGCGCCAGCACGGCCGCCAGCAGCACCGCGGCGCCCAGCGACAGCCCCAGCCCCCAGTAGCCCAGCGCCGTGATGAAGGCGATGGTCAGCAGCATGGCCACGCTGGCCAGCAGCACCGGCGCGCGCCACAGCGGATCGTCCAGGTGCACCCGCAGCCGCAGGCCCACCGCGAACAGCGACACCAGCACCGCGATCTCGGTGAGATGCTCGATCAGCACGGCGTCCTCGGTGAGGCTCAAGTTGATGAAGCCCGCGACCTCCGGACCCAGGATGTAGCCGATGGCGAGATACAGCGCCGCCGCGCTCACCGGCAGACGCTTGAGCAGCGTGTTGCTCAGGCCCATTGCGACGAGCAGCGAGCCGATCAGCAGGCACCAGGTGGCGAACAAGGCGTGACGGGGTCGGTGGATGGAGGAAATACCCGGGCCGCGCTTCCGTCCGACCCGGGATGTATGGCAGGAGCCGGTCAGCAATGGGCGTACCGCGCCGCCCGGAGCGCACCCCGAGGCCGGCGATCCGGCCGCCTGGGCGCGATGCACCGGGGCGTCGCGGCTCGATGCCGCATGTCCGGTGAGTCGCCCGGTACCAGCCACGATCGAGGCCGAGTTGGCAATCCTGCGAAAAAGGGGGAGCACGGGAGGCCAGCCGGCGCGGCGCTTGCGATGTCTGGGCTGAAAGGAGCGACGCCATGGCGACGAACCGAAACGACCCCCGGCACGAAGGCTTCAAGGCCGGGGCTTTCTTTGGCGGGAGCTGTCCCTACGCCCCCGGCTCACCCGAGGCCACGGCCTGGGAGCATGGCTGGGTGGAGGGCTCGATGAAGCGCGAGGGGGCCCGCTGGCGCCGGCCGCGCTCGCTGATGGGGTGGCAGCCGCTTCTGCAAAAGCTGCGCAACGCGATTCCGCTGGCCCGTTAACGGTAGCGGGTGCGGGCGCGGGGCGACGCGCCGCCGGCCGGCGGCGCCAAGTCCGGAGCGGATGCCTGCTCCGCGTCGGCGCGGGGCGGCTCCAGCTCCCGCAGCCAGTCGAACACCCGGGGCCAGATCCGGCGGTGGGCGCTCTCGCCGATCAGGGCGCCCAGGTGCTGCAGCGACACGCCCACGTCGCCGCGGTAGTGCTGCAGCAGCGTGCGCTCACTGGCGGTGGCCTGCACGAAGCCCGCCAGCGACCGGGCCGGCACCACGCGGCTGCGCTCATCGACGATGGCCGTGATGGGCACGTTCACCTCGCCCGGCGTGACGCGCCGCCCCTCCAGCTCCAGCGTGCCGCGCATGAAGCGGTCTTCGCGGTACAGCGCATCGCTGACCTGCGCCACCAGCTTGCCGGGCAGCGGCAATTCCTGCAGCGTCCAGCGCATGGCCAGCAGGTGGCGGCGCCAGGCCTGCGGCCCGTGCAGCGCCGCCGCGACGGCGTCCAGGCGCGATTCGGTGATGAACTCGTCCGGCGAGGCCAGGCTGGCGCCCAGGCTCACCAGGCTGCCCGGCACATGGGCATAGCGCTGCGCGAAGCCGGGCGGCAGCGCATGCACCACCGACGCCAGCGCGCCGGTGGACTCGCCGAAGCACAGCGGCGCCTCCACCAGCACCAGCGAGGCCGCGGCCTGCGGATAGCGCGCCGCGCACAGCGCCGACAGGGTGCCGCCCAGTGAATGGCCCATCAGGTGCGGCCGGTGTCCGGTAGCTTCCCGCACCCGCTCGCTGGCACGGGCGACGGCGGCCACATGCTCGTCCAGCCCCCAGTCCGCCGGCGCCGCATGCCATTCCACCAGGTAGACCTGGCAGCCCTGTGCCAATGCGGCGCGCACCACGCTGCAATCCGGTGCCAGGTCCCAGATCCAGTGCGCCTTGATCGGCGCGGGCACGATCAGCAGCACCGGCCCGCCGCCGCTGTCGTAGCGCCGCAGGCGCAGCCCGGGCGCCTCGTGCAGCACCCGGCTGGGCGAGGGCTGCGGGCCGAGGCCGAGCCGGTCCAGCCCGGCACCGGCGGCCAGCCGCATCGCGTCCATGCCCTTGAAAAAGCTGCCGTTGAGTCCTGCCGCGGCATTGGCCGCCCATACCTTGTGCATCTACAGCCCCGTGGGAAAGGTTTGTCGCTGCCCGAACGGCGTTACCGCATGGAGGGATCGAGCGGCGTGACGGCGCGCGTGCGGCCAAACCTCGGGTCTTGGCAAACAACGTACCGTCGTGCAGCCCAGCTGTTCCCGGAGTCCTTTGTGGGCGACAGGCATGAACGGCATTCCGGTTGCCGCACCCGTTCATCCCGGATTCAAGGAAGGAGCCCGCCATGACGCCCGTACCGGACGACAGCGTTCCCCACGGCCCGCCCACCGCCGGCGCGCCGCAGTCCCGCGACCAGGATGAGCAGGCCGCCGCGCCACCGGACGAGGACACCCTCGTGGACGCCGCATCCGACCCGACCGCGTCAGAAGCCGAAGGGCCGGGTGACGGGTCCGGCGGCAGCGACGAGGGCCTGGAAGCGGCGCGCGAAGCCGCGCGCGAGCACTCGGGCGGTCGCCTCGGCAGGCGGTAGCGGCCGGCGCCGACCGCCTGCGCCATGGCCTTGCCGAGGCTATGGATTCTTAGGAAGCGATAGAATTCTCCGCATGGTCGTAATCCCGTCAAAGGGGATGCGTGTCGGACGCGGGTTCGATTCCCGCCGGCTCCACCAGAAGCACATCGAAACCCGATGTCGCGTGTGTTTCTGATGGGGCCGACCTGGTTTCGACGGCGCGAGGAACTGGAGAAGGCGACCCGAGAGGCGACGGACGTAATCCGCGCAAATCAAGCAATCGCCAACGACGAGCGCTTCCTGGCCGCCGCCTAATACGGCAGCCCGGGTCCGGCACCTGAGAACAGAACGCCGGTGTTGATCGCCCTGCCTCAAACGCAGGGCGATTTCATTTGGGCCGTCGCAACGGCCTTGCGGGAACGGGGGTTGCACGCCTCGGGGCGCTGTATTGGCAGCAGCCATGGAAGGAGACCCCATGAGACGCGCATTGACAGCTCTTGGCACGCTCGCCGCGGGTGTGGCCGCGGCGTACTTCTCCGATCCCGGGCAGGGCCGCCGGCGCCGCGCGGCCCTGCGCCACCAGGCCGCCGCAACGGCGCACGACACGGCGGACGTCGCGCAAAGCGCCCGCCAGCAGGCCGCGGACCGCCTGCAGGAGCTCGCGCACGAAAGCAGGGTGGCGGGACGGCAGGCCCTGCATCGCCTGCGCCTCCTGGTCCGCGAAGGCCGCGAACGGATGGCGGCCCGGCGCCTCGACCGCGAGCCGCCGGCCCAACGGCCGGTCGCGTCGGGCCACGCACTGCTGGCGGCCCTTGGCGGCATCGCCGTCGGCGCGGCGGCGATGGTCCTGCTCGATCCGCAACGGCGGCGCCGACGCCTGTCCCTGGTCCGCGACCAGGCCGTGCGGCTGGGCCATGCCGGTGCCTGCTTCGTCGATGTGGGGCTGCGCGATCTGGGCCACCGCGCCAAGGGCCTGGGCGCGCGGACGACGGCCCTGCTGCGCCGCAGCTCTGCGGACGACGCCGTGCTGGTGCAGCGCGTGCGCGCCGCGATGGGCCGCGTCGTGTCGCACCCGCACTCGATCTGGGTGACGGCGGCCGAAGGTTGCGTGACCATCGGCGGCCCGGTGCTCGACGGCGAGCTGGCGCCGTTGCTCAAGTGCGTCCACTCGGTGCGCGGCGTGCGCGAGGTGCGGGACGCGCTGGAGCCGCATGACTCCGCCGCCCATGTGCCGGCGCTGCAGGGCGGCCGGCGGCGCGTCGGTCCGCAGGCCGAGCTGATGCGGGCGCACTGGGCGCCGGGCCCGCGGTTGCTGGCCCTGGCCGGCGGCACGGCCTTGACCCTCTACGGCGCCTCGCGGGGCGGCCTGACCGGCCTGCTGAGCGCCGCCGCCGGCTTGGGGCTGGCCGTGCGGGCGGCGCGCAATGAAGGGCTGCGCCAGGCCATGGGCCGGGTCACCGGCCGGTCGGTGATGGAAGCCGGCCCGTCTCCGCAGGCGTCATCGTCTCGGCAGGAAGCTGATGCCGCCGGTCAGGCCCACGGCTGGCGCCCGGTCGAGCCCGCCTTGCCGCTGCACGGCGGCGCGGCGCTGCACTGAGAGCCCGGGGGCGCCGGCAGCGGCCAAGCGCCGGTGCCGGCGCCGTCGAGCGCGGTATGCCTCTTGCCGCCCCGCCCATGTGATGCGTGGTTGTGGAAAGGCGGTGGCGGTATGGAACACAAGCAGCGTGAGCGCGGTTCCCACTTGTGGCTGGGCCTGGGCGTGGGAGCCTTGTTGGCTTGCGCCCTGAACCGGCAGCAGGGCCGTGCCTGGTTGGGCGAGCTGGCCGGCACGGTGCGGCGCCTGGCCGCGCCGGACGGCCAGGAGCGGGGCAACGGCCGGTTTTCTGCGGGGTTCGGGTCAGGACATGCCGGCAATTCCGGGCGCAACCCGGCGCCGGCAACCCCGGGCACGACGGCCCAGCAGGAAGGAGACGCCATGAACACCCCTTACCGACCGGTGCACCGTGAGCGCCTCCATGACGCCGATGAGCACCAGCGCGGCCCCGCGCCGGGCCAGCAGTTCCAGCAGGGTCAGGGCGGCTTCGCGGCAGGCACCGGCCCGCAAGGCTCGACGCCGGGCGACTTCCGGCATGGCGGCCTGGGCACCCCGGGCCATGTGCCGCAGGCGCCGCATGCGCTGCATCGGCAGCAGGACGAGCCGGACTGGTCCCAGCTCAGCCAGGGCGCTCCGCAGTTCGCCGGTCCGGGCAGCGACGCCGCCGCCTGGGGCCATGTGCCGCGCGCGCCCCACGCCGGCGGCCAGCACGCCGGGCAAGGCAGTGCGCCGCAGGAGGAGTTCGACCCCGAGTACCTGCAGTGGCGCGAAGAGCACCTGCGCGGCCTGGACGAGGACTACCGCGCGTGGCGGCAGCAGCGCTTCGCCGACGAGTTCAGCCGGTGGCGCGCGCGCTCTCCCGGCGGTTCGTCCTGAGCCAGCCGCTCACACCTTCGGCACCGTGGGCGGCGGCGTGGGGGGCAGCCGCTGGGGCTGCTCCTCCGGCGAATCCGGCACGGTGGCGTCCAGCAGGCTCGGGGTCCAGGCGGGCAGTGTCATGGCGTGCTCCTTCAGGGGTGAGGCTCACAGGCCGCTGGGATAGGTTTCGGGCTCCTCGGTGCTCTCCCAGGGATGCTCGCTCTCCAGCGGCTGCAGCGCCCGTGTCTGGTCCAGGTGCATCACTGCATCGAACTGCCGCGACAGCGAGGCATGGAAGTAGTGGCTCCAGCGCTCGGTCTCGGGCCGGTAGATCACGCCGATGGCCCGCGCCAGGCGGTAGTCCTGCAGCGCGCGGCGCAGCCCGTCCGAGCCGCCGCGCTGCAGCGGCAGCACGAAGCGCTCCAGCGCGCTCTCGTGCAGCAGCCGCTCGATGCTGTCGATGCGCGAGGGCCGCACCGTCTTGAGCTCCACCGGCGCGTCCCAGTCCGAGGCGGCGGCCACGCTGCCGGCATGGGTGGTGAAGCCCAGGATGAAACTCTCGCCCGGGTCGTGCTGCTGCTCGCGCACCAGTTGCCCCAGGTTGAGCTGGCCGCGCTCGGCGCGGTCGGTGGCGCGCGCGTCGCCCACGTGCGAGTTGTGCGCCCACACCACGATGTGCGCCGGCCGCTCGCGCTGCGCCGCCAGGTGCGATCGCAACTGGTGCAGTGTCGAGGCCATGTGCCGGTCGCGCACGTTCCAGGACTCGGTGCGGCCGGCGAACATGGCGCGGTAGTAGGTTTCGGCATTGCGCACCACGCGCGCGTTCTGCTGTGCGTAGAACAGCTCGTCGCTCCCGCCGCCGTCCCGGCCCCGGCTGGCGGCCAGGCGCTGGCCGGCCTGGTGCAGCATCTCGGTGAGCTGCAGCACCACCTCGCGCTCGCAGTCGTCGCGCAGGCCGTGGATGACGGCGTGGCCGTAGGCCTGCGGGTGGTGCGCGAAATCGTCGAAGCAGGCGTAGCGGGCGCGGGCGCGCTGGGCCGCCTCGGGATCGACCTCGTCGAGGTAGCGCAGCACGGCCTGCATCGACTCGCGCAGGCTGTACAGGTCCAGCCCGAAGAAGCCGACCTTGTCGCCAGGGGCGTCCTGCACGTCGTTGTAGGTGCGCAGCCACTGCACCAGCGCCACCACCTCGGTGTTGCGCCACATCCAGCGCGGGAAGCGCTCGAAGCCGCCCAGCGCCTGCTCCGCCGACGTGTCGCCGGAGCGGCCCTGCACGTAGCGGCTCACGCGCAGCGCCGCCGGCCAGTCGGCCTCCACGGCGACGGCGTCGAAGCGCTTCTCGACGATGAGCCGGCGCGTGATCTCGGCGCGCAGCCGGTAGAACTCCCGGGTGCCGTGCGTGGACTCGCCCAGCAGCACGATGCGCGACTCGCCGACCAGCCCCAGCACGCGGTCCACGTCTTCCAGGTCCCGCAGCGGGTGCGCCTCGTGCCGTATGGCCTGCACGGCGGCTTCTCTGTTCTTGCCCATGGCATGCGACTCCGAGCTTGGTTTGCAGTCATTCCTGCAACGGCCGTCACAAGCGCTGCGCCGGGTTCGTGACCCGGGCTACCCTTGCCGCGCCCTGCCTTCGGGCGGCAACCCTCGTTCCTGTGAATGGCCACGCCGGCAGCACGGCGGCGACCACCAGCCCGAGGCCGCCACCCGGCCTTGTCCGGGCAACCCTGGCGGCGTGGCTCGGCGCCGGCATGCCGGAATCGGGGGCGACAGACCGGCCCGGGATTCCGTTCCCGGCATCCCGGCTGCTTGCCCGAAGGGCCAGCAACCACCATGGAACGCGGAGCACGGACATGAGCCAGCCTGAGCAGCATCCCTCCTCCGGGAAGTCGTCGGCCGCCGACCCGGCCACCGAGGACCCGGCGTCCGCCGAGGCCCCGGCACATCCCGAAGCGCAGGAGCGCCGGGAATGGCAAGGCGGGCTGCGCCGCCACGCCGATGAGCGCTCGTCCGGCTCCGACGAGTCACCGGCCAACAGCGCCGAGCCGGCGCCGGGCGCGAACACCGGTCTCCATGGCGGGCTGGTGCGCTAGGTGGCCGCGGCTGCGATGCGCGGAGACGGGCAGGGTGACGGCGAGCCGGTCCAGGCCGGGCCCGCGTGGGTGCCCGGGGTGCGGCGCATCGCGGTGCTGCGCGCCAACGCCGTGGGCGACTTCGTGCTCGCGCTGCCGGCGCTGGCCGCATTGCGCCGCGCCTATCCCGAGGCCCACGTGACGCTGCTGGCGCGGCCGTGGCATGCCGAGTTCCTGCGCGGCCGGCCCTCGCCGGTGGACGAGGTGGTCGCGCTGCCGCCCAGCCTGGGCCTCGACGCGGCGGATGATCCGGCCGAACTCTCGGCGCTCGCGGCCACGATGCGGGCCCGGCGCCTGGACCTGGCGCTGCAGTTGCACGGCGGTGGCCAGCACAGCAACCCGCTGGTGGCGGCTTTCGGAGCCCGCGTCAGTGCCGGCCTGCAGGCCGAGGGCGCGCCGCCGCTGCAGCGCAACCTGCCCTACCGGGTGCCGCATCCGGAGGCGCTGCGCCTGCTGGAGACGGTGGCGCTGGTGGGCGCGCCGCCCGTGGACATCGAGCCGCGGCTGGTCGGCACGGCAGCGGATCGGCGCGAGGCCGCCGCGGTGCTGCCCCCCGGCGCGGCGCCGCTGCTGGTGCTGCAGCCGGGTTGCACGGACCCGCGCCGGGCCTGGCCGCCGGAGCGCTTCGCGGCGGTGGGCGACCATTTCGCGGCCCTGGGCGCGCAAGTCGTGCTCAATGGCACCCGGGCCGAGGCCGATGTCACGCGCCGCGTGCGCGAGGCGATGCGCTGGCCGGCGCTGGACCTCGGCCACAAGGAGCTGTCGCTGGGCGGCCTGCTGGCGCTGCTGGAGCGGGCCCGCCTGCTCGTGGGCAACGACACCGGCACCGCGCACCTGGCCCGCGCGGTGGGCCTGCGCAGCGTCACCGTGTTCTGGATCGGCAACCTGCTCGGCTACGCCCCGATGACCTCGGCACGCCACGCGGTGGCCGTGTCATGGCGGCTGCATTGCCCGGCGTGCGGGCGCTACAACATCGGCTTTCGCTGCGAGCACAACGACAGCTTCGTGGACGAGGTCCAGACCGGGCAGGTGCTGGACCAGGCCCGAGGCCTGTGGGCCGAGGCGGCGCCGCCCTGGGCCGATGACCTCAATCCCGCCACAGCGCTGCCATCGCCTCATTGAACCGCGCCGCGATCGCCGCCGCGTGCTCATGCCGGCTGTCGCGGATCACCCAGCGCCCGGCCACCATCACGTCGCGCCAGGGGCGCGGCGGGCCGGCGAACACCAGCGCGTCCAGCAGCCGCGGCGGCGGCACGCCCAGCAGCCCGTCGGCCTGCGCATCGGCCACCAGCGCGTCGGCGCGCGCGCCTTCCACCAGGCCCCAGCCCGGCTCGCCGGCGGCGCGGGCGCCGGCATGCACCGCCACGTCCAGCAGCCGCGCCGCCGTGGACGGCCGCCCCGTGGCCGGCGCCGCCGCCACGTTGCGCCGGCGCAGCTGCAGCCGCTGGCCGTACTCCAGCCAGCGCAGTTCCTCCAGCGCGTCGCGCGACACCTGGCTGTCCGAGCCAAGGGCCACGCACACGCCGGCCGACAGCCAGCCGTCCAGGTCCGTCACGCCGTCGCCCAGGTTCGCCTCGGTGGATGGGCACAGCACCACGTTGGCCTCGCTGGCGTCCACGGCCGCGATCTCCTTGCGCGTGGCGTGCGTGGCATGGACGAGCTGCCAGCGCGGGTCGAGCAGGCCCTCGCGGTACAGCCAGGCGATCGGCCGCACGCCCGTGGCGGCGACGCACTCCTCCACCTCGCCCGCCTGCTCGGCCACGTGGATGTGGATCGGCCCCTCGAAATCCTCGGACAGCTCGCGCAGCCCGGCGATGGAGCCGGGCGCCGCCGCGCGCAGCGAGTGGATCGCCAGCCCCGCGTTGAGCAGCGGCCGGCCCGCCGCCTCGATGCGCCGCGCCGCCTCCCACACGCCGCGCGCATCCAGCGCGAAGCGCCGTTGCTCCCCGCGCAGCGCCGGCTGGCTGAAACCGGCGCGCTCGTACAGCACCGGCAGCAGCGTCAGCCCGATGCCGGCCTCGGCCGCCGCATCGGCCAGCGTCCAGCTCAGCCTCAGCGGGTCCTCATGAGGCCGGCCGTCCGGATCGTGCTGCAGGTAGTGGAACTCGCACACCTGCGTGTAGCCGCCGCGCAGCAGCTCCACGTACAGCTGCGCCGCCACGGCCTGCAACTGCTCGGGCGTGATGCGCAGGGCCACGCGGTACATGTGCTCGCGCCAGGACCAGAAGTCGTCCGTTTCGCCCTCGCGCGTTTCCGCCAGCCCGGCGAAGGCGCGCTGGAAGGCATGGCTGTGCGCGTCCACCAGCGCCGGCAGCAGCGGCCCGGCCGCGATCTCGGCGCCCGGCGGCGGTTCCGCGTCCGGCGTGATGGCGGCCCAGCGCCCGTCGCGTTCGATCTCCAGCAGCACCCGCTCGCGCCAGCCGCCGGGCAGCCAGGCCCGTGCGGCCCACAGTTGTTCAGGCATCGAAGTCTCCGCTGTCCAGGCCAGGCAGGGTACGACCGGCGACGCCGCTTTTCCCTGGTGGTGACGCATGTTTTCCGGAATTGCTGTTCCACGTCCCAGGCCCTCGCTAGCATCCGCGCAGCACGCCGGCAGGTCCTTCGTCCTGAGCGATGGCCTGCCGTGCCGGCTTGTCTTTCCCACCGCGTAGGAGTTCGCCATGAACCACACGCTCGATGATCGACAACGCCTTGCCCACCCGCTGCCCGGCGTCACACCCGCCGTGCGCCAGGTCGGGCTGGACCGCCCCATGCACTGGTTGCGCCTGGGCGCGCGCGACGTGATGCGCACGCCCGGGCCGAGCCTGGGGCTGGGCCTGCTGGTGGCCGCCGTCGGCCTGTTGCTGAGCACCATGGCCTGGCAGGCCACCTACATCGCACCGGCCCTGCTGGGCGGCTTCCTGTTGGTGGGCCCGTTCCTGGCCATCACGCTGTACGGGTTGACACGCCAGCTGGAGGACAACGAGCCCACGGACCTGCGCCGCGCCTGGCAGGCCATGCGCGGCAATGCCGGCTCGATCGCGCTGTTCGGCCTGCTGCTGGCGCTGGCCTACATCTTCTGGGAGCGCCTGGCGGCCATCCTGTTCGCCTTCTATTACGACGGCCAGGCCATCCACCTCTCGCAGCTGATGGCGGACGTGCTGCTGTCCGGCCAGTACCTCGGGCTGATGCTGACCTTCCTGGGCGCCGGCGCGCTGCTGGCCATAGCCGTGTTCGCGTTCAGCGTGGTCAGCGCGCCGCTGCTGGTGGATCGCCCGGTGGACGTGATCACCGCTGCCCTCACGAGCCTGCAGTGCTGCCTGCGCAACCCCGCGCCGATGCTGCTGTGGGCCGCGCTCATCGTCGCCCTGGTGCTGGCGGGCTTCCTGACGCTGATGCTGGGCCTGATCTTCGTCTTCCCGCTGCTGGCGCATGCGAGCTGGCATGCGTACCGGGACATGGTCGAGGCTTGATCAGGACTTGAGCCGGGCCGTCGCGCCGGCCGGGTGGCCTCAGCCCGGCCGGCCCCGGCGCGTCCTGGCTTCATTCACGGCGAGCGCCGCCAGCTGGCCGCTCATGTCGTGGACAAAAGCGCGCACCGTCTTGCTCTGACTGAAGGCCAGGACACTTTCAAGCCGCCGGTGGTGCCGGCGCGCGCCATGGCGCCAGCGCCTCGGAAATGTCTTCCAGCGCCGCCACCCGCCGGATGCCCGGTGGCGTGCCGCGCCCCAGCGCCGGCGCGGCACCGCCCACCCACAGCGCGCGCTCGGCCGGCATCTGGGCCCGCAACTGCGCCAGGCTGGCCAGCACCAGGTTGCGCTTCTGGCAGCCGGTGACGCTCAGCGCCACCACGTCGGCCTGCCAGGCCGCGGCAGCGGCCACCAGGTCGTCCAGCGGCACCTGCGTGCCCAGCGACAGGCAGGCGCAGCCCTCCAGCGCCAGCAGCGCCTGCGCCATCAGCAGGCCGAGCCCGTGCGGCTCGCCCGGCAGCGTGGCCAGCAGCACGCGCGGGCGTCCCTGCGCCGGCGGCAGCGCGGCCAGCGCCGCGTGCAGCACGGCCTGCACGCTCTCGGTGTAGAGGTGCTCCTCGAAGATGCGCAGCTCGCCCTGCATCCAGGCCTCGCCCACGCGCTGCGCCAGCGGCGCCACCACGCCGGTGACGAAGCCGCGTAACCCATGCCGGGCCTCGGCCAGGGTGAGCGCCTGACGCAGCGCCGCCGCGTCATGGCGGCGCAGCAGCGCCAGCAGCTCGCCCACCTCGTCCGGCCCGGTGAGGGCCTGGGCCCGCGCCGCCGCTGGCTCTTTCCGCCCACCCAGCAGCGCCTGCAGCGCCTCCACCGGCTGCGGCACCAGCCGCCCCGGCCGGTGGCCGGCGTCGATCAGGCGCCGGATCAGACGCAGCTTCTCCACCTGCTCCGGCGCGTACAGCCGCTCGCCCAGCGCATCGCGCTGCGGCTGCGGAAAGCCGTAGCGCCGCTCCCACACCCGCAGCGTGTCCTTGGCCAAGCCGGTGTCGCGCTCCACGTCCGCGATCGACAACAAAGTGCTCATAACCCCAATTGTCCTAGACACTGCTTGAACAAGGCAGGGGGTAAGGCCTATGATTTGTGCCAAGCCCGGTTTGTCCAGGACAAAACGGGCTTAAGAACCAATTCCGCGCCCCGGCGCGTTCTCACCCATGGAGTCCGACATGAAGAAGCTCTTCCTTGCCTCTGCCCTGGTTCTTGCCGCTATGGGCGCCCGCGCGGCCGACCTCGTCGATACCGCCGTGTCGGCGGGCAACTTCAACACGCTGGTGGCGGCGGTGAAGCAGGCGGACCTGGTGGCCACGCTCAAGGGCACGGGTCCGTTCACGGTGTTCGCGCCCACCGACGAGGCCTTCGCCAAGATCCCGAAGGAGCAGCTCGACGCGCTGCTCAAGGACAAGGCCAAGCTGACCCAGGTGCTGACCTACCACGTGGTGCCGGCCAAGGTGATGGCCAGCGACGTCAAGGCCGGCAAGGTGGCCACCGTGCAGGGTGGCTCGCTGACCGTCGCCACCCAGGGCGGCGTGACGGTGGACCAGGCCAAGGTGGTCAAGACCGACATCACGGCCAGCAATGGCGTCATCCACGTCATCGACCGCGTGCTGATGCCGCAGTGAAGCCCCGGCCGGCGGCGCCTCCCGGCGCCCCGGCATCGCGATTGCTGTGGGCGCGACGGTGCGCGTGCGCTTTCCTGTAGCCGCCCGTGCGTCGCGCCTGCCATGGCGGGCCCTTCCGTGTCCCTTTTGCCCAGGAAGCCTGCGCCGCCGTGGAAGCCACCTCAGAAGCCCCTTCTCAAACCGTTCTCGACGCCGCTCCTCCCGCGCGCGGCTGCGCCGGCCAGGCCACTTGCCGCTACCTCTATGCCAGCCGCCTGGCGCCGCGGCAGCCCGTGACGGTGGTCGGCGCGCTGCTGACGCAGGCGCGCGAGCGCAACCGCCAGCTCGGCCTGACGGGCGCGCTGCTGTTCGATGGCGAGCACTTCGTGCAGCTGCTTGAAGGTCCGGGCGAGGTGGTGGATGCGCTGGCGCGGCGCATCGAGGCCGACGCGCGCCATGCCGGCGTGGCGGTGTTCCTGCATGCCGCCGATGCCCGGCCGCCGCTGTTCGACGGCTGGTCGGGCGGCTGGGCCGAGCCCGAGGCGCTGCAGGACTTCCTGGCGCTGGAGCGCTCCGACACGACACGGCTGCTGGACGCTTTCAAGAAGCTCGTCGAGGGCAGCGACATGCAGTGAGCCGCGCCCTGCCGCGCGCCGGCCGGTTCGGGACGCTCAAGGACAGTTCAACAGCGCACCCGACGCAGTGCAGAAGCCGCGCGGGCCGAGCAGCTGATTCGGGCCGATGCGCTGCAGGCGTGTGCCGTCGTTGGCCCAGCAGCCCGCCACGTCGCAGGAGGTGATGGCAGAGGGCGGCGCCGGACGCGGCGGCGGCACCGGGATGCCCGTGGGTGGTGGCGGCAGCGGCGCCGGCTGCGGCGTCAGCGCCACGGGGGGCGGCACGCTCAGCGGCGGCTGCGCCAGGCGCCCGGGCAGGGCGGGCTGGTCGGGACGGCCTTGCAGGCAGGCCCGCGCGGCGCGGTCACGCGCAGCATTGAGGCGGACCAGGGCGGCGCGCTGGGCGGCCTCGTCGGGGCGCGGCCCGGCGAGCGCCGAGGACTCCTGCGCCTGCAGCGCCGCCAGCGCGCCGCGGCACTCGGCCGCATGCAGCGCGTTGCCCTCCTGGGCCGGCGTGGCGCCGGCGGCCAGCAGCCAGGGCAGGGCGAAAACGATGCGGCGCATGGGGATTGGAGCGGGCGGACGGCCGGGTGGTTCGCCAGGGTGGGCAATTGACGCGCCGCGTGAACAGTCATGCCACGCGCGCCGGCTATTTCCGCATCGGCCGGCTGCCTAGAGTCGCCGCCATGCCCATGCCTCCGGAAACCTCCATGCCCCGCTCCCTGTTCGATCCCTGGCTCGCCGGCGCGCTGCCGCGCCGCATCGACGTGCCGCTCATGACCCGCTCGTGCACCGTGCCCAGCCGCGGCGGTTCCGGCTCGCCGGGCCCGTACGGGGCGAGCCATGCACCCGGGCGCCTGGAGCCGTGGGCATGAGTGCCGCGTCCGCCGCCCTGCCGGCGCGTCCGGCCGCCGCGCCCTGGGGCCTGCTCTTCGCCGTCGGCGGCCTGCTGGGGCTGGCGCTGCCGGGCGCCAAGGCGATGGCGGGGCTGGGCGTGTCGGCGCTGGCCTTTGCGGCCTGGCCGACCACCGTGGCCGGGGCGCTGCTGGTGCTGCTGGCCGCCGCGCGCCAGCCGCGGCCGGCGCACTGGGGCCGCACGCTGCGTTACAGCGTCGTCGCCGGCGTGATGGGCCATGCCGTGCCGATGACGGTGGCCTTCGCCCTCTCCGCCAGCGCCGGCGCCGGCATCACCGCGATGGCTTTCACCTTGCCGCCGGTGTTCACGCTGGCGACCACGCTGCTGCTGCGCCGCGAGCGCTTTCAGCCGATGCGCTTGGCCGCCATCCTGCTGGGCCTGGCCGGCGCCCTGGGCCTGGTGCTGGGCCGGCATGCGCTGGCGCCGCTGACCCTGCCGGCGCTGCTGGGCCTGCTGGCGATGCCGGCGCTGGTGGGCGCGGCCAATGTCTATCGCTCCGTAAAACTGCCGCCGGGCGTGGCGGCCGAATGGCTGGGTGGCCTGCTGCTGCTGGCCTCGGGCGCGCTGCTGCTGCTGGTCGGTCTGGTGAGCGGCGGGCTGGCGGTGCCGTTGACCGCGCCGGTGCTGGGCGGCCTGGCGCTGCAGAGCGCGGTGATGACGCTCGCTTACCTGCTGTATTTCCTGCTGCAGCGCCGCGCCGACCCGGTGCTGTTCAGCTTCATCGGGCAGGCCATGATGGTGGCGGGCGTGGCCGTGGGCGTGCTGTTCTTTGGCGAGCGCCTGCCCTGGACGGCCTGGCCCTCGCTGGCGCTGGTGCTGGCCGCGATGCGGCTGATGCACCGCCATCCCGCCCGGCCGGCGGTGAGCCGCCCGGCGCGGGGCGCCACGGCATGAGCACCGCCTGCGCTGGCGCCAACGGCTGACCCTCGCTCACACCCCGTTCCTGAACCTCTCCCGCAGGAAATCCACGAAGGCCCGCACCTTGGCCGGCAGGTGCGTGCGGCTGGGATAGACGGCGAAGAGCGTGCGCGGCGTGGTGCGGAAGTTCGTCAGCGCCGCCTGCAGCCGGCCGTCGCGCAGCGGCTCGCGCACCAGCGGCGCCGGCACCAGCGCCACGCCCGCGCCGCGCAGCAGGGCGTCGATGAGCAGCAGGCTGTTGTCGGTGCGGAAGCGCCCGGCCACCTCCACTTCCGTCACGCCGCCCTCGGCATCCTGGAAGCGCCAGCGCAGCGCGTCGGTGGCAAGCAGATAGGGCAGGCAATCCCGGGGACGCAGCTGCTGCGGCGTGGCGGGCAGGCCATGGCGCTGCCAGTAGGCCGGCGCGGCGCAGACCACGCGCTCGATGACGGCCAGCGGCGTGGCGACCAGTGAGGAGTCGTCGAGCTGCGCCTGCCCGCGCAACGCCACGTCGATGCCCTCGCGCACCAGGTCGGCCGGGTGGTCGTTGAGGCGCATCTCCAGCTCCACGGCCGGATGCACGGCCTGGAACTCGTGCAGCACGGGTGCGAGCAGGCCCAGCGTCATCGACACCGGCGCCGACACCACCAGCCGCCCCGAGGGACCGTCCTGGTGTTCGCGCAGCCCGCCCAGCGTGGCCTCGGTGTCGGCGAGCACGCGGCGGCAGTAGGCATAGAAGCGCTCGCCGGCCTCGGTGAGCTGCATCGCCCGCGTGGTGCGCGCCAGCAGGCGGCTGGCGGTCCAGTCCTCCAACTGCTGCACGTACTTGGTGACCACGGCACGCGACAGGTCCATGTCGCGTGCGGCGGCGGCGAAGCTGCCGGTCTCGACCACGCGGCAGAAGCATTGGAGGGGGAGGTGGGTGATCAAAAGCCAGATGCAGCAAAAGCAGTGTGTTCGGTTTTACTGCAGTGGGAAGCTCTCACTGTTACGCCGGCATCAGTCACGCGGACTACGAGCGCCCTTCCTCCCGCGCCGCCTGAAACTCCTCCCACGTGACCTGCGGCGCATTCCGGTGACGGGCCAATATGCGCTCCACGGCACTACGGTGCCGCTCCCGCCGCACCGCCTCGCGCATCAACGCCGCCATGACGGCGTCCTTGTCCTGCCCCTCAAAGGCCGCATCAAAAGCCTCTTTCACGTAATCCGGCACGCTGAAGCTCGCGACCGCCATGGCACTGCTCCGTGGTTGAAGGTTTCGACAGGAGTGTCGGCCGGCGCGCGTCGGGGGCAAATCAAAAGGCTTGTTCCGGCCTCGTTCTCTCCGCAGCCATCCCCATGCCCAGGATCGGTGGGACGCGATGGCCCAACGCTTGCCCATAGCGCTCAGCCCCCAAGCCTCCGAAGGCAGCACGCCGTCGAGGCGGGGCAGAGACCCACAAGCCGCCAATTGCCATGCCCCGACGCCGCCCCGCACTCCCTGCCTTCCTCCTTACCCTCGCCGCCCTGGCCGCGTCGCCTCTCACCGCCACCGCCGCGACCCCGGCCCGCCAGCCGGCCCAGGCCGTCCAGCCGGCCACCCCCGACGCCCTCATCGCCCACTACAACGACCCCGCCGCCGACCCGCCCAGCCTGCACCCCGGCGCGCGCGGCCCGGCCGTGGTGCGGGCCCAGGTGATGCTGGACCGCGCCTGGTTCCCGGTCGGCGAGATCGACGGCCTCTACGGCACCAACATGCGCCGCGCCGTGGCGGCTTTTCAGCGTGCGCGGGGCCTGCAGCCGGTGGACGGCCTGCTCGGTCCGGCCACCTTGCAGGCGCTGCGCGCCGACGCCACGCCGGTGCTGGGCCTCTACACGGTCAGCGAGCAGGATGTCGCTGGCCCCTTCATGCGCATCCCGGCGGACATGATGGAGCGCACCAAGCTGGAGAAGCTGGGCTACGAGTCGCCCCAGGAGGCGCTGGCCGAGAGGTTCCACATGAGCCCGAAGCTGCTGCGCCAGCTCAATCCGCACGCGAAATTCGCCGCCGGCGAGCGCCTGGTGGTGGCGGACGTGGGCGCCGGTGCGGCGGCGGCGCCGGCCGTGGCCTCACTGCGCATCGACAAGTCCGACCACGTGCTCTATGCCCTGCGCGAGGACGGCGCCGTGGTGGCGGCCTTCCCGGTCAGCCTGGGCGGCAGCCTCGATCCGCTGGAAAACGGCGAGTTCAAGATCGCCAACGAGGTCACCGACCCGGTCTTCTATTACGACCCCCAGCGCATCCGCGAGTCCAAGGCGCACCACACCAAGGCCGAGATCCCGCCCGGGCCCAACAACCCGGTGGGCGTGGTCTGGCTGGGACTGTCCAAGCCGCACTGGGGCATCCACGGCACGGCCGAGCCCGCGCAGCTCGGCCGCCGCGTCACCAACGGCTGCATCAACCTGACCAACTGGGACGCGCAGCGCCTGTCGTCCCTGGTCAAGGTCGGCACCGTCGTGGACGTGCAGGACTAGCGCCATGCGCCCGGGCGGCAAGGCCTTCATCGCGCGGGCGGCCCGCTCCGCGCTGATGGGGTTGCTGCTGGGTGCCGGGCTGGGCTTGGCGGTGGTGCTGCTGCCGGTCGGCTCGCCGGCGGGCCCGCGCATGGCCGAGGCCGCGACGCCGGAGGAAGCCGAAGCCGCCGCGCAGGCGCAGGACCTGGCCGCCCTGGCCGAGCGGCGACTGCTGCTCCCGGTGCAAGGCGTGGCCGCCTCCGAGCTGCGCGACACCTTCAACGAGGGCCGCGACGCCGGCGCGCGACCGCACGAGGCCCTGGACATTGCCGCCCCGCGCGGCACGCCGGTGGTCGCGGTGGACGAGGGGCGCCTCGTGAAACTGTTCACCAGCGTGCCCGGCGGGCTGACGATCTACCAGTTCGACCCCAGCAGCCGCTACGCCTACTACTACGCGCACCTCGACCGTTATGCCGAAGGGCTGAGCGAAGGCATGACGCTGCAGCGCGGCCAGGTGATCGGTTACGTGGGCAGCACCGGCAACGCCAACCCGGAGGCGCCGCACCTGCACTTCGCCATCTTTCGCCTCGACCCCGAGCGGCAATGGTGGAAGGGGACAGCGGTGAATCCGTACCCGGTGCTGGTGAAGGCGGGGCGGGGACCTTGAGCGGGGTCCGAGGCATCCCCGCGTCCATCGAGGGTCCGTCCGCTGGACCGGGCAAGAGGCCGCAGGCGCGTTGGGGTCCCGGCGAATCCGGCCGCAAGGCGTCAATACCATGGTTGCGGCCCCGCGCGCCGGTTCCGCCTCGCGGGGGGCAGGCGGCGGTTCTTGGGTGTCCGCCCATCGAAGGCGATGGCCAGGGAGATCCGCATGCCTCGATTCCGACTCCTTCCGGGTGCCGCCGTCGCCGGTGCCTGCCTCATGCCGCTGGCTGCGGCGGCCTACGACCCCGCGGCGCAGTTCTCGCCCACGCAAAACCCGTCGGGGCCCTGGACCTACGGCTGGTCGGCGTCACTGGGCGGCGCGTTCAACACCGCCCAGCGCCACGCGCCGGACGCCGCGGGGCTCGACCTGTGGATGGGCGACGTGCCTTCCGACGACGCTCCACCGGGGTTCTTCCCGCTCGTCGGCCACAACGGCACGGGCCGGCCGCTGCTGAGCGCCAACACGGTCTACGTGCTGCCGGGCGAGCTGCTGCTCCATCCCGGCCCCGGCGGGGAATACGCGGTGCTGCGCTTCACCGCCGACATGGCGGGCAGCTTCGCCCTCAACGGCCGCTTCATGAGCATCGACCTCTACCCCGGCACGACCGACGTGCATGTGCTCGTGAACGGGCAACCGGTGTTCGATGGCATGGTGGACACCTACAGGGCCGGGCCCTCGTTCCGCAGCAGGCAAGCGCTCCGGGCCGGCGACGTCGTCGATTTCGCGGTGGGCTTCGGCAACGGCTCCTACTACAACGACTCGACCCGCCTCCAGGCCAACATCTCCCCGGTCCCCGAGCCGTCCACCGCAGCGCTCTGGGTCAGCGGCCTGGCTCTGTGCGCGGCCGTCCGCGGGCGCAGGCGGCGTCAACAGCAGGCGGCCGGCGCCGCGGCGATGCCGGCCTGAGCGACAGCAGGGCGCGCCCGGACCGCACGTCCCGGCCCTCAGCTCGACTTTGGCCATCACGCGGCATAGCAAGCCGCCTCGTGCAGGCGGCGGAACACACTGCGCGGGACTTTGATGATGTCGCGTTCGCGCCGGGACGTTGCTAAACCGATGGCCCGCCACCA
>NZ_JABBFW010000034.1 GCF_012927045.1 Azohydromonas caseinilytica | reverse complement strand
CCGGCCGCGGGCGCCACGGGCGTGGGCCTGTACGCGCCGGTCACGGCCACCTTCAGCGACGCGCTGGACCCGGCCAGCGTCAACGCCAGCACCTTCGAGCTGCGCAACGCGGCCAACGCCGTGGTGGCCGCGAGCCTCAGCTACGACGCGGCCACGCGCACGGCCACGCTCACGCCCAGCGCGGGGCTGGCGCCGTCCACCACCTACACCGCCACGCTGCGCGGCGGCGCCAGTGATCCGCGCATCAAGGACCTTGCCGGCAACCCGCTGGCGTCCAGCGTGAGCTGGTCCTTCACCACCGTCTCGGGCTCTGAGGTGCAGACCTGCCCGTGCAGCGGCTGGCCCAGTACCGCCTCGCCCACCAACCCCTCCGTCAACGACCCCGGCGCGCTGGAGCTGGGTGTGAAGTTCCGCGTGGACGTGGACGGCTTCATCACCGGCGTGCGCTTCTACAAGGGCGCGAACAACACCGGCACGCACATCGGCAACCTGTGGTCGCTGGATGGCACACGGCTGGCCACGGCGCAGTTCGGGCCGGAGACGGCCAGCGGCTGGCAGCAGGTCAACTTCGCCACGCCCGTGTCCGTGAAGGCCAACACGGTGTACGTGGCCTCGTACTTCGCCCCCAACGGCGGCTATGCCGGCGACAACAACTTCTTTGCCAGCACCGGCGTGAACCGGGCTCCGGTGCACCTGCTGCAAAGCGGTGAGAGCGGCGGCAACGGCGTCTACGCCTACGGCAGCAGCTCGACCTTCCCGACGGAGAGCTACCTCGCCACCAACTACTGGGTGGATGTGCTGTTCTCGCCGGCCACCCCCGCGGACACCACGGCGCCGACGGTGAGCTCCACCGTCCCGGCCAATGCCGCCACGGGCGTGAGCACCACCGCGGCCGTGACAGCCACCTTCAGCGAGGCGCTGGACGCGGCCACCGTCACGGGCAGCACCTTCGAGCTGCGCAGCACCACGGGCGGCGCGCTGGTGAACGCGGCGGTGGCCTACAACGCCGCCACGCGCACGGCCACGCTCACGCCCGCGGCGGCGCTGGCGGCCTCCACCAGCTACACCGCCACGCTCAAGGGCGGCAGCTCGGTCCCGGTCATCAAGGACCAAGCGGGCAACGCGCTGGCGGGCAACGTGCAGTGGAGCTTCACGACCGCGGCGCCCGCGGACACGACGGCGCCCACGTCGAGCATCACCTCGCCGGCGGCGGGCGCGAGCGTCCCGGCCGCGGCCGAGCTGAGCATCACCGGCACCGCGTCCGACGTGGGTGGCACGGTCAGCAAGGTGGAGGTCTCCACCGACGGCGGCGGCAGCTGGCAGACGGCCACCGGCACCACCAGCTGGCGCTTCGCCTGGATGCCGAGCACCGAGGGCAGCGCCACGATCCTGAGCCGTGCCGTGGATGACAGCGGCAACGTCCAGTCGCCGCCGGCCAGCAGGACGGTGACGGTGATCGCCGCCAACTGTCCCTGCTCGGCCTGGCCGGCGTCCGCGGCGCCCACCCGGGCCAGCGATCCGGACACCCGCGTCGTGAACGTGGGCGTGAAGTTCCGCTCCAGCGTGGCCGGCTACATCACCGGCATCCGCTTCTACAAGGGCACGGGCAACACCGGCACGCACATCGGCGCGCTGTGGAGCAGCACCGGCACGCTGCTGGCCTCCGCCACCTTCGTCAACGAGACGGCCACCGGCTGGCAGCAGGTGAACTTCGCCAAGCCGGTGCCCATCGCGGCCAACACGGTCTACGTGGCCTCGTACCGGGCACCGCGCGGGCACTACGCCAGCGACGAGCTCTACTTCGACCAGCGCGGCGTGGATGCGGGACCGCTGCACCTGCTCCGGCGCGGCGAGAGCGGCGGCAACGGCGTGTACATCTACGGCGGTACCGCGCCGAAGTTCCCGACCTCGACGTACCGGGCGACGAACTACTGGGTGGACGTCGTCTTCCAGCTCACGCCCTGACGACGGGCCGTGAGGGCGGGCGGGCCGGGGCTGACCCGGCCCGCCCGTCTTCGCTTCAAGCCCACCATGCCGGCCTCGCCGTGGCCCGCGGCGCGCTCATCCGGACGTCTTGCGTCCCGCAACCCGTTGTAGCGGAGCTTGCCCGGAACCTCACCCTGTCCCGTTTTGCAACCCACTCGGCACCAAAGGTACGCCGCCACGGCGTACGGTCTCGGGAGTGACGCATTGATTGACGTTCCGGAGAGCCAAGAATGACAAAGGAGACCCCCGTGACCCGTGGCGTGGCGCCGATCGACGGCCTCTCGCAGGTGCAGGGCCCGACCGACACGCCGTTGTCCACGGCCACCATCGCCGGCCTGCTGGCCGACACGGCCAGGCGCTGGCCGGAGCGGCCGGCCGTGGTGTTCCGCGAGCAGGGCGTGCGCTGGACCTGGGCCCAGTTCCAGGCGGAGGTGGATCGCCTCGCCGCCGGCCTGGCGGCGCTGGGCCTGCAGCGCGGCGACCGGCTGGGCATCTGGTCGCCCAACCGCGTCGAGTGGCTGACCACGCAGTTCGCCACCGCGCGCATCGGTGTCATCCTGGTCAACATCAACCCGGCCTACCGGCTGGCCGAGCTGGAGTACGCGCTCAACGCCTCGGGCTGCCGCGCCATCGTCACGGCCCAGCAGCTGCGCAGCTCCAACTACCTGGGCATGCTGCAGACGCTGGCGCCGGAGCTGGCCGGCTGCGAGCCCGGCCGCTTGCAGGCGCAGCGGCTGCCCGAGCTGTGCTTCGTGATCCGCATGGGCGAGGAGCGCACGCCGGGCATGCTCAACTACGGCGAGGTGCTGGCACGTGGCGAGGGCGTCACGCCCCAGCTGCTGGAGGCGCACGGCGCCGAGCTGGATTGCCATGACGCCATCAACATCCAGTTCACCAGCGGCACCACCGGCAACCCCAAGGGCGCCACGCTCTCGCACCACAACGTCGTCAACAACGCGCGCTACGTGGCCCAGGCCATGCGCTTCAGCGAGCAGGACTCGCTGTGCATCCCGGTGCCGCTGTACCACTGCTTCGGCATGGTGCTGTCGGTGCTGGCCTGCGTATCCACGGGTGCGCAGATGGTGTTCCCGGGCGAGATCTTCGATGCGGGCGCCACGCTGGCCGCCGCCGCCGAGGAGCGCTGCACCGCGCTGCACGGCGTACCGACCATGTTCATCGCCGAGCTGGACCATCCCGACTTCGCCAGTTTCGACCTCAGCCGGCTGCGCACCGGGATCATGGCCGGCTCGCCGTGCCCGATCGAGACCATGAAGCGCGTCGTCTCCCAGATGAACATGCGCGAGGTCACCATCGCCTACGGCATGACCGAGACCAGCCCGGTGTCGTTCCAGAGCTCCACCGCCGACCCGCTGGAGCGGCGCGTCTCCACGGTGGGCCGCATCCAGCCGCACCTGGAGGCCAAGGTGGTGGACGGCACCGGCGCGCCGGTGCCCGTGGGCGAGAAGGGCGAGCTGTGGGTGCGCGGCTACTCGGTGATGAAAGGCTACTGGGGCGACGAGCAGAAGACCCGCCTGGCGGTGACGGACGGCTGGATGCATACCGGCGACCTCGCCACCCTCGACGCCGAGGGCTACTGCAACATCGTCGGCCGCGTGAAGGACATGCTCATCCGCGGTGGCGAGAACATCTACCCGCGCGAGATCGAGGAGTTCCTGTTCCGGCATCCGAAAGTGCAGTCGGTGCAGGTGTTCGGCGTGCCCGATGCCAAGTACGGCGAGGAGGTCTGCGCCTGGATCGTGCTCAAGCCGGGCGAGAGCGCCACCGAGGACGAGATCCGCGACTTCTGCCGAGAGCAGATCGCGCACTACAAGATCCCGCGCTACATCCGCTTCGTGTCCGAGATGCCGATGACCATCACCGGCAAGGTGCAGAAGTTCGTGATGCGCGAGCGCATGGTGGAGGAGCTCAAGCTCAGCGAAGCCCGGACCGCCTGAGGCTGCACGCACGCATGATCACCCTGCATCACTGCGTCAGCGCCCGTTCCTTCAGGCCCTTGTGGATGCTGGAGGAGCTGGGCCTGGCCTACGAGCTGCGGATGCAGCCGTTCCCGCCGCGCGTCAAGGCCCGGGAGTACCTGGAAGTCAACCCGCTGGGCACCGTGCCGGCGCTGTTCGACGGCGCGGTGCGGATGACGGAATCGGCCGCGATCTGCCAGTACCTGGCGGCCAGGCACTCGCCCGGCAACCTGGACGTCGGCGTCAACGAACCGGACTTCGGCGCCTACCTGAACTTCCTGCACTTCGGCGAGGCGACGCTGACCTTCCCGCAGACGCTGGTGCTGCGCTACAGCCACTTCGAGCCGCCGGAGCGGCGCCAGCCGCAGGTGGTGGAGGACTACGCGCGCTGGTTCCTGGCGCGGCTGCGCACGCTGGAGCCCCGGCTGGCGGCTCAGCCTTACCTGTGCGCGCAGCGCTTCACGGCCGCCGACGTCTCGGTGGGCTACGCGCTGCTGCTGGCGCAGCACCTGGGCCTGAGCGGGTCCTTCACGCCCGCGGTGCAGGCGTATTGGCAAGCGCTGCAGCGCCGGGACGCCTACGCCCGCGCCTTGCGGGCCCAGCACGCCGCGGCCGAGGCGCAGGGCGTGCCGACCCTGCCGGCGCCCGATACCCGCTGAGGCCGGCCGTGGGCCGCTGCCTCGGCAACCAAGGATTCCAAGGAGACAAGCAATGAAGCTGCTGGTGCCCGTGAAAAGGGTGGTGGACTACAACGTGAAGGTGCGGGTGAAGTCCGACGGCTCGGGCATGGACCTCGCCGGCGTGAAGATGAGCATGAATCCCTTCGACGAGATCGCCGTCGAAGAGGCGGTCCGGCTCAAGGAAAAGGGCGTCGCCACGGAGATCATCGCCGTGTCCTGCGGCGTCACGCAGTGCCAGGAGACGCTGCGCACGGCGCTGGCTATCGGCGCGGACCGCGCCATCCTGGTCGAGACCGATGCCGAGCTGCAGCCGCTGGCCGTGGCCAAGCTCCTCAAGGCCCTGGTGGACAAGGAACAGCCGGGCCTGGTGATCCTGGGCAAGCAGGCCATCGATGACGACTGCAACCAGACCGGCCAGATGCTCGCCGCGCTGGCGGACCTGCCGCAGGCCACCTTCGCCTCCAAGGTCGAAGTGGCGGACGGCAAGGCCCAGGTCACGCGTGAAGTGGACGGTGGTCTCGAAACGGTCTCCGTGACGCTGCCGGCGGTGGTGACCACCGACCTGCGCCTGAACGAGCCGCGCTACGTGACGCTGCCCAACATCATGAAGGCCAAGAAGAAGCTGCTGGAGACCGTCAAGCCGGCCGACCTGGGCGTGGACGTGAGCCCGCGCATCAAGACCGTCAAGGTCAGCGAGCCGCCCAAGCGCGGCGCCGGCGTGAAGGTGCCCGACGTGGCCACCCTCGTGGACAAGCTCAAGAACGAAGCCAAGGTGATCTGACATGGCCGCCCTCGTCATTGCCGAACACGACAACGCGACCCTCAAGGCCGCGACCCTCAACACCGTCACCGCCGCGCTGGCTTGCGGCGGCGAAGTGCATGTGCTGGTGGCCGGCGAGAACGCCGCCGCCGTGGCGCAGGCCGCCGCGCAGGTCCAGGGCGTGAGCAAGGTGCTGCACGCCGACTCGCCGGCGCTCGCCACGCAACTGGCCGAGAACGTCGCGGCGCAGGTGCTGGCCGTGGCACCGGCCTACAGCCACATCCTGTTCCCCAGCACCGCCAACGGCCGCAACGCCGCCCCGCGCGTGGCTGCGAAGCTGGACGTGGCGCAACTGAGCGACATCACCAAGGTGGACAGCCCGGACACCTTCGAGCGCCCGATCTACGCCGGCAACGCCATCGCCACGGTGCAGAGCGGCGACGCGGTGAAGGTCATCACCGTGCGCACCACCGGCTTCGACGCCGCGCCGGCCACGGGTGGCAGCGCCGCGGTGGAAACCCTGGCGCCGGTGGCCGACAGCGGCAAGAGCGCCTTCGTCGGCCGCGAGCTGACCAAGTCGGATCGCCCCGAGCTGACGGCGGCCAAGATCATCGTCTCGGGTGGCCGGGCCCTGGGCTCGGCCGAGAAGTTCACGGAAGTGCTCACGCCGCTGGCCGACAAGCTCGGCGCCGCGCTGGGTGCCTCGCGTGCCGCGGTGGATGCCGGCTACGCCCCCAACGACTGGCAGGTGGGCCAGACCGGCAAGATCGTGGCCCCGACGCTCTACATCGCCTGCGGCATCTCGGGTGCGATCCAGCACCTGGCCGGGATGAAGGACTCCAAGGTGATCGTGGCGATCAACAAGGACCCGGAGGCGCCGATCTTCTCGGTGGCCGACTACGGCCTGGAGGCGGATGTCTTCGAGGCCGTGCCGGCGCTGACGGCGGCGCTGGGCTGAACGCGCGGGCGCGGCGCACGGGCCTACCGTCCCTGCGCCGCGCTTTCTCCCTCCGGTGAGGCGTGACGGGTTCAGGCCATCAGCCGCGCCGGTGGCGGCGTCATGGCCAGCGCCTGGCCGAAGTAGCCCTCGGTGTGGATCAGCGGCCCCTGCGCACCCAGCCGCTTGGCTGCCTCCACGCAGTCGGCGACGAAGCCCGGCGCGCCGGCCACGAACACCGAGAAGCCCGACAGGTCCTTGAACAGGTCCGGCAGCAGCTGCGGAATGCGCCCGTGCAGGCCCGGACCGCTGTCCTGCGTCAGCGTCGGCCTGAAGGTGAAACTGCGGTGCTTGGCCTGCCAATACTCCAGCAGCCCGGCGGCGTACAGGTCCTCGCGCGTGCGGGCCGAGAACAGCAGCGTCACCGGCCGCTTGAAGCCGCGGCGCAGGGCCGCTTCGGCCAGCGACAGGATCGGCGCCAGCCCCGAGCCCGCGGCCATGCACAGCACCGGCGTGTCCACCGACGGGTCGCCGATGAAGGTGCCGTAGGGGCCGGCCAGCTTGACGCGGCTGCCCGGCTGCAGTTGCTCGTGCACCCAGCGGCTGGTGGTGCCGGCGTCCACGCGCGTGACCTGCAGCGTGATCTCGCCGTCGGGCCGCGGCGCGTTGGCGATGGAGTAGGGCCGCGGCGGCGCCCCGGCGCGCGCGTCGCCCAGCATCACGTACTGGCCCGGCCAGTAGCGCATGGGCTGGCCCACCGGGCGCAGCCGCAGCTCCACGATGCGCGGCGTGCGCTGCAGGCGGTCGGCCACCACGTAGAGCTGGTGCTCGCGCGGCGGAAACAGCCGCGGCTGCGCGTCCGCCGTGCCCCACTCGATGACGAGCTCCTCGGACAGCGGCTTGGCCATGCACATCAGGCCGAAGCCCTGGGCGCGCTCCTCGGGGGAGAGCGCCATGTCCAGCACCATGCCCTGGTCGAAGCGGCCTTCCCGCACCTTGACCTTGCACTCGCCGCAGGCGCCGGCGCGGCAGTTGTTGGGCAGGGCGTAGCCCGATTTCTCCAGCGCGGCCAGCACGGTGTCGCCGGCCGCGCACTCCACTTCCTTGCCCGAGGGGAACAGGCGGATGCGCGCAGCCATGCTCAGAACACCGGGATGATGCTGGCCATGTCGATGTCGGTCACTTCCTGGCCGCTGATGCCGACTTCGGGAATGGCCGGGAAGGGGATGTCGTAGCGGTCGAGCACGCCCTTGAGGTTGAGCATCGCCTTCTTCCAGTTCTCCTTCTTGGCCTCGTAGTCGGGGATGTGGAAGCCGGCGGCGCGCGCCACTTCCTCGCCCGCGCGCTGGTTGGCGATGAAGTCGTTGGGCAGGTCCCAGAAGTCGGGCGGCGGCTCGAACAGCACGGCCGACAGGAACAGGTAGCCCGCGCGCACCTGCTTGGTGATCAGCGGCTTGTCGGCCAGGTCCATCTTCGGGTAGTCGCGCTCCATCAGCGCCATGCAGATGGCCATGTGGCGGCCCTCGTCGCGCCCGATGTTGCGGAAGGCCTCCTTGAACACCTCCTCGCGGCAGCCCTCGGCCATCTGGTGGAAGATGGTTGCGGCGGCAATCTCGCCCATCAGGAAGGAGCTGAACAGCACCGCCAGGCTGTACTTTGGCACGGCCGACTTGTAGCCGCTCCAGTAGCGCCCGCCGTTGTAGTAGAGCCACTTGGCGTTCTTCTGCAGCTTCTTGCCCAGCTCGGTCTTGGGCTCGTAGCTCAGCGGGTCCGGGTGCTCCAGCAGCCGGGTGATGGCCAGGCCGCACATCTGCTCGTGGTTCTGCTCGTCGCGCGTCACCGAGAAGAAGCAGCGCCGGACCGCGTCTTCCTCATGCGCCTCGTAGGTCTTGATGAAGGCCGAGGCGAACACCGGCGGCGCCGAGGCGTCGAACACCGACAGCAGCGTCCACCAGTAGGCGATGGCCTCGCGCTCCTCCCACGAGTAGGACTCCACGTCGAAGGTGTCCCAGCACAGGTGCTTGGGGTCCCAGTTCTCGCGCTGGGCGGCGTCCCACACCTCTTCGAGCTTGTCGGTCTGGCGCCGCCACGACAGCGGATAGACGTTGGGCTGCGGCGTCTCGGGCGGGAACTCCATCGTTTCCGCAAGGCGTTCGTTGTGCATCGGGTCTCCTGTGAGCTTGTTGAGTCGTGCGCCAGACGCTGTTGGGCGCAGCTCGAAGTTAAGAGCCCGCCCGCCGCGCAATGTTGATGCGCATCAAAAACCGACCGAACGGTCGGTAGGGAATACGCCGATGGCTGGCGCCGGGGTGGTGCCGCACAGGCCGCGGAATGGCACCGACGCCGGCGGCTCGGCGGGTCCAGCAGCGTCAGTGCGGCTTGACGGCTCGCGGCCGGGCCCGGCTTGGCTTGGCTTGGCTTGGCTTGGCTCAGGTCCGCCAGCGCAGCAGCATCGGGCTGCCCCATACCGTCACTGGCCCCGACGTTGAACACCGATACCGCCTGCGCCAGCCGCTGCGCCTGCTGGCGCAAGGACTGGGCCGCGGCGGCGGATTCCTCCACCAGCGCCGCGTTCTGCTGCGTCATGGTGTCGAGGTGGCTCCCCGCGGTGTTGATCCATGATTTCGTCGGCGCAGACCTGGTACTTGAGGACCGGGATAGCCAGGTGCGCTACAGCGACGAGATGCGGCTGTGGGCATGGCCGGAGAAGGCGGGGCGCAGCGACAACCTGCTGTGCGTGGCGCTGGTGCTGGAAGACGCCGTGGTGGTCAAGACCGTGATGCACCACTGGGAGGTGACGCCCAACAGCCATGAAAACGACGACACGCTTGCGATCCGCCTCTCGGACAAGCCCATTCGGAAAACAGGTGACACCACCCCCGGCTGTCCCCGTTTTCGACACGAAGGCGCACGGAAGCCGTTCCAGTCCGGGTCGCAGGCTCTTGCGGGCGAGCGTCCATGGCCGATGACGTGCTGATCAACAAGGCGGCCACCATCGAGCGCTGCGTGGCCCGTGCGCGCGAGGAGTACGCCGCCAATCCGGCCGGGTTCGCCACCGACCCAAGTTGCCACGGTACTGTGACAGATCGACCTGTGGTCAGTGACTGCAGGTTCGGAAGCCTGCGAAGACGTCCTGCCGTCCAGATTCGAAGAAATTCCGGTAGCGCGGGTGGTGCAGACGACCTGCGGTGGCGAACGAGGCGCCGCGCAGCACCGCACGCTGGCCGAACCAAGGCGCCGAATAGTCGCGGTACGGATGTGGCGCGAAACCGGGGTAGGGCTTGAAGGCGCTGGCCGTCCATTCCCAGACACTGCCCCATTCGAAATCACAAGGCCACTCCAAGGCCGCCGCTTCCCACTCCGCCTCGGTGGGCAGGCGCCGCCCCGCCCAGGCACACCAGGCCTGGGCCTCATGGCGGTTGAGGTGGCAGGCGGGCAGTCGAAGATCGAGGGGCTGCCAGCGCCCCCACCGCCACTGCTGCCAACTCCGGCCCTCACGCCGCAGGAAGCGCGGGCCGGCCGGCCGTGTGCTGCGCAGCCAGCGGCGTCCCGGCTCATCCCACCAGCGCTCTTCGCCATAGCCTCCTTCCTCGACGAAGGGCAGGTACTCGTCCCAGCACAGCACGCGGCTGTCGATGTCGCAGGCGGCCAGCGCCACCTCGTGTGCGCCCAGCTCGTTGTCGAACGAGAAGCCGCCCCCGGCCTGTCCCAGGCGCCATGGCCCTGCTTGCAGCAGCAGTGCATGGCGTGACGATGCCAGCGGCGCTGGTTGCCAACGGGGTTCGTCGATGGGCAGCCCCAACGACTGGGCCATGCACAGCGTGGCCTCGTGGTGCATGTCCTCGTGCAGCAGCGCCAGACGGAAGAAGTAAAGGCCCCGGTCGTCCGGCTCGGCCGCGTGCAGCCACTCCAGCGTCGCGGCCAGCTGCGCCTGCAGGTCGCTGCGTGTGGCGTCGGCATCCGGCAGTCGCATGGTCCACCGCGCGTCGTGGGCAACCCGGCTGGAGTCGTACAACGCGTCGGCATTGCTGTGCAGCGGGCGCTGGCGGCGCACTTGCGGGTCGGCCGCCGCACCGAGGTGGCGTTGCGGGTTGCGGCCAACCCAGTATTCCTGGAACCAGCCTACGTGGCCGAGCTCCCACAGCGGCGGGTTCAGATCAGCGGGTGCCCGCACCGTGGGCAACGCCTGCCCCAGCCAGTGCTCCCAGCACTGGAAGGTGGCCAGCGTGTCGCGGCGACTGGCCTGCAGCGCCTGCGCCAGCGTGTCGGGCCCGGCATGGCGGATGTCCTGGCCGGGGTGTCGAAGCATGGCGTTGCGCTGCGGCCCGCCTGCAGCGCAGCAAGGTTGCGGCTCAACGGGAAGCGGCTGCTGCATTCGCCGGTCCGGTTTGCGGTGTAGCGGGGGGCGCCATGGGCCGCGGCTGGCCGGGCATGCCCAGCGCGCACTCCAGGCTGCGGTCCCAGCCTGCCAGCACCGCAGCCGCGGCGTAAGTGCTTTGCAGAAATCCCAGCAGCGCGGCATCGGGGTCGGCCGCCAGGCTCACGGCCTCGTAGGGCAGCAGGAACTCGCCCATGGGCGCATGCCAGAAGGCTTGCGCGGGCTCGACCGCCGCCTGGGCGAAGCCCGGCGGCGTCGGGTAGGCGTAGGCATAGAACGCCGGATGCGGCCAGGCATCACTGCCGGCCCAGAAGCCGGCGCTGCAGACCTCGTGCGAGTAGGCCTCGCGCGTGACAGCGTCCGGCAGCCCCGGGATGCCGCCGGGGTGTGGCGGCGCCAGTCGTCCGGAGAAGCGCGTGACGGCCAGGTCGAAACTGCCCCAGAAGAAGTGCACCGGGCTGGCCTTGCCCACGAAGCCCGTGCGAAAGAGCCGCAGCACCCGGTCCGCCTGCACCAGCGCGCGCCAGAAGCGGTGCACGGCCTGTGCGTCGTAGGACGCATGCACCTCATCATCGGGGAAGGGGATCGGCGCGGGCACCTCGTTGGGCTGGGTGGAAATCTCCACCCTCACGCCCAGCGTCGCGAGCTCGGCCATCAGCCGCCGGTAGAAAGCCGCCACCGACATCGGCACGAGCTCGAAACTGCGCGGCGGCGCCTCGGAACTGCGCAGCACCAGGCGGTGCTCGACGAGATCGAAGTCGATTTCCAGCAAGCCGCCGCCTGCGTGCATGGCCGACGTGCCCAGGCCGCGCGCGTTGACGTACAGCGGCACCTGCCAGCCGTGGTTGAGCCACGGCGAGAGCGCCAGGCGCACCTTGCCCACGACCTGCGTCCACAACTGCAGCGTCGCAGCCGTGTCGCGCCAGGCAAGGTAGTCCAGCGCTGGCCAAGCGCGGCCGGTAGGCGGGGTGGAGGCAGACTGCGCGGGCATGGGGCGTATCGTCGTTTGTGCCAGGGCGGTGTCAAGCCGAAGTCCTGCGTCCGGCGCAACGGCCGGCCCTGCTATTGCCAGTCCAGCCGCCCGCCGTCCACGCGCGCCGTCGCGGGCGGCTTGGCAGGCTCCAGCATCGCGGCCAGCGAGTGCCTGCAGTCGCTGACTGGCGTCGCTATCACCCTTGGAGTAATAGAGCTTATCCATCACTGATAAAGCCGCCGGAAGAGCGCTGACGGGCGTGCACGTTCTGGCTGCCGTCCTCGGGGTGGCGCATACGCTCGGCAGAGCCGCCGCTCCCGCTCCTGGGCAAGCGCTCCATGGGAAGGGCCCCGCGGATGCGTGAGCTCATGCGGGCAACAGCCTTGCTCGCTCGTCGGCACATCCCGGACATCGCTTGGCACGTGGACCTGAAGCACGCCGCTGACAACGCCGCCCACTGGCCCTTTGCCCGTGGCGAGATGGCGCAGCGTGTGCGCGAACACGACTGGGCCCATAGCCCGCTGGGTGCCGTGCAGCACTGGCCGGCTGTCCTGCGCACGACCGTTCAACTTGCGCTGACACACCCCCGCGCCAGCGTCGTGCTGTGGGGACCCCGCCTCGTCCAGATCTACAACGACGCCTACCGCGACCTGATCGGTGCGCGGCACCCGGCGGCGCTGGGCCAGCCCACGCACGAGTGCTGGCCGGAGTTCGAGCACATCAGTGGCCCCATCTACGAGCGGGTCTGGCACGGCGAGTCGCTGGTGTTCGAGGATGCGCTGTACCCGCTGACGCGCTCGGGTGTGCAGCAAGATGCCTGGTTTTCGCTGACCTACAACCCGGTGCACGACGACGCGGGCCGCGTGGCCGGCGTGTTCATCACCATTACCGAGACGACGCCGCGGCGCCGTGCCGAAGCCGCGTTGCGCGAGAGCGAGGCGCAGATGCGCGCCATCGCCAACCTGGTGCCCGATCTGCTCTGGAGCAACCGGCCCGACGGCCATGTCGACTGGTACAACAAGCGCTGGCACGAGTACACCGGGCTGGAACGGTCCGACAGCACGGGCCAGGGTTGGGCGGGCACCATCCACCCCGACGACCTGCCTGCGACACAGGCCCTCTGGGAGCAAGCGTTGGCCGAGCCCGGGTTGGTCATGCACGAGCACCGCATCCGCCGGCACGATGGTCAATACCGTTGGCACCTGCTGCGGGTTGAACCGGTTTTCGATGCACAAGGGCGGGTCGTGCGCTGGTTCGGCTCGGCCACCGACATCCATGAGCAGCGCACCGCGCGCGACGTGCTGGAGCAGCAGGTGCGCCAGCGCACGGCGCAACTGCGGGCCCTGCTCGACAGCGCCGGCAGTGCCATCGTCGCCACCGACCTCGATGGCCGCATCACGCTGTTCAACCCGGCCGCCGAAGCGATGTTTCGCCTGCCCGCGGCACAGGCGCTGGGGCGGCCGGTGACGGACCTGCACGATCCGCAGGAGCTGCGTGCCAAGGCGCACCTCCTTCCAACCGTCATGCGGGAACACGGTCAGCGACTGCCCGACGTGGTGGAGCAGGCGATCCGCGACAGTGCGGCGCCCCAGCTGGCGCAGCCCGAGCAATCTACCGAGTGGAGCTACGTGCGAGCCGACGGCACGCGCTTCCCCGGGCTGTTGAACATGAGCCTGCTGCGCCAGGCATTGGATGCGCCGATAGGCTTCATGGGCGTCATCACTGACCTCACCGAGCGCAGGGCGTTGGAGGAGTCGCTGCGCCAGCGCACGGCCGAGCTTGAGGCCTTGACCGAGCGCGAGAAAGCCATCGTCGCCAGCGCCCGCATCGCCGTCATCTCCACGGACCTGGAAGGCCGCATCACCTCCTTCAACCCGGCCGCCGAGGCCATGTTCCGCTGCCCGGCGCCGCAGGTGCTGGGCCGCCTGGTGACGGACTTCTGCGAGCCCGAGGAGCTGACCTACAAGGCGCAGTTCTTCCCGCCGGACGTGCAGGCCGAGGGCGCGCGCATGCCCGCGGCGCTGATTGCCGGCCTGTTGCCCGAGCGCGCCCGCCCGGGCGAAGGCCCGCGCAACGAGTGGACGTACCTGCGCGATGACGGCACGTCGTTCCCCGGGCTGCTGCACCTGAGCGTGCTGCGCGACGCGCAGGGGCAGGCACTGGGCTTCCTGGTCCTGCTCACCGACCTCACCGAGCGCAAGGCGCTCGAAGAGCAGCTGCGCGAGCGCACGCGCCAGGCCGAGGTGGCCAGCGCGGCCAAGAGCGCATTCCTGGCCAACACGAGCCACGAGATCCGCACGCCGATGAATGCCATCCTCGGGCTCACCCACCTGCTGCTGCGCGACACCCGCGAGCCGTTGCAGCAGCAGCGCCTGGGCCAGGTCCAGGACGCGGCCAGGCACCTGTTGCAGGTTCTCAACGACATCCTGGACCTCTCCAAGATCGAGGCCGGCAAGATGGTGCTGGAGGACAGCGAGTTTGCGATCGACGACGTGCTGGGCCGATCGCTGGCCATCGTCCGGGGCCTGGCGGCAGACAAGGGGCTCGGCCTGGCGCTGGATACCGACCATCTGCCCAAGCGGCTGCGCGGCGACCCCACGCGCCTGTCCCAGGTGCTGCTCAACCTGCTGTCCAACGCGGTGAAGTTCACCGCCAGCGGCTCGGTGTCGCTGCGCGGCGAGCTGCTGCGCGAGGAGGGGCAGCGGCTGCTGGTGCGCTTCGAGGTACAGGACGCCGGGCCGGGCATTCCGCCGGAGCGCCAGCAGGCGGTGTTCGAGGCATTCGAGCAGGCTGACGGCTCGACCACTCGGCGCCATGGCGGCACCGGCCTGGGCCTGGCGCTGGTGCGCCACCTGGCCGCTCTCATGGGAGGTGAAGCCGGGCTGCACAGCGTGCCGGGCAAGGGCAGCACCTTCTGGTTCACTGCCTGGCTGGGCCGGGCGCGGCAAGTCGGTGAACAGTCCGTGCCGGTAACGCTCAAGGGCCGGCGCGCACTGCTCATCAGCGACGCGGCCGAGGCCCTGGGCGAGCTCAGCGAACTGCTCTCCATGCTGGGGCTGGAGCCCGACGCACGGTTGGGCAGCCATCAGGCGCTCACGCGGCTGCAAGCCGGAATGACCACCGCCCAGCCCTACGACGTGGCGCTGATCGATTCGCGCACGCCGGCGGGCGGGGCTGAAATCCTGGGCGAGTTGCGTCGGCTGTGTGGCGCTGCCATGCCGCCGGCGGTACTGGTGACGCCTGTCGCCGACGCAAACCTGCTGCAGCTTGCGCGGCAAGAGGAGGGCAACGCCGTGCTGGTGAAGCCCATCACGGATTCGGTGCTGCGCGACACGCTGGTGCAAGTGCTGCATCGCCGCCGCGGCTTCGAGATCGAGCCGCCCTCCAAGGAAGAGGCCGAGGCCTTGCTGCGCGCGCGCCACAAGGGCCAGCGGGTGCTGCTGGTCGAGGACCACTTCGTCAACCAGGCGGTGGCGGCTGCCGTGCTGCGAGCCGTGTCGCTGGAGGTCGAGACTGCCGACAATGGCCGCACGGCGCTGGAGATGGTGTCGGCCAAGCCCTATGACCTCGTGCTGATGGACATCCAGATGCCCGTGATGGACGGCCTGGAGGCCACGAGGCAGATCCGCCAGCGCGTCGGCACGGGACTACCGATCATCGCCATGACGGCCAATGCTTTTGGGGAGGACCGGCAGGCTTGCCTGGACGCCGGCATGGACGACCATGTCGCCAAGCCCGTGGAGCCCGGGCGGTTGTATGCGACGTTGTTGCGATGGTTGCCGCCGCCCAAGGTTTCTTGAGTTGTCGCCACGCCGGCCAATCTTGTCTGGTTGCCGTCCTGCTTGGGCCTCAAAGGCATGACTTGTTGCCGCGCCCTCGGAGCGCGGCCGAACCGGTAACAGACCGGGCCCGTCGGTGTCGTCGTCACGGCTACGCTACCCGCGTGGACATCACTGGATATGACAACGAAGCCACGGCGTGGCCATTTCACAAGGGCCAGATGGCACAGCGCATCCGCGCTCACGATTGGGCGGCGACGCCGCTGGGGCCGATTGAGCGCTGGCCGCCAAGCCTGCGCGCTCTGGTCGACTTGATGCTGCAAAGCCCGCGCATGATGGCGCTGTCCTGGGGCGAGCAGGCGCTGCTGCTCTACAACGACGCCTACAGCCGCCTGATCGGGCCGCGCAGCGCCATCGCGCTGGGGCGCTCGGCCCATGAGACCTTCGCCGATGTCAGCGCCGTCTTCGAACCCCATCTCAGGCAGGTACTGGCCGGGCAGACGGTCCAGTTGCGTGACCAGTACTATCCGTTCATCCGCACCACCGAGCTGGAAGATGCCTGGTTCGACGAGGTCCACCACCCGGTGCACTCGGACGATGGAACGGTGGTCGGCGTGTTCAGCATCCTGGAGGAAACCACGCCGCGAGTGCTGGGCGAGCGTCAGCGCCTGCAGGCACAAGAGCAGTTGCGCCAGAGCGCGGCACGCGAGGCCTATCTGCTGCGGCTCAGCGACACGTTGCGCGCGTTGAGCGATCCGGGTGCCGTCATGGCCGAGGCCTCGCGCATGCTGGGCCAGCACCTGGAAGCCAGCCACGTGATGTACGGGGAAGTGTCGGCCGACGGGGCGGAACTGCGCATCGAGCGCAGCCATGTGGCCGCAGGCTCGCCTGAGCTGACCGGGCGCTACCGCATCGCTGGGTTCGGACGCTCGTTGCGGGACGCGTTGGTGGCCGGACGCACGGTCATGGTGTCCGACGTTGCCGCGGCGCCCGAGCTGTCCGATGGCGAGCGGGCTGCCTTGGCGGCGCTGGGCATCGCGGCGCTGGTGAGCGTGCCGCTCGTCCAGGACGGGCGTTTCGTCGCGAACCTCAATGTCTGCCAGTCAGCCCCGCGCTTCTGGACACCGGGCGAGGTGTCGCTGGTCAACGCCACCGCGGAGCGAACCTGGGCCGCGATCAAGCAGGCACGCGCGGAGAGCGCACTGCGCGAGAGCGAGGCCAAAGCCAGGCGCGCCGCCGATCTGCTGGAACAGCTCATCGAAAGCGCGGCTGATCCCATCTGGACCAGCGACAGCGAAGGACGCATGGTCGTGCTGAACTCCGCCACCGCCGCTGTGCTGGGCCGCCCACGCGGGGAGCTGATGGGCATGCGCAACAGCGAGGTGCTGCCAGCGGAGGTTGCCGCCCAGGCGCAAAGTGAGGACCGGCGCGTCTTGCAGGAGGGCTGCACCATTCGGGTCGAGCAGACGGTGTTCGATGCCAGACATGGGGAGCCTCGCGTGTTCTTCACCATCAAGGTGCCGTTGCGCTCCCCTGACGGGCAGGTCACGGGCATCGTGGGTATCGCCCGCGACATCACCGAGCACAAGGCGGCCGAGGCACGGCTCGCCGAGCTCAACGCCACGCTCGAGCAGCAGGTGCGCCAGCAAACGGCCAGGCTGCGCGCAGTGCTCGACAGCGCCGGCAGCGCCATCGTCGCCACGGACCTTGCCGGACACATCACGCTTTTCAACCCGGCTGCCGAACAGATGTTCCGTCTCCCGGCCGTACAGGCGGCAGGCAGGCCGATGTTGGACTTCCACGATCCTGAGGAAGTGCAGGCCAAGGCGGACATGATCCCGAAGATCATGCGTGACCATGGCCACGGGCAGCCGGCCTTGCTGGAGCGGGCGATCCGCAACAGCTCGCTATCGGCCTCGGCGCAGCCTGGAATGCAGACGGAGTGGACCTACGTGCGCGCCGACGGCACGCGCTTCCCCGGGCTGCTGAGCATGAGCGTGCTGCGCCAGGAAGCAGACACGCCCGTGGGCTTCATGGGCGTCATTACCGATCTCACCGAGCGCAAGGCGATGGAAGAGGCACTGCGCCAGCGCACGGCCGAGCTCGAAGCAATCACGGCACGTGAGAAAGCCCTTTTCGCCAGCGCCGCCAGCGGCTTCATCATCACGGACTTGGCCAACAACATCAGCGCCCTCAATCCAGCCGCTGAAAGGATGCTTGGCCTGTCGCAGGCGCAGGCACGGGGGCGTCCAGTGCTGAGCTTCCATGACCCTGAGGAGGTGCGCCGGCAGTTGCACCTGCTCCCGCTGGAAGTGCGCACGATGGCCACCGGGCTGTCCGGCGCCTTGTCGGCCGACCAGCAGCAGGCCCAGCCGCAAGACCCGGGGGCCGGCCAGCAAACGGAGTGGACCTACGTGCGCGCCGACGGCACACGTTTTCCCGCGCTGCTCAACATCAGCGTATTGCGTGATGCGCAGGGCGCACCGCTGGGTTTTCTGGGCATCGTGACGGACCTCACCGAGCGCAAGGCGCTGGAAGAGCAACTGCGCCAGCGTACTCGCCAAGCCGAGGCTGCCACCGCGGCCAAGAGTGCCTTCCTGGCCAACATGAGCCACGAGATCCGCACGCCGATGAACGCCATCCTGGGCCTGGCCCACCTGCTCGGGCAGGAAGACGTCACGCCGCAGCAGGCCGAGCGGCTGGGCAAGATCGAAGGCGCGGCGCAGCACTTGCTGTCCATCCTCAACGACATCCTGGACCTCTCCAAGATCGAGGCCGGCAAGCTGCAGTTGGAGGAACACGACTTCGAGCTGCGAGCGCTGCTGCAGCAGGTGGGCTCGCTCGTGGGCGACAGCGCCTCGTCCAAGGGGCTGACCGTGGCCGTCGATGCCGGCTCGGTGCCCGACATGCTGCGCGGCGACGAGACTCGGCTGCGCCAGGCACTGCTGAACTACGCCAGCAACGCCGTGAAGTTCACCGAACGGGGCCACATCGCGCTGCGCGCGCGAGGGCTGCAGGAGCAAGGGCCGCGGCTGCTGGTGCGCTTCGAGGTCGAGGACACCGGCATGGGCATCGCGCCGCAGCAGGTGGCACGGCTCTTCGAGGCCTTCGAGCAGGCCGATGTCTCCACCACCCGCGAGCACGGCGGCACGGGACTGGGACTGGCCATCACGCGCCGCTTGGCCGAGCTCATGGGCGGCAGCGCTGGTGCGCAGCCCAGGCCGGGTGGCGGCAGCGTCTTCTGGATCACGGCCTGGCTCGGGCGTGGGACCGCCATCGCTGCGGCCCTTGCCACGCCGCCCCAGGGCGCCGGCGTCGAGCTGCGCCGGCGCCACGCCGGCGCGCGGGTGCTGGTGGCCGAGGACAACGCCGTCAACCGCGAGGTGGCATTGGCGCTGCTGCGTGGCGTGGGGCTGGAGGTGGACTTTGCCGAGGATGGCCGCATCGCGGTCGAGAAAGCGCAGCAGGCGGCCTACGACCTGGTGCTGATGGACATGCAGATGCCCGTGATGGACGGGCTGCAGGCCACGCGGGCGCTGCGCGCGCTCCCGGGGCTGCGGTCGCTGCCCATCCTGGCCATGACGGCCAATGCCTTCGACGAGGACCGCGCGGCGTGCCTGGCTGCGGGCATGAACGACTTCGTGGGCAAACCGGTGGAGCCCAAGGCGCTGTACGCGGCGCTTCTGAAGTGGCTGGACCGCAAGGCCGGCGCACCTGCCACCGCAGCTGCACCGCCTGGATCGGTCCCAGGTGCCGGTTCGGCCTGACTACAGGGGAGGGCGCTGCATGATGACCAATGGTCCACGCACCCGGTCGGCGTCCCGGTATGGACGCTGCGGGGGCTGCTGGCTTGCTCACCGAGATGCGTGGTGCCGTTGGTGCAACGCAGGTCGCTGGCACAGTTGCTGGACGCATGTGCCGAAACAGTGAGCTTGCGCACCCACTCCGACCTTGGCTGAACTGGCCTCCCGGAAATCGAACAGCCCGACATGCCCGCCGGCAACGACGCATTTGCTTGCACTGCATTACCGACGCGCCACGGCAGACCATCGCACCGGGATCTAAGCTACTTCTGCATTGGCCGACAGGAGGCCCCGCATGCAGACGCAGTTTCGCCTCATGGTGACGTTGGCGGCCTTGGTGGCGGCTGCGGCGCAGGCCGAGGTACCGCTGTATCGTGTCCACGACCTGGGGGTGCTGCCTGGGGGCGTAGACAGCGGCGCCAGGGCCATCAATGACCGGGGTGACGTGGCCGGCGACATGAGGTACGAAAACGGCACGTGGCAAGCCTTCTTGTACCGCAACGGCCAGATGCAGGGACTGGGCACCCTGGGGTGGCGTTCCTCTTTCGCCGCGGACATCAACAACCGCGGCGACGTGGTGGGCCGCATCGATGGTGGCGATCCCGGCTCGCCGGTGCACCGGCCCTTCCTCTACCGTGACGGACGCATGATCGATCTGCAGCCCGTGCTGGATGTCAGCCAGGGTTTTGCCTGGGGCATCAACAATTCAGGCCACATCGTGGGCGTGTCCGACAAGGGCGCGTTCTTCTATGACGGCAGCCGTGCCCGCTTCCTGGAGATCCCCGGCGGCTCGGGCTGGGCCAACGAGATCAACGACCAGGATGCGGTGGTTGGGCGCGCGTACCTGGAAGACTGCAGTTGCGCCAAGAGCTTCGTCTGGCGCGACGGCGTGACCACTGTGCTGCCCGATCCGCCCGGACACTTGCCGGGCTACGATGAGTACGAAGCCAGGGACATCAACAACGCGGGCCAGATCCTGGTTCACAAGGACTTCAGTTACGTGTCGCTCAATAGAGAATTCATCTACAGCGACGGCGTGTACACGGCCATCAACTTTGTCAACGGGAGCGCGCTCGACATCAATGAGCGGGGCTGGGTGGTCGGCTACGACTACTACGAGAGAGCTATGCTGTACCGGGATGGGGAAAGCTACAGACTCAACGATCTCCTCGTGCCCGAGGATGCCGTCCACTGGGACTTGGCCTATGCCAGCGGTATCAACGACAGGGGCGTGATCGCGGGCATCGGGCACCTCGACAACCAATGGCGCGCGTTCATTGCCACGCCCGTACCCGAGCCGGGCACGGCAGCGACGTTGCTGGCCGGGCTTGGGATGGTGGGTTGGGCAGCACGCAGGCGTGCGGCGCGGTCGCACGCGTCTGGTTGCGCCGGCACCACTTGATACTTGTGGGGAAGCAGCGGCGCCGGTCCAGCCAAATCCATAAGCGGTACCGCCCCAAGCCACCGGCCGTTGCCCGATGTCATACCGATTCCACTTTGGTCGTGAAATGACCCGTTCGTACTGAGGTATCGAAGTACGAACCCGACAGGCTGCGATGGCGGCACCGCGGCAGGGGCCGTTCATCCTTCGATACCTCAGGACGAACGGGATTACTTCACTCAGAAGCCAGAAGTGGAATCAGACCAACCACTTCGAGGTTGGGCGGTGGCTCAACGCTTGGCTGGCCGGGGACCAGAACAGGACTCCATCCTGCGTTGGGCTCAACAGTGTCCGGGCCAGCTGTCCTATCGGAAGCGGAAAAGTGCCGTGTGCTCGATGCCATCAGCGAAACGCAAGACCAGTTGGCGGCACTGGCCGCTCCAGGCAGGGTTGGTCTTCCAGACGTACATGTAGCGGTCTGTCGCGTCGACGTAGCGCAGGATGCTCGCGTCCACCGGCATGGTCTGCTCGATCTCGTCGGTGGCGGCATCCGCGGGGCACCACCAAGCCTTGCTGGAGACAGGGAAGCCCTTGGCAAAGATGTCCAAGCCCTTGTTGCCGCCCAGACTGAACCTCACCGGTACGGCCGCACCCGCCTGGAGCGTGTTGACGACGGGCCGCGCGTTCACCGGCCAGAGAAAGCCACCAAAGTGGTAGTCGCTCTTGAGCACCACCGTGTGGAAGGCTCCAGCAGCGATGGCCATGATGCTGCTCAGCCCGGTGGGTATATTCAACTGGCCCTGGTCGTTGCCGCCCCAGCCCTGCACCGTGCCGTCGCGCTTGAGGACAATCGTGTCGAAGAACCCGGCAGAGACGGCACGGACACCGCCGAGTTGGGCAGGCAGGCTCATCTGACCGTGACTGTTCAATCCCCAGGTGACCACCGTGCCATCACGCTTGAGCGCTGCCGTGTGCCAGCCGCCCGCGGCAATGGCACGTACGCCCTGCAACCCGGCGGGGACGTCGTTTTGGCCGACATGATTGTCGCCCCAGGCCACCACCGTCCCATCGCTCTTGACGGCCAGCGTGTTGTTGCCGCCGCTGTCGATGGCAACGACACCGCGCAGCCCGGCTGGAATGGTCGTCTGGCCGGAGGAATTGTCTCCCCAGGCCACCACCGTGCCGTCGCGCTTGAGCGCCACCGTATGGACGATGCCGGCGGCGATGGCAACGACATCGCGCAGCCCGGCGGGAACATTTGTCTGGCCGTCGGCGTTGTAACCCCAGGCGACCACCGTGCCATCGCTCTTGAGCGCTACCGAGTGGTACACCCCGGCGGCCACGGCACGGACTCCAGTGAGCCCGGCCGGTACGTCCGTCTGCCCGAGAGTATTGAGACCCCAGGCCACGACCGTGCCATCGCTCTTGAGCGCCAGCGTGTGATGGTTTTTGGTGGAGATCGCAACAACGCCGCTCAGCCCGGCGGGTACATTCACCTGGCTGTAGGCGTTGTCGCCCCAAGCGAGCACCGTGCCGCCCACGGCGGCATGGGTGGCGTCCGGCATCGCGCCCAGCAACGGGGTGGCCAGCCATGCCGTGGCCAGCGTCAAGGCACGCAGAGAACCCAGCCAAGAGGCAGCTAAGGTGCTCATGAGGCAGCTCCTTGCCTGATATTGCACTCTCACTGTGTTCCTCTCAGGTCGCCCCGCTTTGACCAGCCTCAAGCGACCGATTCGTTTCGGGGTAGTAGTTGGCCGCATCGGGCGGCGCGACCGAGGGCCCGTGGCTGCCTGCAACCGCTATGGCCGACCGCACTCCAGCATGCCCCGGCCCCGGCGATGAACTGTCCATCGTCGTCGAAGATCTTGGCGCCGCCTGCAGTGGCGGCCAGGGCTTTGGCCGCCCCATGGGTCACCCTCCCGCGTCAAGGCACAACGCCTTCACACCCGCGCCGCTCAATTGCGCTGGTACTGAAGCTTCACAGTCGCGCGGCCGCCTCCTGTGAGCGTGCCAACGTTGTATTGCATGGACCCGCCGTAATTTCCCCGCACCTCGCCGTTGACGGCGATGTTCTGTGGATTGCAGCTCGTGTCCACGGGGTTGGACGTGATCTTCGGCATGTAGATCATCGACGAGGGCTCGGCGCGAAGATGGCGAACCAGGATGGCACTTCCCACGCCGGGAGTGTCAAAGGGCGCGTTCCATGCCGTCAAGGAGTCAAGCTCCGAGGTGGCGAAACGGTTGATGACTGTGCCGCCCAGGGTGCGGGCATCGACGTCAAGATCGACCTGGCGGCGAAGGACGACGGGCGAGATGGCATACCCGGCCTGGTTGATGACCGTCATCTCGATGCTGAGCGCGCGGTCTTCCGAACGGCTCTTGATGATGACTTGTCGCAGCCGCATCACGCGATCGCTGGTTATGCGGGTCACGATGCAGGTGTTGCCCCAGCAATTGGCCGTGGTGGGCGGTTCAAAACCAGCTTCGGAGTACGCGAGGTCGTATGCGACCGTGTAGCCGTAGCACAGGACGTAGCCCTCGCTGGCTACGTGCGTGGCGCCCGTGGCACTCACAAAACCCACGATGTTGCCGTGATTCGAGATGGTGACCTGCGGCGCACCCGGGAACTTGTAGAAAGGTGCTGGGGAGGCAACACCGATACCGCCCGGCCCTGCCTTCTGGGCCTGAACATTCAACAGCGCCATGCAGGCAACAGCGGTGCATAGGGTTCTGGAAAACATGCTCTCTCCTCCCGAGTCGGGTTGAGTCCAGCGTTCCCTGTGACTTTCTGCTGTGGAGCCAATACACCCTTGCGCTGTCTATGGCCATGTGCGCGATGGTCGATGGCGACGTGCACAGCGCGGTGCCTGAGGCTGTCCAATCCTGCACCGCACCGGCCGTCAAGCTGCTACTACTTGTGACTGCATGCCTGTGCTGCGACAGGGATGCTGGCGTGTGAGGTGCAGGCATGGCCGCGAGCGTGTTCGAGCGCGCAGCAGGCGAGGTCGATGCCGGCGAGCCTGCGCCAAGAATGAGGCATAAGCTCCTGCCACGGCCCACCACCACGGGGCGTGGGGCTTTGCAGCCTTTCAACGGGAGTGCGCTTATCTGGACTGATTGATCGCAGACGGGGCAGCAAGCCGGCGCGCAGCGCCGCCTACGACGTCCAAGCCGGCCAGCATCAGCACTACCGTGCCCGGTTCGGGTACGGGCGTGACCAGGAAGGAACGCTGGACGCGGCCGTTGTAGGTCCCAAAGCCCACGATATGACCCGCGTCGCTCAGACCAGCGCTCACCGTGGGCGTAGCCGGTGGCCATGCCCGCGTCGTTCACGTCCTGCGCCACTGCCCCGGTCTGCCCTGGCGTTTCGGGGCCAAGCAGCGAAACAGGCCTGTTGTCCCGGTACAGCACGGGCCTGGCGAACGAACTGCCCGCCACCACACCCGACTCGTTGCTGGCGGTTCGTGTTGCAGGGATTGGGGAGTCGTGAACGTCATGACCGTCTCCTCGGGATTTCAGTGAGCGTTGCGGATGCGCTCGAAGCCGGGGTGGTCGAAATGGCTGCCGTACTGGTTGAGGCTTTCAGCCACTTTGACCAGGCCCAGTGCCGGGCGGGTCTTGGCGTCCTTGCCGGCCATCGCGTCGGTGCCCGCGCCGATATCGGCGATCACCAGGTGCAGCATCGCGTCGGCCTTCGGTTCGAGCTTGCAGTTGGCGACGATGCCGCCGACCTCGGTTTCCACCTGCGTTGCCAGCTTGCGGTATTGCGCCGGCGTGAGCTTGCCGGCATGGGCGGCGCCGAGTTGCGGTTCGACCAGGCCGCGGATGCGCTCCATGCCGGCGCGCAAGGGTTCGTCAGTGGCCCACTTGCGGCCCTGGTTCAGCGTGAGCTTGTGCAGTGCGGCAGCACTGTGATCGTGCGTGGCGGTCTGTGCCAGCACCGGGGCGCTGAGCGCTGCGGCCATCGCAGCGGTCGCGACGGCGGTGGTCAACACGGTCCAGTTCGGCGTCTTCACGTGCATCTCCTTCGGATCTGCGGTTGGCGTCCATCGCCTTCCTGCTGGTTCAGATGGGGATGAAAGGCCCGGCGTTCGGCCGATGTTTCAATTCCTTGGGAAATATCAAGACGCGGCCAAGGGCGCATGCACTCACCACTCCATCGGCACGAAGTCGGCCTTGCCGACGTTGCACTCGGGGCAGCGCCAGCTCTCGGGCACATCGGCCCAGGGCGTGCCGGCGGGGATGCCGTGCTCGGGCAGGCCAGCGGTTTCGTCATACACCAGCCCGCAAGCCGGACACACGTAAGTTTTCATGGTGACTCCTTTCGATGACGGCCGAGGTCCATGAGTCAGTCGCCGCCGTCGTGCGACTGTTCGGCATGGCTCACTGAGCCGGGCAGCAGCCCGTTGGGTGAGAGCTGCCACTGCCAGGCACCAAAGCCCAGCACGCCCAGCAGCAGCAGCGCGGCCAGCCAGCGGCGGTTCTTGTGCACCAGGTCGGGCCCCGTGCCGGGAATGCGGCCGGTGAGCATGGGCAACGCCTGGTTCTGGCGCCGCAACACGCTGGAGAGCGCCATCAGCGCCAGGTGCGCGGTCACGGCGGCCAGGAAGGCGTTGGCGAAGAATTCGTGCACCTCCTCCAGCCACTCGCCGCCCCAGTCGCTGTAGGTGGCATAGCCACTGAGGGCCAGCGGCACGACCGTGAGCAGCAACAGGACCACGGCAGCGGCCATCAGCAGGTTGTGCCCCTGGCGCCAGTTGACGCGCGTGGCCGTGCCGCCGCCCCTCAGCGAGCGCAGCCAGGCCGGTGCGCCGACGAGCTTGCGCCACAGCAGCGACAGCCGCGCGTGGCGCGGGCCGATGAGCCCGTACACGATGCGAAAACCCAGCAGTCCGGCCATCGTGTAGCCCAGCGTCACGTGCAGCGCACGCCAGTGCTCGGAATCTCCGGTCAGCCAGCCGCCGGCAAAGCTCAGTGCGAAGAGCCAGTGGAACATGCGGGTCGGCGCATCCGTGACGCGCCGACTGCCAGGCGCCCGGGCAGTCACGGGACGGCCGGCGGCCGTCATCGTCTCGGCTTGGATCATGGTGTCTCCTTGGGGGAATTCAGTCCTGCCACGCACGGCGGTAGCGCTCGTCGAGCCCGGCAGGAAAGCGCAGGCCGTGCTCACTGAAATTGCCGCGCTCGGCCCCGCTGTGGCAGGCGGCGCAGTTGGCGGCGCTCCTGACGCTGGCGTGCTTCCATACCGCGGCATCGATCTCGCGGTGCTCGCGCTTGAACCAGTTGGCTTGCGTGATGCGGTCCTGGGGCGGCTGTTCGGCAACGCGCTTGTAGGTGCCGGCGTGGGCTTGCAGCCAAGTCGCCAGCTGCTGGACCGTCTTCTCGTCCAGCGACGCGTCCGTGCCGTAGTGCTTGTCGAGTCCCGACATCACGCGCTGCCACGAGGGCGCCGGCAGCATGCCGGGCGGGTAGGCCGTGTGGCAGGAAGCGCACTCCTGCGTGTAGGCCTTGGGCGTGTTCGCCGGCAGCAGCTGGCGTTCGTCGGCCTGGGCCGGGAGCGCGGCTGCCAGGGCCAGCAGCAGTGAGGCGGCCCAGGGCAGGGAGCGAGGTGGGGGCAGGGCGTGGAATGGTGCGTTCATCGACGTTCTCCTCGGTGAAGGGTTGAGCCTCAGCGCATGAGGTTGAGCAGGTAGGCCAGCACGTCGGCTTTTTCGGTGGCCGTGCATTCGCGCTGCACGACGTCCTTGCAGTTGCGGCGGAACCACTTGTCGACCTTCGTGGTGTCCGTGAAAGCCTGTGGATTGATGGCGGGTGCCAGCGCCGCGATGGACTTGCCGGTGCCGGCATGCTTGCCGGCACTCGCGGGCGGGTTGCCATGGCACGACGCGCAGGACCACTCGCCGCCATGGCGGCTGGTGAAGAAGATCCGGCCGCGCTCGGCCTGACCCGGGGTGCCGGCCTGGGCGCTGAAGCGTTCCAGTTGCCGGGCCGCCGTGGTGTCGCCAGCCCGGGCTGTGCCGGCTGCCGCGGCAAGACCGGCCGCCAACAGGGCCGCTGGCAGCCAGTGAGGGCGGCGAGGTTTGATCCAGGTCAGCTTGGCGTTCATTGCGGGCCTCTCGGGGCGGTGCCGTTGCAGGCGTTGGAGGCATTCTTCGCAGCGAGGCCTGAACGTTTCCTGAACCGGCCGTTCATCCGTGGTTCAGCCAAGACGCTGAAGACTGGCCGCATGAAAGACCCACCCCGTCTCCTGCACGCCACCGTCCCCGTTACGGCGCGGCCCGCGCGCATCAGCCAGCGTGCGGCACGGCTGCTCGCAGCTTGCGCGCTGGGTACGGCCTTGCTGGCGCACGCTGGCGCGGGTGACCACGAGAGCGCCCGGGACGCCGTGCAGTCAGGCCAGGCGCTGGCGCTGCCCGTGCTGCTGGAGCGGCTGCAGCGCACGTACCCGGGCCAGGTGCTGGAGCTGGAGCTGGAGCGCGACGACGGGCGCTGGGTCTACCAGGTGAAGCTCTTGCAGCCCGGTGGCCAGGTGGTGAAGCTGGCCGTCGATGCCCGAACGGCCGAGGTGTTGAAGCAGCATCCCAAGGGCCCGCCGCCGACGCAGGGGCCGGCCCGGTGAGGGCCTGACGAACACGGGGGAGCCCCGATGAGACTGTTGCTGGTCGAGGACGAAGCCACCTTGCGGGCGCAGTTGCGCACCGGCCTGGAGCATGCCGGCTATGCCGTGGACGAGGCCGACAACGGCCGCGACGCCGAGCACCTGGGACACACCGAGCCGTTCGACGCGGTCGTGCTCGACCTCGGGTTGCCGATCGTCGATGGGCTGACGGTGCTGCAGCGCTGGCGCGTCGCCGGGCGGACCATGCCGGTGCTCATCCTCACCGCACGGGACAGCTGGCACGAAAAGGTCGCGGGCATCGACGCCGGTGCCGACGACTACCTGGCCAAGCCGTTCCACATGGAGGAGTTGCTCGCGCGCGTGCGGGCGCTCATCCGGCGTGCCCAGGGCGTGGCCTCGCCGCTGCTGCAGTGTGGCGCCTTGAGCCTGGACACCCGCAGCGGCCGCGTGAGCGTCGGCGGCCGCCCGGTGAGCCTGACCTCGCACGAGTACCGGCTGCTGTCCTACCTGATGCACCGGCCCGGCCAGGTGGTGTCGCGCACCGAGCTCACCGAGCACCTGTACGCCCAGGACTTCGACCGGGACTCCAACACGGTCGAGGTCTTCATCGCTCGGCTGCGCCGCAAGCTGCCTGCCGACACCATCGAGACGGTGCGCGGCCTGGGTTACCGGCTCGCGCCCGGGGAGTGAGGATGCGCATGGCGTTGCCGTTGCCGTTGCCCAGGTCGCTGCGCTGGCGGCTGCTGGTGGCCACGTTCGTGGCCACGGCCGTAGCCGTCTTGCTCGCGGGCTGGCTGCTGTCCGGACTGTTCCGCGAGCACGTCACGCGCCAGTTCGTGGCGACGCTGACCACCGAGCTCGACCAGGTGACGGCGCGGTTCGAGCTCGATGCCAACGGGCGCCCCCTGCTTGATCCGGCGCGGCTGAGCGATCCGCGCTGGACCCGGCCGTACTCCGGCCTGTACTGGCAGATCGACGAGATGGCGGGTGCAGCACCCCGACGTGGCGTGCTGCGCTCACGTTCGCTGTGGGACACCGAGCTGCGCGCCCCTACGGATGCGCCGGCGGATGGCGAAGTGCACGTGCACGAGGTCGCCGGACCTGGGGGCGCTGAGCTGCTGCTGGTGGAGCGCACGGTGCGCATGGCGCCAGGCCGTGGGGCGGCCTGGCGTCTGCTGGTGGCGGCCGATCGTCGTGACTCGGCTGCGGCGGTCGCCGAGTTCAATCGGCTCCTGGCGGGCTCGCTGGCGGTGCTGCTGGGGTTGCTCATGGTGGCGGCCACGGCGCAGGTAGCCATGGGCCTGGCGCCGCTCAAGGCGCTGCGGCGTGGGCTCAACGCCGTGCGCGAGGGCCGGCAGCAGTTCCTGGAAGGGGAGTTTCCGCAGGAGGTCCAACCGCTGGTCGATGACTTCAACGGCGTGCTGCAGCGAAACACCGAGATCGTGGTTCGCGCACGGACACAGGCCGGGAACCTGGCCCACGCCATCAAGACGCCGCTGGCCGTGATGGCACAGGGTGCGATCTCGGCACAGCAGCATCCCGAGACGCTGGTCGCGCTGCCGGCATTCGTGACCGACCAGGTGGAGGTGGTGCGTCGCCACGTCAACTGGCATCTGGCCCGCTCGCGTGCCGCGGCAGCGCAGGGCATGCCGGGCGTACGCGCAGAGGTGGCCCCCGTCGCGCAAGCGCTCGTGCGCGTCATGTCGCGCGTGCATGCCGAGCGCGGGCTGCAATTCGACATCGCCGTCGTGGAGCCCGGACTGGCCTTTGCCGGGGAGGAGCAGGACCTGCAGGAGATGCTGGGCAACCTGATCGACAACGCCTGCAAGTGGGCGCGCAGTGCAGTGCATATCGCGGCGTCCCGGGTACCCGAGGCAGCGACACCGCAACTGCGCCTGGTGGTCGAGGATGACGGTCCGGGCATCACGGTCGAGCAGCGCAAGCAGGCACTGTCGCGCGGTGTACGCCTGGACGAGGCGACGCCCGGCAGTGGCCTGGGGCTGGCGATCGTGCACGAGCTCGCCGAGCTCTACGGCGGCCACGTGACGCTGGGCAGCGGACGGCTTGGCGGGCTGAAGGCCGAACTGCTGCTGCCGCGCACTCGCTCGGCGATGCCTTCCACAACGGTGGCCAATCGCCTGGTTGATGACGTCGCGGTCACCAATTACCACGCCCAGCCCTGAGCCACGGCGGGCTTCAGCTGGCTGTCTGCCAGAGGCCAAGAAGGGCTTCGTGCCGCTGCCGCGGCGCTGGGTGGGGGCGTCTATCCCATTGCCTGCCTCTGAGTACCGAGGCAAGGCAACTGTCATACAGATCACGCAGTGATATACCGACAGCCAGACAGCTCGACTCTACCAATGCCTCCATGACCAAGAAGACAGCGCCGATGACCAAGGCCGACTACGAGCTGCTGTCGGAGTTCCGATACCAGTTGCGCCGCTTCATGCGTTTCAGCGAAGAAGCAGTGCAGTCCGAAGGACTGACGCCTCTGCAGTACCAGCTTCTGCTGCAGTTGAAGGGCTTTCCGGGGCGGGAGTGGGCCACGATTGGCGAGTTGGCCGAGCGGCTGCAGGCCCGGCACCACGGCGTTGTCGCGCTGGTCACCCGGTGTGAGAACACCGGGCTGGTACAACGGGTGACCGGGTCGGCCGATCGTCGTCAGGTCGAAGTCCACCTCACCAAGAAAGGCAATCAGTGCATCGCGCGGCTCGCTGGGCTGCACCGCACGGAGCTGCGCTCGTTGTCGGACGTGTTCTCGGTCGAGAACATTGGCGCATTCAACGACGGGAGCGTGCCCTGACTCAGCTCGATGGATCTCCAACGTGGTCGAGCCAGTCACCGCTGCCTCGCATGTCCGTCAACCAGTAATGGGCCATCCCGGTTCGGTGCTTGGACTTTTCCGGCGTCACTACCGATTTCGATCATCAGGTCTGGATCGAACAGCGGGTTCTCGTTGATACCACCTTTGGCATAGCCTCGCGGATTGCAGATCACACGTGTCCCGTTGAGTGTGTAGTCGAAGCTGTCATGGGTATGGCCATGGACCCAGAGCTGCACACGGTCGGCGCCCAGGAGGTGCTCAGCCCTGGAGACGAAACACGCGTTCAACAGCGAGCCGGTGAACCGCGGATGGATGCTTTGTGCCGAAGGAGCGTGATGCGTGACGACAACCGTGGGCCCGTCGTGAGGCGCTCTCAGCCGGTTATCGAGCCAGGTGGCGTGCTGCTCGAACAATGCTGCTGCATCTTCAGGCGTGAACGCTGAACTGGCCGACGTGGTTCCCCGGATCCTGCTGAAGTCGCGTATCGACTGTCGCGCCTGTGCCATGGCGGCAGCCTTCTGCTCGCCCTCACCGAACAGCTTGAAGTCGCTCCACAGCGTCGTGCCGAGGAAGCGCACGTTGCCGATCACGAATTCACCGTCATCGAGCACGTGGACCCTTGTGCCGGCACACAGCTGCTTGAGATCTTGCATGACCGCCTCGATGCAGCTGCCGTAGAACTCGTGATTTCCGGGGACGTAGATCACCGGCCGTTCGAAGCGCAAGGCCCAGGCCACGGCCTCACGGTGTCGCGAGATGTCGCCAGCCAGGACGACCACGTCGGCGTCGTTCTCCGGACGGTCCATCGCACCGAAGCCCAGGTGCAGGTCCGAGAGGATGTTGAGCTTCATGCAAGCCTCGCAGCCCATCCCAACCGGTCGGCCGCCTCGGCGGCCAGTCGCTGCACGATGTCACCGGCCGGCTCGATCCCGTCAATCAGATCGACTCCTTCGCCAGCCCACACGACAGCGACGTCGTGGTCTGCGGCCTGTACCGCCGACGCGTACACGTGCTGCTGAATATCCACCTGGGCGGCCAGTTCATCCTCCCGGCCTCTCCAGCGCTTGACGAAGCCGTTGCACAGCGCGCGCCCGTTGTACGGCTCAGGCCATGCCAGCTTGCGTACCACGTCGAATGCCGTTGTCCTGCAGGTGTCCTCGCCATGGGCTTCGACGAGCTTGCGCTTGGCATGCGGGTGGCCGAGCGCCTCTTCGCTGGCATAGAAGCGTGTGCCGACCAATACCCCCTGCGCGCCGAGCATCAGCGCTGCGGCCAATCCGCGTCCATCGGCAATGCCGCCGGCTGCCAACACCGGTGTTGGCGCCACGGCATCGACGACGGCAGGTACCAATGGCAGCGTCGAGCGTCCGGCACCGTGGCCACCGGCTTCCGTGCCTTGCGCCACGATGACGTCGGCGCCTGCCTCAAGGGCCAGGCGTGCGCCGGCCACGTCCTGAACCTGGCAGATCAGGCGGCACCCCGCCGCCTTGACGATCGATCCGTATGGTTCGGGATCACCAAACGACAGCATGACGGCGTACGGCCTGTACCCCAGCACCAGCTCGACAATCGATGCATCGGCCGACCAAGTGATGAGGCCAACGCCCCATGGATGGCTGGTCAGGCTCTTCACCAGCGACAACTCCCTGCTGAGCCATCCGCTGTCCCCGTAGCCACCGCCGACAAGACCAAGCCCGCCGGCGTTGGAAACTGCCGCGGCCAGCCGGCCACCTGACACACCGCCCATGGGTGCGAGAACGATCGGGTGATCGATGCCGAACATTTCGGTAAGGGCAGTACGGAGCATCGTTGTGCTTCGGGGAGAACGACGGGAGTCTTCCGAAAAATATCACGGTATGAGGTATCTTTGTCCAAAGAAACACCGGCCGTGCGCGCATTCGCAGCTGCCACGCGGGCCGACGAGTGGCATGTCTCAGAATCAGGCATGTCGCACGATGGCCTTGCTGCGTTCGGCAGTACGGTCTGCCCGGTGAAGCAGTGACGTTGTCCGAGGAACGCTTCAGGACGCCCGGTCGTTTCCTTTTCCATGCCGACGGCGCGCAATAGCGCCTCGGCACGCCAGACCTCAGGAGGGCACCGATGAATCCCGGAGGCGCCAACGTGGCACCAGCCCTTCGGAGACGGTTCAGGGCGAGCGGGTGTGCAAGCGCCCGGCGTCCGTCTGAAGCTCGTATGTCTGCATTTCTCGACGCACCGGCACATGCACATCCGTCTGAAACGCGCCTATGACCTTCCCGAGCCCGGCGACGGCCTGCGCATCCTCGTGGACCGGCTTTGGCCCAGAGGCGTCAGGAAAGACAAGGCCCACATCGACCTGTGGCTCAAGGACGTGGCGCCCAGCACGGAACTGCGCAAATGGTTCGGGCACGATGAGGAGAAGTGGGCCGAGTTCCAGGCCCGCTACCGCCAGGAACTCAAGCGCAACCCCGAGCCCGTGGCCCGGATCGCCGAGCAGGCCCGCCAGGGCACTGTCACGCTTGTCTATGGCGCGAAGGACTCGGAGCACAACGATGCGGTGGTGCTCAAGACCTACCTCGAAAGTGGACTGGAGTAAGAGGTAGGGCCCCAGTTGAGCACGTTGGAACACTGGCACGTCGTGTTGGTGGGCGGCGGGGCCTTCCTGTACCGCAAGGCGGTGCGCGAGGCCTTTCCGTGGCACCGCATCCAGGAGGTGCGCGAGCCGGTCTTCGCCAACGTGCGCGGCTTCCCGCTCGCGGGCATGAACTTTGTGCTCCAGGCTGCCCGGATCAGGCCTCGGCGATGGCGACGCCAGCACTGACGCGGCGCGTGACCCAGTTGAACAGCGGCGTGGCCATCAGCGTGGTCAGGACTGCCATCAGCACCAGCACCGAGAACAGGCCCGGCAGGATGACCCCAGCGGCCAGGCCGATGTTGATGATGATCAGCTCCATCAACCCGCGCGCGTTCATCAGCGCACCGATGGCCATGGCGTCGCTGTTGGACTCGCCGCTCAGCCGCGCCGCGGCCCAGCAGGCCGCAAGCTTGCCGCCGAACGAAGCCGCCAGGATGGCCAGTGCCGCGACGAAGATCGCCGGCTCGAACAACATGTCCAGCCGCGTGTTCAGGCCCGAGTAGGTGAAGAACATCGGCAGCAGGAACACCACGACGAAAGGCTGCAGCGCCGCACGCAGCTTCTCGGTCAACGGCCCGCGCGGCATGACACAGCCCAGCAGGAAGCCGCCAAACACCGCGTGGATGCCGATGGCATCCATCGCGAATGCGCACAGCGAGAACATCACCAGCACCACGGCCATCAGGCTGGCAGGCAAGGGCTGGTCAGGGCGCACCCAGCGTGCCAGTTGCCGCAGCAACCTGCTGCCCACGAAGATCATGAACAGCGCGAAGCCGATGCCGCCGCCGATGGCCACATAGGCGCCGAACCAGCTGCCGCCGAAGCTCGCCAGCACGATGGCCAGGATGCACCAGGCGGCGGCGTCGTCCACCGCGCCAGCCGTCAGCGCGAGCGTGCCCAGCGAGGTGCCCGCCAACCCACGCTCGTGGATGATGCGCGCCAGCATCGGGAACGCGGTGATCGCGATCGCGGCACCGAGGAAGAGCGCGGCCTCGCTCAGCCGCGTCTTCTCGGCGAACAGCCCGGGCACGGTGTGCAGCCACGGCGTCAGCGCAAACGCCAGGGTGAACGGCAGCGCGATGCCCGCGACCGACACCGACATCGCGCTGCGTGCGCGTGACCTGAAGTGGTCGGCCCGGAACTCCATGCCGACGAGGAACATGTACAAGCCCACGCCGAGCTGGGCCGCGACGTAGAGCATTGCCAGGGTCGGCTTGGGGAAGAGAGCCTGTTGGACGCTGGGCAACAGCAAGCCGAACAACGAGGGGCCGAGCATCACGCCGGCGATCATCTCGCCCACGACCTGCGGCTGGCCCAGGCGTTGAGCCAGGCGCCCCACCAGTTGCGACACCAGGACGATGACGGCCGCCTGTGCAAAGAAGTAGACCGAGTATTGCGAGGTGGGCATTGCAGTGGGCAGGTGACGGTATCGATGTCCGGGCGGCGCGGGATTATGGGCTTTGCCGCACGCACGCATCGGCCTGCCGCCCAGTTCGTCAGACCGGCCCACCGGCAGCGCGGATGCGCCGAGGCGCAGCACGACAGGAAGCGCTCCCCGGCCTTCCCGGCATCCGGAACGGCGTGACAGACTGCGCGCGGTTCGGGCAGAGGGGCAAGGCACAATCGCGCCTCTTCATGTCCACGTCTCGACCGTGGCATTCCGTTTCCTGATTCCGGCCGCTGTCCGCCCGTCCCGCCGAGAGTTCCCATGACCGCTTCTCCCCCCCAAGCGACGCAACACTGCGATGTGCTCGTCATCGGCGGCGGCCCCGCCGGCTCCACCATCGCGACGCTGCTGGCGCAGCAGGGGCGCGATGTGGTGATGCTGGAGAAGTCGCAGCATCCGCGCTTCCACATCGGCGAGTCACTGCTGCCGGCCAACGTGCCGTTGTTCGACAAGCTCGGGCTGCGCGGGGAGGTGGAGCGCATCGGCATGCCCAAGTGGGGCGTGGAGTTCGTCTCGCCGCAGCACGAGCACTCCAGCTTCCTGGAGTTTGGCGACGCCTGGGACAAGTCGCTGCCCTATGCCTGGCAGGTGCGGCGCTCGGAGCTGGACGAGATCCTGTTCCGCCACGCCGCGGCGCAGGGCGCGCGCACGCTGGAGAACTGCCGCGTGCGCGAGGTGGACTTCGATGCCGAGGGCGCCACCGTGCAGGCGCAGCTCGGCGACGGCCAGGAGTGCCGCTGGCGTGCGCGCTTCGTGATCGATGCCTCGGGCCGCGACACCTTCCTGGCCAACAGGATGCGCGCCAAGGAGAAGAACCCCAGGCACAACAGCTCGGCACTGTTCGGCCACTTCCGCGACGCCCAGCGCCTGCCCGGGCAGCTCGAAGGCAACATCACCATCTTCTGGTTCGCGCACGGCTGGTTCTGGTTCATTCCGCTGGCCGACGGCACCACCAGCGTGGGCGCGGTGTGCTGGCCGTATTACCTGAAGTCGCGCAACAAGCCGCTCAAGGACTTCTTCGCCGACACCATCGCCCTGTGTCCCAAGCTCGCCGAGCGGCTCAAGGACGCCACGCTGGTGGACGACGTGGTGCACGCCACGGGCAACTACTCCTACAGCGCCACGCACTGCAGCGGCGAGCGCTACCTGCTGCTGGGCGACGCCTTTGCCTTCATCGACCCGGTGTTCTCCTCGGGCGTGTTCCTGGCCATGCAGAGTGCCTTCGAGGGCGCCGAGGTCGTGGCCACCTGCCTGGACCGTCCGGGCGCGGAGGCTGCGCGCGCGCGGCGGCGCTTCGAGGCCATGATGCGCAAGGGTCCGCGCGAGTTCTCGTGGTTCATTTTCCGCGTCACCAACCCGACCATGCGCGAGTTCTTTATGTACCCGCAGAACATGTTCCGGGTGAAGGAGGCGCTGCTGTCGCTGCTGGCCGGTGACCTCTACCGCGGCACGCCGATCTGGCGCTCGCTGCGCGTCCTCAAGGCGCTGTACTACATGGTGTCGCTGCGCCATGCCCGGCGCACTTTCGGCGCCTGGAAGATGCGCCGGCGCAACATCCGCGACCTCGGGCCGCTGCAGGGCGAGACCATCCAGTCATGACGACGTCGCTCCTTGCCCCAGCGCCGCTGCAGGTCCGGCGCATGGCGCTGGCGGCCTGGCCTCAGTCTCTGCTCGCGACCACGCTGCTCGGTGGCCTGGGCTATGGCGATGGCCCGGACGCGGTGCGCGCGCCGGTGCTGTCGGCCGCCCCGATGGTGGACGCCTGGAGCGGCGTCGGCACGGTGCGGGAGGGCCGCAGCGGCCGGGTGCGCTGGCGCCATGACGGGCGCTGGCTCTGGGGCGCGCTGGAGATCGACGAGGCGGCAGAGGGCATCGGGCTGCAGGCCCTGGTGCGCCAGGCCTATGCCGACATCTTTGCCGCGCTGCAGGCTACCGGGTGCCGCCACCTGCTGCGGCTGTGGAACTACGTGCCGCGCATCAACGAGGCGCAGGACGGGCTGGAGCGCTACCGCCATTTCAACGCCGGGCGCCAGCTCGCCTTCCTGGACGCCGGCCAGGCGGCCTTCGAGGGGGCACCGGCCGCGAGCTGCCTGGGCGTGCAGGGCGGGCCCCTGTGCGTGCGTTTCCTGGCCGGCACGCAGGCCGCCGTGCCGGTGGAGAACCCGCGCCAGGTGCCGGCCTACCACTACCCGTCGGCGTACGGCCCGCGCAGCCCGACCTTCTCGCGCGCGGCGCTGGTGCCGTTGCCGCCGGGACGGGTGGCGCTGCTGGTTTCCGGCACGGCCAGCATTGCCGGCCATCTCAGCCTGCATGCGGGCGATGTCGAGGCGCAGACGCTGGAGACGCTGCTCAACCTGCAGACGGTGATCGCCGCGGCCGAGGCGCGCTGCAGCGCGCGCCTTGCGCTGCGGGACTTCGACTGCGTGATCTACGTGCGCCATGCCGAGCACGCCGCCACGGTGCAGCGCCTGCTGCAGGACCGACTGGGCGCCGATGCGCACGCCGTGCGCTCGGCCGTGATGCTGCAGGCCGATGTCTGCCGTGCCGACCTGCTGGTCGAGATCGAGGCGCATGGCAGCGCCCCAGGGGAACTGGTCACATGAGGAAAAGCATCGTTGCCGCGCCCGTGGCGCTGACCCTGGTGCTGGCCGCGCCGCTGGCGCGGGCGCAGTCGCAGCCGCTGTGGGAGCTGGGCCTCGGCGCCGGGGTGCTGCGGCTGCCGCACTACCGCGGCTCGGACCAGTCGCACACCTGGGTGCTGCCGGTGCCCTACGTCGTGTACCGCGGCGAGATCCTCAAGGCCGACCGCGAGGGCGCGCGCGCCGTGCTCCTGGAAACCGACCGGCTGGACTTCGATCTCAGCCTGGCGGCCAGTCCGCCCACGCGCAGCGACGACAACGAGGCGCGCCGCGGCATGGAGGACCTGCCGCCCATCGTCGAGTTCGGCCCCAACGTCAACTGGACCCTGGGCCGCGGCCAGGGCTGGAAGCTCGACCTGCGGCTGCCCGTGCGTGCCGCGCTGGGCGTGGGCTCCAACGGCGGCTTCAAGGGCTGGGTCGCCACGCCGCAGCTCAACCTCGACCTGACCGACCTGCGCGGCTGGCGCGTCGGGGTGGCGGCGGCGGCCATCGCGCAGGACCGGCGCTACAACGAGCTGTTCTACGGCGTCTCCCCGGCGGAGGCAGCGCCCGGACGCCCGGCCTACCGCCCCGGCGGTGGCGCGGCCGGTGGGTACCTGCTGGGGGCCGTGTCGCGGCGCGTGGACAACTGGTGGTTGGGCGGTTTCCTGCGCTGGGACAGCCTGCGCGGAGCGAGCTTCCTGGACAGCCCGCTGGTGCGCCAGCGCGAGCATTGGTCCGTGGGCGTCGCGGTGTCGTGGGTGTTCGCGACGTCGGATCGACAGGTTGATGAGGACTGAGGCCGGATGAAGTCGTTGCTTGCGCTGCCGCTGACGCTGCTGCTGCATGGCCAGCTGGCGTTGCTGGGGTTGATATCGCTGAGCTGGAACGCGATCGCGATGCTGCTGTACCCGGTGCTGCCGCGCCCGCGCGGGCGGGCCGTCGGGCGCGCGGGCATCGCCTACGGCTACCGGCTGTTCTGGGCCATCGCCCGCTGCAGCGGCATGCTGCGCATCGACAACCGCGTGCTCGACACGCTGCGTGACGAGCCCGGGCTGATCGTGGTGGCCAACCATCCCAGCATGATCGACGCGCTGGCGCTGGTGGCGCGGCTGCCGCGCAGCGCCTGCATCATGAAGGCGCAGCTGATGCGCAACCTGTTCCTGGGCGCCGGCGCCCGCCTGGCGCGCTACATCCGCAACGACTCGCCGCGCAGCATGGTGCGCCTGGCCATCGAGGACCTGCGGGCCGGCGGCCAGCTCGTGATCTTTCCGGAAGGCACGCGCACCACGAAGTACCCGGTCAACCCCTTTCGCCCGGGCGTGACGCTGATCGCCAAGCTGGCCAATGCGCCGATCCAGACGGTGTTCATCGACACCGACTCGCCCTATCTCGGCAAGGGCTGGCCGATCTGGCGCCTGCCGCCGCTGCCCATCGTGTTCACGCTGCGCCTGGGCGAGCGCTTCGCGCCCTCGCCGGACGCCGATGCGCTGCTGCGCCAGCTCGAGGACTATTTCGCCGCGAACGTGAAGCCGCCGGCGTCCCGCAAGCCATGACCTCCAGCACCGTTTCCGCCGCCGTGGCCACGCCGTCGCGCACGCACCTCGTCCTCATCCCCAGCTACAACACCGGTGCCAAGGTCTACGAGACGGTGCGCGAGGCGCGTGCGCAGTGGTGCCCGGTGTGGGTGGTGGTGGACGGCAGCAACGACGGTACCGCCGAGGGGCTGCAGCGCATGGCACAGGACGACGCTGGCCTGCGCGTGTGGGTGCTGCCGCGCAACCAGGGCAAGGGATCGGCCGTGCTGCATGGCCTGAAGGCTGCGCAGGCCGCCGGCTTCACGCACGCGCTGACCATGGACGCCGACGGGCAGCATCCCGCGGCGCTGATCCCGAGCTTCATGCAGGCGTCGATGCGGCGGCCCGAGGCCATGATCCTGGGCAAGCCGGTGTTCGACGCCAGCGCGCCGCTGCTGCGCGTGCGCGGGCGGCGCATCTCCAACGGCTGGACCGATTTGGAGACGCTGGGCGCCGGCGTGGGCGATTCGCTCTACGGCTTCCGCGTCTACCCGGTGGCGGCGCTGGTGGCGGTGATGGCGCGCCAGCCCTGGATGCGGCGCTTCGACTTCGACACCGAGGCCGTGGTGCGCCTGGCCTGGCGCGGCGTCAAGCCCGTCAACATCGACGCGCCGGTGAAGTACCTCAAGCCCGAGGAGGGCGGTGTCTCGCACTTCCGCTATGGCCGCGACAACGTGCTGCTGACCTGGATGCACACGCGGCTGGTGCTGGAGTTCGTGCTGCGGCTGCCGGTACTGCTGCTGCGCCGCGGGCTGCGGCGCCCGCCGTTCCAGCCCTGATCCCGGCCGCGTGGCGCCGGGCGCACCTTCTCAGTTCATCACCGCCAGAGCTCGGGTCTGCGGATCGGCGATGACTTCCCCGACGCGGTTCCTGGCATCGAACACCACCTGGAATTCCTGGGTCCTCGACAGCCAGTAGCGCCAGACCCTGGCGTTCAGATTGGGGTTCTCGCTGGTGATCGGGTAGCCCACGGCCATCAGCACCTGCTCGCGCGTCATGCCCGGCATCACGCGCGCGGATTGGATGGCTTGGCGCACCTTGCGCGGCATCTTCGCAATCGCGGCGGCGGGGTTGTCGGGCACCACGTAGCGCCGGGCAAAGACGCCCATGTCGAGCTCGCGGCTGTAGTCGTTGCCGATGTCCTGCGGGGTGCCCTCGATGGTGACGTGCACCCGGTAGCGCCCGAAACCGGTGGGCGTGACCGGCGTGCCCGCAGGGATCACGCGCGTTCCGCTGGAGGCATAGTTGATGTCGCTGATCCAGTTGCCGCTGGTGCGCATGTTGCAGCACAGGTAGCCCGGATCGGGCAGCGACTGCGCAGTGGCGGCCAGCGGCAGCGCGGCCACCAGGAGGGCCGCGGCGGTGGTACGAATGGCCATGGCGTCCCTCCTGACGATCAGTGCGGGGCGCTCAGCGTTGCGGCTTGCGGATCTCGCCCACCACGTCGTGCGCGATGGCCTGCAGCTGCTTGTCGGTCATGGCCGAGAACACGCCCTGCCAGGCCGTGGAGCTGGTGTTGACGGTCTGCTCGCCGAAGCTGCGGCCGGTCTTGAGGTCGAGGTAGCGCACGTTGGCATTGACGAAGGCGTTGCCCGTCATGATGCCCAGGCCGTAGCGCGCGCCCGTGCTGAGGTAGCGGTAGTCGTTGACCTGCACCGACAGCAGCGTGCCCGCCTCGCCGGTGGGCTTGACCGTGCCGTCGCCCATCGTGAACGCGATGCCGGCGGCCTCGGCCTCATTGGCGAAGGCGTTGCGCAGTTCGCCCCGGAACGGTGCCCAATCGGCCGAGCCGGTCACTGTCGGGGCGCCGCTCACGCTCAGCACGATCTTCTTCGCCGCCTCGGGCGGCACGCGGATGTCGTTGTTGCCGCTCTTGACAACGTTGGCCGCGCAACCGCTCAGCGCAATCACCGCCACCGGCAGCATCCAGCTCAGGGCCTTCTTCTTCATGGGTGTTCTCCTGGGGACAGGGGAGTGAAAGGGACGCGGCAGTGTAGGTGGCCGATGCCGGCGGATGGTGCCCCATCCCCCGCCGTTCACCCTTTCGGGCGCCAGCTTCGTCCCCGCGGTTGCCCGCGTCCGGCGGGAGAGCGCGTCCAGGTGGGCGGCGCCGCCTTCAGGCCGTGTGCACGCTGCGAGGCGCCCCTGTCGTCAGTACATCCCGCCGTTGATGGAGATCACCTGCCCGCTGATGTAGCCGGCCTGCGGGCTGGCCAGGAAGCTCGCCAGTGCCGCCACCTCCTCGGGCGTGCCCGCGCGCTTGGCCGGCACGAGCTGCTCGATCGCCGCCTTGTCGAAGGCCTGCTCGGCCATGGGCGAGGCGATGATGCCCGGCGCGATGGCATTGACCGTGACGCCGCGGCTGGCGACCTCCAGCGAGAGCGCGCGCGTGGCACTGTTGAGCGCGCCCTTGGCCGCGGCGTAGTTGACCTGTCCACGGTTGCCTGCCAGCGCGGCCACCGAGGAGATGTTGAGGATGCGGCCCCAGCGCGTGCGCAGCATGTGCAGCAGCAGCGGCTGCGTGACATGGAAGAAGCCGTGCAGCGAGACGTCGATGACGCGGTGCCACTGCTCGGCACGCATGCCGGGGAACACGGCGTCGTCGTGCACGCCGGCGTTGTTGACGATGACCTGCACCGGGCCGTCGCGCAGCAGCGCCTCGCAGGCGGCGCGCGCGGCCGCGGCGTCGCTGACGTCGAACACCAGCGGCTCGGCGCTGCCGCCGGCGCCGCGGATCTCTTCGGCGAGTTGCGCCACCGCGTCGGGGCGCGAGTGCGCCTGCAGCAGCACGTGCGCACCATCGCGGGCGAGCTGGCGTGCGATGGCGCTGCCCAGCGCGCCGCTGGCACCGGTGACGAGGGCGCGTTTGCCGGCCAGGGTCATGAGGTCTCCTCCGTTCAGGACGGGGGCAGCGGCGTGTCCAGCACCACGGCGGCGCGGCCCTCGGCCACGAGGGCGCCATCGCTGCTCACCCGGAATTGATAGAGCACCTGCGAGCCGGCACCGGCCAGGCGCCGCACCTGGATCTCCAGGTCGCCCGGCAGCAGGTCCAGCCGCGAGGTGTGGAAACGCACGTCGCGCACGCTGGCCAGGAAGCCCGGGCGCGGACCGGCTTCGGGCGGCGCCACCAGCGCGCCGTGCAGCGCCATGGCCTGGGCGGCGTACTCGATGGCGCAGGGGCTCAGCAGGCCGCCGGCGCTGCGCAGGGGATTGTCGGTGTCGCGATGGCTGCCGGTGGTGCAGGTCACGGCCTCCGCGTCCCACGCGCGCACGCGGTCGAGCAGGCACATGCGGCCCTGGTGGGGGATGCGCGCGGCGATGTCGGCGCGCTGCAGCATGGCCGGCGCCGTCACGCCGGCTCCACGCCGACCGTCAGCGACAGGCCGTCCAGGTACTCCAGCACGCAGGGCCGCACCGCGCCCCGTGCCATGCGCTGCAGCAGCGGCAGCGCGCGCGCGGCCGGAATGCCCAGGCGCAGCGACTCCAGCCCGGCATGGGCACAGCTCTCGGGCGCCGCGTCGCCGAGACCGATGTGCAGGCGCAGCAGTGGCGCGTCGCCGGGCACCGTGTCCAGCAGCAGCGCCACGCCCATGGCGTCCGCCAGCGGGCGCACGGCCTGCAGCGGTTGCGGGTAGGGCGCGTCGCTGGCCACCAGCAGCACCGGCCGCTGGTCGGCCAGGCACTGGCTGGCAGCCTCCAGCAGCCCGGCGCCGAAGCTGGCGTCGTGCGCGCACAGGCTGGTGGAGGGTGCGCGCGAGGCGGTGGCGATGTGCCAGTAGCCCGCGGGCGCGTTGTGCACCGAGTTCGTGAAGCGCGTGGGCGACACCGCGCGCTGCGGCGTCGCCAGCGTCTCGCACAGCGCGTGGCAGTTGGGGCCGTCGCCAGTGGAGGCACTGAACACCGTGGCCACGTCCTGCGGGTCAAGCCCGGCCTGCGCGCAGGCCTGGTCGGCCACGGCGATGCCCACCTTGACGATGGTCCCCGCGCGCCGGCGCTCGGCCGGCGGCAACCGCGATGGCGCGGGCACCATCGTGGGTGCCGACACCCAGCGCGCCGGGTCGGCCAGCAGCTCGCGGCCCGTGGCCCAGTCGGGCAGTCCGGGGCCGAGCAGGCCCACGCCGCGCACCCAGCAACTCAGGACACCGCCGCTCATCGCGCCGCTCCCAGCAGGAGGCAGGCGTTGGAGCCGCCGAATCCGAAGGAATTGCTGGCCACCACCGACAGCGCCGCCTCGCGGTTCGCGCCCAGGTAGTGGCACTGCAGGGCCGGGTCGGGTGTGTGCCGGTTCAGGCCGCCGGGCATGAAGCCGTGCCGCAGCGCGAGCATGCAGATCACCGCCTCCAGGCCGCCGGCCGCGCCCAGGGTGTGGCCGGTGGCGCCCTTGGTGGAGCTGCAGGGCAGCCCGGTGCCGAACACCGTGCGCACCGCGGCGTCCTCGGCGGCGTCGTTGTTGGGCGTGGCCGTGCCATGGAGGTTGACGTAGTCCACGCCTTCAGGCTGCAGCCCGGCCTGGGCCAGCGCGGCGCGCATCGCGGCGATGGCGCCCAGCCCTTCGGGGTGCGGGCTGCTCATGTGGTGGCCGTCGCTGCTCTCGCCCGTGCCCAGCAGCCAGGCCGCGGGGGCGGCGGACTCGCGCTCCAGCAGCGCGAAGGCGGCGGCCTCGCCGATCGACAGGCCGTGCCGCCCGGCGTCCCAGGGCCGGCAGGCCTCGCGCGACAGCAGCTCCAGCGAGTTGAAGCCGTGGAGGGTGGTGAGGCACAGGCTGTCCACGCCGCCGACCACGGCCGCGTCGATCAGCCCCAGCGCGATCATGCGCTGCGCGGTGGCGAACACCTTGGCGCTGGAGGAGCAGGCGGTGGAGACCACGAAGCCGGGTCCCTCCAACCCCAGCACCCGGCGCGCGAAGCCCGCCACTGAGGCGGTGCTGTGGGCCTGCGCGTAGCGGAAGCCCGGGGGCAGCGCGCCGGTGTCCGGGTCGCGGTGGCGGTAGGCGATCTCGGTCTCCAGGATGGCCGAGGTGCTGGTGCCCAGGAACAGGCCCACGCGGCGCGCGCCCCAGCGCTGCACGGCCCGCGCCACGCTGTGGTCGAAGCCATCGGCGTGCAGCCCCAGCCACGCCAGGCGGTTGTTGCGGCAGTCCCACTCGGCCAGCTCCGCCGGCAGCGGCCTGTCGTCCAGGCCCTCGACCTGGCCGATCCAGGTTTCCAGCTCGACGGTCTCGAAGCGCCGCGGCGTCAGGCCGCCACGGCCGGCTCGCAGCGTGGACAGCGTTGCGTCGCGGCCCACGCCCAGGGCGCTGGCGGCGGTGTAGTCGCTGATCGGCAGCGGATTCATCGCAGGTCTCCGGCCAGCAGCACGTTGGCGAAGGGGGTGCCCCGGCTCATCGGCACCGGCTGCACGTTGAAGCCCAGGCGCTGCAGCAGCGCGATCCATTCGGACAGCGGGCGGCCCCAGGTGGGCGGCATGCGGTGTCCGCGCACCATGGTGACGACGCGGTCCACCCACTGGCTGACGGCAAAGCCGCGCCGGCTGGACGCGTCGCCCACGCGCAGCAGCAGCCGCCCGTGCGGGCGCAGCGCGTCGCGCACGCGCTCCAGCACGGCCTGCTGCGCGGCATGGTCCACGTAGTGCAGCACGTCCAGGATCACGGCCACGTCGCTGGCGGGCAGCTCGGCGCGGCACATGTCGCCGCAGACGAAGCGCGGCGCCGTGGGCAGCTGCCCCAGCGCGGCCTGGGCGCGCGCCACGTCGCGCGGCATCAGCTCGATGCCGGTGTAGCGGGCGCCCGCCGGCGCGGCCGGCCAGGACGCGGGCCAGGCGCCGCGGGCATGCGCGGCGTCGATGGCCGCCAGCAGGCTGGCCAGCAGGCCCTGCCCGCAGCCGATGTCCAGCACGCGCGCGCGCGGCGGCAGGTCGCCACGCTCGAGCAGGCCGCGGAACACCGGGTCCCGGCCCAGCTTGCCGCGCGCGAAATGCCAGGCGAAGCGACCCGCCGAGCGGTAGGGCGCACAGGCGGCGCGGTGCAGTGCCTGCCAGGCCGCGTCGCCGTCCAGCGGCGCGGAGGAGAGAAGGGATGTGGTCATGAGCCAGCGGAAATCAGGAAGGGCGGGACGCGTCGGCGTGTAGCAGGGGGGCGTTGGCGGAAGGGGGCGCGGGCAGACCGGCACGCAGGGCCTGCGGCAGCGTCACGCAGCGCAGCCCGGCCTGGCGGCAGCGCTCCAGCAGTGGCGGCAGCACCTCCAGCACCACCGGACGGCCCTGCGCGGTGCGCGCGGCGTTGCCGTCATGCAGCAGCAGGATGTCGCCAGCCGCGAGGCCGCGCACGAGGCGCTGCAGCACGCGCGCGGGATCGCGCTCGCGGGTGTCGAAGCCGCGCCGTGTCCAGCTCGCCAGACGCAGCCCCAGCCGGTGCAGCACCGGGTCCAGGAAGGGGTTGCGCAGCCCGGCGGGGGCGCGGAAGCAGGTGGGGCGTTCGCCGCTGAGCTCGGTCAGCGTCTGCTGCGCGCGCTCGATCTCGCGCAGGAAACCGCGCGGGCCCAGCAGCGAGAAGTTGTGGCGGTGCACGTCGCTGTGGTTCTGCACGCTGTGGCCGCGCGCCACGATCTCGCGCACCAGCGCCGGGTGCCGACGCGCATGCTGCGCGATGCAGAAGAAGGTGGCGCGCGCGCCATGGCGCTCCAGCAGGTCCAGCACGGCCGGGGTGACGACCGGGTCGGGGCCGTCGTCGATGGTCAGCGCCACTTCGCCGCGCGCGGCACTGGCCGGCGGCAGCCGCACCAGGTTCGGCCCCAGCCAGCGGCTGCGCGGCCACAGCCCGGCAGCCGTGAGCGCGGCGTGGTTGAGCACCAGCGTGCCGATGGCCCAGCCCGCCCACTCGGGGCGCAGCAGCAGCGCGCCCGCGGCGGCCGCATGCAGGCCGAAGGTGGCGCGCAGCAACGGCGGCATCGACCAGGGCGTGGTGGATGAGAAGGTCATGCGGGGGAGGACAACGAGAGCGGGCGCGCCGGCTGCGGCGGCCACGGGGCGCGGGATTTTCCCATAGGCTTCCCCATGCGCCTCAGCGCCGTGGCGCAAAGGCCGAGCACAGCAGCAGCGCGAGCAGCACGCCCGGCGCCACGACGCGGCCGATGGCCGACAGCGCGGGGATCTGCGACAGCGCGATCAGCCCGAAGCCGCACACCGCGGTCACGTTGGCCAGCAGCAGCGAGGCCAGCGTGTCGGCCTGGCGCTCGTCGGGCGCCGCGCCGGTCGCCGCCATCGGCCACTGCACGAAGAACAGGGCGTAGTTGGAGCCCACTGCCACCACCAGCAAAAGCCCCACGAGATGCAGGATGCCCAGCGGCACCCCGAGCGCGACGAAGCCGCCCAGCGTGATCAGCACCGACAGCGCCAGCGGCAGGCAGGCCGTCCACAGCCGGCGCAGCGAGCGCAGCTGCCACCCCAGCAGCGCCACCACCGCAACCACGCCCAGCAGCGCCTGGATCAGTGCCTCGTGCAGGTAGCGTGCGTACAGGCCGTCGAGCTCCTGCTTGATGTCCAGCACCGCCACCTCGCCCGGCAGCCCCTGCAGCGCGGCCTGCACGCGCGGTGCGTCGATGCCGGCATCGGCCCGGGCGGGCGGCTGCAGCGGCAGCAGCGCAGTCCAGCCGCCGTCGGAGCGTCGGATCACCAGCGCATCCACCACCGCCTTCAGCGGCGTGCCGGCCAGCGCCTCCGGCGTCAGCGGCGGCAGCGCGCGCGCGGCCTGGACTTCCGCCAGGAAAGGTTCCAGCGAGCGCTGCGCCAGCGGCGTGCCGCGCACGGCCTGGGCCAGGCTCTCCCGCAGCGCCTGGGCCTCGGGCAGCGCGGCTTGGCGCTGCTGTTGGGTGGCCAGGCTGGGCAGGACGCGGGTGGGCGCCTCGTAGCCGCCGATGACGCCCTGTTCGACCAGCGTATCCAGCCGCGCCGCGGCGGCCTCGGCGCCGCGCAGCGCGGCCTGCAGGTCGGCGCCGCTGGCCACGACCAGGGTGCGGGCGTCGCTGGCGCCGAGGTCCGCGCGCAGCGAGGCGTCCAGTCGTTGCGCGGCGGCGGGCACCGGGCTGAGCGAGGCCAGGTCGCCGCGCCAGGGCGGCTGGCCCGGCCATGCCAGCAGCAGCGCGGCCACGCCGCCCAGCAGCCAGGCCGGGCGCCGGGCGCGGCCCAACAGGTGCACGGCACGCAGGGTCCAGCGGCCCAGCGGCTGCAGCCGGCCCGCGCCCGTCGCCCCGGCCGGCACCAGCACCGGAAGCACCCAGCGCGTGGTCAGTGCCGCCGCCGCCAGGCCCGCCACGGAGAACACGCCCAGCTGCGCCAGCCCGGGAAAGCCTGAGAACACCAGCGCCGCGAAGCCGCACACCGAGGTGAGCAGGCCCAGGCGCACCGTCGGCCAGGCGTGGTCGCGCCAGCGGCGCCAGCCACCGTCGCGGGCCTGGATCAGGTAGTACAGGGCGTAGTCCACCGCCTCGCCGATGAGCGTGCTGCCGAAGCCCAGGGTGATGCCGTGCACGGTGCCAAAGCCCAGCGCCACCGCCGCGATGCCCGCGGCCACGCCGCTGGCCACCGGCAGCAGCGCCACGGCCAGCGCGCGCAGCGAAGCGAAGGCCGCCAGCAGCAGGCCGCCGATGACCACCAGCCCGGTGACGGCGATGACGACCACCTCGTGCTGGATGCGTGCGCGGCTGTCCACCGCGAACAGCGGCGCGCCGCTGAGCTGCAGCGCCAGCCCGCGCGCGGCCTGCGGAGCGAAGGCCGCGCGCACGGCGTCGATGGCGGCAGCCTGCGCGTCGAGGTCGTCGCCCGCGGCCTGCAAGGTCAGCAGCAGCAGGGCGCGGGGCTCAGTGCGCGATACCCACACGCCGTCCTCCAGGCGCGGCGCCTGCGCCGGGATCAGGGCCTCGGCGATGCGCTGCACCTCGCCGGTCGGGTCGCGCTCCAGCAGCGGCTTCACGGCAGCGCCGGCCGGCGTGCCCAGCAGGGAGAGCGTCTCGTCGATGGCGTCGCGCAGCCCCTCCACCGTGAAGCGTTGGACGCCCACGGCCGGGCTGAGCTGGTAGCGGTGGCGCAGCAGCAGCTCGCCCGCCGCGGCCCAGTCGCCGCGCTCGCCGTTGTGTACCTGGTCGAAGCGGGCATCGGCGCGCAGGCTGGCCGCCAGCGCGCGCGAGGCCTGGGCGCGCTCGGCGGCGCTGCCGCCGATGATGCCCACCAGCAGCGTGCGCGAGGCCACACCGCTGCGCAGCTGGTCGATGAGCACGCGTTGCTGCGCGCTGGGGCTCACCGGCAGGAAGGCCGAGAGGTCGGCCGTGAAGCGCGCGCGCGCGATCAGCAGCACGCACAGCGCCATCAGCAGCAGCCACAGCAGCAGGACCGTGCGGCCGCGGCGCGGCGGCGCGACGGCGGGGCGGGCGGAGCTCACCGGGCCGGCGCGGCGGCCCCGGTGCCGCGCACCGGCTCGATCGTGATCACCGTGCGGTCGCCATCGAGCAATTGCGTCTCGATGCTGCGCACCTCGTCACGCAGGCCGACGATGCGCACGAAACGCAGCTGCCCGGCGGCGTTCGCCGACAGCGGCGTGAGATCCAGCGTCCAGCGCTCCAGGCTGCCCTGCAGGCTGGTGCGGAAATGGCGCTGCAGCGCCTGGACGTTGCCGGTGAGCGTGCCGCGCATGGCCTCCACCGCCACCAGCGCCTCGGGAGCGGCATCCAGGGCCAGCGTGCGCGTGCGCCCGCCGCGGCTGAGCGTGACGGTGTTGCCCTCGACCACCATGGATTCCGCACGCGGCTCCAGCGTGCGGCGCTCGAAGCGCGGCGGCGTGGCCGTGAAGCTCAGCGTGCCGCTGGCCAGCAGCGGCTCGTCGAAGCCCTTGACGAAGCGCTGCTCCGAGAAGCGGGCCTGCCCGCTGGTGTGGCGGCCGAGCAGCGTCATCAGCTCGTTCAGCTCCAGCGCCAACGCGGGCAGGCTGCAGCCGGCCAGCAGCAGCGCGAGCAGGCCGCGCCTAGTCCTCATGCCAGAAGTCATGGAAGTTGAACCAGTTGTAGGGGTGCTCGCGGCACAGCGATTCCAGCCGCGCGACGTAGCTGCACACGGCGCTGCGGATGCGGCGCTCGCGCTCGGCGCTGTCGCAGCGCTGGGTGAAGTCGGCCAGCGGCTCGAAGCGCACCTCGTAGCGGTTGCCGCCCAGGTACAGCCCGGCCATGAAGATGACGCGCCGGCGCAGCAGCGCGGCCAGCCGGAACGGGCCGTCGCTGAACACCGCCTCGCGGCCCAGGAAGGACACGCGCAGCTCCTTGCCCTGCTGCGAGGCATCGTGCAGCACGCGGTCGCCCAGCATGCCGGCCAGGCCGCCGCCATCGAGCCAGTCGCGCACGGCCAGCATCGAGTCCATGCGGCCCAGCGCGATGATCTCGGGCTTGGCGTCGGGAGCGACGGCATTGAGCGCGGCGTTGATCTTGCGGGCGTTGTCCGGGTACATGACCATCGCCACCCGCAGGCCGCCCTGCGCGCTGCCAGCGGTGCGCAACACCTCGAAGCTGCCCAGGTGCGCGCCCAGCAGGAAGGCGCCACCGCCCTCGGCCATGGCCTGGTCGATCGCCCCGGCGCCCTGCAGCCGCAGGTCGAACAGGTCGAGCCGCCCGCGCAGCAGGTAGACGCGGTCCAGGATGGTGGCGGCGAAGCTGTGCACGTGGCGGTAGGCGTCGCTCCAGCGTGCCGGGCGGCCCAGCGCACGGCCCAGGTAGCGCTGCGAATGCCGGCGTGCCGTGGGCGCGAAGAGCAGGAAGTACAGCGCGATGAGGTGCAGCACGGCGCGCGCCACGCGGCGGCCGCAGCGCATGGCGATCCAGCACATGAGCCGCAGCGTCAGCATGTTGCTGCGCTCGGGCGCGCGGGCCCAGGTAGCGGGCGCGGCCACCGGTGCGTCACCGCTCATGGCGCGCTCCAGGCGATCTGGCCGCTGGCGGCGACCTGGTCGCGGCACTGCACCGTGAAGCGGGCGCGCTCGGTCTCGCACTGCAGCTCGATCCGGATCTCGTCGCCAGGGCGCACCGGGCAGAGGAATTTCACGTTGCGCATCTCGTACGCCTGGCCGGGCGGAGCCGGCAGGTCGGCGCCGTGAAGGGCTTCCATCACCTCGGCCAGCAGCAGCACGCCGGGCAGCAGGGGCTGGCCCGGGAAATGGCCGGCAAAGCTCGGGTGGTCCACCGCGATGCGGCGCACCACGCTGCGGGACGTCGTCATGGGGCGGGAGGCGACAGGTGTTCGCGCGCGAGCTGCCGCAGCGACTGCGCGGTGAGCTTGCCGGTGGCCTCGCGCGGCAGCCGGGGCAGGTGCACGACGCGCCGCGGCACGAACACGGCCTCGATGCGCGCACGCAGCGCGGCGGCGATGTCGCGCGCGCCCAGCGTGGGCGCGACCACGAACGCCACCGGGCGCGCCACGCCGTCGGCGACCTCGTCGGGCAGCCAGAAGGCGCCGTCCTCCACGCCCTCGATGCTGTTGAGGTGGAAGTTCAGGTGCCCCAGCGAGCTGCGCTTGCCCGCGACGTGGATCAGGTCGTTGGCGCGGCCCAGCAGCCGGAAGTGCTCGGCGTCCTGCAGCTCCAGGATGTCGGCCAGCAGCGTGGGCTCGGCGACATGGCCGCCCTGCACGCTGTAGCGCTCGCCCTCGTCCTCTTGCTGGCCCGGCAGCGGGGCGATGCGCAGCCCGTCGAAGGTGTGCCAGAGGTCGCTGCGCGCGGTGCAGCGCGTGGCGACCTGGCCGGCCTCGGTGCAGCCGTAGATCTCCACCAGCACGGCGCCGCAGCGGCGCTCGGTTTCCTGGGCAAGCTGCGGCGACAGCGGCGCGGTGGCACTGAGCACCAGGTCCACCGCAGGCAGGTCCACACCCGAGCGCAGCAGCGTCTTGAGGTGGAAAGGCGTGGTGACCAGCGCGCGCGGGCGCGGCAGCCGCCGCAGTGCGGCGGCGATGTCGGCGGGGTAGAAGGGCCGGCCGGCGTCGAAGGCAGCACCGCCCTGCAGTGCCAGCAGCACGCTGGATTCGAAGCCGTAGCTGTGCTGCGGCGGCACGGTGGCGACGATGTTGACGCCGTCCAGGTCCGGGCGCTGCAGCAGCGCCGCGAGCCGTCGGGTCTCCTGGACGGCGTTGCGCACCAGCGTGCCCCAGTGCTTCAGATGCGGTTGCGGAACGCCGGTCGAGCCGGACGTGAGCAGGCAGGCGGCCGGCAGCTCCGGCGCCAGGAAGACGGCTTCGGCGCGGGTGTCCGGCCCCGCGTCGGTGACGGGCAGGATGTCCAGGCCGCTCAGCTCCGGCACGTCACTCGGGTCGGCCAGGGCCCACAGCTGCGGGTGCTGCGGGCGCAGCTGGTCGATGGTCTGTGCCATCGCGTTGGGCGGGAACAGCGAGACATGGCCGCGCAGCAGCGCGGCGCCGAAAGCGACGCTGAAGCGGTAGCGGTCCACGCACAGGTTCAGCGCCGCGCCTTGCGCAGGCAGCCGCTCGGCCTGCTGTGCCACGTCGCGCAGGAACTGGCGTGCGCTGACCGGAACGCCGCCGCGCCAGGCCAGGGGCGCGTCGAGGTCGCGCGCGCAAAGAAGGGGAAGCACGGGAGTTGGAGACGAGGATTGGGGCGGCGGGTTCATCGGTCGGCGGGCACGTTGCGGTAGGCGCGCACCGTGTCGAGCAGCGAGACGCGTTCGAATTCCGGGTGCAGCCGGTAGCGCAACAGGTGTTCGCCCACGAACAGCACAGCGATGGCCACCGGCGTGACCAGGTTGGCCAGCAGCGACCAGGCGTCCCACGGCCCCCACAGGTACAGCGCCACCGAGCCCGTGGCCATGGCAAAGAAGTACAGCGTCCACACCAGCGTGACGTGCCAGGTGTAGCGCGCCATGCCCGGCTGCAGCGTGCCGTGCACCTGCTGCGCCACGCGGCCGATGGCCGACGGGCCCGGACCGGCCAGCGTGAGACCGAAGCTGGCGCCCAGCGCGGCGTGGACGCCGGCATGCTGCACCAGGTACAGCAGCTTCACGTCGCCGACGCCACCGCGCAGGGCCACGACCAGCAGGGCCAGCGCGGCCAGCAGCACGGCCCACATCCCGAGGCGATGCCGGCCGCGCCAGGCCACCGCGCCGACCATGGCCAGCAGCGGGCCCAGCAGCGCGGCCACGGCCCAGGGTTCATGGGCCGCGTGCAGCATCAGGACATGAGACAGCAGCGAGTAAGCGATGACGCCCAGCAGCGCCAGGCCCAGCTGCCAATGCGTCATGACGATCCGCTCAACGCTTGCGGTGCTGCTCGATATGGAGGGCCAGGCTGCGCAGCGAGGCGAAGATCCTGTGGTTGTTCTCGTCGTCGGAGCGAAGCTCGAAGCCGTAGCGCTGCGACACCTCCAGCGCCAGCTCCAGGATGTCGATGGAGTCCAGCCCCAGGGCGTCGCCGTACAGGGGCGCGGTGGGGTCGATATCGGCCGGGCTGATCTCCAGATTCAAGGCCCGGACCAGGAGTTCGGCCAGCTCGGGCTCCAGCACGGAAGGCGGCAGCACATCGCCGGCGGGTTTCACGTCGGTGGCAGACACGATGTGGTGTTCCTCGGAAAACTGCATTCAAAGAAGGGGCGGATTGTAGTCGTGCCCACCGGGCGGGCCTCGTGGCGGAGTGCGCACCGGCCGGGATGTCGTGCTGCCTTGCCGCGGTCCCGCATCGGTTGCCGCTCGCCCGCGTTCTCCGAGGCAGGGTTGTCCGATGGGGGCAAGCCAGGACGGAAAGCCGCCGCGACGGGGCAGTAGCATCAGTGGCCTGCTGCCCGCAGTCCGCCCGAGCCGTCTGCGAAGTTCCCCCATGACACCCGCTCCCTTGCCCGATCCCGAGGTCTCGCCCGTGCGCCTGCCTCACGCGCCGCTGCCCGCGTACTACCCGCCCGACGACACCACGGTGCGTGAGGCGTTCCTGCGCCGCACCTTCGACGACGCGGCGGTGGACTACAACCGGCTGGAGAGGATCGTCGGCCTGGGCACGGGCTCCTGGTACCGCCGCCAGGCGCTGCTGTGCGCCGGGCTCAAGCCGGGGCTGCAGGTGGTGGACGTGGGCATGGGCACCGGGCTGGTATCGCGCGAGATTTTGAAGATCACCGGGGAGCCGCAACGCCTGGTGGGCGTGGACCCGAGCCCGGGAATGATGCGGCAGGCCCGCTTCGAGCAGCCGGTGGAGTGCCGCCTGGGGCGGGCCGAGGACATCCCGGTGCCCGACGCCAGCGCGGACTTCGTGGTCATGGGCTACGCGCTGCGGCACATTGCCGACTTCAGCGCGGCTGCGGCCGAGTTCCGGCGCGTGCTCAAGCCCGGTGGACGGCTGCTGATCCTGGAGTTCTCCCGTCCCGAGGGCCGCCTGGCCCACACCCTGCTCAAGGCCTACATGCGCGGTGTCGTGCCGCTGCTGGCACGGGCCGTGTCGCGTACCAGGGATACGGCCCTGCTCTGGCGCTACTCCTGGGACACGATCGAGGCCTGCGTGGCGCCGGCACAGGTCATGCGAACGCTGGACCACCATGGCCTGCACGGCGTCGAGCGTCACACGGAGCTGGGCATCTTCTCGGAGTACCGGGCCCGGGGCTGACGGGCGGAAGTTCAAGGGCAGCCGGGCCGGGGCGAGGCGGTAGCATCAGCACCCCTTGTCCATGGCCCCGGGCCCGACCTGCCCGCCACGCCGCCTTCATATGCAATCTTCCTCGCCCGACCGCGATGCCTCGCCGGTACGCCTGCCCCACGCGCCGCTGCCCGAGTATTACCAGCCCGACGACGCCGCGATGCGTGAGGCGTTCCTGCGCCGCACCTTCGACGACACGGCGGTGGACTACAACCGGCTGGAGAAGATCCTGGGCCTGGGCACGGGCTCCTGGTACCGCCGCCAGGCGCTGCTGCGCGCCGGGCTCAAGCCGGGGCTGCAGGTGGTGGACGTGGGCATGGGCACCGGGCTGGTATCGCGCGAGATCCTGAAGATCACCGGGGAGCCGCAACGCCTGGTGGGCGTGGACCCGAGCCCGGGAATGATGCGGCAGGCCCGCTTCGAGCAGCCGGTGGAGTGCCGCCTGGGCCGGGCCGAGGACATCCCGGTACCCGACGCCAGCGCGGACTTCGTGGTCATGGGCTACGCGCTGCGGCACATTGCCGACTTCAGCGCGGCCGCGGCCGAGTTCCGGCGCGTGCTCAAGCCCGGCGGTCGGCTGCTGATCCTGGAGATCACCCGCCCCGAGGGCCGCCTGGCCCACACCCTGCTCAAGGCTTACATGCGCGGTGTCGTGCCGCTGCTGGCACGGGCCGTGTCGCGTGCCAAGGACACGCCCATGCTCTGGCGCTACTACTGGGACACGATCGAGGCCTGCGTGCCACCGGCACAGGTCATGCATACGCTGGGCAGTCACGGCCTGCACGGCGTCGAGCGTCACACGGAGCTGGGCATCTTCTCGGAGTACCGGGCCCGCGGCTGAGCGGGCCTGGCGGCCCAGGCCCGATCCCGTCGCCGGAGGCAGGCCGTGTGAGCGGCCGTCCAGGCCTGCGGGGTTGTCGCGGCGGGGGCGAGCCGGCTGGGCGCCGTCGAGGCAGCGCCGCTGCAGAGCAAGGCAGCGTCTGCTCCGCCCGGTTGCGCTTGTTCGGCTCTCGGCCGGCGCTGGAAGCGTTCATGTCGGGTTCCCCGATGCCGCGCATCCGGGCCATGGGTGTCGAGATCGGCCCGGTGGCACCGGCACCGCCAGCGGAGAGCCATGCCGCGGTTCGCCGCGACAGCGCCGCCGACAAGAACAAGCCCTCGCGCATCCAGTGCAGCCTGCGTCTGGGCATGAGCAGGTCGGCTGCGAGCGGGGACAAGGCGGCACGGCCAGGATGAACCTGGTCAGGCGGCAGGCTGCCGGCCGTCCGGTGGGGTGGCCTGACCGGGCAAGTCCGGCCGGTCCAGAAAGGCGGCCCAGTCGTCCATGAGCCGGCGCCGCTTCTCGAACAGGTCGCCACGCCGGTAGGCCGCCTCCACCTTGTCGCCGATGGCATGCGCCAGCGCCATCTCGGCCACCTCGCGCGGGAACTGCGTGCGCGCAGCGGCCCAGTCGCGGAAGGTGGAGCGGAAGCCGTGCGGCACCGCGTCGACCTGCATGCGGCGCAGGACCGCGGCCAGCGTCATGTCCGAGAGCAGGCCGCCGCGGGACGCCGGGAACACCAGCAGGTTGTCCGCGTGGCGGGGCAGGGCGCGCAGCAGCGCCAGCGCCGCGGGCGACAGCGGCACCCGGTGCTTGCGCCCGCCCTTCATGCGCCCGGCCGGCAGGGGTCCACACTGCGCGCCGGCCTCGACGGGCGGCGCAATTGGCACGGTGGGCTTGGGGCGCTGCCGCGGGCCGCGGCCAGCGCCGCTTCAGACGTGGCGGCGGCGCTGCACGACCACGAAGCGGTCGGCGACGAAGGCCAGCGTGGTGTAGCTGGCGTTGGCCGCCGGGTTGCCGCCGCTGCCGTGGTAGTCGGAGAAGGCGGCGGCCTGGTTGACGTAGACGCCCTGCGTCAGGTTCACGGACAGCGCCACGCGGGCGCGGCGGCCCATGCCTTCCATGCGGCCGATGAAGGCCTCGTCGGTGGAGTAGACGCCCAGCGTCAGCGCGCCATGCTCGCGGATCATGTCCTCAGCCAGCTGCGCAGCGGCCTGTGCCGAATCGACGGCCACCACGTACGAGATGGGGCCGAAGCACTCCATGCGGTAGATCGCCGCGTCGGCCTGGTCCAGCGCCACGATCACCGGCGTGCGCGCCTGCGCTTCCGGAAACTCCGGGTGCGGCAGCGGCCGAGAGGCCAGCAGCGTGCGGCCCACGCCCTGCGCCGCGTCCACCCGGTGCCAGACGTCCCTGGAGACGATGGCGCCCAGCACGGACGAGGCGATCTTGGGGTTGGTGGCCAGCTTGTTCACGGCCGCGGCCAGGTCCTGGCCGAACTGCTCGAAGCTCTTGTGTCCTTCGTCGGTGCGGATGCCCTCGCGCGGCACCAGCAGGTTCTGCGTGGTGGTGCACATCTGCCCGCTGTAGAGGCACAGCGAGAAGGCCAGGTTCTGCAGCATCGCGGCGTACTGGTCGGTGGACTCGACCACCACGGTGTTGACGCCCGCCATCTCGGCGTACACCCGCGCCTGGCGGGCGTGCTCCAGCAGCCAGCGGCCGAAGGCGTTGCCGCCGGTGAAGTCGATGGAGGCCACCGCCGGGTGCGTGGCCAGCGCCTGCGTGACCTCAGGGCGCTCGCTCACGGCCAGGGTCACCACGTTGGGGTCCAGCCCCTGCTCGGCCAGCACCTCGCGCAGCACGCTCACCGTCAACGCCGCGGGCAGCACCGACTGCGGATGGGGCTTGACGATGGCGGGATTGCCGGTGGCCAGCGCGGCGAACAGGCCCGGATAGGTGTTCCAGGTCGGGAAGGTGGCGCAGCCGATCACCAGCGCCACGCCGCGGCCCACGATCTCGAACTGCTTCCTCATCACCAGCGACGGGTGCTTGCCCTGCGGCTTGTCCCACAGCGCCTCGGCCGGCACGTCGTCCATCGCCTTCCAGGCGTAGGCGATGGCTTCCAGCGCGCGGTCCTGCGCATGCGGGCCGGCGGACTGGAAGGCCATCAGCGCGCCCTGGCCGGTGGTCAGCATGGCCGCGCGCGCGAGCTCGTGGCTGCGGCGGTGGATGCGCAGCAGCGCCTCCAGCAGCAGGCCGACGCGGCCCTTGGGACCCATCGCCTGCCAGCCGGGCTCGGCTGCCAGCGCGGCGGCCACCAGCGCCTGCGGCTCGCATTCCGGGTAGCGGATGTCGAGCTTCACGCCGTAGGGCGAGCGCTCGGGCGCGACCCGGCCGGTTTCGCCGGGCTGCGCCAGCGGGTAGTCGCGGCCGAACAGCGCGGCCACTGCCGCCTCGCCGTCGGCCTGGGCCGTCTCACCGTAGACCGCCGGCGAAGGCATCTCCGGAAAGGGCGTCCAGTGGCCGCGGGTGCGCGCGGCGTGCAGGGCGGCATCGAGCAGGGGGCGGTGCGTGTCGAACAGGTTCATGGGGGCGGCTTTTCAGGGACGTTCCAGAGAAATCGCGGGCGCGTAGGGCAAAAGGCCGCGCCGCCAGGCTAGGGTTTTCCTCGGGGCGCATCCGGGTTGCGCCGGAAACTCGACGCACCTTAATATCAACCGACCGGTCGGTCAATGAGTGGCATGACGGCCGGTGCCTTTGCGGGCCGGCGCCGTTGCCGTCCCGTTCGCCTTTTCTCCTCTCCCTTGCTTCTTTCGCATCAAACGCATGGATTCCTTTTCCCTGGACGCCACCACCCGCGTGGCCGTGATCGGCGCCGGCAGCATGGGCGCCGGCATCGCGCAGCTGGCCGCGCAGGCCGGCCACACGGTGAGGCTGTTCGATGTGCATCCCGGCGCTGCGGCCCGGGCGCTGGAGCGCATCGCGCGGGACCTCGACGGGGCGGTGCAGCGCGGGCGCATGGCGGCCGGCGAGCGTGACGCGGTGCGGGCCCGTCTGGTGGCGGTGGAGCGGTTGGAGGCGCTCGAAGGCTGCGGCCTGGCGGTGGAGGCCATCGTCGAGAAGCTGGAGCCCAAGCAGGCGCTGTTCCGGCAGCTGGAGGAGGTGCTGGGCGAGCACGCCGTGCTGGCCACCAACACCTCGTCGATTTCCGTCACCGCGGTGGCGCAGGGCCTCAAGCGACCGCAGCGCCTCATCGGCTGGCACTTCTTCAACCCGGCCACGCGCATGAAGCTGGTGGAGATCATTCGCGGGGTGGAGACCGATCCGGCGCTGGTGCCGGCCCTGCATGCCTTGTCCAAGGCCTGGGGCAAGACTGCGGTGGATGCGCCCAACGCGCCCGGTTTCATCGTCAACCGCGTGGCCCGGCCCTACTACGCCGAAGGACTGCGCCTGCTGGCCGAGCGCATCGCCCCGGTGGCGGCCATCGACCGGCTGCTGCGCGAGGCCGGCGGCTTCGCGATGGGGCCGTTCGAGCTGATGGACCTGATCGGCGTGGAAGTGAACCTGTCGGTGACGGAATCCGTGTTCCAGGCCACCGCCTTCGATGCGCGCTTTGCGCCCAGCCTGATCCAGCAGGAGCTGGCGCGCAGCGGCCGCTTCGGCCGCAAGAGCGGGCAGGGCTTCTACCGCTACGGCGCCGATGTGCCGGCGCCGCGAGTCGAGCTGGTGGAACCGGCTGCTGTGGCGCCGTCCGTGGCCTGCGCCGGCCGCCTGGGACTGCTGGCGCCGCTGGTCGAGCGGCTGCGCGCGGCCGGCGTGGCGGTGGCGTACGAGGCTTCGCTGCCCGACGAGACGCTGTTGCTCGACGGTGTGCGCGTCGCGCTCACCGACGGGCGCACCGCCACCGAGCGGGCGGCCACCGAGGTGGACGGTCCGCTGCTGTTGCTGGACCTGGCCCGCGACTTCGCCGCCACGCCGCTGCTGGGTGCCGCCGCCGGCGCGGGTGCGGAAGCCCACTTGTCCACGCTGGCGGCCGTACTGCAGGCCGCGGGCATCGGCCTGCAGGCGCTGGACGACGTGGCCGGCCTGGTGCTGATGCGCACCGTGTGCTGCCTGGCGAACGAGGCGGCCGACGTGATCACCTGGTCGGGCGCCACGGCGCGCGACATCGACACCGCCATGCGGCTGGGCACCGCCTATCCGCTCGGTCCCCTGGCCTGGGCCGATGCCCTGGGCGCGGCGCGCGTCGCCACCGTGCTGCGCCACCTGCAGGCGCATTACGGCGAAGTGCGCTACCGGCGCTCGCCGCTGCTGACGCGGCTGCAGCACGCGCGCGGCACTTTCCATTCCTGAAATCCGTCCGAGCCCGGGCACGCCTTCTGGCTCCCACCGCCCTGGAGGCCGGCCGGCACGGCTGCGCCGGCCAGGCCGCGCCATGCCTGCTCACCCGACCGCACCTACCACGACAACACCCCAGGAGACAAGCCATGCCCGTCAAGCAGCCCGCCCCCGGCGACCTGGAGCCCATCGAGCTCGCCAGCCGCGACGAGATCCAGGCGCTGCAGCTGCAGCGCCTGCGCCGCACGCTGGAGCACGCCTACGAGAACGTGCCGCACTACCGCCGCGCCTTCGACGAGCGCGGCGTGCACCCGAGCGAGCTGAAGTCGCTCGCGGACCTCGCCCGCTTTCCCTTCACCACCAAGAAGGAGCTGCGCGACAACTACCCGTTTGGCATGTTCGCCGTGCCGCGCGAGCAGGTGGTGCGCGTGCACGCGAGCTCGGGCACCACCGGCAAGCCCACCGTCGTGGGTTACACGCGCAACGACATCGACACCTGGGCCAACCTGGTGGCGCGCTCCATCCGCGCCGCCGGCGGGCGCGCGGGCGACATCGTGCACGTGGCCTACGGCTACGGCCTGTTCACCGGCGGGCTGGGCGCGCACTACGGCGCCGAGCGCC
>NZ_JABBFW010000033.1 GCF_012927045.1 Azohydromonas caseinilytica | reverse complement strand
TGCCGGGCATGGCGGCCCCGGCGAGCGCCTTGCAGCCGTCCACGGCCCACCCGTGCACCGTCACGGCTGGCCGCGTCAGTACCGCTCAACATGCTCGGTGCAGGCAAATCGTTCACAGCTTCTCAGCACACCGGCAGCGTGGCGTCGTCGGACTCGCCCAGCGCCTCGACGGCCAGCACCCAGCCGCTGCCCCAGGGCATGAGCCGCCCGCGCGCCAGGCACAGCGCCGGGCGGCGCCCCTGCGCGCGCAACCACAGCGTGGCGCCCGGGCCGGCGCCGTCGAGCACCGCGCCCGCCGGCCAGCCGGCCAGGCGCTCCGCGGGCAGCGCGCGGGGCAGGTCCAGGCGCACTTCGCAGGCTTGCAGGCCATCCGCCGTAAAAGCTTCGATGGAAGGTTCCGTTCGGGCTGAGCTTGTCGAAGCCCTGGCGCCCGGTTGGCCCACAGGCCCTTCGACGGGCTCAGGGCGAACGCAGCGTAGGGATGAGCTGTCGGCCGACGCCGCCGGCGCTTCGCCCGCCGCCAGCCGCGGCGCCAGCGGCGCATCCAGCCGTACCGGCACGCCGCCGCCCGGCTCACTGGCCGCGCGCAGCAGCCCGGTCCAGGAGGTATTGAAGGACTCGGGCAGCAGCAGCGCGCCGCCGGGCTCCAGCCGCTCCAGCTCCTCGCCCGACAGCCGCGGGCAGGACAGCAGCAGCCGCGCCGGCAGCGCCGGCCACTGCAGCCACGCAGCCAGCACGCCTTCAGGGGCCGGCAAGGCACGCAGCAGCGCCCAGGGCAGCTCCAGGCTGCCCTGCAGGGACACGCCATCCGAGCCCTCGTCCAGGCGCCACTGCGCGCGTGCCTGGCTGCCGCGCGGCGCGGGGGCGATCGGGATCTCGGTCCAGCGCCAGTGCAGCGGCTGCTTCATCCAGCCCTCCAGCGCCTCCAGCAGCGCCTCGCAGCGCTGCAGCGCGATCGCGGCATCCGGCGCATGGCGCAGTGCGGGGCTGTCGATGCGCAACCGCAGCGGCCCGGCCGCCACGCTGGCCTCGAACACGCTGCCGCGCGGAGCGGCGCCGGCTGCCGGGGAAGGCGCGGCCGAGGCCGCCGGCGCCGCACCGGCCTGCGGGCGCAGGGTGTCGGCGCTGCGCGGGGAGTCGAGCACGGCGTCCATCGCCTCAGGCCCGCTGGCTGACCATCATGCGGGTGAGCTGCGCCACGGAGCGCGCCTGCATCTTGGCCATGCCGCGGGCCCGGTACAACTCCACCGTCTTCACCGAGAGCCCGATGCGGTCGGCGATGTTCTTGTTGTAGATGCCCTGGATCACGTGGCCCAGCACCTCGCGCTCGCGCGGCGTGAGCGAGCGCTCACGGGCGACGAAGCGCGCATGCGCCTGCGCGTCCTCGCCCTCCAGCGCCACGGGCGCGGTGGGCGCCGTGGGCATTGGCCGGCGCGGCGCGCCCGGCTCGTCTTCCGCCCCGGCTTGTGGCCAGGCGAAGGCGCTGTGCAGCGCCGCCTCCAGCGTGTCGTCGTCGAAGGGCTTTTCCAGCAGCGTGACCGCGCCCTTGCGCATGGCCTGTACCGCCAGCGGCACGTCGGCATGGCCGCTCATGTAGATCACGGGCAGCGCCGCACCGCTCTCCAGCAGCGCGTCGTGCACGTCCAGGCCCGACATCGCCGGCATGCGCACGTCCAGCAGCAGGCAGGCTTCCTCGTGGCGGTCGCGCCGCGACAGCGCCTCCAGCGCCTCGTGCGGGTCGCTCCAGGCCCGCACCGCGTAGCCCGCGCCGCCGAGCCAGAAGTCCATCGCGTCGCGGAATTCGGGGTTGTCGTCGAGGATGTAGATGGTGCGCATGCTTGTCCTCAAGGCGTGATGGTGGGAAGGCTCACGTGGAAGGTCGCGCCGCGATCCCCATTGCGGCTGAACCACAGCCGGCCCTGGTGCAGCTCGATGAAGGAGCGGCAGATCGACAGCCCGATGCCCATGCCGGAGGGTTTCGTCGAGGCGAAGGGCACGAACAGCCTGGCCTGTGCCTCGTCGTCGAGGCCGCAACCGTTGTCGCTGACTTGCAGCTCGATCTCGCCGGCGCGGCGCAGCAGCCGCAGCGCCAGGCGCGGCTCGGGCGGCGGGTCGGTGCGCAGCGCGTCCAGCGCGTTGCGCATGAGGTTCATCACCACCTGCTGCAGCATCACCTCGTCGCCGCAGACGGCGGCCTCGCCCTCGGGCAGCTCCAGCGCCAGCCGCGTGCCGCTGCGCTGCAGGTCCCAGTCCAGCAGCGGCGCCGTGGCGCGCAGCAGGGCGCTGACGTCCACCCGCGCGCGGCGCGGCTGGTGAGAGTGGGTGAACTCGCGGATGCGGGCGACGACGCGCGCCGCGAACATGACCTGGTCGATGGCGCGGTCCAGCGCCTGGGCCTCGGCCTCCTGCAGCCGGCCGCTGCCGCGCCGCGACAGCCGCGAGCGCAGGCCGCGCAGCAGGTTGGCGCAGGCGCCGATGGGCTGGTTGATCTCGTGCGCCAGCGTGGCCGCCATCTCGCCCACCGACAGCACGCGCGAGGTGAACAGCAGCTGCTCGCGCGCATCGAGCTGGCGCTGCAGCGCGCGGCCCTGCTCGCGGCGGTCCGCCAGGCGCAGCAGCCGCTGGCCGTTGACCGCGGCGGTGAGCTCGGCCCGCCATTCATGCGCGTCGCCCAGCACCAGGCATTGCGGCGTCTCCGTCTCCACGGCTCGGGCCGCCGCCAGGCCGGGCAGGGCCTGCTCCAGCTGCGGCAGCGGCGTGCCGGCACCCTGCGCGGGCAGCAGGCGCAGCCACGCGGGGCTGGCCCAGGCGATGCGGCGCGTGAAGTCATCGAGCACGGCCACGGCGTCGCCGAGGGCGGCGAGCCCCTGGTAGCCCGTGAGCGATGCTGTCTCGCTCGCTGACTCGTCATTCCCGCGAAGGCGGGAACCCAGGCGGTCCCCATGCCTGCCGTCAGCCGCTTGGGTAACAAGCCAAGGACTCTCGGCCTCTTGGTGCCTGCATTGGCTCTGACATGCTGATGCGGGACCGCCTGGGTCCCCGCCTGCGCGGGGATGGCAAGGTAGTAAGCCAAGCGAGTCAGCTTGCGGCTGCTGCCTATCACCTTCCCCTGGCCAGCGGTGCAACTGCGCCGGCATGGAGCTGTCCGAAGGCGAAGACTCACGAAGCAAGGCGTTCATCACGACATCTCCTCAACCGCCGCCGCACACCCCGCCAGCGGCACCGAGCTCACCACCAGCAACGCGCTCCACTGCACGCCCAGCGCGTTCCAGAAGCTGCGTGCCGCGCCAATACGCACGGTGACGGCGCAACCGGGCCGGCGCTCGGCCAGCAGCGGGCCGAGCTGCACGCCGCACGCGGTGGCCTGGGCAGCGTCGGCCGCGACCAGCCGGCGCCCATGCCAGAAGTGGTGTTCCTTGACCAGCCGTGCGTGGCACCAGTGGGGCGCGCGCGGCGGCTGCAGCCACTGCAGCCAGGCCTCGAAGCAGGGACCGGCCAGCGTGGTCGTTGCCTGTTCACCCGGGCCGGGCTGCCTCGGCGCCAAGGTGAACACCCAGGCCGGGCCCTGCGCCTGTGGCCCCTGCGGGCAGGCCAGGATCACGTGGCGCCCGCGCCGCCACTGATCTACCGCGGCCCGCAGCGCCGCGGGGACGTCAGCGCTGCGCAGCGTGGCCTGCAAGGTGCGCAGCAGCGTGCGCAGGCGCGCGGCGGCGGCGTCGAGTGGCGGTTCAAGAGCAGGCGGCTCGTCTTGCGTCTGCGTCTGCTCGTCCTGCGCCTGGGCTTCGGCCTCGGCGTCCCGCGCCGTCTCCCGCGATGGCTCATGCTCCGGCGCCGCATCCTCGCCGCGCGCCCGGGCCTGCAGCGGCTGCGGCATGGGGGGCGGCAGCGTCCACGGGATGCCCGGATCGACCTGCAAGCCCACCAGCACGGCCGGCGCGAGCTGCGCGTCGGGCAGCGCGAAGTCGCCGGCGCCGGGGGCGGCGTTGGCCGCGTTCGGCTCCTGGCGCGGATGCGGCGCCGCCTCACTCGCGGCCTGCGGCCGGCCCTGCTGCTGCAGCGTCGCGGCTTCGGCGTTCGGGTCGGCACCGGCCAGCGGCGCGCCCGAGGGCTCCTGCGTGGCGGCCTGCGCCGGGCCCAGCAGGCGCTCGCTCAGCCCCTCGCGCCGCAGCAGCCGCTCCACGCCGTCCGGCGCAGGGACGGGCCCGCCGGCAATGGCCGATGCGCCCTCGCCGGCTTCGGCCGCGGCGGCGAGGGCCTGCGCCACCGCGGCGGCGTCCGGCGCCTGGGCGGCATGGAGAGACGCGGCATCCATGGCGGTATGCGGATCGCAGGCCTGCCGTCCCGCCTCAGGCCGCGCAGGCCACGTCCGCGCGCAGCGCCAGGCCCTGGTCGCCCAGCGCCAGCCGCTGCGGCTCCAGGCCCAGCAGCTCGACCAGGTAACCGTGCGCGGCCTGGCGCACATGCGCCATGGCAGCGGGGCCCTGGCGCAGCGCCAGCGTCCAGGTTTCGCTCATCAACACCGCCAGCAGCGCGAATTTCTCGAAGTGCAGCTGCTGCTCGCGCGTTCCGGCATCGGCCAGGCCGATGCGCAGCACGCCGGCCATCTGGCGCTGCAGGGCCTGGAACTGTGGCGGCGTCGCGTCCGTGCCCTGCAGCGCGCGCAGGTTGGCGAGCACGAAATGCGCCGCCGCGGCGCCGAGGTCGTCGCCCTGGCCCCGGCCGGCCTCCGCGCTCACGGCGCGGCGGTAATGCGCCAGGCAGCGCGTGAACAGCGCGCGCCGCTCTTCGCGGGCCGCGGCGCTGCCGGGCAGCGCGTCGGCCAGCAGCGCGGGCGCGCGCGGCACGCGGGCCGGGGCCACGACCAGCGGCGCCGTATCCGCCTGCGCGGCGCGCACCGCGACAGCATTGAGCAGCGTGTGCCGCAGGTGCTGCGACAGCGTCCGGGCCGCGCCGTTGGCGAGCTGGGGCAGGTTCATGCGGAGGTCTCCTCGGTCGTGCTCGGGGATGCGGGCCGCGGCGTGCGGCCCCGGGGGGCGATCCGCCGCGCGGCGGCACCGGGGTCGGCTGGGGTGTGGAGGTCGGCGGTCACGGCGTGTCTTCTTCGCGGTGGTGGTCGGGGTGGCGATGCAGCTCCAGCGGCTCGTGCGGCAGGGCCTTGGCGCGCAGCCGCTCTTCGAGTCGTCCTAGGTTGCGGCGCAGCTCCTGCGGGTTCAAACCATGCGCGCCCACCGACAAGGTCCAGCCCGCGCCGGCCACCGGCGCCACGGCGTGCAGCGTCACCCCGCCCCCCAGCGGCTCGCGCAGCGACACCTCGAAGGCGCGCGCGGCGTCGGCAGCGCCGGGCGCGGGCTGCGACAACTCGGCGCGCAGCGCGGCGGGCGGCGGCTCCACCAGGCCGCGCGCGGGCGGTGGTGCCTCGATGGGAGTGGCCTGCGCCTGCGCCTGGGCCAGCACCAGGGCAAAGGGGGCGGGGAACGAAGGCGGCGGCGCGGGCAGGGCGGCTTCCAGCGGCGGCGGCTCGGTGTCCCCGGCCTGGTCCTGCCGGCCGCCCTGGTCCTGCAGCTTGGAACGCTGCCGCAGCGCGCGCTCGAAGTCGGCGACGCTGCGCTTATCGGGGGCGGCGCGGCGGTCGTCGTCGCGGGAGTGGGCCGGGGCCGCGGAGCTGGTGCGGGAAGTCGTTGTGGTGGTGGAATTCACGGTTTCTCCAGGCAAGCTAAGAAGGACAGCTGTTGCGCCGCACAGATATGCGGCTGTCTGGAGTGGCTGGTGGATGCCGGCCGTGAGCCGATTCGCTCTCCCCACCACTTCGTCATCCCCGCGCAGGCGGGGACCCAGGCGGTCCCACGTGAGCACGTCAGCGCTGATGCAGGCATTGCGACACCAAGTCCTCGGCACGCTGAGCAGCTGGCTCACGGTCAGCGTGGGGAGCACCTGGGTTCCCGCCTGCGCGGGAATGACGAAGTAGTAAGCGATCCACGTCAGCTCGCGGCCAACGCTCTGCAACTCCTCTCGGACAGCCCGCGCCATCACGGGGCTGTCCCTCCTTCAGTTGCCCCTCCCACGTGCCAGGTTCATCCCCTCCTGCGCCCCTGGTCCTCCACCTCCATTTCTCCCCGCAGCTCCTGCGCCCGCGCCCGCTCGCGCAGCGCCGCGTCGGCCAGGCTGCGCACGGCGTCCTCGCCGGCCAGGGCGCGGGTGAGCTCGGCGCGCGTTTGCTGCAGCTTCTCCTGCATCGCCTCCAGGTGTTCCTCGTCGTCGATCAGCGCCACCTCCAGCCGCTCCAGCCGGTCGGCCAGGCGCTCGCGCTCGGCGCCGGCCACGCCGGCCCAGCGCGGCAGCGCCGGCGCCAGCTCGTGCACCAGGCTGTGCGTGAGCTGCGCCATCTCGCGCCGGCGCGCCTCCAGCGAGCGCTGGCGCTCGCGCAGCACGCGCAGCGCCTCGTCCACCGCCTGCTGCGCCTCGGCGCAGCGCGCGCGCAGCCGTTGCACGCGCAACGCGCGCAGGCGCAGCAGCTCGCGGGCCTCGCGGATCACTCCACCGTCTCCCGCAGCCGGTCAATCGTTTCCTCGAAGCCCGTGGGCTCCTCGGCGTGCTGCTGCAGCAGCGCCTTGATCGCCGGCATGCGCTCGATGGCGGCATCGGCCACCGGGTCGCTGCCGGCCTGGTACTCGCCCACGCGCAGCAGGAACTCCACCTCGGCATGGCGCGCCATCAGCGTGCGCAGCCGCGCCGCGGCGGCGCGGTGCTCGGCGCCGGCCACGCGCGTGAACACGCGGCTGGCGCTGCCCAGCACGTCGATGGCCGGGTAGTGGTGCGCCTGCGCCAGCTTGCGCGACAGCACGATGTGCCCGTCCAGGATGGAGCGCACCTCCTCCGCCACCGGGTCGCTGTTGTCCTCGTCCTCGGCCAGCACCGTGTAGAAGGCGGTGATGGAGCCGTGCGCGTCGTTGCCCGCGCGCTCGAACAGCCGCGGCATCTCCGCGAACACCGAGGGCGGATAGCCGCGCCGCACCGGCGGCTCCAGCGCCGACAGGCCCAGCTCGCGCAACCCCCGCGCGAAGCGGGTCACGGAGTCCATCAGCAGCAGGACGCGCTTGCCCTCGCGCCTGAACCCCTCGGCGATGGCGGTGGCGGCATAGGCCGCACGCACGCGCTCCAGCGCCGGGCGGTCCGAGGTCGAGACCACGACCACCGAGCGTGCCAGCCCGTCCTCGCCCAGGGCGTCGTCCAGGAACTCGCGCACCTCGCGTCCGCGCTCGCCGATGAGCGAGATCACGTTGACGTCGGCCTTGGCGCAGCGCGCCAGCATGCCCAGCAGGGTGGACTTGCCGCCGCCGGCCATGGCGAAGATGCCCACGCGCTGCCCTTCGCCCACGGTCAATGCCGCGTCGATGGCGCGCACGCCCGTGGGCAGCGGGGTGTCGATGCCGCGCCGCTTCAGCGGCGAGGGCGCCTCGGCATGCAGCGGGGTGTGCTGCAGCGTGCGCGGGTCCAGCGGCTGCTCGTCCAGCGGGCGGCCGAAAGGGTCGATCACGCGCCCCAGCAGCGCCGGCCCGTAGGGCACCTGCGCCTCGTCCGACAGGGCCTGCACCGCCGCGCCCACGCTCAGCCCCAGCAGCGGGCCGTAGGGCGCCAGGATGGCTTCCGGGCCCGAGAAGCCGATCACCTCCGCCAGCAGCGGCTCGCGCCCGGCCTCGGCGCTGTCGAAGACCTGGCACTGCTGGCCGATGCGCGCGCGCAGCCCGGTGGCGCGCAGCACCGTGCCGCCGGCCTGCACCACGCGGCCCTGCTCGGCCAGCGTGCGCGTGCCGTGCAGCGCGCGCAGCAGGCGGTCGGATTCGGTGGTGAAAGTGGTGGTCATGACTCTCGGGCGCTGAAGCGCCAAGTACGCAGCCCGCTTTTCCGTTCGTCCTGATGCTTCGAAACCTCAGCACAGGGCGCGCCCTGCGGGCGCGTCGAAGGATGAACGGCCCCTGCTGTTCGGCCGCCATTGCAGCCTGTCGGATTCACCCTTCGATACCTCAGGGCGAACGGATCGGTTGGGATACCGGAATTTCGTTACTTGGCTCAGTCCGCGGCGCCCAGGCCTGCTCCAGCCGCGTCAGCTGGCCTTCGAGCGAGGCGTCGATGCTGCCGTGCTCGGTGTCGAGGCGGCAGCCGTCGGGCGCGCAGGCGGCGTCGGCGCGCACTTCGATCGCCAACGGCGTGTCCCGCGCCGCCAGCCGCGCGCGCACCGCGTCGGCCTGGTCGGGATGCACCAGCAGCACCAGCGGCTGCGCCGGCACCACCTCGGCCGCGGCGGTCTCCGCCAGCGCCGCCAGCACCTCGTCCGGGGCAAAGCGGCCCAGCAGCTTGCGCACCACCTGCAGCGCCAGCACGCCGGTGTCGCGGCGCAGCCGCGCGCGCTCGGCCTCGGCCGACTGCCCCAGCGCCAGCAGTGCGGCGGACAGCTCTTCACGCGCCGCGCGCCGCCCCTGTTCCAGCCCCCGCGCCTCGCCCTCGGTGCGCGCGGTTTCCAGCACGGCCGCGATGCGCTGCGCCTCGGCGCGCTGCAGCTCGGCCAGCTCGCCGCACAGCCGCTGCGCGTCCTGCAGCACCGGCACCTCGGCCGCGCGCAGCACCAGGCGCGGCGAGGCGATGCGCGTGGCCCCATCCGCCTGCCACAGCAGCCAGCTCATGGCTCGATCTCCAGCGTCTCGACAGCCGCCAGCAGCTGGCGCGCCGCCTCGGGATGCAGCTCCAGCGGCGCCGGCGCGGCCAGCAGCGGCGTGACGGCGCGGCGCAGGCCCGCGGGCAGCGCCGTCCACAACACGGCCGCGCCCAGCGCCTGCAGCCGCTCCGGCACCTGCGCGGCCTCACCCAGCCGCGGCGGCGCCGGCAGCGGCAATGGGGGCCGCGCCAGCAGCGCTTTCCAGAAGGCCTCGCCCACGGCGGCGCGCGCGGCGGCCACGCGCGGGCGGTCGATCCACAGCCGCAGCTCGGCCTGGCACAGCAGCGCGCCGACACGGCACTGCAGCCGCGCGCAGGCCACCGCGTCCAGTGCCAGCCAGGCGGGCGCGGCGTCCAGCACATCCCACTCGATGTCGGCGGCGGCCTCCGGCGCAGCGGCCAGCAGCCGCGCGGCGGTGGCGGCGCGACAACGGCGGCGGGCGCGGGTGGCGACGGCCGGTGGCGCCATCGTTTCAGCCGTCGCGCTCATGGCTGCTTGGCGCCGGCGGCGCGGCGCAGCATGGCTTGCAGCTCCTCATGCGGCGCCTCGGGGCCGGGCAGGGCCTTGGGCGCCATGGAGACGCCGTCGTCCCGGCTGCCCGCGCCGCGGCGGCGCAGCCACAGCATCCCGCCGCCGCCCAGCAGCAGCACGCCGCCCAGGGAGCCGGCCAGCATCGGCAGGGGCAGCCCCGCGCCGGACGCGCCGACCGGGGCGGCGGCCTTGGCCGGGCGCTCGGCCGGCAGCTCCTCGGCCGGGAAGAGGGCGACGGTCACGTTGTCGTAGGGCAGGCCCTCGATGCTGTTGACCACCAGCGCCTTGATCTGCGCGACCTGGGCCGTCATGTCCTTGTCCGGCCGGTGCTTGATGAACACCGAGGCCGCCGAGGGCGTGGCCTTGTCGGCCAGCGGATGGCGCTCGGGCACCACCAGGTGCACGCGCGCATGCACCACGCCGTCGATGCTGGCCAGGGTGTTGGCGATCTCCTGCGACAGCGCGTGCACCAGCCGCGCGCGCTCCTCCAGCGGCGAGGACACGAAACCCTCGCGCTTGAACACCGAGCCGATGCTGTCGAACTGCTCGCGCGGGTAGCCCTGGGCGGAGAGGGCGCGCACGGCGGCCGGGAAATCGTCGGCCTGGGTGAGGATGGAGAACGCGCCGTCCTTGCCCTGCTTCTCGGCCTCGATGCCGGCGCTGCGCAACACCGCCACCATCTCGTTGGCCTGGCGCTCGGAGAGCTGCGAGTACAGGGCCTGCTCGTTGCAGGCGGTGAGAGCGACAACGGCCAAGGGCAGGAACAGCCGTTTCAAGCGCGGGACGCGGGGCATGGCGGGACTCCTTCAGGGTGCTGGGAAGGCGTTTCCTTCAAAGGCGGCTCCCGAACACCGGGCGGCAACCCGCCCCTCTCCCGCGGTGCGGGCGAGGGGAGGCTGGCGTGTCAGCCTCCGGGGTGCAGATCGAGAGAAATCGGGGCGGCCATGGCTCACTCAGGACTGTTGCTTGAACAACTGCTGCAGCCCGTCCGAGGTGCGGTTGGCGATGTTCGTGGTGAGCTGGCAATGGAACATGAACTCCTGCGCGCGCACCGTGAGCATCACCACCTCGCCCGGCGTCATGGCCGCGCCGCTGGCCTGCGCCTGGTGCGCCTCCGCCGCGAGCTTGGCCGCCTCGGTGTTGATGTGGTCGAAGGGCCGCATGAGCTGGCGCGCGGCCTCGGTGGTGGCCTGCACCGGGCGCGCCTCCAGCCGCGCCCCCACGCGGGCCAGCGCGCCCTCGAAGCCGCTGAAATCTCCCAGCGACAGGCCGTAGCCGGCCTGCACCGGGTTGCCGCCACCGGCCGACGCGCCCGCGGCGTGCAGGGCGCTCATCGCGCCGCCCGAGGAGCCCAGGCCGGAGGCCAGGGCCGCGATGTCCATGCTCATGGCGCGCTCCCGCTCACTGCTTGCGGGCCAGCGTGTCGAGCGCCTGGCCGACCGAGGAGATGGCGGTGTGCGAGCTGTTGGACAGGAAGCTCATCTTGAGCGACTGCGTGGACAGCTCCGTGATCGCCGCCGGCGTGTCGTCGCCGTTGGCGACGATCTCCGACTGCTGCTGGATGCGCCCGGCCTGCGCGTCCAGCGTCTGGCCCCAGGCCCGGGCCATGGCCTCGAACCAGTGGCCGCTGCCGCCCTTGCTGCCGCTTTGCTGCATGGGCGCGGCGGCTATCAGCGCCAGCGGGTGGGTGTAGTTGGTGTTGGTGGTCATGGCGGGTCTCCTTTCCTCGTGAGGCGTGATGGGCCGTGGGTTGCAGGGACTGCGTCAGAAGTTCAAGCTCGATTCCTCGCCGGCGCGCTCCAGCGTCACGCGCTGGCCGTCGATGCGGGTGATGCGGTGCCCGGTGGGCAACATGGCGCCGACGAAGTAGCGCGCGCCGTCGGCCGTGACGAGGTAGGCCGGGTCGCCCGGCACCAGCGAGGCGATGCGCTTGCCGGGGTCGTCGGGCACCGGCGGCGCCGGCGGCGGCTCGGGCTTGGCGCGGTTGGCCACCGCGAGCTGCCTGAGCCCGCGCACGTCGCGGCGCACCACCTCCTGGGCGCGCTCCAGGCGCTGCGCATCGGGCTCGCTGGCCTCCACCGCCACCTCGCCCGCGCCCAGCACGCGCGCCTGCACCGCCACGCCGTTGACGCGGAAGGTGTTGGTCACGTCGCGCGCCAGGCCCTCATCGACCTGCACCTGCACCGCCGGCGTGAACTGCCGCGCCGCCAGCCAAGCGTCCAGCCGCGCGCGCTCGGCCAGCGTCGCCAGGCGCCCGCGGATCTCGGGGCGCCCCGAGGCGTCGCGCACCACGTCCAGCGACGCGAACTCGCTGCCCTGCAGCGCCTCGACCAGCGCGGGCGGCTTCGCGGGCGCGGGTGCCTTGTTGCCGGCGCCCCACACCAGCGCCAGCGTCAGCGCCGCCAGCCCGCCCAGCGTGGCGAACAGGCCGGCCGGCAGCATCCAGGCCGCGGCCCGGCCACGGCGCTTCACCATGGCCGGCAGCCCGCCGGACCGTGCCTGCGCGGCGGCCCAGGCCTCGGCGGTGGCTTGCGCCTCCGACTTCGGCTCCGCGTCCGCCGCGTCCCCGTGCTCGCGCCCGGCCGGGCCGAAGGCCAGCAGCGTGGTGCCCAGGCGCAGCCGCGCCTGCATCGGCCAGGGGGCGACGCGCCCGGCCTCCAGCGGCTCGCCATCGAGCTCCACCGTGCCGGCCAGCACTTCGAGCAGGGCGTGGCCGCCGGCGGCGGCGATGCGCACGCGCGCGGCCTGGCCGGCGGCGTCGTGCAGCAGCAGGTCGGCCTCCTCGTCGGCCGCGCTGCCGTCGGCCAGGGCGAGCAGGCAGGTGCCCGCCAGCGGCGCACGCGCGCCGGCCTGCGGGCCTTCCAGGACGCGCAGCTCCAGGGGGGCGTTATCAGAGTTGAAAGCGTTGGAATCCATGGGTGGCTCGCTCATTGGCCTTTCCCGTTCGCCCTGGAAGGGCGTTGGTTTTTCCGTTCGTCCTGAGGTATCGAAGGATGAACGGCCCTTGCCATGCGGCAGGCGTATGAGCCTTCCGGATTCGCCCTTCGATACCTCAGGGCGAACGGGTCGGGAGGCGACGACTCCACGGGCATCGCTACAGCCTTGCGGGTTTGACCTTCGATACCTCAGGACGAACGGGGCGGTGGGTTCAGAAACTCCGTGAATTGCGTGTGGCTCATCGCCCCGCCCCCATCGCCTCCAGATCGATCTCCACCGGCGGCCGCTCCGGCGTGTAGCGCGCGCCGGCGGCCGGTGCGGCCGCCACCGGCGCCACGGCCGGCTGCAGCGCGGTGTTGGTGGGCGCGGGGCGCGAGGAGGCCAGGCGCGGCGTGATCAGGAACATGCGCTCCACGCGCGCGCTGGAGTTGGTGCGGTTCTTGAACAGGTTGCCCACCACCGGCGCGTCGCCCAGGCCCGGCACCTTGTCCACGTTGGCGGACGACACCTCGCGCGTCATGCCGCCGATGAGCAGGCTCTCGCCCTCGGCGATCAGCGCCTGCGTGTTGATGGAGGAGCGCTCGATGATCGGGATCTGGTCCACCTGGCGCCCGGTGAGCGAGCCGTCCTCGACGTTGACCAGCAGCTTGATGCGCGTCTGCTCCCGGTCGCGGAACACGTGCGGCGTCACGCGCAGCGAGGTGCCGGCGCTGACGTTGAACAGGTCCACCTCCTCGCGCCCGGCCACGCGCACGAAGAAGGTGGAGGTGTTGTCGAACACCGCCTCCACGTTGGAGAGCGTCACCACCTGCGGGCTGGACACCACGCGCGCCGCGCCCTCGGCCTGCAGCGCGTTGATGCGGGCGATGAACTGCCCGATCGAGCCCAGCACCGTGGACACCACCGCGCCGCGCCCGATCGTGCCCGCCGCCAGGCTGCCGAAGGAGGCCGAGTTGCCGGCATTGCTCCAGCGCCAGTTGATGCCCAGCTCGCGCAGCCGGTCGGTGTTGACGTCGATGATCGTCGCCTCGATCTCCAGCGACTGCGGCTCCACGTCCAGCGCGGCGATGAGCTGCTCGTAGCGCGCCAGCCGCTCGGCCACGTCGCGCACGATGATGGCGTTCAGGCGCGGCTCGGCCTCGATGCTCACGCTGCGCGGGTCGTAGGCCGGGCCCGCCGCGGCCGGGGCGCTGGCCGCCAGGCCGGCCTCGCCGGGCTGCACCGCGGTGCTGTTGAGGGCGTTGACCAGCGCGTCCACGGCGCGCCCGCGCGCGGCGTCGGCCGACTCCTTGCCGCGCTCGCTCGCGGTGGGCGCCATGCCCTGCGAGGCCAGGCCCTGGCCCTTGAGCTTCGGAAGGGTGGGCCGCAGCGCCACGTCCTGCGCGCCGGCGCCGATGGGGCGCGTGCCCACCAGCGAGCGCAGGATCGAGGCCACGCCCGGCACCACGATCTGGCGGCCACCGAGGTTCACCGTCGTGTCCTGGGCCCAGGCATAGCGCAGGTAGAAGACCTTGAAGTCCATCTGCCCCGGCGCGGCCGGTGCCGTGGCCGCGGCCTGGGCCGACTGCGCGCTGCGGATCAGCTCATCGACCTGCTCGGCAAAGCGCCTGGTGCCGCTGATGACGAGCTGGCCGCCCGAGGTCAGGCGCAGCGAGTTGCGCGCATCGGGCAGGCCCAGCGCCTGGGCCTCGCGCAGCACGCGGTCGGCGGCGGGCGCGGACAGCGCCTGGCTGCGCGTGACCAGCTCGGCCGCGGGCACCACGTGCATGGCCGAGCCGTCGTAATAGGCCACCAGGTTGTAGACGCGCGCCACGTCGCGCAGCACGCGCTCGGCCGGGCCGCTGAAGCTGCCGTTGACGCTGCCCGCGAGCTGCGGGCTGATCACGGCCGGCACGTCCACCGAGGCGAACAGGTTCTGCAGGAAGGCGGCGATGGGCTGCTCGCGCGCGGTGATCGACACCGGCCGCCCGGCATTGGGCATGGGCGCAGCCGTGGCGGCGGCCGTGGCGGCGAAGAGCAGGGCGCAGAGGGCGCGGCGCAGGGCGCGCAGACCACGGCTGATACGAACCCCGTGAGGCGCCAGAACGCCGTGTTGGTTTTCCGTTCGTCCTGAGGTATCGAAGGATGAACGGCCCCCGCTGTGTGGCAGGCCTCCGAGCCTGTCGGATTCGTCCTTCGATACCTCAGGACGAACGGATCGGAAGGACCGACGGCTTGATGGAATGGGTATGAGAGCGGTCACGCGGCCTCCAGCATCGGCGCGGCCGGCAGGGCCACGCGGTCGATCACGTCGAGCTGCAGCGTGGGCATGAGCTCGTGGTAGGACAGCACGGGGGTGTCGAAGCACTCGGCCTCGACCAGCCGCCGCACGTGCCAGCGGATGTCGATGGGCGTCAGCACCGCCGAGGGCTGGTGCCGGCGCACGGCCGCGCACAGCGCCTGGCTGATGCGCTGCGCCACGGCCGGCTCCAGCGCCAGCTGCGAGCCGGCGCTGTTGGTGCGCACGCCCTGGCGCAGCAGCTCTTCCAGCGCCGGCTCCAGCATCAGCGCGCGCAGCTGCCCCGTGGGTGCGACCTGCCAGCTGATCTGGCGCTTGAGCGCCACGCGCGCCATCTCGGCCAGCGAGTGCGCGTCCTTCTCGCGCTGGGCGGCGTCGGACAGCGCCTCCAGGATGTCGCGCAGGTTGCGGATGGACACGCCCTCGGCCACCAGGCGGCGCAGCACCTCGGCCACGCGCTGCACGGGCAGCGCGCGCAGCACCTCCTTGATGACATCGGGCATGTCGTTGGAGGCGCGCGTGAGCAGCTGCGTGGTGTCCTGGATGCCCAGGAACAGCGGCGCGTGCCGGCGCAGCGCCTCGGCCAGGCCGTGGTGGATGTCCTCGGCCGGCAGCTCGCCCTGCGCCAGCGGCACTTCGAAAGCCAGCAGCTCCCAGCCGTCCTCGCCCGCGCCATGCAGGTGCACGCGCGGCAAGCTCAGGCCGAGCTGAAGTTGAAAATCGTTCAGCACCTGCTCCAGCGCGCGGCTCAGGCGCGTGGCGCCCTCGTTGGCCAGCAGCCGCTGCGGCACGCGCAGCAGCAGCGGCACCGAGGGCCGCGCCTGCGGCAGCGCGGTGGCGGTGACCGGCGGGGCCGTCTGCAGCTTGCGCATCAGGCCGCGCACGGCCGGGTGGCGCGACTGCTGCAGCCGCTCGCGCCAGGCCGGGGTGAGCAGCACGCCGGCGCTCACGCCCAGCAGCGCCAGCGCCAGGAAGGCGCCCACCGGGAAGCCGGGCACCAGCGCCATCAGCACGCACAGCCCGCCGGCCACCAGCAGCACGCGGGGCTTGGCGGTGAGCTGCTTGCGGATGGCGTCGCCCAGGTGCTTGTCGTCATCGTCGCCGCTGCGCGTGACGATCAGGCCCGCCGACATCGCGCCCAGCAGCGCCGGCACCTGCGCCACCATGCCCTCGCCGATGGTCAGGATCGAGTACTTGGAGATGGCGGTGCCGATGTCCAGGCCCTGCTGCATCACGCCCACGGCCAGGCCGCCCAGCAGGTTGATGGCGATGATGACGATGCCGGCGATGGCGTCGCCCTTGACGAACTTCATGGCGCCGTCGAGGCTGCCGTGGAGCTTGCTTTCCTGCTCCAGCGCCTTGCGCTTGCGCTTGGCCTCGTCCTTGTCGAGCAGGCCCGAGCGCAGGTCGGAGTCGATGGACAGCTGCTTGCCGGGCATGGCGTCCAGCGAGAAGCGCGCCGCCACCTCGGCCACGCGCTCGGCGCCCTTGGCGATGACGATGAACTGCACCACAGTGATGATCAGGAACACCACCAGGCCGACCACGAGGTTGCCGCCCGCAACCACCTTGCCGAAGGTGTCGATGATGTGGCCCGCTTCGCCGTGCAGCAGGATCATGCGCGTGGTGGCGATGGACAGGGACAGCCGGAACAGCGTGCTCATCAGCAGCACGCTGGGGAACACCGAGAACTCCAGCGGCGACTGGATGTAGATGGCCAGCAGCAGCAGCATCAGCCCCGAGGCGATGTTGGCCGCCACCAGCAGGTCGATCAGCCACAGCGGCAGCGGCAGCACCATCAGCGCCACGATCGCCACCACGCCCGCGACCAGCAGCAGGTCGCTGTAGCGCGCCAGCACGCTCTCGTGCGCCTTGGCCGAGCTGCGGAAGAAGTCGGCCATGCTCATTTGAACCCCCTTGCGCTGCGCGCGGCCCCCCCACGGGGGGCGGAGCACTCCCTTCGGAGCGGCCGTGCGGAAGTGCTCATCATTGCCCCCCGAGCCTGGCCACGATCTCGCCGCCGGGCGAGACGCCGAACTCCTGCTGCAGCCGCCGGTACACCGCCGCGACCTCGCGCACGTAGGCCTGGGTCTCGGCGTAGGGCGGCACGCCGTTGTACTTGGCCACCGCGCCTTCGCCGGCGTTGTAGGCGGCGAGGATGCGCGTCAGGTCGCCGCCGTAGCGCTGCTGCAGCGTGCGCAGGTAGGCCGCGCCGGCCTGGGTGTTGGTGTGGGCGTCGAGCAGGCTGCGTTCGGCGTCGCCGCCCGCGCCGAAGCGCTTGCCGGTGGCGGGCATCACCTGCATCACGCCGCGCGCGCCGGCGTGCGAGATGGCGCCGGGGTTGTGGCGCGACTCGACGTGCGCGATGGCGTGCATCAGCAGCGGGTCGATGCCGTTGGCGCGCGCCGCGCTCAGCAGTGCCGGCGCCACCACCAGCACGCGGCGGCCATGGCTGTCCAGCGAGGGCGTACGGCGTGGAGCGGGCAGCATCTGCGGCTGCACCGCCGGTGGCGCGAGCGGCGCGGCGTAGGGGTCGGCCTCGGGCTCGGACATGCGGATCGTCACCGAGGCCGGGCCGCGGTCGTAGAGATCGAGCTGCGCCGCGCGGTGCAGCCTGCCCGGCTCCTCCAGCACGTTGCACTGCTGGGCGATGAGGCGGAATTTCTCGGTGTCGGGGCCCTTTTCCGCGGCCTTGGCGTCGGGCAGCTTGCCCTGGCAGGGCTGCTGCGCGCGGGCCTGGGGAACACAGGCCAGCAGCGTGGCGAGCAGCAGGCCGCTGGTCATGAGCATGAGCGGCCGCGGCGTGCGGCGGGCAGGGATGGTTCGGACGGCGGGCGGCTTCATGTCGGCTCCAGGCGTGACCCTTAGTGGCGCTGGGTTGCCGTGGCGGCCCGGGCGGTTCATCCCTCCTTGGGGCGGGCAGGGCGGAGCCGCCCATCACGAGAGCCTGCCGTCGCCATCCATGCAGCAGTTCACGGTTGCGCAGTGCGTTGCACGTTCCGCCGCCCCAGCGCAGCCGATTGGGAACACCCGCAGTTGGGAATGAACCTGATCGGAAGCAGCCGCAACCCAGGGCCGTCACGACCCCTCAGGAGTCCGCGCCATGGCCGAAGACAGCGGCGACAAGACCGAGAAGCCCACACCCAAGCGCCTGCAGGACGCGCGCAAGAAGGGCGACGTACCCAAGAGCAAGGAGCTGGGCAGCACGCTGCTGCTGGGGGTGTGGCTGGGCCTGGGCGGACTGGCCGTGGGCGAGGCCACGCAGCGCCTGGGCGCGCTGTTCGAGGCCTTCTTCACCACCATCGGCCGCGGCTGGGCCGTCACGGGCTTTGCCGGCGCGGTGCGCGCGCTGGGCATGCAGGCGCTCGAAGCGGGCCTGATGCTCACCGCGCTGCTGCTGGCGCCGGTGGCCGCCGCGGGCCTGCTCATCGAGTTCCTGCAAACGGGCCCGATCCTGACCTTCGAAAAGGTGAAACCGAAGCTGGAGAACATGGACCCGGTGGGCGGCGTCAAGCGCATGTTCTCGCTGGACAACCTCGTCGAGGTGCTCAAGGCCATCATCAAGGCGGCGCTGCTGCTGAGCATCGGCTGGCTGGTGCTGCGCGCGGCGCTGCCGCAGCTCGTGGGCCTGGCGCGCTCGCCGCAGCAGTCGCCGCAGGTGATCGGCGCCTTGACCTGGGACCTCACCTCGCGCCTGGTGCTGTGGACGCTGGGCGTGTTCGCCCTCGTGGCGATGCTGGACTTCGTCTACCAGCGCCATGCCTTCGAGAAAAAGATGCGCATGAGCCTGCGCGACATCAAGCAGGAGTACAAGGAAAGCGAGGGCGACCCGATCATCAAGCAGCAGCGCAAGCAGGCGCACCAGGAATGGTCGCAGCGCAACCAGGCGCAGGCCGCGCGCAACGCCAACGTGCTGGTGGTGAATCCCACGCACGTGGCCATCGCCATCGACTACGACCGCGAGAGCTCGCCGGTACCGACCATCGCCGCCAAGGGCGAGGACCACGTGGCGCGCGCCATGCGCGAGGCCGCCGAGGAGGCCGGCGTGCCCATCGTGCGCAACGTGCCGCTGGCGCGGGACCTGCTCAAGCGCGGCGAGCCCGGCGAGATCGTGCCCGGCGACCTGTTCGAGATCATCGCCGAGGTGATCCTGTGGGCGCGCGAGGTGCGCGAGCGTGTCGAGGCCCAGCGCCGCGAGGCCGAGGGCGAAGCCCAATCCCCGCTGCCCGCGCCGCGCATTGCCGCGCCGGGCGAGGACCTGACCCACTACCCGGACCCGTCATGGAAGCGTTCGTGAGCAACTTCGCCCGCATGCTGGCGGCGCTGGCCCTGGTGCTGGCGCTGGCGTGGATCGCGCTGCGCCTGCTGCGCGGCCGGCTCTCAGGTGGCGCGTCGCGCGCTCTGCCGGGCTCCGTGGGCAGCGACGCGCTGCGCTTCGTGCGGGCGCTGCCCGTGGGCACCAAGGAGCGCGTGGTGCTGGTCGAGCACCGCGGCGAGCGCTGGCTGCTGGGTGTCGCCAGCGGCGGCATCAGCACCATCGCCCACTGGCCCGCGCCGGTGGAGGCAGCCGAAAAAGCCCTGACCGGCGGGGATTCCGACTAGGAACGTTCCTGACTGCGGCCGCTACGGGCTGCCGCACGTCCGGACTGTCGGGGAAGGCGGCCAGCGCCTTTAATCGGTTCCGTCAGCGATGCAAACGGCCCACCGGCCGCAGGCAGCGCAGGCGAAAGCAAGGCCCGTGGCAACGCGGGCGGTTACTTCAGCAACCAGGGCGCGGTTTCCAACCCATCGGCGCCCGAAACACGAAGGAGTGAATCATGTCTATCCTGAGCGGCATTATCGGTGGCGGTGGCGGCGGTCTCATCGGCGGCCTGATCAGCAGCGGCCTGGACATGTGCAAGATGGCCTTCCCGCAGCTGCAGATGGCCAGTGCCCTCAACAACCTGATGGGCGGCGCCATCGGCGACGCGGTCAAGGGCGCGGTGGACCAGATCTGCAAGGACCTGGGCATGCCCAAGTTCATCGGCGACATCGTCAAGGGCGCCGTGGACGAGGCCCTGGGCCAGAACAAGCAGCACTGCGGCAACGACGTCAGCGACTTCCTCGGCGGCAAGCTGGGCAAGGCCTTCGAGGACTTCTCCAAGGGCCTGATGAAGGACATCGTCGATGCCTTCCAGCAGTACAAGAAGGAGGGTGGCGGTGACGGCAAGGGCGACGGCAAGGGCGGGGCCAACGGCGCCGAAGGCGGCGGCAAGGGCGGCAAGAGCTGGTTCGTGGCGCTGATGCAGGCGCTGGGCGAGGTCCAGAACCAGCAGGCGGCCAAGCTGGAGAAGCTGTCCAAGGAGGTGTCGGACGTGCTGGGCGCGGGCAACGACTCCGCCGGCTCGCAGAAGGCGCAGTTCGACAAGATGGAGGAGTTCAAGGCCGAGTCCAAGCTGCAGGAGGTGCTGGCCAACGTCACCAAATCCATCGGCGACGCCATTGGCAATTCCATCTCCACGGTGGCCCGCGCGCAGTAAGTTCGCGCTTGTCCACGGTGCGCCAGGCGGCGGGGGTGCCCGTGGAGGGCAGCTGCCGCCGCCGTCTCTTCAAGGAGCCGTGCATGGATGCCAGGAAGGTGCTTGCCGTGCTGTGCGTGGCCGCGGCGGCGCTGCCGCTGCATGCCGAGGACTACAGCTGGGCCAGCCGCGACAACGAGTTCGCCACGCGCCAGCTCGACAGCTTCATGTGGCGCCACCAGCGCAGCCTGGTCGATCCGGTGGCGCGCGCCGTGCGCCGCAACGCCCAGGCCGCCGCCACGCCGGCCCCCGGCAGCGCCCGGGCCGCGGCCGCCAGCACCGTGCTGCCCGAGCGCGCGGCGCAGGTGCCCGCGGCGATGGCGGCGCAGTACCCGCCGCAGCAGCGCGCGCGCGCGCAGCGCAACTTCGAGCAGCTGCTGGCGGGCTACCGCCTGGTCGAGAAGAAGTACGGCCTGCCGCCGCGCGACCTGGCCGGGGCGGCCGCGGTCTATCTCACCGGGGCCTACTCGGCCTACCGCAACGTCGAATTGCCCGAAGGGTACTTCCCGCCGCTGGTGGCGCAGATGCGCGCCATCCTCGCCGCCGAGCCGGCCCAGACCGGCGCGCCGCTGCAGGACAGGCAGGAGATGTACGAGCAGCTGGCCATCGTCGGCATGCTCACCGTCACCGCGCAGCTCGGCCTGCAGCAGCAGCCCGATCCCGCGCTGGAGCAGCGCCTGCGCGCCGCCGGCAAGGACTACCTGGAGCAGCTGCTCAAGGTCGATGCCGAGCGCGTGCAGCTCACCGAGCGCGGCCTGGCGCTGCGCTAGCCACGACACGACGGAGGCCGGCCGTGATCTTCCCCATCGCTCCCATCTACGGTTTCTTCTTCAGGTCCGTCCCGATCATCGAGCCCGTGCAGGACGCGCGCACGGACCGAACCGGAACGCTGGAGCCGGACGCGCCGGCCTGGCGCGCCACCGAGTCGCTGGAGACGCGCTGGGTGCTCAAGGGCTACGAATGGCGGCCGGTGGCGGTGTGGCTCCCGATGGTCAATCCCGGCTGGGACCATTGCGTGGACAACGACCCCGCCGAGATCCACGACCGCGCGGTGCGGGCGGAGGAGGAGCGGGCCGTCCGCCGCCTGGAGCCGCCCGTGCCGCTGCGCCGCGAGCCGCACGAGCCGGCCCGGCTGGAGCCGGCGCAGCGCCATGAGGGTGATGCGCGGGCCAGGGCTGGCGGGGCCGGTGACAAGGGGCCCGAAGGGGGCACGGCATGAGCGGCATTCCCGCCTGGTCCCTGGGCGCTGCGGGCTGGCCCGCCGCGCCGCGCCCCGCGCCGGCCGCGGACGGCCGCAACGGCGCTGCGGCATGGTTCGATGACACGCTGCGCTGCGACGGCATTGCTGCCGACGTGGCTCCCGCGGCGCGCGGCCTGAGCGTGCAGGCGCATGCGGCGCGGGTGCTCGACTTCCTGCTGGACGGGCGCGGCCCGGCCTGAGACTCACGCGCGCACGGCTTCGCACCATGGCTGCCCTGTTGTCCGAACCCCAATGGGCCGCCGCCGCGCAGGCGCTGGTGGACGGCTGCATCGACCTGCCGGGCGACGAGGACCGCGTGGCGCTGCTGGCGGCCGTGGCGCAGGGCCTGGGCGACGAGCTCTATCCGGCCTTCATCCGGCTGCTGTGGCTGGTGGGCCGGCAGGGCGACCATGCCGCCAAGGCGGCGGTGGCGCGCGCGCTGGTGCATGCGCTGCGCACGGGCCGGCTGCCCAGCGGGCGGCGCAGCGCCTGGGGCGCGGGCGCGCCCGGCGCCGAGGCGGCGGCCTGGGGCCGCACGCGCCAGCTGGGACCGCTGGAATACCTGTGCGCCTGGCATGCGCAGACCGAGCCGGCCTGCGCGCTGAGCGCGGCGCAGTTCCACGTCGCGGCGCGCGCGCTGATGGACCTCATCGCCTGCTGCCCCGAGGCGCGGCTGCTGTACTGCGAGAAGCTGCTGGCCGACGCGGGCGACCCCATCGGCGGGGCGCTGTCGCGTGCCACGCGCGAGGCGCTGCGCGCGCTGGCGCTGGCCTGGAGCCAGGGCGCGGACTCCTTCGACGCCAGCGCCCGCTTCCTGTGCGCCTTGCAGCAGCCCCGGGCCGATGTGCTGGCGGCGATGGCCGGGCGCTGAGGACGATCAAGACCATGGCAAGGGTTTGCCCGTACAACGCACCGGCGCGGCGTGCCGTTGCTGCACGTCAGGACCTTGGAGGGAGTGGCAGCACCATGGTGCCTGTCGCCAAGATGGGGAGAAGCGCGGGAGGCGCACCGCGGGTCGCCGGCAGGCATTGGTCTGCTGGCGGCCCGCGGTAGCGGCCTTGGGCGGTTCGCGGGCGCGCGCGCTTGGTGCGCCGCAGTGCGGGGAAAGCCTTTGGCGGTTGGCCGTGAGCCGCCCTGGTTACCTTTCGTCATCCCCGCGGAGGCGCCCACCCTTGGTGAGCGCCCAGGTGGTCCCACGCCAGAGCGCCAGAGCTGATGTAGGCATCACGACGCTACAAATCCTTGGCACCCACCCCAATCGACTGGCTTACGGGCAGCTTGGGGACCGCCTGGGTTCCCGCCTTCGCGGGAATGACGCAGTGGTGAGCGGACCGCATCAGCTGGCCGCCAACAACCGGCAACTTCCCCCGGACAGCAGCCACCGCCAAAACAAGGCCCGCTTGCGCGGGCCTGAAAGAACGTTTGCAGCGTCGGCCCGCGGCCCACGCCGGCAAGCGGAGGCTCAACGCCGATGGAACAGGTCGGCCCAGTCGAAGCGGACGTGGTCCAGCCCCGGGCCACCGTGGTTGTGGTCGTGGCCCGGTCCGCCGTCCAGGCGGTCGTTGCCGCGCCCGCCGTCGAGGTGGTCGCGGCCGGGACCGCCATGCAGCCGGTCGTTGCCGGAGCCGCCCTTGAGGTGGTCGTTGCCGCGTCCGCCGTCGATGTGGTCGTTGCCGGGGCCGCCGTGCAGCCGGTCGTTGCCGCGCCCGCCGTCGATGTAGTCGTTGCCGCGTCCGCCATCGATGTGGTCGTTGCCGCGGCCACCGCGCAGATCGTCGTTGCCGCGGCCCCCGTCGATGTAGTCATTGCCCCTGCCGCCGCGGATGCAGTCGTTGCCCTTGCCGCCGAGCAGGATGTCGTTGCCGCTGCCGCCATCGATCCTGTCGTTGCCGCCGCGACCGGCGATGAGGTCGTTGCCGCTGCCGCCCTTGAGGTTGTCGTTGCCGCCGCCGCCGATCAGCACGTCGTTGCCGCTGCCGCCGTTGGCGCTGATGTTGGCCTTGACGTCCTTGTCCACCACCAGCACGTCGTTGCCGGCGCCGAGGTTGAACTGGGTGTTCTCCAGCTGCTGCTTGGTCATGAGCTGCGTCTGGCCGTTGACGTTGACCTCGTACAGGCCCAGGGCCCCGAGCAGGCCGTCGGCCTTGGAGATGTGAACGGTGTCGTCGCCCGAGGTGCCGTTGACGACGTGGTTGGGCGAGGGCGGCATGCAGCCGCCGGGACCGATGGTGTTCATGGTGCGCTCCTTTGCTGGACTGGGGTGCTGCGGACCGGGAATTCGGTGCCGCTGTCCGTATTCAAGACGTCCAGCCCTTTGCCGCACAGTCGGGACGCTCGGCAGCTAGGCACGCTCCCAATGCTGGTGCGGTGCGCACCGGCTTGAAGCGGTCGCGGGCGCAACCGTCCTCTCACGGTGCGCCGGCTCATGCCGGCCAGACGCCGTGGCCCGTCTTGGTGCGCAAGGCACCAGCAGCGTGCTTGACGGGCATCAACCAGGTGCGGCCTTGAGGCGATGTCCTTATGGCGGCCTCTGGAGGCTTGTGGCACGCGCATTGCGAAACAAGATGCAACTTCTCTTTGGGCGACATCCTTTCCATGAATTACGACGACTGCTTGCCGCACATGCGGGATGTCGTGAGCTGTGAAGCCTCCTTGCGCGACATCAGCCTGATGTGGCGGCTGATCGAAGCCACGGCGCGGATGAGCTGCCCGGACGGCACGCAGGGGCTGCTGTCGATGCTGGCGGCCACGCGCGAAGGCTTCGAGGCGCTGGAGCGCGACCTCATTGCCAGCTTCGCGCGCCAGAAGGTGGCCAACCTGATGGTGGAGGTGGGCACGCCCGCGCGCCACGCCATCGATGCCCTGGTGCGCAACCTCTACGAGCGCACGGCCGACGTGGGCTTCCTGGCCACCGACCGCGCGCTGCGCGAGTTCCTGGCCGGCGAGGGCATGGACAGGGCACAGGCCACCGAGCGGCTGCGCGCCTACCGCGAGAAGTACACCGTGTACGACACCATCGCGCTGCTCGGCCCGGACGGCCACGTGCAGGCCGCCGCGGGCTGTGCCGAGGGGCTCAAGCGCTGCGAGGACACCTTCGTGGCGCGCACGCTGGCGACGGACGGCTACGTGGAAACCTTCGGGCCGACGGCGCTGGAGCCCGGCGGCGCCTCGGCGCTGGTGTATTCGCAGCGCATGCTGCATCCGCTCAGCGGCCAGCCCGTGGGCGTGCTGTGCCTGGTGTTCGGCTTCAGCACCGAGATGGCGGGCATCTTCGCCTCGCGCCACACGCGCAACGGCCGCGCCAACCTGGTGGTGCTCGACGGCGACGACCGCATCATCGCCAGCGCCGAGCCGGCCTGGATGCCGGTGGGCGTGCAGGTGCCCACCAACACCGGCGAGGAAGTGGCGCTGCGCACCTGGGCCGGGCGCAAGTACCTGGTGCAGACCTTCCTGGCCCAGGGCTTCCAGGGCTACCCCGGCCCGCCGGGGTGGAAGACGCAGACCATGGTGCCGCTGGACCTGGCCTTCAGCACCGCGCGCGCGGGCGTGGTCGACACCCTGGAGGAGCCGGTGGTGGACGGGCTGCTGGGGCACTCGGCCAGCTTCTGCCCGCCGCTGCACGACATCATCGTGGCCGCCGACGCCGTGCGCCGCGTGGTGTGGAACGGGCAGGTCATGGCGCCGACGCAGCACCGCGACGAGCGCGCGCTGCGTACCGTGCTGGAGCAGATCACCAGCAACGGCTCGCGCAGCGACGCGCTGTTCACGCGCTCGATCCACGAGCTGTGCGACACCGCGCTGGCCTCGCGCCTGAGCGACGCGCGCTTCACGGCGCAGTGGCTGGTGGAGCTGCTGGACCGCAACCTGTACGAGCGCGCCAATGACTGTCGCTGGTGGGCACTGGCGCCCGAGCTCGGCGCCTGCCTGGCCGCGCCCGACAGCCGGCAGCTGGCCGACGAGGCCTCGCGCGTGCTCAAGCACATCAACTCGCTCTACACCGTCTACACGCGGCTGGTGGTGTACGACCGCGGCGGGCGCATCGTGGCCGCCAGCCATGCGATGGACGGCCATGGCAGCAGCGTCGTGGGCACCCGCATCGAAGGCGACACGCTGGAGGCAGTGCTGGGCCTGCGCGACGGGCAGCAGTACCACGTCACGCCGCTGCGCCCCAGTGCGCTCTACGGCGGGCGGCCCACCTGGGTCTACCACGCCGCGATCCGCGACCCCGGTGACGTCCGCGTGCTGGGCGGCATCGGCATCGTCTTCGACACCGCTCCGCAGCTCGAAGCGATGCTGCACGGCGCGCTGGCGGGCCGCGCCGACGAGCTCGCCGCCTTCATCGACCGCGAGGGCCGCATCGTCTGCGCCAACGATCCCAGGCTGGCGGCGCTGGGCCGGCTCGAAGGCCTGCCGCCGGAGATGCTGCAGCTCGGCCGCGGGCAGGGCGGGGCGCGCATCGTGGTGCGCGATGGGCAGTACATGGTGCTGGGCGTGGCCGCCTCGCCCGGCTACCGCGAGTTCAAGCTGTGCGACGGCTACGGCGACGAGGTGCTGGCGGTGACGCTGCAGCCGCTGGGCCCGGTGCAGGAGGGCCGCGCCGCGGCGCGCCGGCGCACGCAGCTGGTGCCGCCGACCGCGGGCCGCGGCGAGCCGGGCATGGAGTACGCCACCTTCTGCCTGGGCGACGAGATGTTCGCGGTGCGCGCGGATCAGGTGGTGGAGGCGCAGCCCGCGTCGCAGGTGCACCGGCTGCCCTCGGCGGGCCGCACGCACCGCGTGGGCATGCTGGCGCTGCGCCGCGACGGGGTGGTGCTGCGCCACGTGTCGGTGTTCGACCTGGATGCGCTGCTGGGCGGGCCCGGCACCGACCTGGCCGCGGGCGGGCAGGTGGTGGTGCTGCGCAGCGAGCAGTTCGAGCTGGGCCTGCTGGTGAGCGACCTGCACGGCGTGTGGACCTTCCCGGCCTCGCAGGCGCAGCAGGCGCCCTGGAGCGGCGACGCGCACCCGCCGCTGGTGACGCAGCTGCTCACGGCCGACGAGGGCCGCCAGCTCATCCAGGTGCTGGACGTGCAGCGCTTGCGCGATTGGCTCAGCGGCCGCCCGCTGCTGCGCCGGCCCGACGCGGAGCCGGCGCCGCGGCTGATGGCGGTGGGGTGAGGGCCGCGTCCGCTGCGGGGCCCCGCATGGCGCGCCCCGCCCATCGGCCGGCCGCCCCTCTCATTCCACTTCTGGCTTCTGAGTGAAGTCATCCCGTTCGTCCTGAGGTATCGAAGGATGAACGGCCCCTGCCGCGGTGCCACCGTCGCCGCCTGTCGGATTCGTACTTCGATACCTCAGTACGAACGGGTCATTTCACGACCAAAGTGGAATCGGTATCAGGCCTCCACCGCCTCTTCGTGCTGCACCGCGCAATACGGCAGCCGCACGCCGAAGCGGCTGCCGTGCTCCGGGCGGCTGTGCACGCTGATGCTGCCGTGCATCGACTCGACCAGGCTCCTGGACAGCACCAGCCCGATGCCGGTGCCCTCGGTGCGGCTGCGCTCGCGCCCCAGGCGGTTGAAGGGCTGGAACAGCTGCGCCAGCTGCTGCTCGTCCATGCCCAGCCCGTCGTCCTCCACCACCAGCTCCACCTCCTCGCCCACGCGGTGCGCGCGCAGGTGGACCTGGCCGCCGGGGCGGTTGTACTTGATGGCGTTGGACACCAGGTTCTGCACCACCTGGCGCAGCCGCGTGGCGTCGGCGCGCGCGCCCAGCGCCGGCGGCAGCGGCGCCAGATGCAGCGCCACCTGCTCGCGCCGGGCCAGGCCTTCCAGGTCGCGCAGCGCGGCGTCGAGCAGCCCGCCCAGCGGTACCGTGCCGATCTGCAGCTCCAGCGCGCCGCTCTCGATGCGCGAGATGTCCAGCAGGTCGTTGACCAGCGCCAGCAGGTGCTGGCCGGCGCTGTCGATGTACTGCAGCCACTCGCGCTGCAGCGGCTCCAGCGCCGTGCGCTGCGCCAGCAGCTCGCTGAAGCCCAGGATGGCATTGAGCGGGGTGCGCAGCTCGTGGCTGACGCGGGCCATGAACAGCGACTTCTGCCGGTTGGCCGCTTCCGACAGCGCCTGCGCGGCGCGTGCCTGCTCGGCCTCGATCTGGCTGCGGTGCGCCTGCTGCAGCTGGTCGAGCAGGGCGTTGAGGCGCTGGTTGAGCATGTCGATCTCGCGCGTCTGCGCGCGCGGCAGGCGCAGCCCCTGCTCGGCGTCGGGGCGCTGGTCGTTCTGCATGCGCGCGGCGGCGGCCACCAGCGTGTCGAGGTCGCGCGTGAGGCGGCGCGCGAAGAAGCGCCCCGTCGCCGTGGCCAGGACCAGCGTCACCCCGAGCACGCCCAGCGCCAGGATCAGGGCGTCGTCGCGCAGCGGCGGCGCTTCCTGCGCGCTGGCCTTGCGGCGCACGCCCAGGCTCAGCGCGGCCAGGCGCGGCGTGGCCGGGATGGCCGCCACCGGCCGCTCCGGATCTTCGTGCGCCTGGGCCGGCGCGACGATCTCGTAGCGCGCATCGGGCACCAGCTCGGCCAGGGGCAGCCGTGCCACCAGCGCGCCCTTGGGCCCGGCCGTGCGCGCCTGGCGCACCAGCGTGACGAAGCCCAGCTCGGCCTGCTCGCCCGTGCCGAACAGCGCCACCGCCGCCTCGTCCCGCTGCACCGCCTGGGCCAGCCAGTGGCGCTGCGCGGCGTCGAAGCGGCTGTCCCGCGTCGTGGCAATGGGGTTGCCCTCGAAGTCGGTGAGCATCACCGCCACCGGCGTGCCGCCGATGTGGTCGAGCTGCTGCAGGTAGGGCTGCAGGTACAGCTCCTTGCCGGCGCTGTCCACCAGCGCCGTGGCGATGAGGCTGCTGGCCGCGGCCTGCTCCATGCGCTCGTGCAAGGCATCGAGCCGGTCGGCGATGCGGCGCGCCTGCTCCGACAGCAGCTGCAGCGTCAGCGCCTGCTGCGCGCGGACCTGCTGCCGGTGCAGCAGGACGCCCGCGCCCAGCCCCAGCATCAGCACCGTGCCCAGCGCCACCAGCACCGCCGCGGCGGTGATGCGCGTGGCCAGGCTGGGCTGTGTGGTGGGCGGATTCATGCCTGGTGGCGCCCCTTGGCCGGCGGTGGCGCGTCCGCCGGCAGCCGCGCGGCGATCCGCTCCGGGCGCCCGATGCCAGGGCGCCGCTGTGCCGCACGGCTGTTCCACGGGCCGGGTGCTGCGCCGATGCCGATGGCGCAGGCGCCACCGTCCGCGGCGCGCTCGGACGACAGTGCTCCCGCGCCGGGCAGCGGCATGGCGGCCAGGGCGGCGGGCGGGCGGGGACGGGGTATGTCCATGGTGCTTTGAAGGTTTATTGTGCACCGCAGCACAAGCCCTCGGACAAGGGGTCCGACAAGCCCAGTGAGAAAATCCGCCCCATGAATGCCCCGCAATCGCTGACCTTCACCCGCCCCGACGACTGGCACCTGCACGTGCGCGACGGCACGGCGCTGCAATCGGTCGTGCCGCACACGGCGCGCCAGTTCGGCCGCGCCATCGTCATGCCCAACCTGCGCCCGCCCGTGACCACGGCCGCGCAGGCCCGGGCCTACCGCGAGCGCATCCTCGCCGCCGTGCCCGCGGGCGTGGAATTCGAGCCGCTGATGACGCTGTACCTCACCGACCGGCTGCCGCCCGAGGAGATCCGCCGCGCCAAGGACGCCGGCGTGGTCGCCGTCAAGCTGTACCCGGCCGGCGCCACCACCAACAGCGACGCGGGCGTCACCGACATCAAGCTCACCTATCCCACGCTGGAGGCGCTGCAGCGCGAGGGCCTGAAGCTGCTGGTGCACGGCGAGGTCACCAACGCCGACATCGACCTCTTCGACCGCGAGGCGGTGTTCATCGACCGCGTGCTCATTCCGCTGCGCCGCGACTTCCCCGAGCTCAAGATCGTCTTCGAGCACATCACCACGCGCGAGGCGGCGCAGTACGTGGCCCAGGCCGACGCCCACACCGCCGCCACCATCACCGCGCACCACCTGCTCTACAACCGCAACGCCATCTTCACCGGCGGCATCCGCCCGCATTACTACTGCCTGCCGGTGCTCAAGCGCGAGGAGCACCGCCAGGCCCTGGTGCAGGCGGCCACGTCGGGCAGCAACAAGTTCTTCCTGGGCACGGACAGCGCCCCGCATGCGGCACACCTCAAGGAGCACGCCAGCGGTTGCGCCGGCTGCTACACGGCACTGTCGGCGCTGGAGCTCTACGCCCAGGCCTTCGAGGCCGCCGGTGCGCTGGACAAGCTGGAGGCCTTCGCCAGCTTCCACGGCCCGGACTTCTACGGCCTGCCGCGCAACCGCGGCACCGTGACGCTGGTGCGCGAGGACTGGACCCTGCCCGAGACCGTGCCCTTCGGCGACGCCACGCTCAAGCCGCTGTGCGCCGGGGAAGTGCTGCATTGGAAGCTGGCCTGAGAGCCGTTGCCCGTCGCGCGTGATTTCGATCTCAGGCTGGTCGGCAAAAGCGCAATGTGGTTCGGGAAAAGCGGTGCCTGACGGCAGCCCGGAGGCCGAGAAGCAACGTTTTCTGCCTCGTCATTCCCGCGCAGGCGGGAGCCCAGGCGGTCCGCAAGCTGACCGTGAGCTGCTTGGGCAGCACGTCCAGGTTTCTGGGCATCGTGACGCCTACGTTGACTCTCGCGCTCCGATGTGGGACCGCCTGGGTCCCCGCCTGCGCGGGGATGACGACGTGGTTGGCGACGCGGGTCAGCCCAATCTGATCGGCCAAGCCGCATGACCGCCCCCCGCCACTCACGCCTGCCCGTGGCGCGCCTGCCGCTGCGCGAGGCATTCAGCAGCATCGACTGGGCGCGCCCCTGGCTGGCGCCGTACCGCGTGCACGGCGAGGCCGCCTGCGCCGCGGTGCTGGGCGGGGCGACGGTGGCGCAGGCGCTCAATGCCCTGGCGGCGCGGCAGCCGCTGCAACTCGCCGCCGGCACGCTGCGGTTCGTGCCCCAGGCCGAGCTGCCCGCCGGGCAGGCGTATGAGAGCTTCATCTTCCGCACCGCGGGCGTGCCCACGCGCGACCACCTGCACGACTTCTTCAACGGGCTGGTGTGGCTGGCCGAGCCGGCACTGAAGAAGCAGCTCAACGAGGTGCATGCCCAGGTGCTGGCCGCCGAGGGCGTGCAGCCGCAACGCAGCCCGGCGCGCAACGCGCTGACGCTGGCCGACGAGAGCGGCGCGCTGCTGGAGGCCCCGTCGGACGCCGTCGAACTGCTGCGTGCGCGGCGCTGGCACGAGCTGCTGGTGAGGCAGCGCGCGCGCTGGCTGCCGGGCGGGGACATCCGGCTGCGCCTCATCGGCCATGCGCTGATGGAGCAGCTGGTGCAGCCCTACAAGGGCATCACGGCCCATGTCTGGCCGGGTGTCTCGGCGCAGGCGCTGGCCGCGGGCGTGTCGGCTCTGCAGCCGCGGCCCTTCCTGCCGCTGCCGGTGCTGGGCGTGCCGGCGTGGTGGCCGGCCAATGCCGAGGCCGCGTTCTACGACGATGCCGCGGTGTTCAGGCCGCTGCCGCCGCCGTCGTCGTCACCCTCGGACGCCAGCTCGGTGCGGCCGCGGCCCAGCAGCTTGGCGCGGTAGAGCGCGCGGTCGGCGCGGGCAATGAGGCGGTCCATGTCGTCGCCCGGCGCGGCCTGGGCCACCCCGGCGGAAAAGGCGTAGTGCAGCGCGCCTTGGTGCAACGCCAGCGGCTGCAGCGCCTGGCGCAGCCGCTGCGTCACCTCCCGCGCCTGCTCCTGGCGCACGCCGGGCAGCAGCAGCAGGAACTCCTCGCCGCCCAGGCGCCCGAACAGGTCGCGCCCGCGCAGCCGGGCCCGCGCCTGGCCGGCGAAGGCGCGCAGCACCGCGTCGCCCACGTCGTGGCCGTGGCGGTCGTTGATCTGCTTGAAGTGGTCCAGGTCGATCAGTGCCACGCTGCAGGCCTGCCCGGCCGCGGCGCAGCGCGAGAGCGTGGCCGCGCCGAACTCGAACACGTGGCGCCGGTTGGGCGCGCCGGTGAGCATGTCGGTGCGGGCCTCGGTCTCGGCCTGGGCACGGGCCTCGCGCAGCCGAAGCTCGCCGCGCTTGAGCGGCGTGATGTCGGTGGCCACGCACAGCAGCCAGCCCTCGGGCAGCAGCGTCTCGGCCATGCGCCACCAGCGCCCGTCGAGGGTGTCCACCTCGATGGCGCGAAAGGGCTGCTGCCGGCGCCGCGGCAAGATGTCGCTGAGAAAGGCCTCGATGTCGCCGCAGTCGATGCGCACGCCGATGCCGCGGCGGAAATCGTGGCGCAGCAGCTCGGCAAAGGGCAGCGGCAGCGTCAGGCCGTCCAGGAAGCGCTGCGCGTAGGCGTCGTTGCACCAGCACAGGCGGTCCTGCGCGTCGTACAGCGCCACCAGCAGCTCGGAGGCCGAGAGCGTGGCCAGCAGCGCGCCGGCCACGGCCGGCGGCATCCCGGCGACTGGAGCCGCGGCGGCGGTGCGGCGGTAAAGCTTCTTTCTCTTCAAGACAACGCGGCCGGAAGGAGCGGGGAGGGAACGCCGGCCCGCAGGCCGCGGGGCCAGGCCGGCGGGCCGCGAGCTTACTCGGTCGGCAGGAAGCCCTCGATGGAGAGGTAGCGCTCGCCGGTGTCGTAGTTGAAGCCCAGGACGCGGCTGCCTGAGGACAGCTCGGGCAGCTTCTGCGCGATGGCGCTGAGCGTGGCGCCGCTGGAGATGCCCACCAGCACGCCTTCCTCGCGCGCGCAGCGGCGCGCCATCTCGCGCGCGGCCTCGGCCTCGACCAGGATCACGCCATCGAGCAGCTCGGTCTTGAGGTTGTTGGGCACGAAGCCGGCGCCGATGCCCTGGATCGGGTGCGGCGCGGGCTGCCCGCCGCTGATCACCGGCGAGGCGCTGGGCTCCACCGCGAACACCTTCAGGTTTGGCCACTTCTGCTTGAGCACCTGGGCGCAGCCGCTGATGTGGCCGCCGGTGCCCACGCCGGTGATGAGCACGTCCAGGCCTTCGGGGAAGTCGGCCAGGATCTCCTGCGCCGTGGTGCGTGCGTGCACCTCGATGTTGGCCGGGTTGTCGAACTGTTGCGGCATCCAGCTCCCCGGCGTGGCGGCGATGAGTTCCTGGGCGCGGGCGATGGCACCCTTCATGCCCTTTTCGCGCGGCGTGAGCTCGAACTTGGCGCCGTAGGCCAGCATCAGGCGGCGGCGCTCGACGCTCATGCTGTCGGGCATGACCAGGATCAGCTGGTAGCCCTTGACCGCGGCCACCATGGCCAGGCCGATGCCGGTGTTGCCCGAGGTGGGCTCGATGATGGTGCCGCCGGGCTTGAGCAGCCCGTCGCGTTCGGCCGCCTCGACCATGGACAGCGCGATGCGGTCCTTGACGGAGCCACCCGGGTTGCTGCGCTCGGACTTGATCCACACCTCCGCGGCGCCGAAGAGGCGCTGCATGCGGATGTGCGGCGTGTTGCCGATGGTGTCGAGGATGGTGTTGGCCTTCACTGGAGGTCTCCGTTGCCGGGGCGGCGATAATGTCAGGGTGAAGCAGGCCAGACCGCCGCTGGTGCACCACGCCGCAAGGCGGCACTGGAGGAAGGTCCGGACTGCACAGGGCAGCGTAGCAGCTAACGGCTGTCCACCGCGAGGTGAGGATCAGAGCAACAGAGACGAGTCCATGAGCTTCGGCTCATGGGGTGAAACGGGCAATCTCTACGCGCAGCAACACCAAATAGGCCGGCGATGATGTGGCTCCGCGGAGCCGGCGGGTAGGTGGCATCGAGCCGTGCGAGCGATCCACGGCCCAGAGGAATGGCGGTCACGGCCGACGCGCCCGCAAGGGCGCCGAGGCCGCACAGAATCCGGCCCATCGGCCTGCTTCACAACACACACTGGACTCCCGTCCGCCGCGAGGCGCGACGGGAGTTTTCATTTCAGGCGGCCTTCGGTCGTCCGGATTGTTTCCCCACGACTCCCGGTCGGCTCACTGGGTGGCAATCGGTGGGGAAAGCGTTGCCTGGGAGGGGACAATTCTCAGGTGCCGGTGTCCATGAGGTGCGGGATCTCCGCCGCCAGCTCGCGCGCCAGGAAGCCCAGGCCGCCGACGCGGGCGGCGAGCTGCTCGCCCGCGCGTGCGTGCAGCGCCACGCCCCACACCGCCGCCTGCTCCAGCGGCGCGCCGCGCGCCACCAGCCCGGCGATCAGCCCGGCCAGGATGTCGCCCGAGCCCGAGGTCGCCAGGCCCGGGTTGCCGCCGTCGTGGACCCAGAGCCGCCCGTCGGGCGCGGCGATGTGCGTGGTGGCGCCCTTGAGCACCACCACGGCATGGAAGCGCCGGGCCGCGTCCTGGGCCACGCGCGCCGAGTCGGACCGCACCTCGTCCTTGGAGTCGCCGCACAGGTTCGCCATCTCGCCCGCGTGCGGCGTGATCAGCAGTCCGCCCTCGCGCGGGCCCACCTGTGGCGCCGCGCACAGCGCCAGCGCGTCCAGCAGCAGCGGCAATCCGGGTGGCAAGTGCTGCAGCAAGGTCTGCACGAGCAGCGGCGCGGCGGCCTCGTCCTGCAGCCCCGGGCCGATGAGCAGGGCATTGGTGCGCGCGGCCAGCGGCTTGAGCAGCAGCGCGCCGGCGGCGTCGATGCCGCCGCCGGCGGTCTCGGGCAGGCCGATCACGCGCGCCTCGGGCAGCGCCATGGCCATGGCCAGCGCCATGCGCTGCACCGTGGCCACGCTCAGCTTGCCCGCGCCGGCGCGCAGCGCCGCGGTGCCGGCCAGCAGCACGGCGCCAGGGATCTCGGCGCTGCCGCCCACCACCATGGTGCGGCCGCGCTGCTCCTTGTCGTCATGCGCGGACGGCTTCGGTAGCGCCCAGCCGCGCAGCAGATCGTCGTCAACGGGTATCGGGTCCATGGCTCCTCCTCGGCTCGTTGGGGTTCTGGGTGTGAAGGGCGCCCGGCGCTGCGCCGCCGGGCCGGGCCAGGGGGTCAGGACTTGGGCGCGGCCGGCACGTCGGGCTCGGCCGTGACCGGGGCGCCGGCCTGGCGCAGCGGCGACACGAAGTTGAGCTGGCGCAGCACCAGCCGCCCGCGCTTGCCGGCGCTGGGGTCGAAGGCGTAGCTGGTCACGCCGCAGTTGGGCACGTCGGCCTGGCGGTCCACCTCCAGGATCTGCGCCTCGTCCATGCGCTCCAGCAGGTAGCGCAGGCAGTTGACCACCACCTGGTGCGCCACGATCAGCACGCGCTCGCGCCGGTATTCGCGCACCACCATCTCCACCATGCTGCGCAGGCGCAGGATCACGTCGCACCAGCTCTCGCCGCCGGGCGGGCGGAAGTAGAACTTGCCGACATGGCGGCGCTGCTCGCTGAGCTCCGGGTATTTCAGGCGGATGCCGTGGCGGGTGAGGCGGTCCAGCAGCCCGAACTCCTTCTCGCGCAGCCGCTCGTCCACCACCCAGGTCACGCCGTCGCGGTCGATGCCCGCGGCCTCCAGCACCAGGTGCGCCGTCTGGCGCGCGCGCACGTAAGGCGAGCACAGCACCACGTTGGGCTGCTCTTCGGGCGGCAGCGTGCCGAACCAGTCGCCCAGCGCCTGCGCCTGATGGCGGCCCAGGTCCGACAGCGGCACGTCCACGTCGCGCTCGGCGATGTCGATCAGCGGCAGCCCGGCGGACTCGGCAAGGTCGCGCGCGACGTTGCCGGCGCTCTGGCCGTGACGCACGACCCACAGCAGGTCAGGCCATTTCTGTTCCAAGGTCGTTCCCGGGGCGTTCAAGGCGGCGGCGCAGGCTAAGGTTGGGATGGGAAGCCAAGGCCGGCCCGCTGGGGCCGGACCGACCCGGCAGCGGCCGGCCCATGGCCGGTGGGATAGGGGCCAAGCCGGGACCGGCGGAGGCGGCGGAAGGCGAGGCGGCGGGAGACGTCCGGCAGCGTCGGGCCCTCGCTCGGGGAGCAGGGCCGGGGCCGGCTCGGCTGTGCGCAGCGCGCCTGTCGCGGCTTGGCAGACCTCTTCGGCAACCGCTGTGCCTGCACCCCCGCTCAGCCGGGCAGGCCCAGCACGCGGTGCATGGCGGCGGCGGCAATGGCGGCGCCGCCGGTGGCCACCGTGATCTGGTTCAGGCTCTGCGCCACGTCGCCCGCGGCGTACAGGCCCTCGATGCTGGTCTGCTGGCGCGCGTCGGTGACGAGGTAGCCGTCCTCGTCGTGCTCCGCGCCCAGCGCGGTGGCCAGCACCGAGTGCACGCGCAGGCCCAGCGCGCCGTAGAGCGAATCGTGTTCGTCGCTGCCGCTGTCGTACTCCACGCGTGCGCCGCCGCCCTCGCGCAGGCGCAGCGCACGCACCGGCGCGGGCTGCATGCCGATGCCCTGGGCGGCCAGGCGCCGGCGGTCCTCCTCGGTGACCTCTACGGGCTGCGTGAAGTAGACGGTGAGGCGGTCGGTGAAATGGCGCAGGTACAGCGCCTCGCGCACGCCGCGGGGGCCGTCGGTGACGATGCCCACTGAGCAGCCGATGACCTCGAAGCCGTCGCACACCGGGCAGTAGCGCAGCACGCCCTCGCGCACGGCCTCGGCCAGGTGCGGCATGGCGGGCTCGTTGTCGCTGGCGCCGGTGGCCAGCAGCACCAGGCGGCTGCGCAGCGGCTCGCCGCCGTCGTCGGGGTGCAGCGCGAAGCCGCCCTCGATGCGCTGCAGCCGCTGCACGTGGGTGTTCTGCACCCGTGCGCCGTAGCGCTCGGCCTGGGCGCGCATGGCGGCCACCAGCTCCGCGCCCACCACGCCCTGCGGGTAGCCGGGCATGTTGTGGCTGCGCGGGATCTTCACGGCGCGGCTGCAGCCGGCGTCGAGCACGCGCACGCTGCGCTTGAAGCGGGCCAGGTAGATGGCGCCGGTGAGCCCGGCCGGGCCGCCGCCGACGACGGCGACCTCGCAGTCAAAGGGTTCCTCTGGGGAAGTCATGGCGGCCTCCGGGCCATCGCCTGCCGCCGTGGCGGCGGCGTCGGCCCGCGCAAGAAAGTGGAAGGAGAAAGGGGCGGCAGGGCGGGCGTGCCGCGCGCAGGCCGTGCATCGGGCGGCGGCCGGCCCGGGTGGCCGGCCGCCGCGCCCGCGTCACGCGCCGCCGATGCCCACGTTGACGCGGCCCGTGCCGCCGCAGTCCGGGCAGGCGCTGGCGCCCTGCTTGCCGCTGCCGCCGCAGCGCGGGCACACGTCCTCGCCGGTGCCGGGCGTGCCCGGGGGCGCCTGGTCGCCCGGATTCATCGAGGCCTGCGCGTTGGGGTCCGGGGCTTCGCGGCCGCCGGCGGGCTGGTCACTGGAGGGAGGAACGGCACTCATCGGCATCTCCTGGGTTGGGGTGTGGGCCTTGCCGGCAAGCGTCGTTCCCCGGCCCTGCGCCGGGAATGAGGCTTGCCGCCGACGCGCGCATGGACATGGACCGGCGCCGCTGCAGGCGGCTGTTGCTCAGTGGCGGCCTGGCCTGGCTGGTGGGGGGCGCCACGCTGCCGCGTGCCCAGACCGAGGCGGCGCAGCCGACGCTGAAGCTGCCGCTGCCCGCGCCGGGCAGCGCCGAGGAAGGCGTGCCGGGCGGCTCGGTGCAGTTCATCGGCACGGCCACCGTGGTGCTGCGCCTGGGGCCCTTCACGCTGCTGACCGATCCGAACTTCCTGCACCGCGGCGACCATGCGCACCTGGGCTACGGCATCCACACGCCGCGGCTGACCGAGCCGGCGCTCGGCATCGAGCAGCTGCCGCCGCTGGACGCGGTGCTGCTGTCGCACTACCACGGCGACCATTTCGACCAGGTGGCCGAGCAGAAGCTCGACAAGCTGCTGCCCATCATCAGCACGCCGCACGCGGTGCGGCAGCTGGCCGAGCGGGGTTTCAGGTCGCTGCACGGGCTCCACACCTGGCAGGCCATCGAGCTGGAGAAGGGCGCAGCGCGGCTGCGCATCACGGCGCTGCCGGCGCGCCATGGCCCGCCGGTGCTGTACGCGGCGCTGCCGGAAACCATGGGCAGCCTGGTGGAGCTGCTGGCGCCGGGCGGCGCGCCGGCGTGGCGGCTCTACATCAGCGGCGACACGCTGGTCTACGACGAGCTGGCCGAGATCCCGCGCCGCTTTCCGGACATCGACCTGGCGCTGCTGCACCTGGGCGGCACGCGGCTGTTCGGCGTGCTGCTGACCATGGACGCGCAGCAAGGCGTGCAGGCGCTGCAGCTGATCCAGCCGCGGCGCGCCATCCCCATCCACAACGACGATTACCCGGTGTTCAAGTCCTCGCTGGAGGAGTTCCTGGCCGCGGCGCGCGCGGCCGGGCTGCAGGACAAGGTGCAGGTGCTGCGCCCGGGCGAGCGCTACAGCTTCACGGTGCCGGCCCAGCGCTGGCGCTGACGGCGCCGCATCCGCGCGCCACCCGGCCGCCGCCCCGGCGGCCGCGGCGACAATCGCCGCCCGCGCGTCACCGCTTGTCGGCGGCCTGGGGGTCGTCCTTGGACGACTGGGGCTTTGGCTGTGCGTCGCCGCCTTGCGTCGGCGGGCAGGCGCCGGGCTGCAGGGTCCAGTCGTGGCTGTCCTTGTCGGTGGAGATCTTGCGGTCGGCGTGCATGGCGGCGCTGGGCGAGATCGGGTCGCTGGCGGGGAAGGTTTCGTCCACCGCCTCGTCGAGCAGTTCCTGGTAGGTGGGCACCTTTTCCTCGGGCTGCTGGGCCTGGCCTTCGAGCCGCTTGGCCTCCTGCTGCTGGCTGTGGGCGTCCTTCATGGGGTCCTCCTGAAGCAATAAGTCCTTCAGAAAAGGCGGCAAGCCCCGTTCCCGATGCGCCGGGAAGATAAAGCGCCGTGAATTTCTCGAAAACCCCGTCGGCATCTCAGCATTCACTTTCAGTGGGGGGCGCAAGTCCTTATTTCTGCAGCACTTTTTTACTCTCAAACCAGATTCAAATCCACGCCTAACCTGTTGATTTCATTGAATTTTTTGCGCCGCAAAAGTTGACCGGGGTGTCCCGCTCCGGTACAGTGGAGAAAAGTGGTTGGAAGTGGGGTGTTGTGGCTGGTCATGTCTTTCAAGGTCCTGCGGCGCTGACGCTGGACGGTAAGGGGCGTCTTACCGTCCCGGCCCGTCATCGCGATGCGCTCATGGACCTGTCGGGCGGCCAGCTCACCCTCACCAAGAGTCCGGCGGGTTGCCTGTTCATGTTTCCGCGCCCGGCGTGGGAACAGTTCCGCGACAAGTTGCTGGGGCTGCCGATGGCGGCCGACGGCTGGCGTCGCGTGTTCCTGGGCAACGCGCTGGATGTGGACATGGACAGCGCCTCACGTGTGTTGGTGGCGCCGGAGCTGCGCGAGGCCGCCGGGCTGGTGCGCGACGTGATGCTCATCGGCATGGGCTCGCGTCTGGAGCTGTGGGACCGCGCGCGCCTGGCGGCGCACGAGGCGCAGGTCATGAGCTCTGAAATGCCGGCTGCGATCCAGGATTTCGTCGCGTGATGCGCACCTCTCTCCCCGGGCAGCACCAGACGGTGCTGCTGCATGAAACCGTGGACGCCGTGTTCGGCGCGCCCGATGGCACCTACGTGGACGGCACCTTCGGCCGTGGCGGGCACTCGCGGCTGCTGCTGCAGCGGCTGGGCCCGAACGGGCGGCTGATCGCGCTGGACCGCGACCCCGAGGCGCTGGCCGCGGCCACGCGCGGCGGCACCGCCATCGACGACCCGCGCTTTTCCATCCACCACGCCAACTTCGGCGCGATGGCCGAGGCCCTGGCCGCGCTGGGGGTGGAACGCGTGGACGGCGTGCTGCTGGACATCGGCGTGTCCTCGCCCCAGATCGACACGCCCGAACGCGGCTTCAGCTTCCGTTTCGACGGCCCGCTCGACATGCGCATGGACCCCACGCGCGGCGAGAGCGCGGCCGATTTCCTGGCCCGTGCCGACGAGCGCCAGATAGCCCAGGTGATACGCGACTATGGTGAAGAACGGTTTGCTGTCCAGATTGCAAAGGCGGTTGTGGCTCGCCGAACAGGCGGCCAGCCCGTGCAGCGCACCGCCGAGCTGTCCGACCTCGTGGCTCGTGCGGTCAAGACCCGCGAGCCGGGCCAGGACCCAGCCACGCGCACCTTTCAAGCTCTTCGGATTCACGTCAACGGCGAGCTCCAGGAGCTGGAGCAGGGCCTGAGCGCGGCGCTGGCGCTGCTGGCCCCGGGCGGGCGGCTGGCCGTGATCAGCTTCCACTCGCTGGAGGACCGCATCGTCAAGACCTTCATGGCGCGCGAGAGCCGCGCCGAGGTGGACCGGCGCGCGCCCTTCGCGCCGCCGGCGCCCTCGCGGCTGCGGCTGCTGGGGCGCATCCGCCCCTCCGAGGCCGAGGTGGCGGCCAACCCGCGCGCGCGCTCGGCGGTGCTGCGCGTGGCCGAGCGCACCGAGGTGCCGTTCGGGGCCGGCGTGCAGCCGGGCGCGGCGCGCGGCGCGCGCGCCCAGGCCGGCGGGAGGGGGCGATGACGCGGCTCAACGTGCTGCTGCTGATCGCGCTGGTGGGCAGCTGCATGTACCTGGTGAAGATCGCCTACGAGGGCCGCCAGCTCTACACGGCCCTGGACCGCGCGCGCAACGAGGAGCGGCTGCTGGAGCGCGACTTCAAGCGGCTGCAGGCCGAGCGCGAGGCGCAGGCCACTTCGGGGCGCGTGGAGAAGGTCGCGCGCGAGCGGCTGGCCATGCGCACCGCCACGCCGGCCGTCACGTTTTACGTCGACGCCGCGGCGTCGGAGGCGCAGCGATGAGCGCCTTGCGACCCGGCTCCCGCGGCGCCGCCGTGAGCGTGCGCAGCGTCAACTACGCCACCAGCCCGCTGCTGGCCTCCAAGACGCCGCCCTGGCGCTCGCGGCTGCTGGTGGCGCTGGTGGGCATCGGCTTCACCGCGCTGTTCGGGCGCGCGGCCTACGTGCAGGTCATCAACACGGACTTCTTCCAGCAGCAGGGCGAGAAGCGCTACGTCCACACGCTGCAGATGCCCGCCAGCCGCGGGCGCATCCTCGACCGCAACGGCGCGCTGCTGGCCACCAGCGTGGCCGCGCCCTCGGTGTGGGCCATTCCCAAGGACTTCGAGGCCGACGCCGCGCACAAGGCCGAGTTGGCCAAGCTGCTGGGCATGAGCCTGGCCGAGCTGGACAAGCGGCTGTCGGACAACCCGAACTTCGTGTGGCTGCGCCGCCAGGTCGAGGACGAGACCTGGACCGCCGTCAAGGCGCTCAATCTCAAGGGCGTGCACCAGGTCTCGGAGTTCAAGCGCCGCTACCCCGAGGGCGAGGCCGCCGCGCACGTGGTGGGCTTCACCGGCGTGGAGCAGACCGGGCAGGAGGGCATCGAGCTGGCCTTCCAGCGCGAGCTCCAGGGCAAGGACGGCTCGCGCGAGGTGGTCAAGGACCGGCTCGGCCGCGTCATCGAGGACAAGGGCCAGCAGGTGGACCCGGTCAACGGGCGCGACATCGCGCTGTCCATCGACGCCAAGGTGCAGTTCTTCGCCTACCAGCGCATCCGTGACGCGGTGGCCGAGCACAAGGCCAAGGCCGGCAGCGTGGTGGTGATCGACGTGCAGACCGGCGAGGTGCTGGCGCTGGCCAACTATCCCAGCTACGACCCGGGCGACCGCGGCAAGCTCAGCGGCAACCAGCTGCGCAACCGCGCGCTCACCGACACCTTCGAGCCCGGCTCGACGATGAAGCCCTTCATCGCCGCGCAGATGCTGGAAACCGGCCGCGTGAGGGTGGACACGCCCGTCGTCACCGCCGCGGGCAGCCTGGTCATCGGCGGCAGCACCATCCGCGACGCCCACTCGCACCCGGTGCTCACGGTGGCCGAGGTGATCCAGAAGTCCAGCAACGTCGGCGCGGCGCGGCTGGCGATGCAGATGCCGCCGCGCGAGATGTGGGAGCTGTATTCGAACCTGGGCTTCGGCCACAAGCCGCAGCTCAAGTTCCCCGGCGCCGTCACCGGGCGGCTGCGCCCGTGGAAGAGCTGGAAGCCCATCGAGCAGGCCACCATGTCTTACGGCTACGGCCTGTCGGCCTCGCTGCTGCAGATCGCGCAGGCCTACACCGCCTTCGCGCGCGACGGCGAGGTGGTGCCGGTGTCGATGTTCAGGCAGGACGCGCCGCCGCCGGGCACGCGCGTGTTCAAGCCCGAGACCGCGCAGCAGGTGCGCAAGATGCTGCAGATGGCCGCGGGCCCGGGCGGCACCGGCCCGCTGGCGCAGACCATCGGCTACTCGGTGGGCGGCAAGAGCGGCACCGCGCACAAGCAGGAAGGACGCGGTTACGCGAGCAACAAGTACCGCTCCTGGTTCGTGGGCCTGGCGCCCATCGACAAGCCGCGCGTGATCGTGGCCGTGATGGTCGATGAGCCCAGCAACGGCAAGTATTTCGGCGGCCTGGTGGCCGCGCCCGTGTTCAGCCAGGTGGTACAGCAGACGCTGCGGCTGAAGAACGTGGAGCCGGACCTGGAGGTCAAGCCCCAGATCGTCACCAAGGCCGTGCCGGCCGAGCCGGAGAGCTTCTGATGGGCGCGGCATTGAAGCATCGGGCCCGGGTGCCCGTGATGGTTTGTGGCAAGGCGGCGCCGTGCCGGGTTCGAGAGGGGGAGGGAGCATGGCTTTGAGCCGCCTGGAGGATGCGGCCGCGGCCGCGCAGTGGCTGCGCGGGCGCGCCACCGGCACGCTGCGCAGCGACAGCCGCCTGGTGCGGCCCGGCGACGCGTTCATGGCCTGGCCTGGCGCCGCGCACGACGCGCGTCGCTTCGTGGCCGGCGCGCTGGCTGCCGGGGCCAGCGCCTGCCTGGTGGCCAGCGAGGGCGTGGAGGCTTTCGGCTTCGACGATCCGCGCGTGGCCGCGCTGCCCCGGCTCAAGGCGGCCGCCGGGCTCGTGGCCGACGCCTTCTTCGGCGCGCCCAGCACGGCGCTGGAGCTGGTGGCCAGCACCGGCACCAACGGCAAGACCTCCACGAGCTGGTGGACGGCGCAGGCGCTCACGGCGCTGTCGCGGCGCTGCGGGCTGGTGGGCACGCTGGGCATCGGCGAGCCGCCGCGCGCCGGCACCCAGGGCGGCGGCGCCATCGAGTTCACCGGGCTGACCACGCCCGATCCGGTCAGCTTCCACGCCGCGCTGCGCCGCTTCGCCGACGCCGGCTTCAAGGCCTGCGCGCTGGAGGCCTCCTCCATCGGCCTGGTGGAGCAGCGCCTGGCGGGTGCGCGCATCGACGTGGCGCTGTTCACCAACTTCACGCGCGACCATCTCGACTTCCACGGCGACATGGCGGGCTACTGGGCCGCCAAGCGCGGGCTGTTCGACTGGCCGGGGCTGCGCGCGGCCGTGATCAACATCGACGACGCGCAGGGCGCGGCGCTGGCGCGCGAGCTGGCCGGGCGCAACGATCTGGACGTCTGGACCTACTCCATCCACCAGCCCGCGCGGCTGCGCGCCGAGCACCTGCGCTACGAGGCCGGCGGGCTGGCCTTCGAGCTGGCCGAGCCGGGCGGCGCCACGCAGCCCGTGCGCAGCCGCCTCATCGGCGACTACAACGCCAGCAACCTGCTGGCGGTGCTGGGCGGCTTGCGCGCGCTGGGCGTGGCAGCGGCCGAGGCCGCGGCGGTGGTGCCGCTGCTCACGCCGGTGCCCGGGCGCATGCAGCAGGTGGGCGGCGGCCCCGGCGACCCGGAGGTGGTGGTGGACTACGCCCACACGCCCGATGCGCTGGAGAAGGCGCTCACGGCGCTGCGCCCGCTGGCGCGCGCGCGCGGCGGGCGGCTGTGGTGCGTGTTCGGTTGCGGAGGCGACCGCGATCCCACCAAGCGGCCCTTGATGGGCGCCATCGCACAAGAACTTGCAGATGCCGTCGTGTTGACAAGCGACAATCCACGGTCCGAGCCGCCGGGGGCCATCCTGGCGCAGATCGCAGCCGGGCTGCCCTCGGGCACCCAGGCCGCGATCGTCGAGGACCGGCGCAAGGCCATTCTCGACGCGGTGCGCTCGGCCGACCCTGCCGACGTGCTGCTCATCGCCGGCAAGGGACACGAGGACTACCAGGACATTGGCGGCCGGAAGCTGCCCTTCTCCGATATCGACGAGGCGCTGAACGCGTTGCAGACGCGAAAGGCGCAGCCATGACTCACTCGACTCAAAACCCATTGACCCTGGCGGCCCGGCGTGGCCGCCCTCTGGCATTGAGCGGCCTCCGCGGGGGGCGCGCATGACGATGCTGACCTTGCGCCAGGTGCAGGCGCTGCTGCCGGGCTCCACCCTGGCGGGTGCGCCCGAAACGGCGCTGGCGCGCGTGCACACCGACACCCGCACGCTGCAGCCGGGCGACCTGTTCGTCGCGCTGCGCGGCGAGCGCTTCGACGGCCATGACCACCTGGGCGCGGCCCGGGCGGCCGGTGCCGCCGCCGCCATCGCCCAGCACGGGCTGGACGAGGCCGGGCTGCCGGGCCTGCAGGTGCCCGATACCCTGGCGGCGCTGCAGGCGCTGGCCGCGGGCTGGCGCGCGCGCTTCGAGGCGCTGCCGCTGATCGCCGTCACCGGCAGCAACGGCAAGACCACCGTCACCCAGATGACGGCTTCCATCCTGCGCGCCTGGCTCGCCGACGCGGCGCTGGCCACCGCGGGCAATTTCAACAACCACATCGGGCTGCCGCTGACGCTGCTGCGCCTGCGTCCTCAGCACCGCGCCGCGGTGGTGGAACTGGGCATGAACCATCCCGGCGAGATCGCCGAGCTGGCGCGGCTGGCGCGGCCGACGGTGGCGCTGGTCAACAACGCGCAGCGCGAGCACCAGGAATTCATGGCCACGGTGGAAGCGGTGGCGCGCGAGAACGGCAGCGTGCTCCAGGCGCTGGACGCGCAGGGCTGCGCTGTGTTCCCTGCCGACGACGCCTTCACGCCCTTGTGGGCGGCGCTGGCCGGCGGCCGGCGCGTGCTGCGCTTCGGGCCGGGCGGCGAGGTGGACGGGCAGGCGCAATGGCTCGCTGACCACTGGTCGCTGGCGCTGGACACGCCCATGGGCTCGGCGCGGCTCGTGCTGCGCATGCCCGGCGCGCACAACGTGCGCAACGCGCTGGCGGCGGCCGCCTGCGCGCTGGCCGCGGGCGCGCCGCTGGCGGCGGTGGTGCAGGGCCTGGAGGCCTTCGTGCCGGTGGCCGGGCGCTCGCAGCTCAAGGCGCTGCAGCGCGGCGGGCGCGAGCTCACGCTGGTGGACGACAGCTACAACGCCAATCCCGATTCCGTGCGCGCGGCCATCGAGCTGCTGGCCACGCTGCCGGCGCCGCGGCTGCTGGTGCTGGGCGACATGGGCGAGGTCGGCGACCAGGGCCCGGCCTTCCACGCCGAGGTCGGCGCGCTGGCGGCGCGGCGCGGCATCGAGCATTTCTATTGCGCGGGCAACCTCTGCGCGCACGCGGCCCGGGCCTATGGCGCCGGGGCGCGCCACTTCGCCACGGTCGATGAGCTGATGGCGGCGCTGCCTTCGGTGGGCGACTTCGCCTCGGTGCTGGTGAAGGGTTCGCGCTTCATGCGCATGGAGCGCGTGCTGCCGCTGCTGGGGGAGACGCGCTGATGCTGCTGCTCCTGACGCAATGGCTCGCCGAGCTCTACCCCGAGCGCCTGGGCTTCCTGCGCGTGTTCCAGTACCTGACGCTGCGCTCGCTGCTGGCGGCCATGACGGCGCTGCTCATCGGCATCGGCTTCGGCCCGCTGGTGATCCGCAAGCTCGCCGAGCTCAAGATCGGCCAGCCCATCCGCGAGTACGGCGTTGCCGCGCACATGGTCAAGAGCGGCACGCCGACCATGGGCGGCGTGCTCATCCTGCTGGGCATCGCCGTGTCCACGCTGCTGTGGTTCGACTGGGCCAACCGCTTCGTGTGGATCGTGATGATCGTCACCTTCGGCTTCGGTGCCATCGGCTGGGTCGATGACTGGCGCAAGGTCGTGCACAAGAACCCGGAAGGCATGCGCTCGCGCGAGAAGTACTTCTGGCAGTCGATCATCGGGCTGGTGGCGGCCATCTACCTGGCCTTCAGCGTGAGCGAGACCTCGGCGCTGCGCGTGATCGAGCTGTTCGCGCGCTGGGTGCAGAGCGGCTTCTCCAACGACCTGCCGCCCAAGGCCGACCTGATCGTGCCTTTCTTCAAGACCATCAGCTACCCGCTGGGCGTGTTCGGCTTCATCGCGCTGACCTACGTGGTGATCGTGGGCAGCTCCAACGCGGTGAACCTCACCGACGGCCTGGACGGGCTGGCGATCATGCCGGTGGTGATGGTGGGCGCCTCGCTGGGCGTGTTCGCCTACGTCACCGGCAGCGCGGTGTACAGCCGCTACCTGCTGTTCCCCTACATCCCCGGTGCGGGCGAGCTGCTGGTGTTCACCTCGGCCATGGCCGGCGCGGGGCTGGCCTTCCTGTGGTTCAACGCGCACCCGGCCGAGGTGTTCATGGGCGACGTGGGCGCGCTGGCGCTGGGCGGCGCGCTGGGCACCATCGCCGTGATCACGCGCCAGGAGATCGTGCTGGCGGTCATGGGCGGCGTGTTCGTGGTGGAGGCGCTGTCGGTGATGGCGCAGGTGACCTGGTTCAAGTACACGAAGAAGCGCTACGGCGTGGGCCGGCGCATCTTCCTGATGGCGCCGCTGCACCACCACTTCGAGAAATCCGGCTGGAAGGAGACGCAGGTCGTCATCCGTTTCTGGATCATCACCATGCTGCTGTGCCTGCTGGGGCTGGCCACGCTGAAGCTGCGTTGAGGCACCGATGAGCTCCACCGATTCCCCGTCTTCCGCCCCCGTGATGGCCGAGCTGCAAGGGCAACAGGTGCTGGTGCTGGGCCTGGGCGACTCGGGCCTGGCGATGGCGCGCTGGTGCGCCGCGCAGGGCGCGCAGGTGCGCGTGTGGGACTCGCGCGCCGAGCCGCCGCAGGCCGCCGCGCTCAAGGCGCAGTGGCCCGAGGTGCCGGTATTCTCCGGCGAGCTGGCGCTGTCGCAGCTGCAGGGGCTGCAGCTGCTGCTCAAGAGCCCGGGCCTGGCGCCGGGCGATGCACGCATCGAGCCGCTGCTCACCGCTGCGCGTGCCACCGGCGTGCGCATCGAGGGCGAGCTGGGCCTGTTCGCGCGTGCGCTGGCCGCGCTCAAGGCGCGCCACGGCTACGCGCCGCGCGTGGTGGCCGTCACCGGCACCAACGGCAAGACCACGGTCACGTCGTTGACCTCGCTGCTGCTGCAGCGTTGCGGGCTGCGCGTGGCCACCGCGGGCAACATCGGTCCGACGCTGCTGGACACGCTGGCCCAGGCACTGGCGCAGGAAAGCTTCCCGCAGCCGGCGGCCGTCGAGGTCGATGCGGCGGAAGGAGCCGCCGTGACGGCCGTCGCGGCGCACGCCGATACCGATCTCGCCAGTGCCGATGCCGGCGCGGCCGACGCTGTCGTTGCCCAGGTGGCGGACCTGGACCTTGCCGCCAACACGCCGGCGCTGCCTCCGCCGCCCGCGCCGGCACCCGTGTTCTCGCACCTGCCCGAGGCCTGGGTGCTGGAGCTCTCCAGCTTCCAGCTCGACGGCGTGCAGGGCTTCGAGCCCGACGCGGCGGTGGTGCTCAACATCACGCAGGACCACCTGGACTGGCATGGCGACATGGCGGCCTATGCCCGGGCCAAGGCCGCCATCTACGGCCGCGACGCGGTGATGGTGGTCAACCGCGACGATCCGCAGGTGGAGGCCATGGTGCCGCCGCCCACCGTGGTCAAGGCCTCGGTGCGCGGCGGGCGCCCGCGCAGCGTCTCGCGCCGGGTGGTGCGCTTCGGGCTGGACGCGCCGCGCGCGCCGGGCGACTTCGGCCTGATCGAGGAGCGCGGCATCGCCTGGCTGGTGCGCGCACAGGGCGACGAGGAGCCCGGCCCGCGCCGCCGCCGCGACGAGCAGCCCGAGATCCGGCTGCAGCGCCTCATGCCTGCGGACGCGCTGCGCATCCGCGGCCGCCACAACGCCGCCAACGCGCTGGCGGCGCTGGCGCTGGCCAGCGCCGTCGGCTGCCCGATGAGCCCGATGCTGCATGGCCTGCGCGAGTACCGCGGCGAGCCGCACCGTGTCGAGCCGGTGGGCCAGGTCGGCGGCGTGGAGGCCTTCGACGACAGCAAGGGCACCAACGTCGGCGCCACCGTGGCTGCGCTCAACGGCCTGGGCTCGGACCGCGACCCGGCCAAGCTGGTGGTGATCCTGGGCGGCGACGGCAAGGGCCAGGATTTCGGCCCGCTGGCCGAGCCGGTGGCCCGGTACGCGCGGGCGCTGGCGCTGATCGGGCGCGACGCCCCGGCGCTGCAGCAGGCGCTGGCCGCCACCGAGGTGCCCATGCAGCGCTTCGACACGCTGGAGGCCGCCACCGTGTGGTGCTTCGAGCAGGCGCGCCCGGGGGATGCCGTGCTGCTGAGCCCGGCGTGCGCGAGCCTGGACATGTTCCGCAACTACGCGCACCGGGCCGAGGTGTTCGTGTCCGCGGTGGCCGCGCTGGCCGCCGAGCGCGGGGAGTCGCTGCTGTGAAAGCGCTGCTGCGCAAGCTGATGGGGATGCGCTCGCTGGCGCGCGCGCACCCGCTGCCCGTGCGCGACTTCGTGCGCACGGCGCCGGCGCAGCCCGCGCGGCTCTCGGGCTTCGACCAGGGCCTGCTGTGGGTGACGGTGGGGCTGCTGGCGCTGGGGCTGGTGATGGTCTATTCGGCCACCGTGGCGCTGCCCGACAACCCGCGCTTCGCCCGCTACTCGCCCACGTATTTCCTGGTGCGCCACCTGGCGGCGCTGGGCATCGGCTTCGTGGCCGCGCTGCTGACGGTGCAGATCCCGGTGGCGCAGTGGGAGAAGTGGGCGCCGTACCTGTTCCTGGGCTCGCTGGTCGGGCTGGTGGTGGTGCTGGTGCCGCACGTGGGCGTGTCGGTCAACGGCGCGCGGCGCTGGATTCCGCTGGGCATCATGAACTTCCAGCCCAGCGAGGCCGCGAAGCTCGGCATCGCCATGTACGCCGCGAGCTACATGGTGCGCAAGATGGACATCAAGGAGCGCTTCTTCAAGGCGGTGCTGCCGATGGGCGTGGCGCTGGGCGTGATCGGCGTGCTGCTGCTGGCCGAGCCCGACATGGGCGCCTTCATCGTGATCGCCGCCGTGGCGCTGGGCATCCTGTTCCTGGGCGGCGTCAACGGCCGCATGTTCTTCCTGAGCGTGGCGGTGCTGCTGGGCGCCTTCGTGCTGATGATCGTGTTCAGCGACTTCCGTCGCGAGCGCATCTTTGCCTACCTCAATCCCTGGGACGAGCGCTACGCGCAGGGCAAGGCCTACCAGCTCACGCACTCGCTCATCGCGCTGGGCCGCGGCGAGCTCACCGGCCAGGGCCTGGGCAACAGCGTGGAAAAGCTGCACTACCTGCCCGAGGCGCACACCGATTTCCTGCTGGCCGTGGTGGGCGAGGAGCTGGGCTTCGTCGGCGTGGCGGTGGTGATCGTTGCCTTCTTCTGGCTGGCGCGGCGCATCTTTCACATCGGGCGCCAGGCCATCGCGCTGGACCGCGTCTTCGCCGGGCTGATGACGCAGGGCATCGGCATCTGGATGGGCGGGCAGGCCTTCATCAACATGGGCGTGAACCTGGGGCTGCTGCCCACCAAGGGCCTGACGCTGCCGCTGATGAGCTACGGCGGCTCGGCCATCCTGATGAACCTGGTGGCGCTGGCCATCGTGCTGCGGGTGGACATCGAGAACCGGCAGCTGATGCGGGGAGGCCGCCCATGAGCCGCCACCTCGTGATCATGGCCGCGGGCACCGGCGGGCATGTCATCCCGGGCCTGGCCGTGGCGCGCGAGATGCAGCAGCGCGGCTGGAGCGTGAGCTGGCTGGGCACGCCCGCGGGCATGGAAAACCGCCTCGTGCCGCCCTCGGGCATCACGCTGGACCGCATCGGCTTCAGCGGCCTGCGCGGCAAGGGGCTCGTGCACACGCTCACCGGCGGCATGCGCTTGCTCAAGGCCTTCGCCGAGTGCCTGGGCATCCTGCGGCGCCGGCGCGCGGACGCGGTGCTGGGCATGGGCGGCTACGTCTGCTTCCCCGGCGGGATGATGGCCGCGGCGCTGGGCAAGCCGCTGGTGCTGGTGAACGCGGATGCGGCGCTGCTGCTGAGCAACAAGGCGCTGCTGCCGGTGGCCGACGGCGTGGCCTTCGGCTTCGACGGCCAGGCCGCGACCGCCACCAAGCGCGCCACCGTCACCGGCAACCCGGTGCGCGCCGAGATCGAGGCGCTGCCCGCGCCCGAAGCGCGCTTTGCCGGGCGCCAGGGCCCGCTGCGGCTGCTGGTGGTGGGCGGCAGCCTGGGCGCCAAGGTGCTCAACGAGACGCTGCCCGCGGCGCTGGCGCTGCTGGAGCCCTCGCAGCGCCCGCTGGTGACGCACCAGACCGGCCTGGCCCACATCGACAGCGTGCGCGCCGCGTACGCCCAGGCCGGCATGCAGGCCGAGCTGCTGCCCTTCATCGACGACATGGCGCAGCGCCTGGCCGATTGCGACGTGGTGCTGTGCCGTGCCGGCGCCGTGACGGTGAGCGAGCTCTGCGCCGCCGGCGTGCCCAGCATCCTGGTGCCGCTGATCGTGAGCACCACCTCGCACCAGCGCGACAACGCCGCCTACATGGCGCAGCACGGCGCCGCCATCCACCTGCCGCAGGCCGAGCTCTCGCCGCAGTCGCTGGCGCAACGATTGGCCGCGCTGCAGCGGCCGCAACTCCTGGCCATGGCCCGGCAGGCCCGCGCGCTGGCCCGGCCGCGCGCCGCCGCCCGCGTGGCCGACACCATCGAACAGCTCGTCAAGAAAACATGAAACACGCCGTCAAGCACATCCATTTCGTCGGCATCGGCGGCGCCGGCATGAGCGGCATCGCCGAGATCCTGCACAACCTGGGCTACGTGGTCTCGGGCTCGGACCAGGCCGACAGCGCCACCACGCGGCGCCTGGCCGGGCTGGGCATCCGCGTGCACATCGGCCACGAGGCCGCGCAGATCGAGGGCGCGCAGGCGGTGGTGACCTCCACCGCCGTGCGCGGCGACAACCCCGAGGTCATCGCCGCGCGCGCCCGGCGCATCCCGGTGGTGCCGCGCGCCATCATGCTGGCCGAGCTGATGCGCCTGAAGGCCGGCATCGCCATCGCCGGCACGCACGGCAAGACCACCACCACCTCGCTGGTGACCAGCGTGCTGGCCGAGGCCGGGCTGGACCCGACCTTCGTCATCGGCGGCAAGCTCAACAGCGCGGGCGCGAACTCGGCGCTGGGCAAGGGCGATCACATCGTGGTGGAGGCCGACGAGAGCGACGCCTCCTTCCTCAACCTCAGCCCGATCCTGTCGGTTGTCACCAACATCGACGCCGACCACATGGACACCTACGGCCACGACTTCGCGCGGCTCAAGGGCGCCTTCGTCGAGTTCCTGCATCGCATGCCCTTCTACGGCGCGGCGGTGCTGTGCGGCGACGATCCCGGCGTGCGCTCCATCATGCCGATGGTGTCGCGCCCCATCGTCAGCTACGGCCTGGGCGAGGACGTGCAGGTGCGCGCGGTGGACGTGCAGGCGCTGCCCGGCGGGCAGATGCGCTTCACGGTGCGCCGGCGCAACGGCGCGAAGATGCCGGACCTGCGCATCACGCTCAACCTGCCCGGCGAGCACAACGTGCGCAACGCGCTGGCCGCCATCGCGGTGGCTACGGAGCTGGAGATTCCCGACGAGCCCATCGCCGCGGCGCTGGCCAAGTTCGGCGGCGTGGGCCGGCGCTTCCAGCGCTACGGCGAGCTGCAGGGCGAGCAGGGCCGTTTCACGCTCATCGACGACTACGGCCACCACCCGGTGGAGATGGCCGCGGTGCTGGCCGCCGCGCGCGGCGCCTTCCCCGGCCGGCGCCTGGTGCTGGCCTTCCAGCCGCACCGCTACACCCGTACGCGGGACTGCTTCGAGGACTTCGTGAAGGTCATGGGCCAGGCCGACGCGGTGCTGCTGACCGAGGTCTACGCCGCGGGCGAGAGCCCGATCGTGGCCGCCGACGGCCGCAGCCTGGCGCGCGCGCTGCGCGTGGCGGGCAAGGCCGATCCGGTGTTCGTGGACGACGTGGCGACTCTGCCGCAGGCGATCGCCGAGTTCGCGCGCGAGGGCGACGTGGTGATTTCCATGGGCGCGGGCTCCATCGGCGCGGTGCCGGCCCGCGTGGTCGAGATGCTCAAGGCCGCGGGCTGAGGGAGGGGCATGGACATGAACGTCAACGTGAATGTGAAAGCGCTGGGCAAGGTGGCGGTGCTCATGGGCGGCAGCTCCGCCGAGCGCGAGATCTCGCTGCTGTCGGGCGGCGGCGTGCTGCAGGCGCTGCAGTCGCAGGGCGTGGACGCCCACGCCTTCGACCCGGCGCAGCGCCCGCTGGCCGAACTCGAGACCGACGGTTTCGAGCGCTGCTTCATCGCTCTGCATGGCCGCCACGGCGAGGACGGCACGGTGCAAGGGGCGCTGGAGCTGCTGGGCATCCCCTACACGGGCTCGGGCGTGATGGCCAGCGCCATCGCCATGGACAAGGTCATGACCAAGCGCGTGTGGGCCGCCGAGGGCCTGCCCATGCCGCGCCAGGTGGTGCTGCGGCGCCCCGAGTGCAGCCCCGAGCGCCTCGCCGCGGTGGTGGCCGAGCTGGGGCTGCCGCTGATCGTCAAGCCGCCGCACGAGGGTTCGTCCATCGGCATGACCAAGGTGGAGCAGGCCTCGCAGCTGGCCGCCGCCGTGGAGCTGGCCGCGCGCCACGACAGCGTGGTGCTGTGCGAGGAGTTCATCCAGGGCGCGGAGCTGACCTGCCCGGTGCTGGGTGAGGGCGAGACGGCGCAGGCGCTGCCCGTGATCCGCATCGTGCCGCCGCCGGCGGGCTACGACTACAACAACAAGTACTTCACCGACGAGGTGAAGTACCTGGTGCCCAGCGGGCTCGATGCCGCGCTGGAGGCGCGCGTCCAGGACATCGTGCTCAAGGCCTACCGCGCGCTGGGCTGCCGCGGCTGGGGCCGCGCCGACCTGATGCTGCGCGCGAGCGACGGCGCGCCCTTCCTGCTGGAGATGAACACCTCGCCGGGCATGACGGGCCACTCGCTGGTGCCGATGTCGGCGCGCGCTGCGGGCATAACCTATGAACAGCTGTGCCTGAGGCTGCTGGCCGCGGCCGCGCTGGACGGCGGCGCGCGGGGCTGAGGGCGGGAGCACACGACACATGGCTGCTCGTGCAACGGTCCCGCTGCCGCCCGACGTGCGGCTCACCAACGCGGTGGCCAGCCTGATCTACGCGGCGGTGCTGCTGGCGCTGCTGGGCGTGGCGGCGCAGTGGGCGTCGCGGCTGCCCCTCTTCGCGCTGCGCGTCGTCAGCGTGGACGGCGAGTTCGAGCGCAGCAACCCCGCGCAGTTGCGCAACGAGGCCGTGCCACAGCTGCGCGGCAACTTCTTCACGCTGGACCTGCAGGCCGCGCGCGAGGCCTTCGAGGCGCTGCCCTGGGTGCGCCAGGCGGTGCTGCACCGCGTCTTCCCCAACCGGCTGGAGGTGCGGCTGCTGGAGCACCGCGCCGCGGCCATCTGGGCCGGCGGCGAGGAGGGCGCGGACCGGCTGGTGAGCACGCAGGGCGAGATCTTCGAGGCCAACGTCGGGGACGTGGAGGACGAGGGCCTGCCCGTGTTTGAAGGCGGCGAGGACAGCGCCATGCGCATGCTCGGCCTGTACGAGCGGCTGGCCCCGGTGTTCGCGCCCATGGGCGGCATCAGGCGGCTGCGGCTGAGCCAGCGCGGCTCGTGGAGCGTGGAGCTGGGCACGGGCAACGGCGCCGGCCCGGGCCGCGGCGCGCAGGTCGAGCTCGGCCGTGGCACCGACGTGGACATCGCCGCGCGCAGCGAACGTTTCGTGCGCACGCTGCCGCAGGTCACGACGAATTACGGAAGACCGCTGCAATATGCCGATCTGAGGCACAAGGACGGCTACGTCGTGCGGCTCCAGGGAATTACGACCACGCTGCCGGTGGCGGCAGTGAAGAAAAGCAAATAGGGCAGGCAATGGCCAAGGAATACAAGGATCTTGTGGTCGGGCTGGACATCGGAACCGCCAAGGTGATGGCGGTGGTGGCCGAGGTGTTGCCCGGTGGCGAGCTGCGGGTGGCAGGCTTGGGAGTGGCCTCGTCGCACGGGCTCAAGCGCGGCGTGGTGGTCAACATCGACGCCACGGTGCAGAGCATCCAGCAGGCGCTCAAGGAAGCCGAGATGATGGCCGACTGCAAGATCGGCCGCGTCTACACCGGCATCACCGGCAGCCACATCCGCGGCCAGAACTCCACCGGCATGGTCATCGTGCGCGACAAGGAGGTCACGCCGGTGGACGTGGCGCGCGTGGTGGACACGGCCAAGGCCATCAACATCCCCAACGACCAGAAGGTGCTGCTGGTGGAGCCGCAGGAGTTCGTGATCGACGGTCACGAGGTCAAGGAGCCCATCGGCATGAGCGGCGGGCGGCTGGAGGTCAAGGTACACATCGTCACCGGCGCGCAGAGCGCGGCGGAGAACATCGTCAAGTGCGTGCGCCGCTGCGGGCTGGAGGTGGAGCAGCTCATGCTCAATCCCAGCGCCTCCAGCGCGGCGGTGCTCACCGAGGACGAGCGCGCTTTAGGCGTGGCGCTGGTGGACATCGGCGCGGGCACCACCGACGTGGCCATCTTCACCGGCGGCTCCATCCGCCACACGGCCGTGATCCCCATCGCGGGCGACCTCATCACCAGCGACATCGCCATGGCGCTGCGCACGCCGACCAAGGACGCCGAGGAGATCAAGGTCGAGTTCGGCGTGGCCAAGCAGCTGCTGGCCGACCCGGCCGAGCAGGTCGAGGTGCCGGGCCTGGGCGACCGCGGACCGCGCATGCTCTCGCGCCAGGCGCTGGCGGGCGTGATCGAGCCGCGCGTGGAGGAGATCTTCTCGCTGGTGCACCAGGTCATCCGCGACAGCGGCTACGAGGAGCTGCTCTCCAGCGGCATCGTCATCACCGGCGGATCGGCCGTGATGCCGGGCATGGTGGAATTGGGCGAGGACATTTTTCTGAAACCCGTGCGCAAGGGGCTGCCGACCTATCACGGCGCCCTGCACGACATGGTGGCCAACCCCCGGTCGGCCACCGTGATGGGTTTGCTGGAGGAGGCACGGCTGGCCCGTGCACGCGGCATCAAGGCCGCGGCGCAGGCCGGCTCCGTGAAAACGATGTTCGGTCGCGCGCGCGACTGGTTTCTTGGGAACTTTTGAGAACGCCGGGCACGGCAGGCTTCCCGGCTGGGCCAACGTACGGACACTTGCACATCAGGAGGTGCAACCATGGCTATCGAGATGATCGAGGAATTCGACCAGGGCACCCAGATCCGCGTGATCGGGGTCGGTGGAGGCGGCGGCAACGCCGTGGACCACATGATTGCCCAGGGCGTACAGGGCGTGGAGTTCATCGTCGCCAACACCGATGCGCAAGCACTCAATCGCTCCAGCGCACAGCACACCATCCAGCTGGGCACCAGCGGGCTGGGTGCGGGCGGCCGGCCCGACAAGGGCCAGGCCGCGGCGGAGGAGGCGGTGGACCGCATCAAGCAGACGCTTGAGGGTGCGCACATGGTCTTCATCACCGCCGGCATGGGCGGCGGCACCGGCACCGGTGCCGCGCCCGTGATCGCGCGCGCGGCCAAGGAGATGGGCATCCTCACCGTGGGCGTGGTCACCAAGCCCTTCGAGTTCGAGGGCGCGCGCCGCATGAAGCAGGCCGACGCCGGCGTCAACGAGCTCGAAGCCAACGTGGACAGCCTCATCGTCGTGCTCAACGAGAAGCTGCTGGAGACGCTGGGCGACGACATCACGCAGGACGAGGCCTTCGCCCAGGCCAACGACGTGCTGCGCAACGCCGTGGGCGGCATCAGCGACATCATCCACATCCCCGGCCTGGTCAACGTCGACTTCGAGGACGTCAAGACCGTCATGAGCGAGCCGGGCAAGGCCATGATGGGCACGGCCACCGCCAGCGGCCCGGACCGCGCCAACAAGGCCGCCGACGCCGCCGTGGCCTGCCCGCTGCTCGAAGGCATCGACCTCTCGGGCGCGCGCGGCGTGCTGGTGCTCATCGCCGCGAGCAAGGCCACCTTCAAGCTGGCCGAGTCGCGCAACGCCATGAACACCATCCGCCGCTACGCCGCGGAGGATGCGCATGTCATCTACGGCACCGCCTACGACGAGAGCCTGGGCGACAAGCTGCGCGTGACCGTGATCGCCACCGGCCTGAGCCCGAGCAAGCGCGCGCAGGCCGCGATCAGCATGGTGCACAGCAACGCGCGCACCGGCACCGACAACCTGCCCGTGCTCAACAACCTGGCCTCCGCGCCGCCGGCCGGCGCCGCCGACTACAGCGTGCCCAGCGTCTGGCGCCACGGCCGCAGCGCCGCGGCCAAGGTGGACGCGCTGGCGAGCAACGGCATGGACGAGATCGAGATCCCGGCCTACCTGCGCAAGCAGGCGGACTGAGCCAGCAATTCCGGCCTGTCTCCTGAACCTGCCTGCATCCAGGGCCGCCGCGAGGCGGCCCTTTTGCTTGGGGCGGCCCCTTCACGAGTTCACGTTTCTTTGCCGTTCTTTGCTTGGCCCTGACGCGCTGCGGCGCGCGCGCATCAGGGAAAATCCCGGCATGCTCAAGCAACGCACCCTCAAGTCGCTCACCCGGGCCGTCGGCGTGGGCCTGCACGGCGGCCACAAGGTGGAGCTGACGCTGCGCCCGGCGCCGCCGGACACCGGCATCGTCTTTCGCCGCATCGACCTGCCCGTGCCGGTGGACATCCCCGTCAACGCGCAGGCCGTGTGCGACACGCGGCTGGCCTCCACCATCTCCCCCGGCGGCGACCCCGGCGCGCCCAAGGTGCACACCATCGAGCATGTGATGTCGGCCTGCTGCGGCCTGGGCATCGACAACCTGCTCATCGACATCACCAACGAGGAAGTGCCCATCCTCGACGGCTCGGCCGCGAGCTTCGTGTTCCTGCTGCAGAGCGCCGGCGTGGTCGAGCAGAACGCGCCCAAGCGCTTCATCCGCGTGCTCAAGCCGGTGGAGGTGCGCGAGGGCGAGGGCGCGGCGCTGAAGTGGGCACGGCTCGATCCGTACCACGGCTACCGGCTGAGCTTCGAGATCGAGTTCAAGCACCCGGCCGTGGACTCCACCGGCCAGCGCGTGGAGTTCGACCTGGGCTCGGGCCGCTACCAGCGCGACATCGCCCGCGCGCGCACCTTCGGCTTCACCAAGGACGTGGACGCCATGCGCGCGCGCGGCCTGAGCCTGGGCGGCAGCATGGACAACGCCATCGTGGTGGACGACACCCGCGTGCTCAATGCCGACGGGCTGCGCTACGACGACGAGTTCGTCAAGCACAAGATCCTCGACGCCATGGGCGACCTCTACATCGCCGGCCACCCGCTGCTGGCCGCCTACAGCGCCTACAAGAGCGGCCACGCCCTCAACAACAAGCTGCTGCGCGCGCTGCTGGACGACCGCGGCGCCTGGGAGATCGTGAGCTTCGACGACGAGCGCCAGGCGCCGCAGGGCTTCACGCAGCTGGCTTCGGCCTGGTGAAGCCGCTGACCCGCCCGACATGCTGATCTTTCGCCTCGTCTTCGGACTGCTGCTGGTGGCCGGGCTGCTGTGCTTCGCGATGTACATCGGCACGCGCGACGTGCGCTGGCGCCGGCGCGGCGTCGTGATCGTGAAGTGGACCGTGATCGCCGGCCTGGGCTTCTTCGGCGTCATCGCGCTGGAGCGGCTGGCGCTGGTGCTGTAGCGGCGCGGCGCGGCCCGCGGGCCGCGGCCCGCGGCCCGCGGCCCGCGGCCCGCGGCGTCCATAGTTCACGCCACGCCACATTTCAAGCTCGTGTTTGTGGCCGGAGGTTGCGGCTGGCCTCTGGGCGTTTCATCCTGAAGCGCGCCCGCGTCGGGCCGGCCGATGCTGCCGGCATGACGATTTCTGCTTCTTCCCTGAACCTTCCCTTTCGGCTCGGCAGCGCCATGGCCCTCGTGCTGGCCGCCGGCCTGGCCGCTTGCGGCGGCGGCGACGAGCCGGATACGGCACCCGAGACCGTGGCCCAGGCCGTGAGCTCCTCCACCTCGGCGCAGGCGCTGGGCGAGACGCCGGCGGCGGGCCTGCCCGAGGCGTCCGGCGCGGAGCTGCCCAGCGAAAGCGCCATGGCCGTCGTTGCCGGCAGCAACTGCGGCCTGGCGAACTTCCAGGCCGAGCTGATGCAGCGCATCAACGCCTACCGCGCGCGCGGCGCCAGTTGCGGCAGCTACGGCAGCTTCGCCCCGACCACGGCGCTCACCTGGAACGACCCGCTGCAGAGCGCCGCGGCGCGGCATTCCAAGGACATGGCCAGCAAGAACTTCTTCAGCCACACCGGCTCGGACGGCAGCAGCGCGGGCACGCGCATCACGCAGGCCGGCTACAGCTGGCGCACCTGGGGCGAGAACATCGCCGCCGGCCAGACCTCGGTGCAGCAGGTGGTGGACGGCTGGATGGCCAGCCCCGGCCACTGCGCCAACCTCATGAAGCCCGCCTTCAGGCACGTGGGTGTGGCCTGCGTCAGCAACAGCGCCAGCACCTACCGCATGTACTGGACCATGGACCTGGCCGCGCCGCTCTGAGGCCGCGGAAGGCTTCAGAGCCTATTTGGTGAGGACGCAACGGGTACGAAGCCGTCGCGTCCGCATCGCCTTACGATGGCGGCCACCTGAACCAAGGGAGGCAGGCCGTCATGACATCGCCCATTTCCGGCGACCGCCGCGAGCTGCGCGTGCGCGGCACGGCCTGGGCCCGCGCGCTGGCGCGTGCCCTGGCCGCGCGGGGCGTGAGCCCCAACCAGATCTCGGTGCTGAGCATCGCCTTTGCCGCCGCGGGCGCCGCGGCGCTGTGGGCCGGCGGCTGGTGGACCCTGGCGGCGGCGGCCTGCATCCAGGGCCGGCTGCTGTGCAACCTGTTCGACGGCATGGTGGCGGTCGAGCATGGCCGGCAGACGGCGCTGGGTGTGATCTACAACGAGTTCCCCGACCGCATCGCCGATTCGCTGCTGATCGTGGCCGCCGGCCACGCCTGCGGCTGGCCGGCCCTGGGCTGGTTCGGCGCGCTGGCCGCGGCGCTCACCGCCTACGTGCGCGTCTTCGGCGCCGCCTGCGGCCAGGGCCACGACTTCCGCGGCCCCATGGCCAAGCAGCACCGCATGGCGCTGCTCACCGCGGCGGGCCTGCTGCAGCCCTTCGTCACGGCACCGTGGCCGCTGCGCGTGGCGGTGGCCGCCATCGCCGCAGGCAGCGTGCTCACCTGCGCCACGCGCACCCACGCCCTGGCGCGGCGGCTGCGGGCCGCAGGCACGCCATGAACGCCTGGCACCGCCTGCAGCGCGACGCGCTGCTCACGCTGGTGCACTGGATCGTCGGCGGGCGTGCCGCCTTCGACGTGCCGCTGCAGCTGCCCTGCGTCATCTTCGCCAACCACAGCAGCCACCTCGACACGCTGATGCTGCTGGCGGCGCTGCCCGCCCACCAGCGCGCCCTGGTCCGCCCCGTGGCCGGCGCCGACTACTGGGACGCCACGCCGCTGCGCCGCTACGTCGCGCAACGGCTGCTGCGCGTGGTGCTGATCGACCGCGTCGCCGGCGGTGCCCAGGCGCTGGAGCCGCTGCACGCGGCGCTGGCCGCCGGCGACTCGCTCATCGTCTTCCCCGAGGGCACGCGCGGCACGCAGCCGCTGCCCGCGCCCTTCAAGTCCGGCCTCTACCACCTGGCGCAGGCGCATCCCGGCGTGGCGCTGGTGCCGGCCTACCTGGAGAACCTGTACCGCTCGTGGCCCAAGGGCGCGCCGGTGCCGCTGCCGCTGATGTGCCGGGTGCACTTCGGCAGCGCGCAGGCGCGGCAGCCCGGCGAGGACAAGGCCTCGTTCCTCGCCCGCATGCGCGACGCGGTGTGCGCGCTGGCCCAAGGCTGATGCCATGCCCACGCTGAGCCCGTACTTCCTGCGCACCGGCGCGCTGCTGCTGGCGATCCTGGTGATCGCCTCCCTCATCGGCGCCGTGCTGCACGCGCGCACCGGCGGCGCCAGCGAGACGGTGCACAACCTCAATGCCCGCATCCGCGCCTGGTGGGTGATGGTGGCGGTGCTGTTCGTGGCCATGGCGCTGGGGCCGCTGGCCACCGTGGTGGTGTTCGGCTTTTCCTCGTTCATGGCGCTGCGCGAGTTCCTCACGCTCACGCCGACGAAGTCCAGCGACTACTGGGCGCTGTTCCTGGCCTTCTTCGTGGCGCTGCCGGTGCAGTACGTGCTGCTGGGGGTGCAGTGGTACGGCCTGTTCGCCATCTTCATCCCGGTCTACATGTTCGGGCTGATCTCCTCGGCCTCGGCGCTGGCGCAGGACACGGAGGATTTCCTGTCGCGCAACGCCCGCATCATCTTCGCGCTCATGGCCGCCGTGTACGGCGTGAGCCACGCGCCGGCGCTGCTGATGCTGCGCATCCCCGGCTTCGAAGGCCGCAACGTCGAGCTGCTGTTCTTCTTCACCTTCACGGTGCAGATCAGCGACGTGCTGCAGTACGTGTTCGGCAAGCTGTTCGGGCGGCACAAGCTGGTGCCGCGGCTGAGCCCGAACAAGACCTGGGAGGGGCTGATCGGCGGCGCGCTCACGACCGTCGTGCTGGGCGCGGCGCTGCACGGCGTCACGCCCTTCGGGCCCTGGGTGGCGGCGCTGATGGCGGCGCAGATCGTGGCCTGCGGCGTGCTGAGCGGGCTGGTGATGTCGGCGGTCAAGCGCTCGCTGGGCGCCAAGGACTGGGGCCACGGCATCGCCGGCCACGGCGGCTACATGGACCGGCTGGACTCCATCACCTTCGCCGCGCCGGTGTTCTCCCACCTCGTGCGCTACTTCTGGACGCCGTAACGCTCATGCCGTGATGAAGTATTCCGTTTGCCCTGAGGTATCGAAGGGTGAACGGCCCTCGCCGGGGTGCAACCATCGCGCAGCCCACGGATTCGCACTTCGATACCTCAGTGCGAACGGGTCATTTCACGACCCAGGTGGAATTCCAATCAGCCTAAATCCGGCAGTTACCCCGTTGCCGGAAGGCCGGGAGGTACAGGAGAAGCGCGCAAGGACGGCGCGATGCGATCGCTGATGTAGTGCAGCATCGCGCCCCAGGGGTCGAGGTTGCTGAACTGCT
>NZ_JABBFW010000032.1 GCF_012927045.1 Azohydromonas caseinilytica | reverse complement strand
CGCCGCGCGGCCAAGCCCGCGGTTAAGAAGGACTACGTCAGCCACCGCGAAGCCTCGCGCCATGTCGCCACAGCGCGTGTTCTGGCCCGCGGTCGCCTTGACTGATCAACGCACCTTGAAAGGGGTGTCCTTCAGGGGCCCCCGCAGCCCCCTCCCAGCTCGCGCCCGAACGTGGCCTGGACGCGCGAGGCCGGGATCAGGAAGTGCCTCGATGCGCTGCCGCCCATGCCATAGGCGCCGATGCCGATGACGCGCTGCGATGAGGCCTCGACCACCGGTGCGCCGCTGAAGCCCGGGCTGGCGTTCAGATCGACTTCGATCAGATCCTGGCTCGGGGGGATGCCCGCGAGTTTTCCAAGGGATACGTCCACGGCGGTGACGCTCCCCGTCGCCGTGCTCCAGCGCTGCTGGCCCTCGATGCTCAGCACCGCTACCGCGGCGCCCGCCCTCGGGGGGCGGTCGCTCAGGTGCAGACAGGGGTGGGGCGCGGCGCCTTGAACCTGCAGGAGTGCCAGATCGCGCTCGCGATCCACACGCACCAGCCGGACCGGGAAGGGACGATTCTGGGCATCGACCACACGCAGGCTGGACTCCGGCGCGTTGCCGATCACATGTGCGACCGTGACCGCGAGGCCCCCGGCGGTGACGAAGAAGCCCGTCGCGATGCCCTGAGCCTCGACGCGCAGCACCGCCGGGCGCACCGGCTCCAGCAGCTTGCCAACCACGAGCTGCTGCCGTTGGGCCCAGCGCTGGGCCTGCTCGACCTCGTTCTGGCGTGACTCGGCCAGCTGGCGCAGGCGATTGGCCTCGTCACGCTCCTGCTGGACCTGGACCAGCAGCGCCTCCACGCGCCGGCGCTGGCTTTCCGAGGCATTGCGCGCCACCAGCGTGAAGGCCGCGAACAGCAGCAGTGCCGCCGCCGCCGCGCCGCCGGCCACGGTCCATCGCATCGTCCGGCTCTGGCGCGCGCGGCGGTCGCGCTGGCGCCGCTGCTCGCGCTCCAGCCGCACCACGTCGGTCAGGCGGTCGTGCGTGAGTTCGACGCGCGCCGTGCCGAGCTGATGCTCGATGCGCAGCACGCGGCCGTCCACCAGCCGCTGCAGCAGCTCCTGGCTCAGCGCGCCGTGCTTGAGCGCCTCATCGACGGGAAAGCTGTTGCGGTAGCCGCCCTCGGTCAGCAACTCCTCTTCGATGAAGCGCTGCGTGGCCTCCGGCATGGCGGCGACCTGGCGCCGGTAGAAGTCCGCGATGATGGACGCGCCGGTGCCTTGCAACAGGTGGGTGTCGATGGCCGCTCGGGGTGGCGTGGCCTGGAGGCGGCGCTTGTTGAGCTCGGCGCACACGAGGCTCAGCAGTGCCGGCTCAATCTCGTGGCGGGCCAGCGCCGGCTCCAGCGGATTCATGGTGGCCGGATCGGGGACCTGGAAATGGGCCTGTGCGTCGGCGGTTTGTATCCGGCCCACGAACTTCACGATCTCGCGCGCGGTGTTCTCGTCCACCAGGCGCGCCGCCGATCCGGTCGCGAACACCGCCTCGAAGGCCTGTTCCGCGGTCATGGCGGTGAGCCACAGGCCGTTGCGCATCAGCGAGGGCATGTCGCGCCGCCAGGCTTCGACCTGGGGCAGGAAGTCCTCGCGAAAGCTGAGCAGGACCCTGTAGCGCTGGTGTCGCAGGTCCAGGTCCGCCTGCAGCGCCGGGTCGGCCTCGATGGCGCGCACGGTGGCGGCGGGGATGCGGTTCTCGACCAGGTCGGCCAGGTCGATACGCAGTTGCTTGATCCTTGGCGCATTGGCCGCGCCCAGCGTGAAGACCTCCTCGAACTGGTCGATGACGAAGAGCGGCACCAGCGGCTGGTTGGTGGGGCTCCACAGTGCGAAGCGGCGCTGGTGCAGCCGCTCCCACAGCGAGACCTTGAGGCCGCGCGGGGTGACATCGATGTCATGCTGGCGGGTTTCGCGGAAGAGCGCGGCGGCGATCTGCTCGATCAGCTCGCCTTCACGCGCATGCACCGCGAGGCGGACATAGACCGGGAAGCAGCCCTGCGCCCGCAGCCGCGGGAACAGCCCGGCCTGGAGCAGCGAGGTCTTGCCCAGGCCCGACTTGCCGTACAGCACGGTCAGCGGGGCTTGGCTCACCAGACGCGCCAGCTCGGCGCTCTCGGCGTTGCGGCCGTTGAAGAAGCGCGCGGCCTTCTCGTCGAACGCGTTGAGCCCCGGCCAGGGGTTCTGCGCGTCGATGTCGCCGTGGGCCTGGGCTTCGACGACGCTGCTCATGCCTGCCTCCGCAGCCGGTAGTCGCGAATGAGCTCCACCAGCCGCTCGCGCAAGGCCTCGCTGGGCCGGCCCTGCGGCGCGTGCCCGAAGTGCTTGCGCAGGAAGGCTGGCGGCACCAGCTGGTAGGCGTCGGCGTTGCCGGCATAGTCCGCGTCGATCACCAGCGGCACGATGAACGGCCGGCCTTCGATCTGGCGGGCCTGCTCGGCGGCCTGCGTCCATTCCTCGCGGAAGTAGCCTCGATCACGGGCCTCGGTCTGGGCCGAGATGAGCGGCAGGAAGATGTAGCAGCGCCTGATGGCTGCGGCGATCTCGCCGGCCCAGTCATGACCCGGCCGCAGTGCCGTGTGATCGAACCAGACGGCGTCGATACCCAGGGCGCGCAGCTCTTTTTGCAGGGTCTGGGCCGCGGTGAAATCGGCACGGGTGTAGCTGATGAAGAAGGTGTCCTGCGTCTGCGGCGCCGCGTGCGTCGCCACCGCCGTGGCGGCGAGGCCGCCGGCCGCGGGTGGATGGCGCGCGCGCCAGCGCCGTGCCAGCTCGGCCACGAAGCGCTGCGGGCTGCCACGGAACACGCTGGTCTGCCGGCTGAAGCGCTCCAGGAAAACGATGAGCCCGTCGGCCGGATCGCAGAAGTCGCCGACCAGGAACTCGCGCTTGGGACGCCGGTCGTCGCCCAGCCGGCTCTGGTTCGACAGGCGCAGAAAGAAGCGTGTCAGCCAGTCCGGAAAGCAGCAGCCGATGAGCAGCAGGTCATGCGTGCGCAGCTTGCCGATGAAGCGCTCCGGCACGTTGCTGCCGTGCGACTGCAGGTTGTGCACGTATTCGAGCGTGTCCTCGTCGTGGATGGCATAGAGCTGTGCGCTGCGCGCCTTGCCGAACAGGTAGAGCACGGCAGTGAGCTGCGACGACGCGAGATCGGCTTCCGCGAGGTCACGGAACTCGTCGGTGGGCAGGTTCGGGACGTGCAGGATCTCGCGCGTCTTCGGCGCCCCGCCGTGCCGCACTTGGTCAATGGCACGGACGAGGAGCTCATCGGGCGTGGTGGTGACGAACAGCCGGAACGCGTCCACGGTCGCGAGATCGAGCAGCGGCGCGGGCAGAGGCTCGGCGCAGTGCTGCACGATCTCGTTGAGCGCACGCTGCACCGTCGCGTAGGGATCGCGGCGGCGGTCGTCGAGCACGGCGCACACGGCGTCGTTGAGCGCGTGCCCGGGACGCAGCACGACGCCTGTCGCGCCCGCCTGGGGTGTCCCGGGGGCCGGTTGCCTGCCGTAGTGCTGCAGGAGCCGTTCGGCGACCGCCTGCATCAGCGGGACCGTGCGGCCCCGATAGGTCACGCTGACCAGGTCCGCGCCGATCACGGGGATGACCCGCCCTTCCTCGATGTGCGGGAACAGCGCTTCGAAATACCCGTCCTCATCCAGTGCCGGGACGGCGGCGTCCGGAGGGGCCGGCACGTCTTCCCAACCGCCGCCGGACACCTGATGGCCTGCAGGTTCAGTGTTCACGGGCCGCCCCTTTCGTGTCTCCAGTGCACAGCCCCGCCGCGCGACCTCGCCGATCCGCACGCAGACGAAGGGCTTCGGGCGGCGAGCTCCCACCGGAGAGTTTGTGCCTTCCGCGGCGCGGGCGGTGGAGGGCTGAGCACCCGTGCCTCGGTCGGCGTCGCTGCCGGAGCGGCGCGCAGGGCCCGAGCCGGCGGCCGCTCAACCGGGCGCAAGCGGCGCCGGCCGGATGTGAAAACGCCGCCGGGGCGAGCCTCCGGCGGCGTGTCGTTGTCGGTCCGTCGGGTCCAGCCCTGCGCCGCGGCACGGCACAGGGCTTCGCGTCACTGCACCGCTTCGACCTCGAAGGGCAAGCGCACCTGCGTGAGGTCCTTGCGCGTCTCCACCAGCACCAGCGGGCCTTCGTCCACCAGCACCACCGGCTTGATCACGCGCGGCACGTGCACCGGCTTGGGCTCGGCGGCAATGGCCTCCTGGGCGGCGCGCACCTTGTCGGTGTCGGAGTGCACCCACTGCAGCCCGGCCGACTCGGCCAGCGCCTGCAGATCGCCCAAGGGCAGCTCGAAGCGTGCCGGGGCCGGCTCGGCCACGGGCTGCGCCGCGGGCTCCTCGACCACCGGAGCCGCCTCGGCGGCCTCCACGGGCTGCTCGGCCTGCACCGGAGCCTCGGCCACGGGTTGCGGTGCTTCCTCGGCAGCGGCTTCCGTCACCGGCGCGGCGGTTTCGGCCGCCTCCGTCGGCGCGGACACGACCCCTTCAGGTGCGGCGACGGCTTCGAGGGCCGGCTCGCGCTCGCGGCGCGGACGGCGACGGCGGCGGGTGTCGGCCTCGCCGGTTTCCTCCGCGGCCGGCACGGCTTCCAGCGCCTCGGCCTTCTCGGCTTCCACCGGCTCGGCGACGGCGGTGTCGCCCGTCACCTCGGCACCTTCGGCGGCCACGGCTTCAGCCACGGCGTCGGCGCCTTCGCCTTCGGGACGCAGCTCGTCGCGATCCCGGCCACCACGGCGGCGGCGACGGCGACGGCCCTGCTCGGCCTGGGCGTCCAGGTCCAGCTCCTCGGCGACCGGCAGCTCCGGCGTGCCCGCCGTCAGCTCGGTCTCGACGGCCGGCTCTTCCAGCGGGGGCTGCGGACGCACCGGCTCGGCACGCGGGGCGCGGCGCTCGGCACGCTCCTCACGTTCCGGACGCTCGGCCCGCTCGAAGCGCTCACCGCGCTCCGCACGCTCGCTGCGCTCCTCGCGTTCCGGGCGTTCGGCGCGCTCCAGGCGCTCGGCCCGGTCCGCCCGCTCGACGCGTTCCGGGCGCTCGGCACGCTCGGGACGCTCCGCGCGCTCAGGACGTTCCGCCCGCTCGCTGCGCTCGGCCCGTTCCAGGCGCTCACCCCGGTCGGCGCGCTCCGCACGGTCGGCACGTTCGGGACGCTCCGTGCGCTCCGGCCGCTCGGCGCGCTCATGGCGCTCACCCCGTTCCGCGCGCTCGCTGCGCTCGGCGCGCGGCGCACGCTCGGCACGCTCCTCGTAGCCGTTGAAGGCCTCGAAGGGCTCGGCGCGGCGGCCACGCTCACGCTCGCCGTGGCGGGCTTCGCGGCCTTCGCCACCGCGGCTCTCGCGCGCTTCGCCGTTGCGGCGTTCCTCGTAGCGGCCGCGGCCACCGTCGCGGCGGCCGTTGCGCTCGCCGCGCTCACCACGCTCACCACGCTCCGAACGCTCGCCGCGCTCGCGGCGGCGGCTGTCGCGGGCCTCGGGGAAGGGGAAGCCATCCTGCGGCGCGGCCACGATCGGCGTGGCAACGGCAGCCGCCGGTACCGGCGCGGCGGCCTCCACGCCGAACAGGCGCTTGACCCAGCCGAAGAAGCCGCCGCCCGCGGGCTGCGCGGCCGGCGCTGCCACCGGCGCGGGGGCCGGGGCCGGCGCTACCACCGGGGCGGGCGCGGGGGCCGGCTTGGGCGGCGCGACAGGGGCGGGCGTCTCGGGCAGGATGCCCTTGATCACAGGCTCCTGCTTGGGCTTGGTCTTCTCGCGGCGCGTGATCCCGACCTCGTCGTCGGGCTCCTCGATCATCGTGTAGCTGGCCTGCAGGTTCTCCAGGCGCGGATCGTCGTGGCGCAGCCGCTCCAGCTTGTAGTTGGGCGTCTCCAGGTGCTTGTTGGGCACCAGCAGCACCGTCACGCGCTGCTTGAGCTCGATCTTGGTGATCTCGGTGCGCTTCTCGTTGAGCAGGAAGCTCGTCACCTCCACCGGCACCTGCACGTGCACGGCGGCGGTGTTCTCCTTCATCGACTCCTCCTGGACCATGCGCAGGATCTGCAGCGCGGAGGACTCGGTGTCGCGGATGTGGCCCGTGCCGTTGCAGCGCGGGCAGGTGATGTGGCTGCCCTCGCTCAGGGCCGGGCGCAGGCGCTGGCGCGAGAGCTCCAGCAGGCCGAACTTGGAGATTGAGCTGAACTGCACGCGGGCACGGTCCTGGCGCAGCGCGTCGCGCAGGCGCTGTTCGACCTCGCGGCGGTTCTTGGACTCCTCCATGTCGATGAAGTCCACCACGATCAGGCCGCCCAGGTCGCGCAGCCGCATCTGGCGCGCGATCTCGTCGGCGGCTTCGAGGTTGGTGCGGCTGGCGGTCTCCTCGATGTCGCCGCCGCGCGTGGCGCGCGCGGAGTTGACGTCGATGGACACCAGCGCCTCGGTGTGGTCGATGACGATGGCGCCGCCCGAGGGCAGGTTCACCGTGCGGGCGAAGGCCGTCTCGATCTGGTGCTCGATCTGGAAGCGGCTGAACAGCGGCGCGTCATCGCGGTAGCGCTTCACACGCGGTGCCATCTCGGGCATCACGTGGTTCATGAACTGCTGGGCCTGCTCGAAGATGTCGTCGGTGTCGATCAGGATCTCGCCGACGTCCGAGGTGAAGTAGTCGCGGATGGCGCGAATGACGAGCGAGCTCTCCTGGTAGATCAGGAAGGCGCCCTTGCCGGCCTGGGCGGCGCCGTCCACGGCGCTCCAGAGCTTGAGCATGTAGTTGAGGTCCCACTGCAGCTCGGCCGCGGAGCGGCCGATGCCGGCGGTGCGGGCGATCAGGCTCATCCCCTTGGGGTATTCGAGCTGATCCATCGCCTCCTTGAGCTCTTCGCGGTCCTCGCCCTCGATGCGCCGGCTCACGCCGCCGCCGCGCGGGTTGTTGGGCATGAGCACCAGGTAGCGCCCGGCCAGGCTGATGAAGGTGGTCAGCGCCGCGCCCTTGTTGCCGCGCTCTTCCTTTTCCACCTGCACCAGCAGCTCCTGGCCCTCGCGGATGACGTCGCTGATCCTCGCGTTCTTGACCTCGGCGCCTTCCTTGAAGTACTGGCGCGAGATTTCCTTGAAGGGCAGAAAGCCGTGGCGGTCCTCGCCGTAATCGACGAAGCAGGCCTCCAGCGAAGGTTCGACGCGGGTGACGACGGCCTTGTAGATGTTGCCCTTGCGCTGCTCGCGCCCTTCGATCTCGGTTTCGAAGTCGAGCAGTTTCTGGCCGTCGACGATGGCCAGCCGCCGCTCTTCGGGCTGCGTGGCATTGATCAGCATGCGCTTCATGTGCACTCCTGCGGCCTCGCGAGGCCGCCTCTCTCTGGCGCCGCCCGTGTCCTCCACAGGCGGCTGTCCGATGCACGAGAGAACGTGGAAGAAGCGTCGGTCAGGAATCGCCCGGGGCCGCCGTCAAGCCAATGCTCGGCACGGCAGCGAGGCTGCACGCGACACAGCAATACAAGCACTGAAGACGCTGCTCCGTGGCCCGTCGCCGCTGGCGGCAGGCATGCCGGCGGCGACCACGCCGGCATGCCGGGGTCGCTGGGCGGGCAGTTTGAGGGGAGTCGGCGGCAACTTGCGCACGGTCACTGGACGCTGGGGCGAGGCCGATAGCAGCCTCGCGCCCTTGAAAACCTTGTTCGGTCCCTGCAACAGGGGGGCTTCTTCTACGGTGTCTCTTCCGCTGCGCTGGGCCGACTGCCGGGTCACTTGGGGACCGGGCCCGCCGCCGGGCGACCGCGTTGCATCACCGGGTTTTGCGCTTGCGCGCAGCCGGTGCATGTTGCCGTGCCGCTAAACTCTGGAAAATCAAGCACTTACAACACACATGGGCCGACGCATTATAGGCGCCAATTCCGACGCGGCGCAGCCGCTTGTCAAGACCCCGGTCGCCGCGCCCGCGCCGGCCGTGCAGCGCCTCACGGTGGACGAGGGTTCGCAGGGCCAGCGCCTGGACAATTTCCTGTTGCGCGTGCTCAAGGGCGTGCCCAAGACGCACGTCTATCGCGTCATCCGCTCCGGCGAGGTGCGCATCAACAAGGGCCGCGCCAGCGCCGACACCCGGCTCGAAATCGGCGACGAGGTGCGCGTGCCGCCGGTGCGCCTGCCCGCGCCCACGGCCGCGCCGCCGGTGCCCGCGCGCGAGTTCCCGCTGCTGTACGAGGACGAGCACCTGCTGGTGATCGACAAGCCCGCCGGCGTGGCCGTGCACGGTGGCTCCGGCGTGAGCTTCGGCGTGATCGAGCAACTGCGCCGCGCGCGCCCGCAGGCGAAATTCCTGGAGCTGGTGCACCGCCTCGACAAGGAAACCTCCGGCCTGCTGCTCATCGCCAAGAAGCGAAGCGCGCTGACCTCGCTGCAGGACCAGTTCCGCGCCCGCGACACCGGCAAGACCTACGCCGCGCTGGTGACCGGGGCCTGGCCCGAGAACAAGAAGGTCATCGACGTGGCGCTTCACAAGTACCTGGACGCCGCCGGCGAGCGCCGCGTGCGCGCCGTGGCCGCCGACCATGCCGACGGACGCCGCTCCATCTCGCTGGTGCGCGTGGTGCAGCGCTTCGAGAAGTTCACCCTGCTGGACGTGACCATCAAGACCGGGCGCACGCACCAGATCCGCGTGCACCTGGCCAACGAGGGCTGCCCCATCGCCGGCGACGACAAGTACGGCGACTTCGCCCTGAACCGCGCCCTGGCGCGCGGCGAGCAGGTGCCCGGGCTGCGCTTCGAGCGCATGTTCCTGCACGCGCGGCGCCTGGCCTTCGACCACCCGGCCACCGGGCAGCGCATCGAGCTCGAAGCCCCGCTGCCCGAGGACTGCGCCCGGCTGCTGGAACACCTGTGACTGTCCCCGGGCCGCGCCGCCGCGGCCCGATCCCTGCTTTACACACCTTTCATGACTCTGCCCCGACGCTTCGACCTCATCGTCTTCGACTGGGACGGCACGCTGTTCGACTCCACCGCGCTGATCGTGCGCTGCATCCAGGACGCCTGCGCCGACCTGCACGCGCCGGTGCCCTCCGACGAGGCCGCGGCCTTCGTCATCGGCCTGGGCCTGCAGGACGCGCTGCGCCAGGCCGTGCCGGGGCTGCCAGCCGCCCACTACCCCGAGCTGGCGCAGCGCTACCGGCATCACTACTTCGCGCGGCAGCATGAATTTAGCCTGTTCAAGGGCACGCTGGAGATGCTGCAGATGTTGAAAGCCCGGCACCACTGGCTGGCCGTGGCCACCGGCAAGGCGCGCCGCGGGCTGGACGAGGCGCTGGCGCATTCGCAGCTGGCGGGGATCTTCGACGGCACCCGCACCGCTGACGAGACGGCCTCCAAACCCGATCCGCGCATGCTGCTGGAGCTGATGCGCGAGTTCGGCGCCGACGCGGAGCGCACGCTGATGATCGGCGACACCACGCACGACTTGCAGCTGGCCCTCAATGCCGGCACGCCCAGCCTGGCCGTGAGCTACGGCGCGCATGCGCACGAAGCCTTCGGGCCCTATGCGCCGCTGGCGGTCCTGCACTCCACGGCCGAGCTGCACCAGTGGCTGCAGGACCATGCCTGATCTGACGCCGGCCACCGCTACCCAGGCGCTGCGCCTGTGCGCCGGCGAGGAGCTGGCCGAGAAGGGCCGCGCGCTGGTGTTCGACGTGCTGCTGTGGGGCCAGCCCGCGCGCGCCTTCGCGCTGCGCTTCGAGGGGCGGGTGGTGGCCTACATCAACCGCTGCGCCCATGTGCCGGTCGAGATGGACTGGCAGCCGGGCGAGTTCCTGGACGCGGACCGGGAATGGATTCTTTGCTCGATCCACGGTGCGGCCTACGAGCCGGCCACGGGCCGCTGCGCGGGCGGCCCCTGCGGGCGCGGGCGGCTCAAGCCGCTGCGCGTCGAGGAACGGGGCGCAGAGGTGTATTGGTATCCTTGCGCCGACATCCGGCCGCCCGCGCCGGCTGAACCTTCTGCTGAAAGTTCCCCACCATGAACGACGAAGCCCGGCCCGGCGATGTGCCGGACGCCACGCCCATGCCCCGGCGCGATGAGCCGCCGCGCGCGAGCTACGAAGCCGTGATGGAGCAGGTGGCGCGCGAGTTCGTGCGCGAACGCCGCAGCGAGCGGCGCTGGCGCATCTTCTTCCGCCTGGCCTGGCTGGGCCTGTTCCTGGCCGTGGCCTGGGCGCTGCTGGTGCAGCGCACCCATGTGACCGCGCCCAGCGGCCCGCACACCGCGCTGATCGAGGTGCGCGGCGAGATCGCCGTGGACTCCGAGGCCAACGCCGAGGACATCGTCGCCGCGCTGCGCACGGCCTTCGAGGACAGCGGCGCGCGCGCCGTGGTGCTGCGCATCAACAGCCCCGGCGGCTCGCCGGTGCAGGCCGGCATCGTCAATGACGAGATCCGCCGCCTCAAGGTGATCCACAAGAAGCCGGTCTATGCCGTGGTGGAGGAGATGTGCGCCTCCGGCGCCTACTACATCGCCGTGGCGGCCGACGAGATCTTCGTGGACAAGGCCAGCCTGGTCGGCTCCATCGGCGTGCTCATGGACGGCTTCGGCTTCACCGGGCTGATGGACAAGCTCGGCATCGAGCGGCGGCTGCTCACCGCGGGCGAGAACAAGGGCATGCTCGATCCGTTCTCGCCGCAGAACCCGCAGCAGCGCGCCTACGCGCAGGCCATGATCGACGAGATCCACCAGCAGTTCATCAAGGTCGTCAAGGAAGGCCGCGGCGAGCGGCTGAAGGAGACGCCGCAGACCTTCTCGGGCCTGTTCTGGAACGGCGAGGACGCCGTGCGGCAGGGCTTGGCGGACAGCTTCGGCAACCTCGACCACGTCGCGCGCGAGGTGGTGAAGGCCGAGGAGGTGATCGACTACACGCCCAAAGAGAACGTGGCCGAGCGCCTGGTCAAGCGCTTCGGCGCCGCCGTCGGTGCCGGCGCGGTGCGGGCGCTGCAGGCGACGGTGACGCTGCGCTGAAGCGCGACCGAGGCCGGCCGCTCAACGCCGGCCTCAATCCTGGAAATGACGATGCCCGCGCCAGCGGGCATTTTTCTTGGGTGCTAGATGAGGCAGAGCGCTCGATTGTCCAGAAAGACTGGAAAGTGGCCCCATGCAGTGACCACATTGCTCGGTCTTCCTGACCAATCAAGCCGTCGGCCGGCATTCAGCCCTTGAGCGCCTCACTCAGCCGCCGCGAATTCCCCGGATCGCGGAACACCAGCGGCTGCTCGCGTACCGGCGCGGCGGCGCCGCTCTCGACCCGCTGCACCGCCTCCTGCACGAGGTGGTGGTGCGGGCTCTTGGCGCACACCGGGTCGGCGGCCTCGGCGTCCCGGGCGATCAGGTAGGCCTGGCAGCGGCAGCCGCCCAGGTCCTGCTCCTTGTGCTCGCAGCTGGCGCAGGGTTCCTTCATCCAGCCGGTGCCGCGGTAGCGGTTGAAGCCCTTGGAGTCGTACCAGGCGGCGCGCAGCGAACTCTCGCGCACGTTGGGGAAGCTCAGGCCCGGCAGCATCTTGGCCGTGTGGCAGGGCAGCACGTCGCCGTCGGGCGTGACGGTGATGAACATGTTTCCCCAGCCGTTGACGCACTTCTTGGCCCGGCCCTCGTGGTAGTCCGGTGCCACGAAGAACAGCTTCATGCGCTCGCCCAGCTTGGCGCGCCAGGCGTCGGTGACGGCCTCGGCGCGCTGCAGTTGCTCGCGCGTGGGCAGCAGCTGCTCGCGGTTGAGGAAGGCCCAGGAGTAGTACTGGGTGTTGGCCAGCTCCACGTACTCGGCGCCCAGCTCGTCGGCCAGGGCGATGATCGGGTCGATGTGGTCGATGTTGAGGCGGTGCAGCACCACGTTCATCACCATCGGCCAGCCCTGTTCCTTGATCAGCGCGGCGACGCGGCGCTTCAGCTCGAAGGTCTTGGTGTGGGAGAGGAAGTCGTTGACTTCCTTGGTCGAGTCCTGGAACGAGAGCTGGACGTGGTCCAGCCCCGCCTCCTTGAGCGCCCTGGCGCGCTGCGGCGTCAGGCCCACGCCGGACGTGAGCAGGTTGGTGTAGTAGCCCAGGCGGTGCGCCTCGGCCACGAGCTCTTCCAGGTCGTCGCGCAGCAGGGGCTCGCCGCCGGAGAAGCCGCACTGCACGGCGCCGAGCTCGCGCCCCTCGCGCAGCACGCGCAGCCAGTCGGCGGTGGAGAGCTCCTGCTCGTGCCGGGCGAAATCGACCGGGTTGTAGCAAAACACGCAGTGCAGCGGGCAGCGGTAGGTGACCTCCGCCAGCAGCCACAGCGGCGGGCCGGGGCGCGGGGCGACGGCCGCGGCGATGGAGGTCGGCGCGTTCATCAGGCGTCCCACTCCAGCCAGCGCTGGCGGCCGGCGATGTCCATGAAGGCCAGCACGTCGCCCTGCAGGCCCTGGGCGTTGAAGGCCGCTTCCAGCTCTTCCACGATCTGCGCCACGCTGCGGCTGCCGTCGCAGCGCTTCAGGATCTCGCCGCCGCTCTGGTTGAGTTTCACCATCCCTTCCGGGTAGAGCAGGACGAAGCAGTCCTGCACCGCTTCCCACTGCAGCCTGAAGCCGCGGCCGATGCGCGGCGTGGTCTCCAGCGTGGGCGCGACGTTCATGCATTGACCCCGTAGCGCTGCGCCATGGCGTCGTTCATGGCCCACAGGATGTCGAGCTTGAACTGCAGGATCTCCAGCGCCCGCTCCTGCAGCGCGCGGGTGTTGAAGTGGTCCAGCGTCACGGCCAGGCCCTGTTCCACGTCGCGCCGCGCCTGGCTGACGCGGTTGCGGAAGTAGCCCAGCCCCTCGGGCTCGATCCAGCCGTAGTGCTGCGGCCAGGTCGCCAGGCGCTGCTTGTGGATCTCGGGCGCGAACAGCTCCGTCAGCGAGGAGCACACCGCCTCCTGCCACGGCGCCTTGCGCGCGAAGTTGATGTAGGCGTCCACCGCGAAGCGCAGTGCCGGGATGACGTGGCGCAGGTCCAGCACCTCCTCGCGCGCCAGGCCCACGGCTTCCGCCAGGCGCAGCCACGCCTCAATGCCGCCCGGGTCCTTGATGCCGCCGATCTCGAACCCGTCGTGGTCCAGGATGCGCTGCACCCAGCCGCGGCGGATGTCGCGGTCCGGGCAGTTGGCCATGATCGAGGCGTCCTTCACCGGGATCGCGATCTGGTAATAGAAGCGGTTCGCCACCCAGCCGCGCACCTGCTCGGGCGTGGCCTTGCCCGTGTTGAGCATGACGTTGAACGGGTGGTGGATGTGATAGCTGCGGCCGCGCTCGCGCAGCTTCGCTTCGAACTCCTCGCGGCTCCAGGCCGGGCGCTCGTCGTAGGCGGGGGCGGCTTGATACAGGATGTCGGCTCGCATGGTCACAGCTCCAGGGTCATGCCGTCCTCGCACACGGTGATGCCCGCCTGGGTGAGCGCGGCGCGCTCGGGCGAGTCCTCGTCGAGGATGGGATTGGTGTTGTTGATGTGGATGAGCAGGCGGCGCGTGGTCGCGGGCAGCTGGCCGAGCCACTCGATCATGCCGCCCGGGCCGCTCTGGGCCAGGTGGCCGATGTCGCGCGCGGTCTTGCGGCTTAGGCCCAGGCGCTGCATCTCGTCGTCGGTCCAGAAGGTGCCGTCCACCATCACGGCGTCGGCCTGGTGCATGGCGTCGAAGACGGCGGCGTCGATCTCGCCCAGGCCCGGCGCGTAGAACAGGGTGCGGCCGCTGCGCGGGTCGGTCACCGACAGGCCGATGTTGTCGCCCGGCTCCGGCGCGTCGCGGTGCGGCGAGTAGGGCGCGGCCTTGCTGGACAGCGCGATGGCGCGGAACTGCAGCGGCGCCAGGCCCGGGATCTCGAAAGTGCTGCCGTCGGGCCGGATGCGGTGCCGGTCCACGCCGCAGTAGTGCGTGAGCACGCGCAGGATCGGGTTGCCCTCGCTGAGGTCCTGCGCCACGGCGTCGGTGCACCACAGCGGCAGGGGGCCGGTGCGCTCGCGCAGCATGAACAGGCCCGTGGCGTGGTCGATCTGGCCGTCGATCAGCAGTACCGCAGCGATGGCGCTGTCGCGCAGCGCGCGGCCCGGCTGCAGGGCCGGCGTGGCCTTGATCTGCTGGAGGACGTCAGGCGAGGCGTTGAGCAGCAGCCCGTCGCCGCCCGCGTCGGGCTGGATGAAGATGGAAGACTGCGTGCGCGCCTTGGCGCGCAGCGTGCCGGCGCGCAGCCCGGCGCAGTTGCGGCAGTTGCAGTTCCACTGCGGAAAGCCCCCGCCCGCGGCGGAGCCCAGGATGGTGATGCGCATGGCGTCCCGTGAATCCCGTGATCTGGATGTGCGCGGGGCGGCACGGCTTGCACCGTGCCGCCCCGGCTAGGCGCTGTCAGCGGATCAGCGGGCCGCCACGTACATCGTGATTTCGAAGCCGAAACGCAGATCGGTGGCGGCAGGGGTCGTCCATTGCATGTGAAGTCTCCTTTTTGGTGGGCGCGGCGCCTTGGGGCGTCCACGGGAACGTCGTTCCAGGCGCCATGGTCGCGCCGCGCGCCGCCGCGCCACAGGCCCGCGCTCTGGAATCGCACCTCATGAATTTCATGAATCTGCGCCTTGGCGCAGGGGAGACCCGGGCGGTGGCTACCATGCGCGCGTGACCGAGCCGTACGACTTCCCACTGCACACCCACGCACTGCCCGTAGGCGGCGGCCATGTGCTGCATGTGGAGGAATGGGGCCGCGCCGACGGCCTGCCCGCGCTGCTGCTGCATGGCGGCCCGGGCTCGGGCTGCAGCCCGCTGCTGCGCCGCGGTTTCGACCTGGAGCGCTACCGGCTGATCTGCCCGGACCAGCGCGGCGCGGGCCAGAGCACGCCGCGCGGCGAGATCGCCAACAACACCACTGCCAAGCTGCTGGACGACCTGTGGCTGCTGCGCCGGCGGCTGGGCATCGAGCGCTGGCTGGTGGTGGGCGGCTCCTGGGGTGCGACGCTGGCGCTGGCGCATGCGCTGGACCAGCCCGAGGCCGTCAGCGCGCTGCTGCTGCGCAACACCTTCCTGGCGCGCGAGTCGGACATCCAGGGCTTCTTCAGTGGAGCCCCGCAGGCGCTGGCCCGGGGCTGGCCCACGCTGCCGGAGCTGGACGAGGAGCCGGCCCGGGCGCTGGCGCTGCGCTGGTGGGGCTGGGAGCGCCACCGCAGCGGCCAGCCCGAGGATGCCCCGGCGCCGTCCGGCGAGGCGCTGGCCGCGCTGGTGGACCGCTACCGCGTGCAGGCGCATTACCTGCGCCAGGGCTGCGGGTTGCAGTCGCCGCCGCTGCTGGAGCGCTGCGCCGCGCTGCCGCAGGTGCCGGTCCGGCTGCTGCACGGTGCGCAGGACGCGGTGTGCCCGCCGCTGGGGGCGCAGGCCCTGCAGGCCGTCGTGCCCTGGGCGGAGCTGGAGCTGCTGCCCGGCGTCGGCCATGACCCGGCGCACCCGCTGCTGCAGGACGCGCTGCAGCGGGCGCTGGACGCCTACGCCGCGCGAGGCGACTTCGGAGAGCTGGAATGAGTGCGCCGACGCAGCCCGGGAAGCCGACGCCGGACAACGCGGCACCGGCCGCCGCCGCGCCGCCGCGCCGCGCCCGGGGCCTGCGCGCCCAGGTCAACGGCCTGGTTGGATTGCTGACCGTGCTGTTCGTGGCCTGGCTGCTGGTATTGAAAGTCAACAACCTGCGCGACTCGGTCAAGGAGGAGGTGGTGGCGGCCAACCGGGTGGCGACGCAGCTGCTCAACCGCATGACCTGGCTGGCCGCCTCGCAGGGCACCTCGGGGGTGTTGGGCTTCCTCAACGGGGTGGGGCGCATCCGCTCCAACGACGTCACGCTCACCAACGCGCAGGGGCAGCTGCTCTACACCTCGCCGCCGTCGCCCTACAAGGCCGGGCGCGACGCGCCGGACTGGTTCCAGCGCTACATCGCGCCCGAGCCGCTGATGCAGGCCTTCGAATTCCCCGGGGGGCGGCTGGAGGTCACCTCCAACGCCTCGCGTGCCGCGCTGGACGCCTGGGACGAGCTGATCCGCTTCACCACCAGCGCACTGGCGCTGCTGGTGCTGGTCAACGTGCTGGTGTTTTGGCTGGTCGGGCGCGCGGTGCGGCCCTTCGGGCGCATCGTGCGGGCGCTGGGCGAGCTGGAGTCGGGCCGCTTCGACGTGCGCTTGCCGCCGCTGCCCGGCCGTGAGGCCGCCGCCATCGGTGCTGCCTTCAACCGCATGGTCGGGCAGCTGCGCGCGCACATCGACACCGAGAAGCGCGCCGTGCTGGCCGAGCGCCGCCTGCTGGACAGCCGCGAGCTCACGCACTGGCTCGACCAGCACATCGAGCAGGAGCGCCGCAGCATCGCGCGCGAGCTGCACGACGAGCTGGGGCAGTCCGTCACCGCCATCCGCAGCCTGGCGCTGGCGGTGGCGCGGCGCGTGGACGACGCCGAATCTCGCCAGGCGGCGCAGCTCATTGCCGACGAGTCCTCGCGCCTGTACGACGCCATGCACGGCCTCATCCCGCGGCTGGCGCCGCTGGTGCTGGACAGCATGGGCCTGAGCGCCGCGCTGCAGGACCTGGCCGAGCGCACCCGCCGCGCCCACCCGGACCTGCAGCTCTCGCTGCAGCTGCCGGCGGCGCTGCCGGCGCTGCAGCCCGACGCGGCGCTGGCGCTGTACCGCGCGGCGCAGGAAGGGTTGACCAACGCGCTGCGCCATGGCGCGGCGCAGCGCATCGAGCTGCGGCTGTGGGCCGAAGGCGGCGAGCTGCGGCTGCGGCTGCGCGACGATGGCCGCGGGCTGCCCGCGCAATGGCAGGCATTGCCGGGCCACCATGGCCTGCGCTGGCTGGAGGAGCGGGTCGGCGGCCTGGGCGGCCGCATGAGCGTGCAGTCCGCCGCGCCGCAGGGCGTGGAGCTGCAGGTGGGGCTGCCGCTGCAGCCTCGGGACGAAGACCAGAACCAGGAGGGCGATGCCGCCGCTCCGCACAACGACCAAGGAGACACCGTGATGCCGATGCCGCGCGGGACTGGAAAGGAGGCGCCGTGACGCGGGTGCTGCTGGTGGACGACCACGCGCTGGTGCGCATGGGTTTTCGCATGCTGCTGGCCGATGCCGGCATCGAAGTGGCGGGCGAGGCCGGCGACGGCGAGCAGGCCTGCCAGCTCTACGCCTCGCTGCGCCCCGACGTGGTGCTGATGGACCTGTCCATGCCGGGCATGGGCGGCCTCGAAGCGGTGCGGCGGCTGGTGGCGCAGGACCCGCGCGCGCGCATCCTGGTGTTGTCGGCGCATGAGGACACGGCGCATCCGCAGCGCGTGCTGCGCGCCGGCGCGCTGGGCTACCTGGCCAAGCGCGCCGCGCCCGACGAGCTCGTCGCCGCGGTGCGCGCCGTGGCCGAGGGCAAGCGCCACGTGGACGCGCGCACCGCGCAGGCGCTGGCGCTGGCGCAGCTCGAAGGCGACGCCAATCCGGTGGACCTGCTCAGCGAGCGCGAATTCGCCGTCTTCATCCAGCTTGCGCGCGGGCGCAGCGTGGCGCAGATCGCCGCCGACCTGAAGCTCTCGCCCAGCACCGTGGGCACGCACCTCTACCACGTCAAGCAGAAGCTCGGCGCCAGCAACCAGTCCGAGCTGACGCTGGTGGCGCTGCGCTGGGGCTTGATCCAGGCCTGAGCCTTGCGAATGCGTCGCGTCCAGAGCAACTTGCCAGGGGCAAGCGCCGCTGGCCAATGGCGCCGGCCCACAATCCCTACCTTCCCGCTCAACAACAAGTGCACAAGGAGTGCTTCATGAAGGGTGATCCGCAAGTCATCGACTTCCTCAACGCCCAGCTCAAGAACGAGCTCACGGCCATCAACCAGTACTTCCTGCACTACCGCATGCTCAAGCACTGGGGCTTCGAGCGCATGGCCAAGCACGAGTACGACGAGTCCATCGAGGAGATGAAGCATGCGGACAAGATCATTGACCGCATCCTCATGCTCGAAGGCCTGCCCAACCTGCAGGACCTGGGCAAGCTGCTCATCGGCGAGAACGCCATCGAAACGCTGAGCTGCGACCTCAAGCTCGAAATCGCCTCGGCCGTGGTGCTGCGTGACGCCATTCAGCATTGCGAGTCGGTGCGCGACTACGTCACGCGCGACCTGCTCACCGACATCCTCGACGACACCGAGGAGCACATCGAGTACCTCGAAACCCAGATCGACCTCGTGGGCCAGGTCGGCGAGCAGAACTACCTGCAGTCGCAGATGGGCCACCACGGCAGCTGAGGCGCCACCCGGGCGGCGGCCCGCGGCGCCCACCCCGTCGTGCCGCCGCCGCCCGGAACTTCCCGCTTCTGGCGCCAAGTTGCGACAACGCAAAGCCTTGTGCGCGGGAAGGAATAATTGCTGAGAAGCATTCTCATTTGAGATACTGGCGCCACTTCATCAGTGAGTGCCGCCATGATCGTCTGCCTCTGCCACCGTATCAGCGACCGCGACATCCGCGAGGCGGTGCGCACCGGCACCCGCGACTTCGAGACGCTGCAGGACGAAACCTGCATCGCCCGCAACTGCGGCTGCTGCGAGGACTGCGCGGTGGAGACTTTCGACGAGGCGCTGGCTAAGCATGCCGCGTCCACCAGCATCGCCGCGGTGACGAACCTGCCCGCCGCCCCTGTGCCGGCCGCGCCGCGCCGCCCGGTGATTTCGCTGGTGCCGGTGTGAGCTGACGAATCGCCCGCTGCCGAAGCACAGATGCCCGCTCTTGAGCGGGCATCGTCGTTTTGGGGCCTGGCTTACTGCTTCGGCGGAATCCGCAGCATCTGCCCCGGGTAGATCTTGTTCGGGTCCGACAGCATCGGCTTGTTGGCCTCGAAGATGCGCATGTAGTCGTTGGCGTTGCCGTAGTACTGGGCAGAAATCTTGGAGAGCGTGTCGCCCGAGGCCACGGTGTGGAACTGGGCCGGCGCCTGGGCCGCGTCCTGCACCTGGCCCGTGCCGACGGCGGCCTGGGCCTGGCCGGCCACCGTCATCTGGTCCGTCACGCCCGCCACGCCCTGCACGTTGCCGGCGGCCAGCAGCACCTTCTCCTTGGTCGCCTGGTCCGGCGCCTGGCCGGTGACGGTGGCGGTGGAGCTGGCGCCGTCGAAAGCCACCTGCAGCCCCTGCACCTGCAGGCCGAGCTGCTGCACGTAGCGCTCGATGGCGTCGCCGGCTTCCTGGTTGAGCTTGGCCACGTCGGCCTGGGTCGGCGCTGCGGCGGGGGCAGCGGCGGCTGGCTTGTCCTGGCCGCGGTGGAACAGCTTCTCGCCGGCTTCCTTCACGAAGTTCAACAGGCCCATGGGTGCTCCTTGCATGAATTGGGACCGCTACTGTCAGCAGGCGGCGTGCCCTTGGACGCACCCGGAGGCCCGTGGATACGGCAGTGACAACGCGCGCGGTGTTGTCACTGCCGTTCACTCAGGCCGCGCGCAGCATCCCGCGCGTCTCGATGAAGTCCACCACTTCCTGCAGGCCGGCCTTCGTGCGCAGGTTGCTCATCACGAAGGGCTTGTTGGGGCGCATGCGCCGGGTGTCGGCCTCCATCACCGAGAGGTCGGCGCCGACATGGGGCGCGAGGTCGGTCTTGTTGATGACGAACAGGTCGCTCTTGGTGATGCCGGGGCCGCCCTTGCGCGGGATCTTCTCGCCTGCGGCCACGTCGATGACGTAGATCGTCAGGTCCGACAGCTCGGGGCTGAAGGTGGCGGCCAGGTTGTCGCCGCCGGACTCGATGAAGACGACGTCGGCGTCCGGAAATTTCTCCAGCATCCGGTCCACGGCTTCGAGGTTGATGGACGCGTCCTCGCGGATCGCCGTGTGCGGGCAGCCGCCGGTTTCCACGCCCATGATGCGCTCCGGGTCCAGCGCGCCGGCCACGGTCAGCAGGCGCTGGTCTTCCTTGGTGTAGATGTCGTTGGTCACCACCACCAGGTCCCAGCGCTCGCGCATGGTCTTGCAGAGCATCTCCACCAGGGTGGTCTTGCCGGAGCCCACCGGGCCGCCCACGCCCACGCGCAGGGGTGGCAGCTTCTTGGTGCGGCCGGGGATCGAATGCAGCTTGGTCATCGCTTGAGCTTCAGGAGCGGAAAAGTCGGGAGTACTGGGCTTCATGCCGTGCCGAGAGGATGGCCAGCATCGGCGTGAAGGCCTGGCGCCGGGCGTCGTCCAGGCTCAGCGCGTGTGCCACGGCAGCGGGGATGTCCCTGGCGAGCGCGGCCAGGATGCGCTGCCCGGCGCTCTGGCCCAGCGGCACGGCCTTGAGCGCCGCCTGCACCAGGTTCTCGGCCCAGCCGAAGGCATGCGCCAGCAGGGCCGGCTCCAGCGCCGCGCCGCCGCGCACGGCGCCCAGCGCCCAGGCCACGGGCCAGGTCGGCGGTTTCAACTGGCCCAGCAGCGTCAGGCGCGGGTCGTCGGCCGCTTCGGACTGGTTGCGCAGCCACTCCAGCATGGAGCGGCCCATCTGCTCGGACTGCTGGCGCAGCTCGCTGCTCTCGCGCGTGAGCTGCACCCAGTCGTTGAGGGCACGGATGCGCTGCTCGTCACCCGCCTCCCAGGCGGCATGCGCCGCCGCGACCACGGCCAGGTCGGCGCGCGCCAGCGACAGCTGCAGCTGGTCCAGCAGCCAGTCGCGGGCCTGGGCTTCATGGGTGACGAGCCCGGCCTCGACCGCCGCCTCCAGCGCCTCGGAATAGCTGAACCCGCCCACCGGCAGTGCCGGCGACGCGAGCCACAGCAGCTCCAGCAGCGCGCCCGGCGCCATCAGTGGTCGTGCCCGCAGCCGGGGCCGTGCACATGCGGCACCGGCGCGGCGGCCACGGCGATGCCGATGGGCTTGCCGCGCGCGGGCGCGGGCTGCGCGGCCGGGGCGTGCTCGTGCTGGTGGCCGTGATCGTGGGCATGGTCGTGGCTGCAGCCCGGGCCGTGCTCATGCCCATGGTCATGGCCGTGATCGTGCGCATGGTCGTGCCCGCAGCCCGCGCCATGGGTGTGCTCATGAGCATGCGCAAGGCCATGGTCATGCGAATGGTCGTGCCCGCAACCAGGCCCGTGCTCATGCTTGTGCTCCTGACCATGTGCATGCGCATGGTCGCCGGCTGCGTAGGCCCCGGCCGCGTAGGCCCCGGACTCGGGCTCGAAGGCGGCCTGGGCCTCGGCCACCTGCAGCCCCATCTGGCGCAGCATCTGCGCCAGCACGTGGTCGGGCTCCAGCTTCAGGTGGTCGGGTTGCAGCTCCAGCGGCACGTGGCGGTTGCCCAGGTGGTAGGCGGCGCGCAGCAGGTCAAAGGCGTTCAAGGCGCGCACTTCCAGCACCGGCTGCGGCGCGGCCTGCACCAGCACCAGCGAGCCGTCCTCGGCCACCAGCACGTCGCCGCCGCGCACCACGCTGCCGCGCGGCAGGAACACGCCGAGCTGGCGGCCCTGGCTGTCGGTGGCCTCGAAGCGGCTTTTCTGGCGGGTGTCCCAGTCCAGTACGACGGTGGCGGCGCGGCGGCGCAGCGCGGACGCCAGCGCTTGGCCACGGGGGAGGAGTTTGTTGACGGTCAGCATGCGGGGAGTATGCAGGGGCCCTGCCGACCGGCCGGCCGGGCAGGGTTTCACGGGCCGTGGCTCAGGCGCGCGGGCGCTCCGACAGCGCCGTCAGCAGCCCCAGCGCGATGAAGGACGAGCCCGCCACGCGCCGGCCCCAGCGCGCCTGCTTCACGCCGCGCTGCAGCCGCGGCGCCAGCGCGCTGGCGCCCAGCACGTAGAGCAGGTCGGTGCTGGCGGCGACCGCCACGAACAGCGCGCCCAGCAGCAGGCTCTGCGGCAGCACCGCGCCCTGCGGGTTCATGAACTGCGGCAGGAAGGCGGCAAAGAACAGCGCCGTCTTCGGATTGAGCAGCGCGACCACGAAACCGTCGGTGAAGACGCGGCGATGGCTCTGCGCGCGCAGCCGCGGCGCGTCGGCCGGGGCATCGCCCTGGCGCCACATGCGCAGGCCCAGGTAAATCAGGTACAGCGCGCCCAGCCACTTCACCACCGTGAAGGCCGCGGCCGAGACGGCGAACAGCGCCGCCAGCCCCAGCGCCGCGCCGGCGGCGTTGCCCAGGTTCCCGAGCGCCACGCCCGCCACCGAGGCCAGCCCGCTGGCGCGGCCCTGCGCCAGCGTGCGCGTGAGGATGTAGACCACGGCCGGCCCCGGCGTCACCGCGAGCACCAGGCTCGCGCCAAGGAAGGCCAGCAGGAGGGGTAATGGGGGGAGGAGAGTGTCCATGGCGAGATGCTGAACCCGGCGGCGCGCCGCCGGGCGAATGTCCGCGTCAGAACAAAAAATACCGCTGCGCCATCGGCAACACCTGGGCCGGCTCGCAGGTGAGCAGCTGGCCGTTGGCGCGCACCTCGTAGGTCTGGGCGTCGATCTCCATGCGCGGCGTGTAGGCGTTGCGAACCATGTCGGCCTTCTTCACGGTGCGGCAGCCGCGCACGGCCGACAGCGTCTTGCGCAGGCTCAACCGCTCCAGCGTCCCGCCGCCCAGCGCCGCCTGCGACACGAAGGTCAGCGAGGTCGCCGACAGCGCCCCGCCGAAGGCGCCGAACATCGGCCGGTAGTGCACCGGCTGCGGCGTGGGAATGGAGGCGTTGGGGTCGCCCATTGCCGCCGCGGCGATGAAGCCGCCCTTGAGCACCAGGCTCGGCTTCACGCCGAAGAAGGCCGGGCGCCACAGCACCAGGTCCGCCCACTTGCCCACCTCGATCGAGCCCACCTCGTGCGCGATGCCCTGCGCCAGCGCCGGGTTGATCGTGTACTTGGCGATGTAGCGCTTCACGCGCCCGTTGTCGTGGCGCGCCCCGTCGCCCTCGCTCTGCAGCGGCCCGCGCTGCACCTTCATCTTGTGCGCCGTCTGCCAGCAGCGGATGACCACCTCGCCGACTCGGCCCATGGCCTGCGAGTCGGAGCTGAAGATGCTGATCGCGCCCAGGTCGTGCAGCACGTCCTCCGCCGCGATGGTCTCGCGCCGGATGCGGCTCTCGGCGAAGGCCAGGTCCTCGGCGATGGACGCGTCCAGGTGGTGGCACACCATCAGCATGTCCAGGTGCTCGTCCAGCGTGTTGACCGTGTACGGCCGCGTCGGGTTGGTGGACGAGGGCAGCACGTTGGCCTCACCGACCACGCGCATGATGTCCGGCGCATGCCCGCCGCCCGCGCCCTCGGTGTGGAAGGTGTGGATGGTGCGGCCCTTGAAGGCGGCGATGGTGTCCTCCACGAAGCCCGACTCGTTGAGCGTGTCGGTGTGGATCGCCACCTGCGTGTCGGTGTCCTCCGCCACCGACAGGCAGCAGTCGATGGCTGCCGGCGTGGTGCCCCAGTCCTCGTGCAGCTTCAGCCCCAGCGCGCCGGCCTCGATCTGCTGGCGCAGCGCCTGCGGCCGGCTGGCGTTGCCCTTGCCCATGAAGCCGATGTTCATGGGGAAGGCCTCGGCCGCCTGGAGCATGCGCGCGATGTTCTCGGGCCCGGGCGTGCAGGTGGTGGCGAAGGTGCCGGTGGCCGGGCCGGTGCCGCCGCCGATCATGGTGGTGACGCCGGAGTTCAGCGCCTCCTCGATCTGCTGCGGGCAGATCCAGTGGATGTGCGTGTCGATGCCGCCGGCGGTGACGATCATTCCCTCGGCCGCGATGATCTCCGTGCCCGGGCCGATGACGATGTCCACGCCCGGCTGCACGTCCGGGTTGCCGGCCTTGCCGATGGCGGCGATGCGGCTGCCGCGCAGGCCGATGTCGGCCTTGACGATGCCCCAGTGGTCCACGATCAGCGCGTTGGTGATGACGCAATCGACGGCATCCTGGGCACCCGGCCCGTTGGGCCGCTGGCCCTGGCCCATGCCGTCGCGCACGGTCTTGCCGCCGCCGAATTTCACTTCCTCGCCGTAGCCGCCGGCGGCCAGGGTGAAATCCTTTTCGACCTCGATGAGGAGTTCGGTGTCGGCCAGGCGCAGCCGGTCGCCCACGGTGGGGCCGAGCATTTCGGCGTAGGCACGCCGCGAGAGGGTTGCCATTCAGAGCTTTCCTTGAACGAGGCCCCTGAAGCCCCAGACCTCGCGCGTGCCGGCGTAGTCCACCAGCTCCACCGTGCGTTGCTGCCCCGGCTCGAAGCGCACCGCCGTGCCGGAAGCGATGTTCAGCCGCATGCCGCGCGCGGCCTCGCGGTCGAAGCGCAGCGCGCCGTTGGTCTCGGCGAAGTGGTAGTGCGAGCCGACCTGGATGGGCCGGTCGCCCGCGTTCTCCACCACCAGCCGCAGCGTGCGGCGGCCGGGGTTGAGCGCCAGCTCGGCGCCCTCGTCGGTGAGCAGTTCGCCGGGGATCATTTGCGCCGCGTGCTCCACCAGGCCGCCACCACCACGGCGGCCAGCACCACGTAGCCCAGCGTGTCGCTGGCATGCCAGTGCGAGGCGCCGGGCAGGCCGTGGCCCTCGTGCGCCTGCGCCAGGCCGGCCAGCGCGGCCAGGAGCGCGATCAGGAATTGCTTCATCGTTGTGCTTCTCGGTTGTGCATGCACCGTGGCGGTGCGGCTTCAGGCGATGGGTTGGTGCACGGTCACCAGCTTGGTGCCGTCGGGGAAGGTGGCCTCGACCTGGATCTCCGGAATCATCTCGGCAACGCCTTCCATCACGTCGTCGCGGGTGAGGAGGGTCTTGCCTTCGCCCATGAGCTGCGCCACGGACTTGCCGTCGCGCGCGCCTTCCATGATGGCGGCGCTCAGCAGCGCCACGGCCTCGGGGTGGTTGAGCTTCAGGCCGCGGGCGCGGCGGCGCTCGGCCAGCAGCGCGGCGGTGAAGATCAGCAGCTTGTCTTTCTCGCGGGGCGTGAGTTCCATGGCGCGCCTTCTTGCAGGACCGATGCCAGCGGCCGGACCCGGCTGGTGCGGTTCTTGAAGAGCAGGGCGCTCGACCATGCGCAGTGCCCCGCCTTCCCCCACCCCGTCCGCCGCCGCATCCACCAACGGCGAGCCGCTGCAGCGCGTGGTGAAGATCCGGCGCGACTACAACGCCTGGGTCGCGCGCGAGTCGATGGAGGACTACGCGCTGCGCTTCACGCCGCGCGCCTTCCGGCGCTGGAGCCCCTGGCGCGTGGCCCACACCGCCTTCGGCGCCTCCTCCTTCCTGGTGCTGGAGGCCGTGGGCGCGACGCTGCTGGTGCAGCACGGTTTCACCAATGCGGCGCTGGCGATCCTCGTCACGGGGCTGGTGATCTTCCTGGCCGGGCTGCCCATCAGCGCCTACGCCGCGCGCCACGGCCTGGACATGGACCTGCTCACCCGCGGCGCCGGCTTCGGCTACCTGGGCTCGACCGTGACCTCGCTGGTCTACGCCTGCTTCACCTTCACCTTCTTCGCGCTGGAAGCCGCCGTGATGGCCTACGCGCTGGACCTGGTGTTCGGCCTCCCGCCGGCCTGGGGCTACCTGCTCTGCGCGCTGGTGGTGATCCCGCTGGTGACGCATGGCGTCACCGCCATCAGCCGGCTGCAGCTCTGGACCCAGCCGCTGTGGCTGCTGATGCTGATCGCACCCTACGTGGTGGTGCTGCGCGAGCAGCCCGGGCTGCTGCACAGCTTCATGCGCCACGCCGGCGCCGACGGCAGCGCCGGATTCAGCTGGCTCGGCTTCGGCGCCGCCACCACCGTGGGCATCGCCCTGATCACGCAGATGGGCGAGCAGGCCGACTACCTGCGCTTCATGCCCGAACAGCAGCCCGGCCGGCGCGAACGCTGGCGCTGGTGGGCGGCGGTGCTGATGGGCGGCCCGGGCTGGGTCATTCCGGGCGTGCTGAAGATGCTGGGCGGGGCGCTGCTGGCGCACCTGGCGATCTCGCACATGGTGCCGGCGGACCAGGCGGTCGATCCCAGCCGCATGTACCTGGCGGCCTACGAGTTCGTGTTTTCGCACTACGGCTGGGCGGTGGCGGCCACGGCGCTGTTCGTGGTGGTGTCGCAGCTCAAGATCAACGTCACCAACGCCTACGCGGGGTCGCTGGCCTGGTCCAACTTCTTCTCGCGCGCCACGCACAGCCATCCGGGGCGGGTGGTGTGGATGCTGTTCAACATCCTGATCGCGCTGGCGCTGATGGAGATGGACGTGTTCCAGGCGCTGGGCCACGTGCTGGGCCTGTTCGCCAACGTGGCCGTGGCCTGGATCATGGCCGTGGTGGCGGACCTGGTGGTCAGCAAGCCGCTGGGCTGGTCGCCGCCGGGCATCGAGTTCCGGCGCGCACACCTGCACGATGTCAACCCGGTGGGCCTGGGCGCGATGGGGCTGGCCTCGCTGCTCTCCATCGCCGCGCACCTGGGCGCCTTCGGCGCGCTGGCGCAAGCCTTCTCGGCGCTGATCGCCCTGCTCACCGCCCTGGTGGCCGCGCCGCTGCTGGCCTGGGCGACACGGGGCCGCTTCTACCTGGCGGGCACGCCGCAGGAGGCAGACAAGGCCACCGCCGCGTCGGACCCGGCCCGGCCGCTGAAGACGGTGCGCTGCGTGGTGTGCGAGCGCCGCTACGAGGGCGACGACATGGCGCGCTGCCCGGCCTATCAGGGGTTCATCTGCTCGCTGTGCTGCACGCTGGACGCGCGCTGCGGCGACCTGTGCAAGCCGCACGCGCGGCTGTCGCACCAGTGGGAGCGGCTGCTGCGGGCGCTGCTGCCGCGCGCCGCGCACCCGTACCTGGAGCGCGGCCTGGCACCCTGGCTGCTGGCGGCGCTGCCCGGCGCGCCGCTGCTGACGCTGGCGCTGTGGCTGCTGCACCGCCATGCCGAGAGCGGCGGCAGTTTCATCGGCGAAGCGCTGCTTGGGCTGCCGCTGGCGGGGCTCGTGCTGTGGTGGCTGGTGCTGGCGCAGCGCAGCCGCACCCTGGCGCAGGAGGAGAGCCGGCGTCAGACCGCAGCGCTGCAGCGCGAGATCGAGGCGCACCGCCGCACCGACGCCGCACTGCAGCAGGCCAAGCAGGCAGCCGAGGCCGCGAACCAGGCCAAGAGCCGCTACATCAGCGCCGTCAGCCACGAGCTGCGCACGCCGCTCAACAGCATCCTGGGCTATGCGCAGCTGCTGGAGGAGGACGCCAGCCTGCCGCCGCGCCGGCGGCACGCGGTGCAGGTGATCCGCCGCGGCGGCGAGCACCTGCTGTCGCTGATCGAAGGCACGCTGGAGCTGTCGCGCATCGAGAGCGGCCGGGTGCGGCTGCAGGTGAAGCCGGTGGCGCTGCGCGAGGCCGTCGCCGAGATCGCGCACCTGTTCGAGCTGCAGGCCCTGGCCAAGGGGCTGGATTTCAGGACCGAGATTGACCCGGCGCTGCCGGCCTGGGCCCGTGCCGACGAGCGGCGGCTGCGCCAGGTGCTGATCAACCTGCTGGGCAACGCCGTGAAGTTCACCGCCGCCGGCCGCGTCTGCCTGCGCGCGCGCTACGCGCGGCAGATGGCGTGGTTCGAGGTGCAGGACAGCGGCCCCGGGATGAGCGCGTCGGAGCTGGAGCGCATCTTTGAACCCTTCGAGCGCGGCAGCGCCGCCGCCGGCGGCACGGGGCTGGGCCTGACCCTCTCGCGCATGCTGGCCGGGCTGATGGGCGGCGAGCTGTCCGCGCGCAGCAGCCCGGGCGAGGGCAGCACCTTCACCTTGAAACTGTTCCTGCCCGAGGTGGACGCCCCGCCACCGCAGGCCGTGCGCGGTGCGCGCAGGGGCTACCTCGGCCCGCGCCGGCGCCTGCTGGTGGTGGACAACGAGGAGGCGGATCGCGAGCTGCTGCTGCACCTGCTGCAGCCGCTGGGTTTCGAGATCCACCAGGCCGCCAGCGGCGTGGAGGCGCTGGCGCTGTGGCCGGCGCTGCGGCCGGACGCCCTTTTCATGGACCTGGCAATGCCGGGTCTGGACGGCTGGCAGACCCTGCAGCGCCTGCGCGCCCTGGGCCTGCCCGACGACGCGCCAGTGGCCATCGTCTCGGCCAACGCCTTCGACCGCGGCCTGGACAACGACCCGGGCGTGCGCGCCGGCGATTTCTTCGTCAAGCCGGTGCGCGTGGACGATCTGCTGGACTGGCTGGAGCGGCGGCTGAACCTGGCGTGGATCGAAGAAGTGCCCGCGCAGGCACAGCCCTGTTCCATGGCATTGCCGGAACCCAGTGACCCGTTCGCCCTGAGGTATCGAAGGGCGAAGCCGTCAGGCTGCGATGGCGGCACCCCGGCAGGGGCCGTTCATCCTTCGACGCGCCCGCAGGGCGCGCCCTGTGCTGAGGTATCGAAGCATCAGGAAGAACGGAATGCGGATCGGGCTGCTTCAAGTGAATCTCCCGTGCTGCGCGGCCCCGCCTGGCGCCCCGACCCCGCTCTCCTGCACGCCCTGAATGAAACCCTGCGCCTGGGCCATGTGCGCGGCGTGCGCCAGGCGCTGGAGCGCATTGCCGAATCCGACCACACCCATGGCGCCGCCTTCGTGGCGCCGCTGCACGCGCTGCTGCAGCGCTTCGAGCTGGACGCATTGGGCGCAGCCCTGCGCAAGACCCTGGAAGACCAAGATGAACAACGAGCCGCCTGAGCTGGACCGAGGTGCCGGCGTGGTGCTGGTGGTAGACGACGTGCCGGACAACCTGGCGCTGCTGCATGACGCGCTGGACGAGAGCGGCTACACGGTGCTGGTCGCGACCTCGGGCGAGCAGGCCCTGGCGCGGGCAGCGCAGGCCGACATCGTGCTGCTGGACGCCGTGATGCCGGGCATGGACGGCTTCGAGGTGGCACGCCGCCTGCGCGCCGACCCGCGCACCGCCGCCACGCCGATCGTGTTCATGACCGGCCTGAGCGAGAGCGAGCACCTGGTGGCGGCCTTCGCCGCCGGCGGCAACGACTACGTGGTCAAGCCCGTGCGCACGAGCGAGGTGCTGGCGCGCATGGCGGCGCATCTGCACAGCGCGCGCTCGCAGCGCCAGGCGCGCAACGCCCTGGACGCCTTCGGCCATGCCAGCGTGGTGGTGCGTGCCCGCGACGGCCGCCTGGTGTGGCAGACCGCGCTGGCGCGGCGCCTGCTGGCCGAATATTTCAATGACGCGGCGCCGCCCGCCGGCCCCAGCGTGGCCCCGGCCCCGATCCGCCACTGGCTGCAGGCCCAGCCGGCCTTGGGCGCGACGCTGTCGGTGACGCAGGGCCCGCGCCGGCTCACCTTCGTGCTGCACGAGGTGGCGGGCGAGGGCGAATGGCTGCTGGTGCTGCGCGAGCAGTCCGACGCCGCGGTCATCGCGGCCCTGGGCCCCGCCTTTGGCCTGACGGCGCGCGAATCGCAGGTGCTCTACTGGGTGCTGCAAGGCAAAACCAACCGGGATATCGGCGACATCCTGGGCACCAGCCCGCGCACCGTCACCAAGCATTTGGAGCATGTGTTCGACAAACTCGGTGTGGAAACCCGGACGGCGGCGGCGGCGCTGGTGGTGAAAAGGCTGGGGCCGATGGCGGGGGCGATGGGGGGCTAAGGCTGGTCTCATGCTTCAAGGCAAGGCCAAATGCCTCATCGTCGCCGGCGCAATCACCTTGTGCATCGGCGCCACCGGCAGCATGTAAATCCGCCCCAGCCAGTTATGCACATGCACCACCGTCGTGACGGTGAGCGTCACATCCGGGCCGCTTTGCTGCCGGTACAACGACAGCACCACGTCCAGATGCTTATCCCGGTCGCCCAATAACACCTCGTCGGGCGTGCGCTCGAAAAGCGTGAATAAGCCGACCCGATCGCCCGGCCGGTAATCAGCTTCGGCCTTGGTCCGGTCGAAATTCGAAAAGCCGCCGAGATACTTCAGCCCCAGCTTGGCCACCACCCGGTTGCGCAGCGCCATGCAGTGCTCGATCCAGCGTGGCGTGCCGGACATCATTTTCAGGAACTGCCCTAAAGCCGAGAGTTGCTGATCGCCGGCCCGCACGCTCCAGGCGTCGTGGAAATAGGCGCCGGCCAGGCGGCCGGCTATGAGGCTGCCAAGCGGGGTCTGGGTGGCACGCGGGCGGTTTGGGGCCATGGAAAGGGGTCTCCGGGCTGATCTCCCGGTATTCGGCATTTGGCGGCCATCATGAAGAGGTCGTGTGCCAGCCCCTTACAAATACCGCTGCTTGAAGCGACGGCTCTCACGGCCATTCAATGGCAAGAGAGCTTGAGCCTGTTCCTGCCACGGATCGAGTAATCGCAGCGCTCGACCCGGTCGGCCAGCTTCACGTCCACGCTCTGCTTGTCCACATATTCGCAGCGGATCGTCACCATCCGGCCGGCGTCGTACACGTAGCCCAGTTGCCAATAGCCCGACCGTTCCGTCGCCACATCGGGCACCAGCGTTGCCAATTCTTCCGGCGGCCCATCGAAGACCTGCACAAAAAGAAGCGGCTGGCCCTCCCGCGCCGGACAAACGCCCGCTGCAATGGCTGGGCTCGTGCAGCAAGCCGCCATCAGCGCTAGGCAAGCCGCCGTGCGGCTACTCCACGACATAAAAATTGTTCCCGTTGTTGGAATTGCCGTGTGCGCCCCAGCGCAACAGCCGAGGACCGACGGCCTTGGGCGTGGGTGGCGTGACATATTGGTCGTACACGTTGATCCCTGAGGCGTTCTGGCTGACGTAAATGGCCGCGTGGCCCTCGTATTTGCCAGCGGCATTGAAGGTGGCAATGACCGTGCCGGGCACGATGGCCTTGTTGTCCTTGACCGCGGCTCCCTTTTTCCAACTGCCCGTGACAGGCAGGGAAGGGCAAACCTTTTTCACGTAGGAAACGCACTGGCCGCAAAGATCCGGAGCCTTGGTGACTGTGCCGGCCGGTACTTCCGTGAACGGGTCCAGGCTGGAACTTGGCGCGCAAGCCCATTTGCCGACCGGTGCCTTGGGATTGCTCATGTAATTCACGGCAACGTAAGCCATGCTTCCCTCCATTATCTTGGGAGGCATTGACCTTGCCACAGTACCAGCAGGCCGGCATTGGGGAAAATGCGGCCGACTGACGGAACGGGCCATGACTTGGGGCACTGGACAAATTGCCGTGGCTGTAGGAGGAGCCGGGCTATAGCGCCTCACTCCATTTCATCAGCTTCAAAATGACTCAGGCAGTGATATGCCTGTTATAGGCATAAAACACCTCGTCCCGCACCCATCCCAGCGATTCGTAAACCGACTGCGCCGCCCGGTTGGTCTTGGCCGTCGTCAAATCCATGCGCGCCTTGCCGCGCTCGCGGGCCAATTGCTCGGCGGCGCGCAGCAGCGCGCGGCCGGTGCCCAGGCGGCGGGCCTTGGGCACCACGAACAGGTCGTACAGCGAATAAATGGGCTTGGCTTCCACGGAGCAGAAGGTGGGGTAGAGCTGGCAGAAGCCGATGGCTTTTTCCACCGCATCCAGGGCCAGCAGGATTTCGGATTCCCCGTTCGCCAGGCGGTCGTGAATGAAACACTTCGCCAATTCCAGGTCGGCGGGCTGCTCATAAAACTGCCGGTAGGTATCGAACAGCGCGGCGACGGTGTGGAGGTCGGCCAGGGTGGCGTGGCGGATGGTGAGGGCGTTCAAGGAAATCTCGGTCAAGGTGAGTTGTTGTTTTACGCGGTGGCCTCCAGGCGACCGCTGCGGCACCCGGCCGGGCGGCCACGGCATTCAGGCCCGCCGCAGCACCAGCATCTCGGTCGCGCCTTTCTGGAACCGGTACGGCACGGGCGCCAGGCGAGCTTCGAAACCTTCGGCCTGCAGCGCCTCCATGACCGCTGGCAAATGCGGCGACGGCGCGCCCTCCAGCGAAATCAAGGGATAAACGCGCACCTCCCGCGCCACCCGGCACAGTTCCCGCACGCCGGCCAGGTGCGCCTCGCGCGATACCTGGCTGCTGTACAGAAACAGGAAGTGGGAGCACAGCGCAAGGTCGAAAGCCTGGTTTTCAAACGCCAATGCGGGCAGCGCGGCCTGGACATAGCGGCCTTGCTTCAGGCCGGTTTCGTAGTCGGCCAGGAATTGGTCCATGGCCTGCATGCGCAGCCGCCCCACGTGCTCCACGCTGGTGACGGAATCCCAGAGATAGTCCTGACTGTTGCGGGCCAACTGCTCCATGATGGTCGGATAGACCTCGGCGATCCGGCTCCGGAGTTGTTCCGCTGAAAAGGCATAGACCGGATCGAAGGAAATCACGCTGCCGCCTTTGGCCGTCACCTCGGCATTGAAACTGGCCGGCCCGTCGCCGCAGCCGAGGATTCTCTTGCTCAAATCATCCTCGGACAGCGCGAACATCGCCTGGTATTCGGCGAGTGAGCGGCCCCAGGGCACGACGTTCTTGAGTTCCATGGTGGTATCCGATGCAGGCGAAATTCAGGTGGCGTCAGGCCGCAGCGCGGCGATGAATGCGGCGAAGTCTGGGATCGCTTCATGACACGCGCCTTGCGGGATGCTCGAATCCCAATTTGCCCTCGATGCCATGCACAGGTGGGCAATGACTTCAATCTTTCCGCCGTCCTCCAGCAACCCGGCCGGCACCCAGACATAAGGCAGGCCGCGCAACGGATTCGGCACCGGCGAGCCGCACACCGAGCAGAAATCGGCGCGGAAGCCGGAGGGTTTCACCCAGGAGGAAATCAGCGCCGTGCCACGCAGCCAGCGAAATTGGCTGTCCGCCACGATGGCCGCCGCGTTGGCGGATGAACCGCTTTGGCGGCGGCACAGCGAGCAGTGGCATTGATAGAGCTTGTAGCTGTCGCTGCTCAGCTCGAATCCGATTTGTTCGCAGAGGCAATGGCCGTGCAGGGGCATGCGGGCGTCCTTTGGGTCCTTTGGGAATTGGGAGTTTTTCGTCCGTGGCGCGGCATTTTCCTGTCCAGCGGCGGGCGCGGACCCGTTGGCCGCCGGGCGATGCCGGCGCGGCCGGCATGGGCTCCGGCCGGCTGGGGTGCGGTAACAACCGGAATAGAAGTGCCTGCAAATACAGGAGCGCGCGGCCGTGGCGCCGTCCAGGGGCTCAGCGCCACACTGCGCGGCGGCGTGAGGCGTCACGCCGTACCGGCCAACAACGGGGAGAAGCCATGGAGATGCGGCGTGCGCGCTGGGGCTTTCCGAGGTGGACCTTGGTCTTGACGGTGGCGGCGGTACTGCTGATCGAGGCACTGCACCAGCTCGCGTACCACCGTTCCACGCTGGACCCGGTGCTGGACTGGGTGTATCGCAGCGCCATGGCCGACTCCTGGCGCCCGATGTTCAAGGCCTATGCGGCGGTGCATGCGCCGCACAGCGAGCCGCTGTACCAGGTGCTGTTCTTCCAGGGCCAGGTGAAATTCCAGTACCCGCTCACCAGCCTGTTGCCGCTGCAGTTCGCGGATCTGCTGGGCATCGAGCCGCACCGGCGCTGGCTGAACCGGGTGGGCTTCGTGTGTGTGCTGCTGCAGGTGCTGGCGGTGGCGCAGATCACTTATCTCGCCTTCAGGCCGCGGCTGTCTGCGACCTTGGGCCGGCCGGCGCTGGCCGGGGTGTGGGCCGCGGCGGCGCTGATGGCGCTGTGCTTCTACCCGATGCTCAGCGCATACCGCCTGGGCCAGGTGCAGACCTGGATCAACGCCTGGTTCTCGCTGGCCTGCCTGGCGTGGATGTACGGGCGGCCCGGGTGGGCCGGGGCGCTCATCGGCCTGGCCTGCCTGTTCAAGCCGCAGCTCGCGCTGTTCCTGCCCTGGGCCCTGCTGCGGCGGCAATGGCATTTCGTGGCGGGCTGGGGCGCGGTGGCGCTGTCCGGGGCGGCCTTGTCGATCGGCTTCTTCGGCTGGCGCGACAACCTGGACTATTTCCCGGTGCTGTCGTTCATGAGCCGCTACGGCGAGGCCTTCTATGCCAACCAGTCGGTGAACGGCCTGCTGCACCGGCTGCTGGGCAACGGCAACACGCTGACGTGGGACGAGCACGTCTTCCCGCCCTACAACGCCGTGGTCCACGTCGCCACGCTGCTGTCCTCGGCGCTGCTGATCGGCGCAGCGCTGCTGTACCGCTGGCGCGAGCGCGAAGCCAGCGTGGTGGACCTGATGATCGCGGGGCTGAGCTTCACCATGGCCTCGCCCATCGCCTGGGAGCATCACTACGGCGTCATGGCGGCGGCCTTTCCGCTGCTGGCGGCGCTGATCCTGGAGCACGGGCAGGCGGCGCTGCGCCAGCGCCTGCTGCTCCTGCTGGTGCTGTCCTTTTTGCTTTGCTCCCTGATGTGGCCCTCGGTTCGCGACCTGGCCTTCACCTGGGCCAGCTTCGGGCAGTCCCAGCTGCTCTTCGGGGCGCTGATCGCGCTGGGGCTGCTGTACCGGGAGCGGGATAGGGCGGTGAGGCGGCTGTTCGTCGGCAAGGCCGTCCAGCGTGCGCTGGGGAGTGAAGGCGCTGCGCGGCCGGGGTCGTTTGCATGAATTCGTTCGGCGGGTGAAGCGCCTTGCGGCCTGAGCCCCTTCCGACAGGCACACCACCTGCCGCCCAGGCCCCGTACCCATCCCTACGGAGCCCCCCATGAAACAGCAAGGCGACACCCCCTCCAAGCAAGCCGGCGAAGCCACGGCCGAGAAGCACCGCGGCATCCAGAAGCAGCAGGACCAGAAGGACAACCGCAAGCCCCAGCAGGGTGGCGGCGGCGAGCAGCAGATCCCGCAGACCGGCGCGCGCGAGCAGCCCAAGGACATGCCGGCGCAGCACATAGCGAAGCCGGGCATCGAGGCCGAGCTGCAGCTGCAGCCGCAGTTCCAGGCGCCCCAGTACAAGGGCAGCGAGAAGCTGCAGGGCATGGCCGCCCTCATCACCGGCGGCGACTCGGGCATCGGCCGCGCCGTGGCCGTGCTCTACGCGCGCGAGGGTGCGGACGTGGCCATCGTCTACCTCAACGAGCACGAGGACGCCGAGGAAACCAAGCGCTGCGTCGAGAAGGAAGGGCGGCGCTGCATCCTCATTCCCGGCGACGTGAAGGACGCCAGCTTCTGCAAGCAGGCGGTGGAGCGGACGGTCAAGGAACTCGGCAAGCTCGACATCCTGGTCAACAACGCCGCGTTCCAGGAGCACGCCGAGAACCTGGAGGACATCACCGAGGAGCGCTTTGACGAGACGATGCGCACCAACATCTACGGCTACTTCCACATGGCCAAGGCGGCGCTGCCGCATCTCAAGGAAGGCAGCTCCATCATCAACACCGGCTCCATCACCGGGCTGGAAGGCAGCCAGCAGCTGCTGGACTACAGCACCACCAAGGGGGCGATCCACGCCTTCACCAAGTCGCTGGCCTCCAACGTGCTCAAGCGCGGCATCCGCGTCAACGCCGTCGCGCCCGGGCCGGTGTGGACGCCGCTGAACCCGGCCGACTCCCCGGCGGAGAAGGTGGCGAAGTTCGGCAAGAGCACCGAGTTCCAGCGCGCGGCGCAGCCCGAGGAACTGTCGCCCGCCTACGTGTTCCTGGCCGCGCCGGCGTGTGCGGGCTACATCACCGGCATCGTGCTGCCGGTGACGGGGAGCGTGGGGGCGATCTGAGATAGAGCTACGCCATTTGTCGTACCCCGCCCGGAACTACGCAGCCTGTCGTATTCCGGCGCGGGGTCCGGCCTTCGACACTGCTTCCCATCTTGAGCAACGGCCCCGACGCGGGGCGCCACGAGGGGAAGCACATGAACGCAAATCGTCGCGGGTTCAATCTGGCGCTGGGCGCCGTCGCGCTGGGCACGCTGGTCGCTACGGCGCTGCCGGTGCACGCGGCCGACACCATCAAGGTCGGCGTGCTGCACTCGCTGTCGGGCACCATGGCCATCTCCGAGACCGTGCTCAAAGACACGGTGCTCATGGCCATCGACGAGATCAACGCCAAGGGCGGCGTGCTGGGCAAGAAGCTGGAGCCCGTGGTGGTCGATCCGGCCTCCAACTGGCCGCTGTTCGCCGAGAAGGCGCGCCAGCTCATCAGCCAGGACAAGGTGGCCGTCACCTTCGGCTGCTGGACCTCGGTGAGCCGCAAGTCGGTGCTGCCCGTCTATGAAGAGCTCAACGGCCTGCTGTTCTACCCCGTGCAGTACGAGGGCGAGGAGCTGAGCAAGAACGTGTTCTACACGGGCGCCGCGCCCAACCAGCAGGCCATTCCCGCCGTCGAGTACCTGATGAGCAAGGACGGCGGCAGCGCCAAGCGCTTCGTGCTGCTGGGCACCGACTACGTCTACCCGCGCACCACCAACAAGATCCTGCGCGCCTTCCTGAAGTCCAAGGGCATCCCCGACGCCGACATCCTGGAGGAGTACACGCCCTTCGGCCATTCGGACTACCAGAGCATCATCGCCAAGATCAAGAAGTTCTCCTCCGAGGGCAAGAAGACGGCGGTGGTCTCCACCATCAACGGCGACTCCAACGTCCCCTTCTACAAGGAGCTGGGCAACCAGGGCCTGAAGGCCACGGACGTGCCGGTGGTGGCCTTCTCGGTGGGTGAGGAGGAACTGCGCGGCGTGGACACCAAGCCGCTGGTCGGGCACCTGGCCGCGTGGAACTACTTCATGAGCCTGAAGAACCCCACCAACGACGAGTTCACCAAGAAGTGGGCGGCCTATGCCAAGGCCAAGAACATCGCGGGCCACAAGGACAAGCCGCTGACCAACGACCCGATGGAGGCCACCTACATCGGCGTGCACATGTGGAAGCAGGCGGTGGAGAAGGCCAGGAGCACCGACACCGACAAGGTGATCGCCGCCATGGCCGGCCAGACCTTCAAGGCGCCCAGCGGCTTCGTGGCCAAGATGGACGAGAAGAACCACCACCTGCACAAGCCGGTGTTCATCGGCGAGGTGAAGGCCGACGGCCAGTTCAGCGTGGTGTGGAAGACGCCCGGCCCGGTCAAGGCCAGCCCCTGGAGCCCGTACATCCCGGGCAACGACAAGAAGAAGGACGAGCCGGAGAAGGTGGCGGCGGCGAAGTAAGTCGCGGGGGCAACCAAGTCTCCTCAGCATCCCGGATGCCGACGCGTCGCCATCCCCTCGCCCGCAAGCGGGAGAGGGGGCAGGGCATCTCAGCCTTCGGGCTCCAGCGTGAAAACCAAGCCATCGTCGCAGGGCGGAACAACAACCACAGGCGGGAGAACATGAACCGGCTCACCAGATGCCTCCTGGCGCTGCTGCTGGCGTGGCTGGGCCTCAGTGCTCACGCGCTGACGCAGCCCCAGGCGCGCGCCATCGCCGAGGGCGACAACGACGCGCGCGCCCAGGCGCTTTCAGACGCGCTGGCGCAGGGCGACGACCCGGCGCTGGCGCCCTTCGTGCAGGCCCTGCTCGGTGACGCGGTGCGCGTCTCGCCGGAGCGCGTCCTCATCGTCCGTGACGGCCAAGCTGTCGATGCCGCCACCGGAGCACCGGTGGCGCTGCCCGAGGACGCGCAGGACGTCACCAACAACAACCGCATGCGCCGCGAGCTGCAGGCCGCGCTCGCCGCGCTGAACCTGTTCGCACCGGATCGCGCCGCGCGCGCCGCCGCCATCAAGCAGCTGCGCGACGAGGCGGACGAATCGCGCCTGCCGCTGCTCGACAAGGCTTTAGAAGCCGAGAAGGACGCCGGCCTGAAGGCGGAGCTGGGCCAGTTGCGCGCGGCGGTGCTGGTGGCCTCGCCCGAGCGTGCCCGGCGCCTGGAGGCGGCCCGGCTGCTGGCCGGCAGCGGCGAGCCGGCCGTGCGCGCGCTGCTGCTGCAGCGCCTGGACGTCGAGACCGACCCCGAGCTACGCACTGTGCTGCAGGGCGCGGTGCGGCAGATCGAGTCGCGCCTGGCCTGGGGCGAGCGCGCGGGCGTGCTGGTCACCGGCTTCAGCCTGGGCTCGATCCTGCTGCTGGCCGCCCTGGGCCTGGCGATCACGTATGGCCTGATGGGCGTGATCAACATGGCGCATGGCGAGCTGATCATGATCGGCGCCTACGCCACCTACGTGGTGCAGAACGCCTTCCGCGCCTGGCTGCCCGACTTCTTCGGCGCCTACGTGCTGGTGGCGATTCCCGTGTCCTTCCTGGCCGCCGCCGCCGTCGGCGCGGTGCTGGAGCGGTTCATCATTCGCTGGCTCTATGGCCGTCCCCTGGAAACGCTGCTGGCGACCTGGGGCATCAGCCTGGTGCTGATGCAGGCGGTGCGCTCGCTGTTCGGCGCGCAGAACGTGCCGGTCGAGAACCCGGACTGGCTCTCCGGCGGCGTGGCGCTGGCGAGCAACCTGACGCTGCCCTACAACCGGCTGGCCATCATCGTGTTCGCGGCGCTGGTGCTGGCCGGCGTGGCGCTGCTCATTTCGAAGACACGGCTGGGCCTGTTCGTGCGCGGCGTGACGCAGAACCGCCGCATGGCCGCCTGCGTGGGCATCCACACCGCCCGCGTCGACACCTGGGCCTTCGCGCTGGGCGCGGGGCTGGCGGGGCTGGCCGGTTGCGCGCTCAGCCAGGTCGGCAACGTGGGGCCGGACCTGGGCCAGGGCTACATCGTGGACAGCTTCATGGTGGTGGTGCTGGGCGGCGTGGGCCAGCTCGCCGGCACCGTCTGGGCCGCGCTGGGCCTGGGCCTGCTCAACAAGCTCCTTGAAGGTTTAACCGGCGCGGTGCTGGCCAAGATCATGGTGCTGGTGTTCATCGTCGTCTTCATCCAGAAGCGGCCGCAGGGGCTGTTCGCACTCAAGGGGAGGGAAGCATGAGGCCGTTGTTGAGTTCCCCGTTCGGGCTGAGCCTGTCGAAGCCCCGCGGCCCGGCTGGCATGCAGCCCTTCGACAAGCTCAGGGCGAACGGAGACTACAAATGAGCGCCGTACTTCAAGAGCCGATAGGCCTCACGCCGCGGCGCGGCCTGCTGCTGGGCACGCGCGGCTGGTTCACGGTGGGCTCGGCGCTGATGGCGGTGCTGGTGCTGGCGCCGCTGCTGAACCTGATGTTGCCGGCCTCGCACCCGCTGCACCTGCCGGACCACGCCGTGGCGCTGATCGGCAAGATCATGTGCTACGCCATCTGCGCGCTGGCCATGGACCTGGTCTGGGGCTACACCGGCATCCTGTCGCTGGGCCACGGCCTGTTCTTCGCGCTGGGCGGCTACGGCATGGGCATGTACCTCATGCGCCAGATCGGTCGCGACGGCAACTACAAGAGCGAGCTGCCGGACTTCATGGTGTTCCTGGACTGGAAGGAGCTGCCCTGGCACTGGGCCTGGAGCGATTCCCTGGTGCTGCAGCTCCTGCTGGTGCTGGCGGTGCCGGGGCTGCTGGCCTGGGTGTTCGGCTACTTCGCCTTCCGCTCGCGCATCAAGGGCGTGTACTTCTCCATCATCACGCAGGCGCTGACCTACGCCGCGATGCTGCTGTTCTTCCGCAACGAGACCGGCTTCGGCGGCAACAACGGCTTCACCGACTTCAAGCGCATCCTCGACGTGCCGCTGGCGCAGCCCACCACGCGCATGGTGCTCTTCGTCGTCACGGGGCTGGTGCTGATCGGCTTCTACCTGCTGGCGCGCGCGCTGGTGCACAGCCGCTTCGGCCGGGTGCTGCAGGCCATTCGCGACGCCGAGAACCGTGTGCGCTTCACCGGCTACGACCCGCTGTCCTACAAGCTGGCGATCTGGACGCTGTCGGCGGTGATGTGCGCGGTGGCGGGCGCGCTGTACGTGCCGCAGGTGGGCATCATCAACCCGGGCGAGATGTCGCCGGCCGCCTCCATCGAGATCGCGGTGTGGGCCGCGGTGGGCGGGCGCGCCACGCTGGTCGGGCCGATCGTGGGCGCCTTCTTCGTCAACGGCGCCAAGAGCTGGTTCACGCAGGCCTTTCCCGAATACTGGCTGTACTTCCTGGGCCTGCTGTTCATCGCGGTGACGCTGTTCATGCCGCAGGGCATCGTCGGCCTGGTGCGCCGCTTCAGGAAGGAGGAAAAGGCATGACGCCCGACCTGATGGAAGACCGTGCGCGCGCCTACGCCGCACACCAGCAGAAGCTCGCCGGCGGCTCGGGCGGGCGCGCGGCCGGCTTCGGCCGCCCCATGGCCCACGGCGTGCCGGACTTCGCCAAGGGCGTGGCGCTGTATGTCGAGGACGTGACGGTGAGCTTCGACGGCTTCAAGGCGCTCAACGCGCTGAGCCTGTCCATCGACGTGGGCGAGCTGCGCTGCGTCATCGGCCCCAACGGCGCGGGCAAGACCACGATGATGGACGTCATCACCGGCAAGACCGCGCCCGACCAGGGCCAGGTCTTCTTCGGCAGCAACATCGACCTGCTGCGCCTGCGCGAGAACGAGATCGCGCAGATCGGCATCGGCCGCAAGTTCCAGAAGCCCACGGTCTACGAGGAGCTCAGCGTCTTCGAGAACCTGGAACTGGCGCTCAAGGCCGACCGGCGCGTGCGCGCCAGCCTCTTTTCGCGGCTCAGCGGCGAGCAGCTGGACCGCATCGGCGCGATGCTGGAGCGCATCCACCTGAAGCCTTCGGCGCAGCGCCTGGCCGGGCTGCTGTCGCACGGGCAGAAGCAGTGGCTGGAGATCGGCATGCTGCTGATGCAGGACCCCAAGCTCCTGCTGCTGGACGAGCCCGTGGCCGGCATGACCGACGAGGAGACCGAGCGCACGGCCGAGCTGTTTCTGTCGCTGGCCGGCGAACACTCGCTGATGGTGGTGGAGCACGACATGAAGTTCGTGGACCAGCTCACCCAGGGGCGCCGCCAGGTGACGGTGCTGCACGAGGGCCGCGTGCTGGCCGAGGGGCTGCTGTCGCAGGTGCAGAACGACGAGCGCGTGGTGGAGGTGTACCTTGGGCGCTGAACCAAATGCTTCAGTCGAGGCAAAAGACACCGTTCGGGCTGAGCCTGTCGAAGCCCTGCCACATAGCCGGGCCGCAAGCCCTTCGACAAGCTCAGGGCGAACGGAGAAAAGACACGAAGCGATGCTGCAGGTCGAGGGCCTGAACCAGTTCTACGGCGGCTCGCACATCCTGCGCAACATGGCCTTCGAGGCGCGGCGCGGCGAGGTCACCGTCGTCCTGGGCCGTAACGGCGTGGGCAAGACCACGCTGCTCAAGAGCCTGATGGGCGTGGTGCCGATCAAGAGCGGGCAAGTGAAGCTCGAAGGCCAGGAGCTGTCGCGCGCCGCGCCCTACGAGCGCGTGCGCGCCGGCCTGGGCTACGTGCCGCAGGGGCGCGAGATCTTCGGGCGTCTCACGGTCGAGGAGAACCTGCGCATGGGCCTGGCCAAGCTGCCGGGCAAGGCGCCGATTCCGGCCGAGCTGTACGAGCTCTTCCCGGTGCTCAAGCAGATGCTGGGGCGGCGGGGCGGGGATCTTTCCGGCGGCCAGCAGCAGCAGCTCGCCATCGCGCGGGCGCTGGCCGGCAAGCCAAAACTGCTGATCCTGGACGAGCCCACCGAGGGCATCCAGCCCAGCATCATCAAGGACATCGGCCGCGTGATCCGGCGCCTCGCGCAGCGCGGCGACATGGCGATCCTGCTGGTGGAGCAGTACTACGACTTCGCCGCCGAACTGGCCGACCAGTACCTGGTGATGGAGCGCGGCGAGGTGGTGGCGCGCGGGGCAGGACGCGACATGGAGCGCGACGGCGTGCGGGCGCTGGTGGCGATCTGAGCGGGGTCTGATGCGAAAGCGGGCGTTTGCGCATCAATTTTTGATGCGATTCGAAGACCCGTTCGTATCATTGCCGGGTGAAGAGCCCTCCCACCTACATCTGGCAGCAGCCTGACTGGCCCGCGCTTCGCTACGACATGGGACGGGTGGTGGGCGCGCTATCGGCCGCGCGTCGCGCCCAGGGCCGCGTCGAAGGGATGATGGCCGCGCTGCATGCCGACCAGGCGCTGGAGTTGGCGGCGGAGGCCTGGAGCTGCGAAGCGGTTTCCACCGCGGCCATCGAAGGCGAAAGCCTGGACCTCGCCGCGGTGCGCTCTTCAGTGGCGCGTCGGCTCGGCGCTGCGCACCAGGACGGGCCGGATGCGCCGCGGCACGTCGAAGGGCTGCTCGATGTCATGCAAGACGCCGTGCTGGAGCGCGGCGCGCCGGTGACGCACGAGCGGCTACACGCCTGGCAGGCAGCACTGTTCCCGGGCGGTTTTTCGTCGGGACGCAAGATCCGCATCGGCGCCTACCGCCAGCATGCGGAGCCCATGCAGATCGTCAGCGGCGCGATGGGGCTTCAGGCGAAAGTCCACTACGAGGCGCCGCCGTCAGCCCGGGTCCACGGCGACATGGACCAGCTGCTGGCGTGGTTCAACTCGGAGGCCGAGCCCGACGCCTTTGTGAAGGCGGCCCTGGTCCACCTCTGGTTCGAGACCATCCACCCCTTCGAGGACGGCAACGGGCGGGTCGGACGGGTGCTGGTGGACCTGGTATTGGCGCGCGACATGGGCCGGCCGGTGCTGATGCTGCGCCCGTCGCAGCGGCTGCAGCAGCAGCGCAAGGCCTACTACCAGCAACTGGAGCAGGCGCAGCGCGGCGGGACCGATGTCACCGAATGGGTGCTGTGGTTCATCGAGCAGATGCGCGCCGCCTGTGACGCCGCCGCCCAGGTCATCAACGAAACCTTGGCCAAGGCGCTGTTCTGGTTCACCCACCGTGACAAGAAGCTCAATGAGCGGCAGCGCAAGGTCATCAACCGCGTGCTCATGGACGGTCCGGACAGCTTCAAGGGCGGGCTGGATGTCGCCACCTACCTGAAGATCACCAAGGAGGCTCGGGCCGCGAAATCGGCGGATGTCGCGCGGGTAACGGCCTCGCGCGACTTGTCCGAGCTGAAAGGCCTCGGCCTGCTGGTGCAGACAGGGGCCGGGCGCGCCACCCGCTATCACGTCAACCTGCCGGGCTGGGGCCCGGACCAGGCCGATTAGAAGAACGGCGTGCGGGCACTGGTGGCGATCCGAGCTACCGGCCCGGCTGCAGTTGCGCGCGCACCTCGCCGGTGGGCCAGCGCGTGCTGTGCACGTTGACGTAGAGGGCGCCGGCGTTCAGGGCACGCACCATCTCGTTGAACTGGCCCGGGGCGATGCCCTGGGTGATGGCGGGCTGCGTGGCGGCGATGTCCGGGCTGACGTCATTGGGCGTGATGCTGCCGCTGAGCATGCCGCTGTGCGGCCCCGGGCACAGCGGCGTGCCGGCCGGGCCGTTGTCCAGGTTGCTGCACAGGAACACCACGATGCCGCCGTTGACGCCACGCTGCGCGAAGTGGAGATGCGCCTGCTGCACCTCGCCTTCGAGCGCGTCGTAGCGCAGCTGCCAGGTGATGAGCTTGGCGCCGCGGTCCACGTCGGCGTTGAAGGTGGCGCGGGCGAAGGTGGAGACCGAGGGCACTTCCTGGAAGCCGTTGAGGCGGGCCTGCACGTCGGCGGCGGTGCCATGGGCGTGGTCCTCCTCATGCCCCAGGGCCGGCAGCGACAGGGCGCAGCCCAGCAGGGCTGCGGCTACGGGCGGAGACGGGTACTTCATGCATGTGCTCCTTGGAAACGGTCGCGAGGCTCGCGGCAGGGCGCCGCGGCGCAGGGCCGGGCCCGCGCTTGAGGCGTACGCAGCGGCCCGTTCCCAAAGAGCGCGGGTTTTCCCGTGAACGGCGTGCCTGGGCCGTCGTCCCGGGGGGGTGGCTCAGCAGCGCAGCTCCAGCCGGCGGATCACGCGGCAGGGATTGCCGGCGGCGAACACGCCTTCGGGCACGTCGCGCGTGACCACGCTGCCCGCGCCGATGACCGAGCGCGAGCCGATGCGCACGCCCGGCAGCACGATGGCGCCGCCGCCCACCCACACGTCGTCGCCGAGCTCCACCGGCCGGCCGTATTCCTCGCCGCGGCGCTGCATCGCGTCCAGCGGGTGCATGGCGGTGTAGATCTGCACCGCGGGGCCGAACAGTGTGTGGCTGCCGATGCGCACGCGGCACACGTCCAGCACCACGCAGTTGAAGTTGAAGAACACGCTCTCGCCCAGCTCGATGTTGCTGCCGTAGTCGCAGTGGAAGGGTGGCTGCATCCGCACCGTGTCGCCGCCGGCGCCCAGCAGCTGCTCCAGGAGGCGACGGCGGATGTGGCCCTGCGCCTCGCGCGTGGCGTTGAGCGCCTGGCACAGGTCGCGGGCGCGCTCGCGCATGGCGGTGAGCTCCGGGTCCAGCGGGTCGTAGAGCTCGCCGGCGAGCATTTTTTCCAGCTCGGTGGTCATGGGGAGGGGCCGTGCCTGCGCAAGGGTGAGGGATGCATCGGCCCCAAGCGGCAACTGGCGCGCCCGAAGACGCCGGAGCCTGCCCTCACACCCCCAGCAATTCCTCGATGCGCTCCCGCAGGTGCTCGGGCGAGGCCAGCATGGCCGCGGCCAGTGGCGCGCCGGCCACCAGGCCCACGCGGTTGAACAGGCCGCGGCGCAGCGGGCGGCTCATCAGCGGGCCGCCGTCGATGCGCGAGAAGCTGGAGCCCCACAGGTTGTGCAGCGCCAGCGGGACCACCGGCACCGGGTGCGAGCGCAGGATCTTCATGATCCCGCCCTTGAAGGGCTGCAGCCGGCCGTCGCGGGTGATGGCGCCCTCCGGGAAGATGCCCACCAGCTCGCCGTCCTCCAGCGCCTGGCAGGCGCGCGCGAAGGCGCGCTCGTAGGCCTCGGGGTCCTCGCGCTGCGGCGCGATCGGGATGGCTTTGGCCAGCCGGAACAGCCAGCCCAGCAGCGGCGTGGCGAAGATGCGGTGGTCCATCAGGAAGCGGATCGGCCGCGGGCTGGCGGCGGCAATGAGCAGCGCATCGACGTAGCTGACGTGGTTGCAGGCCAGCAGCGCCGGCCCCGTGGCCGGGATGTGCTCCCGGCCCTCCACGCGGAAGCGGTACATGCAGTGCGAGGCGATGTACGAGGCAAAGCGCAGCAGGTACTCCGGCACCAGCAGGAAGATGTAGGCCGCCACCAGCGCGTTGGCCAGGCCCATGGCGAGGAAGATCTGCGGGATGTCCAGCCCGGCACGCAGCATCAGCGCGGCGATCAGGCTGCTGGCCACCATGAACAGCGCGTTGAGGATGTTGTTGGCGGCAATGACGCGGGCGCGGTGCGTGGGCTGCGCGCGCATCTGCACCAGGGCGTACATCGGCACGCTGTAGAGCCCGGCGCACAGCGCCAGCGCGCCCAGGTCGATCAGCAGGCGCCAGCTCGCGCCCCGCGCCGCGAAGGCGCCCAGCCCCTGCAGCCCCGCCGCCGGCGCGGGCAGCGCGCGCACGGCGAAGTACAGGTCGATGGCGAACAGGCTCATGCCGATCGCCCCGAAGGGCACCAGGCCGATTTCCACCTGGCGCCGCGACAGCCGCTCGCACAGCAGCGAGCCCGCGCCGATGCCCACCGAGAACACCACCAGCAGCAGCGAGGCCACGTGCTCGTCGCCGTGCAGCACCTCCTTGGCGAAGGCCGGGAACTGGCTCAGGAACACGGCGCCGAAGAACCACATCCACGAGATGCCCAGCATGGAGCGGAACACCACCAGGTTGCCGTGCGCCAGGCGCAGGTTGCGCCAGGTCTCGGTGACGGGGTTCCAATTGATGGGCAGCCCCGGGTCGGCGGCGGGCGAGGGCGGGATGAGCTGCGCGCTCAACCGTCCCAGCAGCGCCAGCGCCACGCAGGCCGCCGCGGCCAGTTGCGCGCCCGATTCGGGCAGCGCGATCAGCAGCCCGCCGGCGACGTTGCCCAGCAGGATGGCGACGAAGGTGCCCATCTCCACCATGCCGTTGCCGCCGGTGAGCTCATGCTCGCCCAGGTGCTGCGGCAGGTAGGCGTATTTCACCGGGCCGAACAGCGTGGAGTGCAGGCCCATCAGGAACACGCAGCCCAGCAGCAGCGCCACGTGCTGGCCGACGAAGCCCCAGGCGGCCAGGGCCATGATGGCGATCTCCAGCGTCTTGACGGCGCGCATGAGCGCGCGCTTGTCGAAGCGGTCGGCAAGCTGGCCGCTGGTGGCCGAGAACAGCAGGAAGGGCGAGATGAACAGCGCCCCGATCACCAGCCCGGCGTAGGCCGGCGGCAGCCAGGCCAGCTGCAGCTGGTAGGTCACCAGCACCGTTAGCGCGAACTTGAACAGGTTGTCGTTGAGCGCGCCCAGGAACTGCGTCCAGAAGAAGGGCGCGAAGCGGCGCTGGCGCAGCAGGGCGAACTGGTTGGCGGGTTCCATGGGGCGCGGCCTTGTTCGGGTGGCGACGAGCCCAGGATACCGATGCTTACAGGTGGCGGCATCCAGGTGGGTCCGGACGCCGGGAGGGGCACGTGCGAGAGAGGCTGCTGTGCTGACGCCAAAAGGCCGATGCGCTGCGCTGCGCTTCCCTTCACCCGCGAAGCGGGAGAGGGGCAGGGGCGAGGGCGCAACCCTGGCGAACACGCTGCCTGCGGCAGCGCCCCCTCACCCCAGCCCTCTCCCCCGCTGCGCGGTGGCGAGGGGGTAAGAAAACGCAGCTGCCTGGTCTCTTCCTACGTCCCCCACACCCGCGGCGCACAAGCCGGCAGGTTCCACCCCACTTCGCGCCAGCGAGCCCACAGCGCCTGCATCAGCCGCTGCGCCGGCTCCACGCGCGCGGCCAGCATGCGCAGCACCACCACGCGCGGCGAGGGGCTGGTGACGCCGGCCCGGAGCTCGCCCTCGCACAGCGCGCGGCCGGCCTCCAGCAGCGCCTCGCGCAGCGAGGCGGGCAGTGGCTGCGCCGAGGCGAACCACAGCGTGGCCAGCACGCGGGAGCCGGCCCAGCCCAGCGGGCTGTCCAGCAGCCGGATGTCGGCGGCGTCGATGAGCCCGCGCTCCAGCCAGACGCCGGGCAGCTCCAGGTGCTGCAGGAAGCGGCCGCGGCGCCAGGGATCGCCGGCCGCGGGCAGGCCCAGCGCGATCACGTCCCAGCCGATCATCTGCGCCTGGTCGCGCAGCTCGAAGCGCTGGCGGTTCTCGGCGCGGCAGGCGTCATGGGCAATGGCCTCCAGCGGCAGCCACTCCAGCCGCGCGTCGCCCTGCAGCGTGGCCCGCACGCTCTGCAGCGCCGTCTCGCCCAGGCTGCGGTAGAAGCGCGTGGCGCCCGGGGTGGTCAGCAGCGCGTGGCTGCCGGCTTCGAGCTGCAACTTCACGTGCAGTTCGTCGCCGCCGGCCACGCCGCCGGGCGGATGCACCAGCACGTGGTGGCACACGCGCGGGCCTTCGGGGTAGAGCCGCTGCAGCACGCGCAGCGGGCCTTCGTGGCGGTCCAGGGCGACGGTGCGGTCGCGGTCGGGGAAGTAGCGGATCGAGAGTTCTGCGTGCCAGGCCATGCGGCAACGGGGGCCGCGTCGGGCCGGGAATACAGCAAGGAAGCACAGTGTCGCAGACGCCGCGCCGGCCCCCGGCCTGGCCAGGACAGGTAAGTCCTTCCCGACAGGCACCGCCTGGAGCAAGCCTCGTTCCGCCTGCATCCGCGGCCTGGCCATGGCGCCACACCCGTCCATCGAGGCGCCGGTGGCGAGTACGGCCGCAACCACCCTGCCTGCGCAGCCCGCGCATCCATGGCATTGCATTGGTTTTGCGTCGGAATGCACCAGGGATGGGCACGGGCATTGCCCGGGGTTTCCGGGCATCAGCTCTCGCGACGCCCGCCTTTCAACAATGAAAAGTTCGTCCACACCTGCCGAGCCGTCCACCTCGTCCGTCCATCCCGCCGATCCGGATGCGCCCTCCACCCACCAGGAGGAGTGGCGCAGCTTCATCTTCCTGACCGTGGTGACCGCGCCGGTGCTGGCGGTGGTCACCGTGGCCGGCTGGGGCTTCATCGTCTGGATGTACCAGCTCATCACCGGGGACCTGCCCGGATGAGCGGCCCCGCACGGCCGCTCCGAAGGGGGCGATCCGTCCCGCTTGGCGGGACCGCGCGCAGCGCGAGGGTGCACCAGTGAGCGGCCCGGGCAGCGAGGTCCACATCGCCGGCGTGCTGGTGCAGGCCCGTGCCGAAGCCGTGGCACGGCTGCGCGGCGAGATCCCGTCGCTGCCCGGCGCCGCGCTGGCGCAATGGGCCGAGGACGGGCGGCTGGTGGTGGTGGTCGAGCACGACAGCGCGCAGGGCGTGATGCAGACGCTGTCGGCGCTGCGCGATTTGCCCGGGGTGCTCAACGTGGCGCTGGTCTACCAGCACACCGAGCCCTGGGAGGCCATGCAACAGGAGATGCCGTAAGGCGCAGGGAGCTTCTTCATGTCGAATCCCTTTCCCATTCCCGTGGTCGAGGCCCGCGCCGAGAGCGAGGCCGAGGCCGGTGGCTGCGGCTGCACGCGGCGCGAGTTCGTGCGCGCCAGCGCCGCGGCCAGTGCCGCGCTGGCTGCCGGGCTGCCGCTGGACGCCGCCGCGCAGAACGTCGTCACCGACGCCGCGCGCACGCAGCTCAAGTGGTCCAAGGCGCCGTGCCGCTTCTGCGGCGTGGGCTGCGGCGTCAACGTGGCCGTCAAGGACGGGCGCGTGGTCGCCACGCACGGCGACCCCAACGCCGAGGTCAACCGCGGCATCAACTGCGTCAAGGGCTACTTCCTGTCCAAGATCATGTACGGCGAGGACCGGCTCACCCAGCCGCTGCTGCGCATGAAGGACGGCCGCTACGCCAAGGACGGCGAGTTCCAGCCCGTGAGCTGGGACGTGGCCTTCGACACCATGGCCGCGCAGTTCAAGCGCGTGCTCAAGGACAAGGGCCCCACCGGCGTCGGCATGTTCGGCTCGGGGCAGTGGACCGTGTGGGAGGGCTACGCCGCGGCCAAGATGATGAAGGCGGGCTTGCGCACCAACAACCTCGACCCCAACGCGCGCCACTGCATGGCCTCGGCCGTGGCCGGTTTCATGCGCACCTTCGGCATGGACGAGCCCATGGGCTGCTACGACGACATCGAGCAGGCCGACGCCTTCGTGCTGTGGGGCTCCAACATGGCGGAGATGCACCCCATCCTGTGGACGCGCGTCACCGACCGGCGGCTCTCGGCGCCGCACGTCAAGGTGGCCACGCTGTCGGTGTACGAGCACCGCTGCTACGACCTCTCCGACCTCACGCTCACCTTCCGGCCGCAGACCGACCTGGCCATCCTCAACTACATCGCCAACTACATCATCCAGAACAAGGCGGTGAACCGGGCCTTCGTGGAGCGCCACACGCGCTTCATGGTCGGCAACACCGACATCGGCTACGGCCTGCGCCCCAACCACCCGCTGCAGCAGAAGGCCAAGAACTGGAACAACGCCGGCGGCGGCCAGCCCGCGACCTTCGACGAGTACGCGCGCTTCGTCAGCACCTACACGCTGGACTACACGGCCAAGCTCTCCAACGTGCCGCGCGAGCGGCTGGAGGCGCTGGCCAAGCTCTACGCCGACCCGAAGGTCAAGGTGATGTCCTTCTTCACCATGGGCTTCAACCAGCACACGCGCGGCACCTGGTGCTCGCACCTGCTCTACAACCTGCACCTGCTCACCGGCAAGATCAGCACGCCGGGCAACAGCCCGTTCTCGCTCACCGGCCAGCCCTCGGCCTGCGGCACCGCGCGCGAGGTGGGCACCTTCAGCCACCGGCTGCCCGCGGACATGGTGGTGACCAACCCCAAGCACCGCGCCGAGGCCGAGCACATCTGGCAGCTGCCCGACGGCACCATCCCCGACAAGCCCGGCTACCACGCCGTGCTGCAGAGCCGCATGCTCAAGGACGGCAAGCTCAACGCCTACTGGGTGATGGCCAACAACAACATGCAGGCCGGGCCCAACGTCGTGCAGGAGATCTATCCGGGCTTCCGCAACCCGGACAACTTCGTGGTGGTGTCGGACCCCTATCCCACCGTCTCCACCATGGCCGCCGATCTGATCCTGCCCACGGCGATGTGGGTGGAGAAGGAGGGCGCCTACGGCAACGCCGAGCGCCGCACCCAGTTCTGGCACCAGCTGGTCAAGCCGCCGGGGCAGGCGCGCTCGGACCTGTGGCAGCTCATGGAGTTCAGCAAGCGCTTCAAGATGGAGGAGGTCTGGCCCGCGGAGCTGCTGGCGGCCAAGCCGCAGTGGCGCGGCAAGACGCTGTACGACCTGGTGTTCCGCAACGGCGTGGTGGACCGCTTCCCGCTGGGCGAGATGGAGGCGGGCTACGACAACGACGACGCCCGCTCGGCCGGCTTCTACGTGCAGAAGGGGCTGTTCGAGGAGTACGCCAGCTTCGGCCGCGGCCACGGCCATGACCTCGCGCCCTTCGACACCTACCACAAGGTCACGGGCCTGCGCTGGCCGGTGGTGGAGGGCAAGGAGACGCGCTGGCGCTACCGCGAGGGCACCGACCCCTACGTCAAGGCCGGCGAGGGCTTCCGCTTCTACGGCAACCCCGACGGCAAGGCGGTGCTGTGGGCGCTGCCCTACGAGCCCGCGGCCGAGGAGCCCGACAAGCAGTTCCCGTTCTGGCTGTGCACGGGCCGGGTGCTGGAGCACTGGCACACCGGCACCATGACGCGGCGCGTGCCCGAGCTCTACCGCGCCTTCCCGAATGCCGTGTGCTTCATGCACCCGGAGGACGCGCGCGCGCTGGGCGTGCGCCGCGGCGAGATCGTGGAGATCACCTCGCGCCGCGGCAGCGTCCGCACCCGCGTGGAGACGCGCGGGCGCGACAAGCCGCCGCCGGGGCTGGTGTTCATGCCCTTCTTCGACGCCAGCCAGCTCGTCAACAAGGTCACGCTCGACGCCACCTGCCCGATCTCGCTGCAGACGGACTACAAGAAGTGCGCCGTCTCGATCCGCAAGGCCGGCGGGCTGCCGCCGCAGGGAGGCACGGTATGAACGTCAAGCAAGGCCTCGGGGTGCTGCTGGGCCTGGCCGCCGCCACGGTGGCCGGCGTGGCGCTGGCCATGGACATGACCGACCGCATGCGCGGCGCGCCCATCACGGAGACCACGCCGCCGCCGCCGCTGATGAACTCGGACAACTCCGACATCCGGCGCGTGCGCAACTACGCCATGCAGCCGCCGGTGATCCCGCACAAGATCGACAACTACCAACTCGACAAGAACGCCAACCGCTGCATGTTCTGCCACGCGCGCACCCAGACGCAGGCCAGCGGCGCGCCCATGATCAGCATCACCCACTACCAGGACCGCCAGGGCAACCACCTGGCCGAGCTCTCGCCGCGGCGCTACTTCTGCACCCAGTGCCACGTGCCGCAGGTCGATCTCAAGCCGCTGGTGGAGAACCGCTTCGTGGACGTCAACGAGCTGCTGCGCGCCGAGCAGCAGCGCCAGCGCGGCGGCGCCAGCGCGCCGCAGCGCTGAGGGGGCCGGCATGCTCAAGGGCCCCATCAACCTGCTGCGCCGCTACTGGAAGGTGTTGCGCAGCCCCAGCCGCTTCTATAGCCTGGGCTTCCTGACCGTGGGCGGCTTCGTCGCCGGCGTGATCTTCTGGGGCGGCTTCAACACCGCGCTGGAAGCGACCAACACGGAGGCCTTCTGCACCGGCTGCCACGAGATGCGCGACAACGTCTACCAGGAGCTGCAAGGCACCATCCACTTCACCAACCGCTCGGGCGTGCGCGCCAAGTGCAGCGACTGCCACGTGCCGCACAACTGGACCGACAAGATGGCCCGCAAGATGCAGGCGTCCAAGGAGGTCTGGGGCAAGGTCTTCGGCAGCATCGACACGCCCGAGAAGTTCGGCGCGATGCGCCGCACGCTGGCCGAGCACGAATGGGAGCGCCTGAAGGCCAACAACTCGCTGGAATGCCGCAACTGCCACCAGTTCGAGTCCATGGACTTCACGCGCCAGAGCCCGCGCGCGGTGGCCGCGCACAGCACCGACCTCGCCAGCGGGCAGAAGACCTGCATCGACTGCCACAAGGGCATTGCGCACAAGCTGCCCGACATGGCCGGCGTCGAGACGGTGCGCTAGGAGCCGCATGCTCGACATCACCGACCTGCAACTGGTACGCGGCGGGCGGCTGCTGTGCGAGGGCTTCAATTTGCGCCTGCTCGCGGGCCAGGCGCTGCTGGTCGAGGGCGCCAACGGCGCGGGCAAGACCACGCTGCTGCGCAGCCTGGCCGGGCTGCAGCCGCTGCACGCGCAGCAGCTGCGCTGGCAGGGCTTCGAAGGCCGCGCCGCGCGCGAGGCGATGTGCCTGGACCTGTGCTTCATCGGCCACCGCGAGGGCCTGCACGAGGCGCTCACGCCCGTGGAGAACCTGGACCACCTGCTGCGCCTGGGCGGCGAAGCCCAGACCACGGGGCGCATCGAGCAGGCGCTGCAGGGCGCCGGGCTGGGCGCGCTGGTGCGCGCGCCGGTGCGGCGGCTGTCGCAGGGGCAACGCCGGCGCGTGGCGCTGACGCGGCTGGTGCTCACCCGGCGCAAGCTGTGGCTGCTCGATGAGCCGCTGGCCGCGCTGGACGAGGCCGCGCGCCTGGATTTCACCGTTCGCCTGGCGCTGCACCTGGAGCGCGGCGGGCTGGCCCTGATCAGCACCCACGACCCATGGCCCTCATCAGCACCTTCGATGCCCCGCCTGCACCTGCCCGCCCCGCTGCCGCAGGCGGCCTGAGCCCCGCGGCGGCCGGCGGCGCGGCCTGCCTGCGCGCGAGCCTGCGCCGCGAGCTGCGGCTGCTGCTGCGCGAGCGCTTCGACGCGCTGGCGGCGCTGGGCTTCTTCGCGCTGGTGCTGTCGCTGCTGCCGCTGGCGCTGGGCGGCGAGCCCGCGCTGCTGCAGCGCGTGGCGCCCGCGGCGGCCTGGACCGCGGCGCTGCTGTCGGTGCTGCTGAGCAGCCTGCGCCTGTTCCAGGCCGACCTAGGCAACGGCGCGCTGGAGCAGCAGCTCATGGCGCCGGCGCCGCTGGCGGTGCTGGGCGGTCGGCTGCTGGCGCATGGCCTGGCCTGCGGGCTGCTGCTGCCGGCCAGCGCGCTGCTCATGCCGCTCTACGGCCTGCCACTGGCGCAATGGCCGGCGCTGGCGCTGTCGCTGCTGTTGGGGCTGCCCACGCTGGTGCTGCTGTGCGCGTTGGGCGCGGCGCTGACGCTGGGCTCGCGCGGCGGCGGCGTGCTGCTGGCGCTGCTGGTGCTGCCGCTGGCCGTGCCGGTGCTGCTGCTGGGCATGGCCACCGCGCAGGGCGCGCCGGCCGCGTCCTGGCTGCTGGGCGCGCTGATGGCCGCGGCGCTGGCGCTGCTGCCCTGGACGGTGCTGGCGGCGCTGCGCATGGGCATGGATTGAACGGACATGACACGCATGAGCACGCCCATCGCTTCCCTGCCCACGCCGCCCCGGCCGCTGCGGCTGCCGCCCTGGACACCCTGGCGCCGCCTGGCCTCGCCGCCGGTGTTCGAGGTCTGGGTGGCGCGCTGGTGGGCGCCGCTGCTGGCCCTGGCGCTGCCCTGCGTGGTGCCGGGGCTGTGGCTGACCTTCTTCGTCATGCCGGCCGACGCGCGCCAGGGCGACGCGGTGCGGCTGCTGCCCGTGCACGTGGCCTCGGCCTGGATGTCGATGTGGCTCTACGCCCTGATGGCCTTCTGGTCGGCCATGGCGCTGGTGTGGCGTGGCCGCGTGGCCTCGGCACTGGCGCAGGCCATGGCGCCCACGGGCGCGATGTTCTGCGCGCTGGCGCTCGTCAGCGGCGCGCTGTGGGGGCAGCCCACCTGGGGCACCTGGTGGGTGTGGGATGCGCGGCTGGCCTCGCAGCTGCTGCTGCTGTTCCTGTACCTGGGCGTGATTGGGCTGCGCGCGGCCTTCGACGACGAGCGCCGCGCGGCGCGGCTGTCGGCCCTGCTGGCGCTGGTCGGGGCGGTGAACCTGCCCGTGATCTGGTTCTCGGTGCACTGGTGGAACACGCTGCACCAGGGCGCCACCATCACGCCACGCGGCGCGGCCCTGGAGTGGACGCAGCTGGCCGCGCTGGTGCTGATGACGCTGGCCGCCTGGGCCTACGCCGCCGCCATGACGCTGCTGCGCGCGCGCTGCATCCTGGCCGAGCAGCGCGCGGCACCGCCGCGGCCGCGGCCCACCGTGAAAGGCTGGCGATGACGGACATCGACTGGGCGCTGTTCTGGCACATGGGCGGGCATGGCGCCTATGTCTGGACCGGCTGGGGGCTGGCGCTGCTGGCGCTGGGTGTGGAGTTCTTCACCTTGTGGCGGCGCAGCCGGCGGCATCCGCCACCCAGCCCGGCCGTGCTGTCGGCGGCCGGCCGCAGCGGGGCCCCGCGGGAAGCGTCACGCGACGAGCGGGCGGCCGTGGCGCAGCCCGCCGCACCGGGCCGGGGAGAGCCGCGATGACGCCGCGCCGGCGCCGCCTGGCCGCCGTCCTGATCGTGCTGGGCCTGCTGGCCACGGCCGCGGCGCTGCTGCTGGGCGCGCTGCGCCACAACCTCGATTTCTTCCTGGGCCCGGGCGAGCTGCTGCAGCAGCGTCCGGCACCGCAGCAGCGCCTGCGCCTGGGCGGCGTGGTCGAGCCCGGCTCGCTGCGCCGCGAGCCCGGCAGCATGACCGTGCATTTCGTGGTGGCCGAGGGCGCGCACCGCGTGCCGGTGCGCTACAGCGGGCTGCTGCCCGATCTCTTCGGCGAAGGCCAGGGCGTGGTGGCGGGTGGCCGGCTGGGCCGCGACGGCGTGTTCGATGCGCACGAGGTGCTGGCCAAGCATGACGAGAACTACATGCCGCCGACCGGGGAGTCGCGGCCGGCCTGGGTGAAGCCGTGATCCCGGAGCTGGCGCACTTCGCCGCGATCCTGGCGCTGTGGCTCGCGCTGCTGCAGGCGCTGCTGCCGCTGCGCGCCAGTGCCGCCGTCGCCATTGGCCCGGACGGCGGCGTGGCCGCCGGGGCGCCGGGGCCGTCCGCGAACAGCGTGGAGGCGCTGCTGCGCCTGGCGCGCCGCAGCGCCGTGGCGAGCTGCGTGCTGCTGGCGCTGGCCCTGGCCGGGCTGGCCTGGAGCTTCGTCGCGCTGGACTTCTCGGTGCGCTACGTAGCGCAGCACTCGCACTCCACGCTGCCGCTGGCCTACCGCATCGCCGCGGTGTGGGGCAGCCACGAGGGCTCGATGCTGCTGTGGCTGCTGGTGCTGTCGCTATGGGGCGCGGCGGTGGCGCGCTTCAGCCGCGGCCTGCCCGCGGGTTTCGCGTTGCGGCTGCTGGGCGGCATGGGGCTGCTGGTGGCGGCCTTTGGCCTCTACGTGCTGCTGGCCTCGTCCCCGTTCACGCGGCTGGTGCCGCCGCCAGCCGACGGCGCCGACCTCAACGCGCTGCTGCAGGACCCGGCCATGGTGCTGCACCCGCCGGCGCTGTACCTGGGCTACGTCGGCTTCGCCGTGCCCTTCGCCTTCGCGCTGGCGGTGCTGTGGGAGCGCGAGCTGCGTCCGGAGTGGGCGCGCTGGCTGCGGCCCTGGGTGCTGGCGAGCTGGGCGCTGCTGAGCCTGGGCATCGGCCTGGGCAGCGCCTGGGCGTACTACGTGCTCGGCTGGGGCGGCTGGTGGTTCTGGGACCCGGTGGAGAACGCGGCGCTGCTGCCCTGGCTGGTGGGCACGGCGCTGCTGCACGTGCTGGCGGTGGCGCAGCGCCGTGGCGGGCAGGGGCCGGCGGTGCTGCTGCTGTGCATCGCCGGCTTCGCGCTGGCGCTGATCGGCACCTTCATCGTGCGCTCGGGCGTGGTGACCTCGGTGCACGCCTTCGCCTCCGACCCGCGGCGCGGGCTGTTCATCCTGGCGCTGATCGCGGGCCTGGTCGGCGCGGCGTTGCTGCTGTGGGCGCTGCGCCCGCCGCGCGCCGCGGCCGCTCCGGCGCACGCGCTCTTCTCACGCGAGACGCTGCTGCTGAGCAACCTGCTGCTGATGGCGGTGGCGGCGGCCTCGGTGCTGCTGGCCACGCTGTACCCGATGGCGCTGGAGGCGCTGGGCGGCGCGCGCATCTCGGTGGGCGCGCCGTACTTCGAGGCCGTGATGGTGCCGTTGCTGGCGCCGGCGGTGTTCCTGATGGGCGCGGCGCCTTTCGCGGCCTGGGGCCGCGCCGAGGCCTTGACGCTGGCACGCCGGCTGCGCTGGGCGGCGGCGGCCAGCCTGCTGGCGAGCCTGGGCGCGATGGCGGCGCTGCGCCACTGGAGCCCGCTGTTCGGCCTGGGCCTGTGGCTGGCGGGCTGGATCTTCGCCACCACGCTGCAGCAGGTGCTGCGCCAGCCGCGCGCCGGCCGCGCCGCCTGGGGCATGCGGCTGGCGCACCTGGGCGTGGGCGTGTTCGTGCTGGGCGTGTGCGCGGTCAAGGGCCTGGAGATCGAGCGCGAGCTGCCGCTGGCCGTGGGCGAGAGCGCCACGCTGGGCCCGTACCGCGTGCAGCTGCAGGCGGTGCAGCCGCTGCAGGGCGTCAACCACGACGGCGTGCAGGCCCGCGTGGCGGTGTGGCACGAGGACGGCTCACCGGTGGCGCAGCTCCTGCCGCAGCGCCGCGCCTTCCGCGCGCAGGACCAGACCATCGCCGTGCCAGCCATCGATCGCAGTCCCTGGCGCGACCTCTACGTGGCGCTGGGCGATCCGCTGGGCGCCGGGCGCTGGGCCCTGCGCCTGCAACTGAAACCCATGGTCAACTGGATCTGGGCCGGCGTGCTGCTGATGGCCCTGGGTGGCGCGCTGGCCGCGCTGGACCGGCAATACCAGCACCGCGCCGCCCCGGCGCGCGCCGCCGAGGCAGCGGCACGGCACAAGCCGGCCTGATCCGACAACGAGAAGGATGCACATGGCCGTACCGTCACCCTTGCGTCCTCGACTCCGCCCCGAATCGGTCCGCCCGGCCCGCCATCGCTGGCGCGCGCTGCTGCCGCTGGCGCTGCTGCTGGGCATGGTGCTGCTGCTGGCGCATGGGCTGCAGCGCGACCCGCGCGCGCTGCCTTCGGCGCTGGTGGGCCAGCCGGCGCCGGTGTTCGAGCTGCCGCGCCTGGAGGCGCCCGATGAACTGCTCGCCAGCAGCGCGCTGCGGGGCCGGCCCTGGGTGCTCAACGTCTGGGCCTCCTGGTGCGGGCCCTGCCGCGAGGAAGTGCCGCAGCTGCAGCAGCTCGTGGAGCGCGGCGTGACGGTGGTCGGGCTCAACTACAAGGACGAGACGGCGGCGGCGCGGCGCTGGCTGGAGTCCGCCGGCCACGCGCCGTTCGAGGCCATGGTGCGCGACGCCGACGGCCGCGCCGCGCTGGACTGGGGCGTCAGCGCCGTGCCGGAAACCTTCGTCATCGACGCCGACGGCATCGTGCGTGGCCGCTTCGTGGGGGCGCTCACGCCGCAGGTGCTCAAGCGCGAGTTCTGGCCGCTGTGGAAGAAGGTGCAAGAGTGAGGCGCATCGTCCTCTCCGCCCTGGCGGCGCTGGCAGTCGGCCAGGCCGGCGCGGCGCCCTTGTCTGCCGACGAGGAGGCGCGTGCGCACCGCCTGGCGCAGTCGCTGCGCTGCCCGGTGTGCCAGAACCAGACCATCGCCGAATCCAACGCCCCGCTCGCGCAGGACCTGCGCGAGCAGGTGCAGGCCCAGGTGGCGGCCGGCCGCAGCGACGACGAGGTGCGCGAGTTCATGGTCCGGCGCTTCGGCGACTTCGTGCTCTACGAGCCGCCGCGCACGCCGCAGACGCTGCTGCTGTGGCTGGGCCCATTCGCCCTGCTGGGCGGCGGTGCGCTGGTGCTGTGGCGGCGGGTGCGCCGCGGAGCCGGGGAGGCGGTCGCGGAAGAGCCGGACGGCGTCGCCGCTCGGGCTGGGGAAGGCACCTGATGCAGCCGCTGCTGGGCTTCTGGCTGGCCGCGGGCGTGCTGGGCGTGGGCGTCACGCTGCTGGTGCTGAAGCCCGCCGTCGGTGGAGCCGGCCTTTGGTGGCCGCGCGCGGTGGCGGCGCTGCTGCTGCCGCTGGCGGCGGTGCTGAGCTACGCGCGGCTGGGTGCGCCGGGCGCCATCGGCCGCGACCAGCCGCCGCCGCACCGGCAGACCGAGGCCGACATGGCCACCATGGTGCAGCGCCTGTCGGCGCGGCTGCAGGCGCAACCCGAGGACTTGCCCGGCTGGTTCACGCTGGCGCGCTCGCTGGAGGTGCTGGAACGCTGGGACGACGCGGCAACGGCCTGGCGCGAGGCGCTGCGCCTGGCACCCGAGGATGCGGACCTGCTGGCCGACGCTGCCGATGCCGTCGCCACCGCGCAGGGCGGCCAACTCGACGGCGAGCCGGCGGCGCTGGTGGCGCGGGCGCTCAAAGCCGAGCCGAAGCACCCCAAGGCGCTGGCCCTGGCCGCCACCGCCGCGCAGCGCGCGGGCCGGCGCGAGGAGGCCATCGCCTTGTGGGAGCGGCTGCTGGCGCAGATGCCGCCGGAGGCGGAAGCGGCGCAGCGGGTGCGCGAGAGCCTGGCGAAGGCGCGGGGAGCGGCGGCGCCCTGACCGGTGTTCAGCCGCGCCGCCAGAAGTTGCGGTGCAGCGCGGCAATCTCCTCGCGCAGCTCCGGCACCGGCCCCGTCACCGTGATCGGCTTCTGGCCGCTCCTGAACACCTCGCGGCAGGGCAGGTCCAGCGTGGGGTTCTCGGGATGGGCGCCGGTGAGCTGCAGCAGTTCGCGCTCGCTGAGCCCGTAGAGCAGGCCGCCGATGTGGGCCCAGTACTGCGTGCCGGCACACATGGCGCAGGGCTCGACGGTGGTGACCAGCGTGCAGCTCCACAGCACCGCGGGGTCGAAGCGCTCGGCCGCCTCGCGCGCCAGCACGGCCTCGGCGTGGTTGACGCTGTCCACGTTGCCCTGCTCCATCAGCACCTGCCCGTCCGGAGCGGCCAGCAGCGCGCCGAAGGGGTGGTGGCCGCGGCTCATCGCGTGGCGCGCGATGTCGTTGGCGCGGCGCAGCAGGGACAAGGCGAGGTCGGGGATCAGGGCGTGGGTCATGGCCGGATTCTGGGCGTGCGAGACGCCGCTTTCCTCTTGTCGTCGCTCAACCCTGCCCGCGATGCGCCCAGGCCGTGGTGCGCTTTTCCACCACGGCGAACAGCTCGTACATCGCCATGGCCATCAGGCCCACGGCCAGCAGGCCGGCGCAGGCCAGCCTGGTGCGCGCGGCCTCAGCTCAGCAGGTCGAGCAGGCTGCGCGCCACGACCTTGGTGGCGCGGCGCAGGTCTTCGAGCTCCAGGCGCTCGTCGTTGCGCTTGGCGTGGCTTTCCAGCACGGAGCGCGGGCCGGCGCCGTAGATCACGGCCGGGATGCCTTGCTCGCTGTACAGCCGCACGTCGGTGTAGAGCGGGGTGCCCGAGGTCGGGATCTCTTCGCCGAAGACCTCGCCGCCGTGGCGCTGCAGCGCCTGCACCAGCGGTGCGTTGCCCGGCAGCGGCTGCAGCGCGCGGGCCAGCAGGATGCGCTTGATCTCGACCCGGATGCCGGGGAAGCTGCCGGCGGCTTCCTCGATGACGCGGCGGATGTCGGCCTCGACCTGCGTCGGGTCCTCCTCGGGGATCATGCGCCGGTCCAGCTTGAGCAGCACCTTGCCCGGGACCACGTTGGTGTTGGTGCCGCCCTCGATGCGGCCGACGTTGAGGTACGGGTGGTTGATGCCCGGCACGCCGGACTTCACCTGCTTGTAGAGCTGGTTCTGCGCGTACAGGGCGTTGAGGATCACCACCGCGCCCTGCAGCGCGTCCACGCCGGTGTCGGGAATGGCGGCGTGCGCCATCTTGCCGTGCACCGTCACTTCCATCTGCAGGCAGCCGTTGTGCGCGGTGACCACCTGGTAGCTGAAGCCCGCGGCCAAGGCCAGGTCAGGCTTGGTCAGGCCGTTCCTGAGCAGCCAGCCCGGGCCCAGCTCGCCGCCGAACTCTTCGTCGTAGGTGAAGTGCAGCTCCACGCCGCCCTTGAGCGGCGCGCCCAGCGCTTCGAGTGAACGCACGGCAAAGGTGAAGGTGGCGAAGTCGCTCTTGCTGACCGCGGCGGCGCGGCCGTAGAGCTTGCCGTCGTCGATTTCGCCGCCGTAGGGGTCGTGCGTCCAGCCCTCGCCGGGCGGCACCACGTCGCCATGGGCGTTGAGCGCCACGGTGCGGCCGCCGTCGCCATAGCGGCGCCGCACGATCAGGTTGGTGATGCTCTCCAGCCCGCCGGCCTTGACTTCTTCCGCGGGGACGGCGTGCTTCTCGGCCTCGAAGCCGAAGCCCGCCAGCAGCTGCGCCGTGCGCTCGGCATGCGGCGCGTTGTTGCCCGGCGGCGTGTCGGTGGGCACGCGCACCATCTCTTGCAGGAATCGGACTTCCTCATCGAAATGGGCATCGATCCAGGCGTCCAGCCGTTCGTAGGTTGTGGTCATGATGTGCTCGTGTCGGTTCAGGCCAGTTGTGCCAGCAACTGGTTGAAGGCCTGGACGCAGAGGTCCGCGTCGTCGTTGGTGATGGTTTCCAGCGGGTTGTGGCTGATGCCCGCGTTGCCGCCGCGCAGGAACAGCATGGCCTGCGGCATGGCTTCGTGCAGCTTCATCGCGTCGTGGCCCGCGCCGCTGGGCATGCGCCACACCGGCAGGCCCAGCGCTTCGACGGCCGTTTCCCAGCGCCGCTGCCACTCGGGCGCGCTGGGCGCCGCCGCGGCGCGCATGGTCTCTTCCAGCGTGAAGGCCACGCCGCGGCGCTCGCAGAGGCGCTGCAGCTCGGCACGCACGTCGGCCAGGCAGGCGTCGCGCACCTCGTTGGTGGTGGCGCGGATGTCCAGGCTGAAGCGGCAACGCCCCGGCACCACGTTGATGGAGCCGTTGGGCACCTCCAGCATGCCTACCGTGCCGACGAGGTCGGGCACCTGCGCGGCGCGCAGCTCCACATAGAGGATCAGCTCCGCCACCGCCGCGGCGGCATCGCGGCGCTGGCCCATGGGCGTGGTGCCGGCATGGCTGGCCTGCCCCGTGACCTCGCCCATGAGCCGCACGCTGCCGTTGATGGAGCTGACCACGCCCAGCGGCAGGTCCAGCGCGTCCAGCACCGGGCCCTGCTCGATGTGGACCTCGACGAAGCCGAGGTAGTCCTTGGGATCGCGACGCAGCGAAGCAATGTCCTCGACGCGCAGCCCGGCTTCCTGCATGGCCTGGCGCATGGAGATGCCGCTGGCATCGACTTGGTCCAGCCAGGTCATGTCGAACTGCCCGATCAGCGCGCCGGAGCCCAGGAAGGTGGCCTTGTAGCGCTGGCCTTCCTCTTCCGCGAAGCCCACCACCTCGATGCCGAAGGGCAGCCGCTTGCCGGCGCGGTGCAGCA
>NZ_JABBFW010000031.1 GCF_012927045.1 Azohydromonas caseinilytica | reverse complement strand
TCGCGGGGGATTTCCCGGCCTCGCTGCCAATGCCGCGTCAACTCCACGCACGGCACCCGGCAAAACTCCACGAAACCCGGCCCGAACCCCATGAGGCCTGAGACCGATATTCCAAGAGCGCTTTGCTCCAAACTCCCTTTCCACTCTCCTTGCGTTTCCAGCAAAGCAGCGAAAGTTCGTTGCGAGGGGCGTGACTGTACACAAGTCGGGGGTGGTCCGCAAGAGGGGGATGGACAAAAGCTTCAGAGGCAGCGCACCCGCGCCGCCGCTGCGCCAAGCTCCAATCAACCAAACCGGACTGCGCCCACGCTATCGCGCACCGCAGGTTCCTGCCCGTGCCGCGGCGCCCTCACTGGCCGCTGTTCCCCGCGGGTCCATGCATAAGAAAGGACAAGACCATGCCGCCACGGCCCTACAAGCAAGTCGACGTGTTCACCGATCAGCCCTACCGGGGCAACCCGCTGGCCGTGGTCCTGGACAGCAGCGGGCTCGACGGCACGGCGATGCAGCGCTTCGCCGATTGGACCAACCTCTCCGAGGCCACCTTCCTGCTGCCGCCGACGCAGCCCGGCGCCGATTACCGCGTGCGCATCTTCTGCCCGGGGCGCGAACTGCCCTTTGCCGGCCATCCGACGCTGGGCAGCTGCCACGCCTGGCTGGAAGCGGGCGGCCAGCCCCGAAGCGAGCACATCGTGCAGGAATGCGCCGCGGGCCTGATCCCGATCCGCCGCGACGGCCACCAACTGGCTTTTGCCGCACCCCCCCTGCGCCGCAGCGGCCCGCTGGACGAGGCCGACGTGGCGCTGATCGCGCAGGGCCTGGGTATCGCGCGCGAGGAGGTGCTCAGCCATGCCTGGTGCGACAACGGCCCCGGCTGGCGTGCCGTGATGCTGCGCTCGGCTCAGCAGGTGCTGGCACTGCGGCCCGACGCGGCGGTGCTGGCCGGGCTGGACATCGGCGTCGTGGGCCCGCATGCCGCCGGCAACGACTGCGCCTTCGAGGTGCGGGCCTTCTTCCCCGGCCACAACGGCCTGGCCGAGGACCCGGTCACCGGCAGCCTCAATGCCGCGCTGGCGCAATGGCTCATCGGCAGCGGACTGGCGCCGGAGCGCTACATCGCCAGCCAGGGTACGGCGCTGGGCCGCGCCGGCCGCGTGCAGGTGCAGCGCGATGCCCGGGGCACGATCTGGGTCGGCGGCGCATCGGTCACCTGCATCGACGGCACGGTGCGGCTTTGATGAACACGCGGCTCGTGCCAGGCGGGGCCGGTCCGCGCAGCGATCACGCCAGCCGGACCAGCTCCCGCACGTCGTTGAGCAGCCACTGCGGCTTGTGTGCCGCCAGCGACTGCGGCGTGCCGTAGCCCCAGGCCACGGCGGCGAAGGGCACGCCCTCGGCCCGCGAGGCCTCCAGGTCCGTGACCTGGTCGCCCACGCACAGCGCCCGTGCCGCCGGCGTGCCGGTGGCGGCCAGCACGCGCCGGATGCGCGAGGCCTTGCCGAAGATCGACATGCCGCACTCGTAATGCGCGATCAGCCCCGCGAGCTCCGGGCCCAGCACCGCGCGCACGTTGTCCTCGGCGTTGGAGCTGACGACGGCCAGCTTGACCCCGGCGCCCGCGAGCTGGCGCAGCACCGCCTCCATGCCTTCGAACAGTGGGATGCGCCGGGTCTGCGCCTTCATCAGCCCGATGAAGCTGGCGCTGACCATGGGCAGCTTCCAGGCGGGCATGCCCACGCGCTTCATGACCTCGCGCGCGCCGTGCTCGCGCAAGGCCTGCACCTCCTGCGCCTCGATGCAGCGGAAACCATGCTTGCGCGCCAGATCGTTGAACACCTCAACGAAGAACGGAAAGGAGTCGGCCAGGGTGCCGTCGAAATCGAAAATGAAAAGCTGATAGGACATGGGCGCAGTGTGCACGCGCGCCGATGCGCCGGGCGCCGGCACTCACTCCATCATCAGCGCCGCCTGGCGCCGCCTCGCCGCGACGGGCCCGGGCCAGCGGCCTTGAATCTTGGGAGGCCGGCGGTGACCGGCCATGACGCAGATCAACGCCGGCCCGCGGCCAGTGCCATCGGTTGGGAGCCCTCCCCTCGCTTACACGCAGCTTTCAACGCGGGTTGATTTCCCTCAGTGTCCGGCGCCCCCCGGACCAGCCATGCTCCCGCTGCCGTCCGATCCACCACATCGACGACGACGTGCCGGTGCGGGTCCGACCCCAAGGCCTGCTTGCACGCGGCCCACAGCCCTGCCATGCCCGGTCCATGGCTGGCGCGGCTGGTCGTCCCTGTCCGGCGGACGCTCCACCAAGCCACGAGCAAGGAACGCACATGGATATCAAGGTACTGGGCACCGGATGTGCCAAATGCGCCGCCACGCTGGCCCTCATCGACGAGGTTGCGCGCGAGATGAACATTCCCATCGCGCTGCAGATGGAGAAGGACTTCAATGCCCTCATCGGCTACGGCGTGATGAGCACGCCGGGCATCGTCGTCAACGGCCGCCTGGTGCACGCCGGCAGCGTGCCCAGTCGCGGCCGCGTCGAGGGCTGGCTGGAGCACGCCACCGCCTGAGGCAGCCTGCGCCGTGGGGCGGTCGCCGGCCGGGAGGCCCGCGACCGCGGCCGGCCCGGCTGCCAGCGGCTGCCACGCATGGCAGCCCACCCCGCCCCCCTGGCAGCCCGGGCCGCGTCCTCACTGCCAAGTGGCTGCCGACACATGAGATTCCTGGCAGGCCGGGCGCGGCACGGAACTTGAGAGGAAGAGAACGACCGCGATCCCCGCCTTCTCTTGACGTCGCTCAAGGCGCCCACGCCGCGCCGGCGCAGACTTCAAGGCAGAAGGTTTCGCGCCGGCCGGCGCCGGTGCGCCGTGGGTAGCGCGGCAGCCCTTCAATGGTCACGCAGTCAACCCGACCGCATTCCTCATGAACACCGCCTCCTCCAATTCCGCAGCGGCCCCGTCCACGGACGACACGGCTCAGGTCGTCTGGCTGTACAAGGCGCGCGAGAAGATCTACCCGCGCTCGGTCAGCGGCCATTTCGTCAAGTGGCGCTGGGCCATCGTGTGGCTGACGCAGCTGGTCTTCTACGGCCTGCCCTGGCTGGTGTGGAACGGCCGCCAGGCGGTGCTGTTCGACCTGGGCGCGCGGCGCTTCTACATCTTCGGGCTGGTGTTCTACCCGCAGGACTTCATCTACCTCACGGCGCTGCTGCTGGTCTCGGCCTACGGGCTGTTCCTGTTCACGGCCGTGGCGGGGCGGCTGTGGTGCGGCTACGCCTGCCCGCAGACCGTCTACACCGAGATCTTCATGTGGGTGGAGCGCAAGATCGAAGGCGACCGCGCCGCGCGCATAAAGCTCGACAAGGCACCCTGGAGCGCCGGGAAGCTGCTGCGCAAGGGCGGCAAGCAGGCGGCGTGGATCGCCATCGCGCTGTGGACCGGCTTCACCTTCGTGGGCTACTTCACGCCCATCAAGACGCTGGCGGGCGCGGTGATGAGCCTGTCCACCGGCCCCTGGGAAACCTTCTGGGTGCTGTTCTACGGCTTCGCCACCTGGGGCAACGCGGGCTTCATGCGCGAGCAGGTGTGCAAGTACATGTGCCCCTACGCCCGCTTCCAGAGCGCGATGTTCGACAAGGACACGCTGATCATCAGCTACGACGCCGAGCGCGGCGAGCCGCGCGGCTCGCGCTCCAGGAAGGCCGACCCGGCCCAGCTGGGCCTGGGCTCGTGCGTGGACTGCACGCTGTGCGTGCAGGTGTGCCCCACCGGCATCGACATCCGCAAGGGCCTGCAGTACGAGTGCATCGGCTGCGCCGCCTGCGTGGACGTGTGCAACGAGGTGATGGACAAGATGGGCTATGCGCGCGGCCTGGTGCGCTACGACACCCAGAACGGGCTGCAGCAGCACCTCTCGCGCGGCGCGGTGATGCGGCGCGTGCTGCGCCCGCGCGTGCTGCTCTACACCGGCATCCTCGTCGCGATCTGCATCGGCGTGGGCACCAGCATCGCCCTGCGCACGCCCTTCAAGGTGGACGTGGTGCGCGACCGCTCGACGCTGGCGCGCCAGGTCGAGGGCGGCTTCGTCGAGAACGTCTATCGGCTGCAGATCATGAACGCCACCGAGGCACCACAGCGCTACCAGGTGACGGCCGAGGGCCTGCCGGGGCTGCAGCAGGCCGAGCCCGTGGACGTCACGCTCGGCCCGGCCGAGGCGCACTGGGTGACGCTGGCGCTGCGCGTGCCGCCCGAGACCGCGGCCTCCACCGCGCCGGGCGCGCACGAGATCGAGTTCACCATCGAGCGCCAGGCCACGGCCGACGCGGCCGCACGCAGCCTGCACGAGAAATCCACCTTCGTGCTGCCGCGCTGAGGCCGCGACCGGCCCGCGCCGGGCCTTCCACCAGGGGCGCCGCGGGCGCCCTTTTTCATGGCCGCCGCGCCGCAGCGCCTGCGGGCATATCCCGGGTGCGCCACGGCACATCGATTGCCAGATGTGTCAATCACAAACCGGGGATGCCAATGGCGGCAAACGATCTTGCACGGACTCTGGAATTGCCCAAGCGCGCGGTGGCGCTGGTGCTGGCCGGCGGACGCGGCACGCGGCTCAAGCAGCTCACCGACCGGCGCGCCAAGCCCGCGGTGTATTTCGGCGGCAAGTTCCGGATCATCGATTTCGCCCTGTCCAACTGCATGAACTCGGGCATCCGCCGCATCGGCGTCATCACGCAGTACAAGAGCCACAGCCTGCTGCGGCATCTGCAGCGCGGCTGGGCCTTCCTGAAGGCGGAGATGCACGAGTTCGTGGACCTGCTGCCGGCGCAGCAGCGCATCGACGAGGAAAACTGGTACCGCGGCACGGCCGACGCCGTCTACCAGAACGAGGACATCATCGACAGCTACGGCGCGGAGTACGTGGTGGTGCTGGCCGGCGACCATGTCTACCGCATGAACTACGCCGTGATGCTGGCCGACCACGTGGCCAGCGGCGCGGAATGCACCGTGGGCTGCATCGAGGTGCCGCGCGCCGACGCCAGCGCCTTCGGCGTGATGGCGGTGGACGCCTCCTGGCGCGTCACCGACTTCGTCGAGAAGCCCAAGGACCCGCCGCCCATGCCCGGGCAGCCGCAGACAGCGCTGGCGAGCATGGGCATCTACATCTTCAACCGCGACTACCTGTTCCGCGAGCTGGCGCGCGACGTGGCCGACGCGGGCTCCTCGCACGACTTCGGCCACGACATCATCCCGCGCGCGGTGCGCGAGGGCGTGGTGATGGCGCATCCCTTCAGCCGCAGCGGCGTGGTGGGCAGCGGCGGCGAACCCTACTGGCGCGACGTGGGCACCATCGACGCCTACTGGGACGCCAACATCGACCTCACCGTCGCGCGCCCGCAGCTCGACCTCTACGACCAGCGCTGGCCCATCCTGACCTTCCAGCCGCAGCTGCCGCCGGCCAAGTTCATCGGCGAGGGCCGCCCGAACTGCGGCAGCGCCACCGACTCGCTGGTGTCGGGCGGCTGCATCGTCGCCGGGCGCGTGACGCGCTCGGTGCTGTTCTCCAGCGTGCACCTGGACACCGGCGCGCAGGCCGAGCGCAGCGTGCTGCTGCCCTACGTGCGGCTGGGCCGCGACGTACGCCTGAACCGCGTGGTGATCGACCGGGGCTGCGTGCTGCCCGAGGGCCTGGTCATCGGCGAGGACCCGGCCGAGGATGCGCGGCGCTTCTACCGCACCGACCAGGGCATCACGCTGGTGACCAAGGAGATGCTGGCGCGGCTGTGAAGCCGGCCGGCGCGCGCGTTCCCGTTTGATTCGCACCTCGCCGGAGGCCGGCCGCCCGGCGGGCTTGCGGCGCCTGCCCCGCAAAACCGCGGGCGCCGTGCCGTGAAGCGGCAAGCCGGCCCGGGCGGCGCACACCATCAATATATGCACCCAGGGCCCTATCTTTTGGATGTGGCCGGGAATTGTATGCCGGGCAGCCAAATGGCTGCCGGTTCAACAAATTCCATCAAATGGCCCGACGCGGGGCCGAATATAGGCCGGCAATCAAAAGTCTTTGACGCACGTCAACGATATCGCGCAAGAGAGAATTTCGTGAACAAATGCCGTGAAATATTCGACGGCATTCATTGATTTCTCCGGCGCCGGGCTCGACGGCGGCACCATCCGGCCGATGACGTGGAACGCCGAGAATTTCCTGTCGGAAATCAATTTGGCCGGAATCCCGGCGCATTTGCATCATTAAGAATTGCGCTGTCCGTCGATAGTCATGGTCGAGCCGCCCCCGGGCGTTTCGTCATGTTCCAACCGCTTCCGATGCCCAAGAACACCAAGACCACGGCCGAGCACGCCGATGCCTTGCTTGAAGTCACGCGCCCGGCCTCGCCGGCCGCCAAGAGCATGTCCCGCAAGAAGTCCGCACCGGCCGCCGGCAGCCCCGCCGACGCACCGGCAGCGCCGGCCGCCTCCGCCGCGCTCGCAACCCTTCCCGTACCTGCCGCCTCCGCCGCGGTGGCCCAGCCGGCGCCCGGGCTGCTGGCCGCGCAGCGCCTGGACCAGAGCGCGCACGCGCTGCTGTCGCGCGCGGCAATGGGGCTGTCGCCTATCAGCCTGACGCTGGCCTGGGCCGACTGGTCCATGCACCTGGCCGCCTCGCCGGGCCGTCAGTCCACCCTGGGCCAACTGGCGCTGGAGCTGGCCGCCGCCTCGTTGCAGCAGCAACCCGGCACGCCGCCGCGCCGCGAGACGGACGACCGCTTCCGCGATCCGGCGTGGGAGCAGTGGCCGTTCAACGCCTTCAAGAGCCAGTACAAGGCCGCCTGCGCCTGGTGGGAGCAGGCCGTCCAGGTGGACGGCGTCGCGCGCCACCATGCCCAGCTGGTGAACTTCTTCACCCGGCAGTGGCTGGATTCGGTGTCGCCGTCGAACTGGGCCGCCACCAACCCGCTGGTGCGGCAGGCCGCGCGCGATAGCGGCGGCCAGAGCCTGCTGCAGGGGCTGCAGCTGCTGGGCCAGGATGTGGCGCAGCAGGCCGCGCAGGGCGCGCAGGGCGAGGAGGCCGCCGCGGCGCTGCAGCCGCTGCCCTACCGCGTGGGCATCGACGTGGGTGTCACGCCGGGCAAGGTGGTGTACCGCAACCGCCTCATCGAGCTCATCCGCTACGAGCCCACGACCGCGACGGTGCATCCGGAGCCGGTGCTGGTCGTGCCCTCGTGCATCATGAAGTACTACATCCTGGACCTGTCGCCGCAGAACTCCATGGTGCGCTACCTCGTGGGCCAGGGGCACACGGTCTACATCGTCTCCTGGCGCAACCCCGACGAGCCCGACCGCGACCTGGGCATGCGCGACTACCTGCACAGCGGCGTGATGGACGCCATGGCGGCGGTCGGGCGCCTCAGCGGCGCGCGGCGCATCCACGCCGCGGGCTACTGCCTGGGCGGCACCTTCCTGGCCATCGTGGCGGCGGCGCTGGCGGGCCTCAAGGCCGGCGATGCCCAGCCGCACCGCCGCCATTCCGACACCGCCGCCGACCTGCCCGAGCTGGCCAGCGTCACGCTGCTGACCACGCTCACCGACTTTTCCGAGCCGGGCCAGCTGGGCGTGTTCATCGACGACGACCAGCTGCGCACGCTGCGCGAGGAGATGGCGCGCACGGGCTTCCTCAGCGGCAAGCAGATGGCGGGCTCGTTCCAGTTCCTGGGCTCGCGCGACCTGATCTGGGCGCGCAACGTGCGCCGCTACCTGCTGGGCAAGCAAGACCAGCCCAACGACCTGATGAGCTGGAACGCCGACGTGACGCGGCTGCCCGAGCGCATGCACTCCGAGTACCTGCAGTCGCTCTACCTCAACAACGCGCTGGCGGCGGGCCGCTACCGCGTGGGCGACGCGGCGGTGGCGCTGTCGGACATCCACGCGCCGATGTTCGTGGTGGGCACCTCGCGCGACCATGTCGCGCCGTGGAAGTCGGTCTACAAGATCCACCTGCTCACCGACACCGACACCACCTTCGTGCTGGCCAGCGGCGGGCACAACGCGGGCGTCGTCTCCGAGCCCGGGCATGCGCGGCGCAGCTACCAGCTCACGCGGCGCACGCGCGGCCAGGGCTACGTCACGCCCGAGGACTACGCCGCCGGCGCCCCGGTGCACGAGGGCTCGTGGTGGGAGGCCTGGAGCGCGTGGCTGGTCGATCACTCCTCGGCCCGCGTGCCGGCGCCGCCCATTCCGGCCGACGCGGCGCTGTGCGACGCGCCCGGCGAGTACGTGCATGTGCGCTATGCGGACTGAGCGCAGCGCACTGCTGGGCGAGCGCCCCGACACCGACCTGCTGCACCGCCTGGACGGCGAGCTGCAGGCGCTGCAGGCGCGCATCGCGCAGCTCTCGATCGCGCTGCGCGTGCCGCTGGAGACGGCGGCCGACGTGGAGCGCGTGCTGCAGCGCCCGCCCGCCCCGCCCGTGGCCGTGGAGCGGCGCAACCGCGGCGGCGGCAGCCCCGACTACCGCGGGCCCGAGCGCCGCAGCGCGCACCTGTGGGACGAGCTGCGCGCGCTGCTGGTGCTGCGCTACCAGCTGTGCAGCCGCCTGGCCGGCGCGGTGGGCGCCAAGGCCACGCAGGAGCTGCTGGACGCGGCCAACGCGCAGCTGCAGCGCGAGGGCTTCGGCCCCGCCATGCCCGACCTCGGGCTGTCACACGTCCTCTGAACAATCCCGGCCAACCGGGCGCCGCCGGCCTGCCGAGCGGCGGCGCCCAGGCGGCTGACATTCCACCCGACATCCGCTTCGCCAGCGAAGCACGTCACCGAACTGGTTGAGAACATCATGGATCAAGCCATCAGCACCTCCACCCGGAACCTCGCCGAGCGCCTGGCGCGCATGGGCCTGGCCGGCAAGAAGGGCCTCGTCGTGGGCGTGGCCAACGAGCACAGCATCGCCTGGGGCTGCGCCGAGCTGGCCAAGGCGCAGGGCGCCGACGTGGTCGTGTCCTGCCTCAACGACAAGGCGCTGCGCTTCGTGCAGCCGCTGACCGAGCCCGCGGGCATCCCGCTCAAGCCCTGCAACGTCGAGAACCCCGGCGAGCTGCAGGCGCTGGTGGACTTCGCGGTGGAGAAGCTCGGCCGCCTGGACTTCGTCATCCACTCCATCGCCTGGGCTCCGCTGGAGGACCTGCACGGCCGCGTCATCGACAGCTCCTCCACCGGCTTCGCCCGTGCCATGGAGGTGTCGTGCCACTCGCTGGCCACGCTGGCCAAGCTGTGCGCGCCGCACATGACGCAGGGCGGCGCCATCATCACCATGAGCTACCTGGGCGCCGACGAGGCCGTGCCGCACTACGGGCTGATGGGCCCGGTCAAGGCCGCGCTGGAGTCGCTGGTGCGCTACATGGCGCTGGAGCTGGGCCCGCAGGGCATCCGCGTGCACGCGGTCTCGCCCGGCCCGATCCACACCCGCGCCGCCTCGGGCATCGCCGGCTTCGACGAGCTCATGGCCGGCGCGGTGGCCAAGTCGCCGCTGCAGCGCGCCGTCACGCTCGACGAGATCGCCCAGCTCACCAGCTTCCTGTGCAGCGACGCCGCCTCGGGCATGACCGGTCAGACCATCTACGTGGACGCCGGCTGCCACGCGGTGGCGTGACCTGAAATTTGTTTTCCGTTCGCCCTGAGCTTGTCGAAAGGTCTGCCGCTCGACCGGGCCGCAGGGCTTCGACAGGCTCAGCCCGAACGGGACTCTTGGCTCCAACAGAACAACCGTCACGAACCCCATGAACGCCCTGCTTGAAACCGACTACATAGAGAACACCACCTACGACGAGATCAGCGTCGGCCAGAGCGCGAGCCTGACGCGCACCATCACCGGCGCCGATATCCAGGCCTTCGCTGCCGTCTCCGGCGACACCAACCCCGCGCACCTCAACGCCGAGTACGCCGCCGACACGCTGTTCCACGGCGTCATCGCACACGGCATGTGGGGCGGCTCGCTGATCTCGGCGCTGCTGGGCACGGTCTTCCCCGGCCCGGGCACCATCTACCTGGAGCAGGACCTGCACTTCACCAAGCCCGTGCGCATCGCCGACACGCTGACGGTCACGGTGAAGGTGGCGGCCAAGGACGACGCCAAGAAGCGCGTGGAGCTGGACTGCGAGGTTGTCAACCAGAAAGGCGCCTGCGTGCTCTACGGCAAGGCCCGCGTGCTCGCGCCCACCACCAAGGTCAAGCTGCCGCGCGACAAGGCGCCGCAGATCCACCTCTTCGACGCCCAGGCGCGGCTGCGCGCGCTGCTGGCGCTGGGCGCCGACATCCCGGCGGCCAAGTGCGCGGTGGTGCATCCCTGCGACGCCGAGTCGCTGTCCGGTGCCATCGACGCCGCGCAGTTGGACTTGATCGACCCGGTGCTCATCGGCCCCGAGGAGCGCATCCGCCGCGTGGCCGAGCAGGCCGGCATCGACCTGGGCAGCGTGCGCATCATCGACGTGCCCTACTCCCATGCCGCGGCCGAGAAGGCCGCCGAGATGGCCGCCAAGGGCGAGGTCGAGATGCTGATGAAGGGCAGCCTGCACACCGACGAGCTCATCCACGCGGTGCTGGCGCAAAAGCCGCTGCGCACGGGCCGGCGCATGTCGCACGTGTTCCGCTTCGACGTGCCGCTGTACCGCAAGCCCATCCTCATCACCGATGCCGCGCTCAACATCCAGCCCACGCTGCTGGAGAAGAAGGACATCATCCAGAACGCCATCGACTTCGCGCGCATGACGGGCATCGACCAGCCCAAGGTCGCGATCCTGGCGGCGGTGGAGACGGTCAACCCCTCCATGCCCTCCACGCTGGACGCGGCGGCGCTGTGCAAGATGGCCGACCGCGGCCAGATCAACGGCGGTGTGCTCGACGGCCCGCTGGCCTTCGACAACGCCATCTCGGCGCAGGCGGCCTCGATCAAGCACATCGAGTCGCCCGTGGCCGGCGACGTGGACATCCTGGCCGTGCCCGACCTGGAGGCCGGCAACATGCTGGCCAAGCAGCTGGAGTACCTGGCCGGCGCCACCGGCGCGGGCGTGGTGCTGGGCGCGCGCGTGCCCATCGCCCTGACCAGCCGCGCCGACGGCCCGGACGCCCGCGTGGCCTCCGCGCTGCTGGCCAAGCTCGTGGCGCACAACGCGCGCCGCGACCACGCGCGCAAGAACTGGCACCAGGAGGGCTGACGCCATGGGCATCCTTGCCGTCAATGCCGGCTCGTCGACGTTGAAGTTTGCCGTCTACCCCCTGCGTGACGGCGTGGTGCAGTCCGCGCTGCTCAGCGGCAGCTTCGAGGGGCTGGAGCCCCAGGGCCAACTGCGCCTGGGCTGGGCCAAGGCCGGCGGGCGCGCCCAGCAGCGCGAGCTCGCCGCCGGGGCCGATCCGTTCGCGCAGGCGCTGGTGAGCTTGAGCGAGCTGCTGGAGACCGAGGGCGCGGCGCTGCGCATCGAGGCCGTGGCGCACCGCGTGGTGCACGGCGGCGCGCAATACCGCCAGAGCGTGCTGGTCACGCCGCAGGTGCTCAAGGACCTGCAGCCGCTGTGCCCGCTGGCGCCGCTGCACCAGCCGCACAACCTGGACGGCATCCGCGCCTTCATGCGCGTGCTGCCCGGGCTGCCGCAGGTGGCCTGCTTCGACACCGCCTTCCACGCCTCGCTGCCGGAGGTGGAATACAGCTTCGCGCTGCCCAAGTCGCTGCGCGACGAGGGCGTGCGCCGCTACGGCTTCCACGGGCTGTCGTACCAGTTCATCCAGGGCGAGCTGCGCCGCTTGGGCGCGCACAGCGAGGGCCGGCTGGTGATGGCGCACCTGGGCAACGGCTCCAGCCTGTGCGCCGTGAGCGAGGGCCGCAGCGTCGCCACCACCATGGGCTTCTCCGCGGTGGAGGGGCTGATGATGGGCTCGCGCTGCGGCGCGCTGGACGCCGGCGTGCTGCTGTACCTGATGGAGCACGGCTGGACGCACGACCGCATCCAGAAGCTGCTCTACAAGGAAAGCGGCCTGCTGGGCGTCTCGGGCCTGACGGCCGACATGCGCCGCCTGCGCGGCAGCGACAGCCCCGAGGCCCAGCTCGCCATCGACCTGTACACGCACCGCGTGGTGCGCGAGACCGGCGCGCTCACGGCCTGCCTGGGCGGGCTGGACGCGCTGGCTTTCAGCGGCGGCATCGGCGAGCACGACGTGCAGCTGCGCGCCGACGTGGCCGCGCGCCTGGCCTGGCTGGGCGTGCGCATCGACGCGCAGGCCAACGCGCGCGCCACCGGCACCGAGGCCATGGCCATCCACGCGAGCGACAGCGCGGTGCAGCTCTGGGTGGTGCCCACCGACGAGGGCCGCGTCGCGGCCCAGGACGCAGCCCGCCTGGTGGTGCTGCCGGCCAACGGCTGACGCGGCAGCGATCAGGCTGGGCGCGGCCTGACGGCCGGGCTCCGCCGGGAGGCTTGGAGCAAGCGCGCCCCCCGGCGCGGGCGGCACGGGCCTTCTCCGCCGTGCCGCCCTGACTTCCAGACCAGGCAGCCTGCCGGGCGCCTGGAAATCAAGACAACCCCGCCGCACGAGACCTGCGGCCGGGGCAGCCGCGTCCTGTTTCGGATTGCCGGCAGGCGCGCCCGCAAATGGACAGCGGCAGCATTTCCCGGGCGCCGGCGCACGGCTGCCGCGCCCCGCCCAGTGCCGGACTTGGTGCGCCGCCCCGGCGCGGCTGCCGCCTGTGCCCCGCATGTCCGGACATCCGGTGCCGCGCAGGCGCCGGAATTGCTCAGGCGCAGCCGCAATGAGCCGCGAAACCCACATCACCACCGTCTGGCCGGGACGGAACTATCCGCTGGGCGCGACCTGGGACGGCGAAGGCGTGAACTTCGCGCTGTTCTCCGAGCATGCGCAGGAGGTGCACCTCGCCGTCTACGACCCCAGCGGCCGGCGCGAGCGCCAGCGCATCCCGCTGCGCGAGCGCACCGACGACATCTGGCACTGCTACCTGCCCGAAGCCCGGCCCGGGCTGGCCTACGGCTACTACGTGCGCGGCCCCTTCAAGCCCGAGGAAGGGCACCGCTTCAACCACCACAAGCTGCTGCTGGACCCCTACGCCAAGGACTTCATCGGCAAGCTGCGCTGGAACGACGCCCTCTTCGGCTACACCCTGGGCCACCGCAAGGGCGACCTCTCGCTGGACCGGCGCGACAGCGCCAGCTTCATGCCCAAGTGCCGCGTGCTGGAGCCGGCCTTCACCTGGGGCGAGGACCGGCGCCCGGACATTCCCTGGACCGACATGGTGATCTACGAGATGCACGTGCGCGGCTTCACCATGCGCCACCCCGAGGTGCCCGACGCGCTGCGCGGCACCTACGCGGCGCTGGCCACCGCGCCCGTTGTCCAGTACTTCAAGCAGCTGGGCATCACCACGCTGGAGCTGCTGCCCGTGCACAGCTACATCAACGATCACTACCTGGTCCAGAAGGGGCTGCAGAACTACTGGGGCTACAACACCCTGGGCTTCTTCGCGCCCGAGATGCGCTACAGCGCCTCGGAGAAAGTGAAGGAGTTCAAGACCATGGTCAAGACGCTGCACTCGGCCGGCATCGAGGTGATCCTGGACGTGGTCTACAACCACACCTGCGAGGGCAACCACATGGGCCCGACGCTGTCGATGCGCGGCATCGACAACGCCGCCTACTACATGCTCGGCCAGGAAAGGCGCTACTACGCCGACTACACCGGCTGCGGCAACACGGTGAACCTGGAGCACCCGCGCGCGCTGCAGCTGGTCATGGACTCGCTGCGCTACTGGGTCGAGGAGATGCACGTCGATGGCTTCCGCTTCGACCTGGCCTCGGCGCTGGCGCGCGAGGGCGGCGTGGTGCAGCACCTGGGCGGCTTCTTCGACGTCATCCGCCAGGACCCGGTGCTCAACCGCGTCAAGCTGATCGCCGAGCCCTGGGACCTGGGCGCGGGCGGCTACCAGGTGGGCAACTTCCCGCCGGGCTGGGCCGAGTGGAACGACCGCTACCGCGACGGCATGCGCGCCTACTGGAAGGGCGACGGCGGGCTCATCGGCGAGTTCGCGCGGCGCCTCACCGGCTCCTCCGACCTCTACGGCCGCTCGGGCAAGAAGCCGCTGGCCAGCATCAACTTCATCACCGCGCACGACGGCTTCACGCTGCGCGACCTGGTTTCCTACAACGGCAAGCACAACGAGGCCAACGGCGAGGACAACCGCGACGGCAGCGACAACAACCGCTCCTGGAACTGCGGTGTCGAGGGGCCCACCGACGACCCCGAGGTCAACGCGCTGCGCGAGCGCCAGCAGCGCAACTTCATGGCCACGCTGATGCTGTCGCAGGGCGTGCCCATGCTGCTGGCCGGCGACGAGTTCGGCCGCAGCCAGGGCGGCAACAACAACGCCTACTGCCAGGACAACGAGATCAGCTGGCTGGACTGGGATCTCACGCCCGCGCAGGAGGCGCTGCAGCGCTTCACGCAGGCGCTGATCAACCTGCGCCGCAACCACCCCACCTTCCGCCGTCGCGACTTCTTCGACGGCCGCCCGCTGCTCGGCGGCCAGCTCAAGGACATCGTCTGGCTCAAGCCCGACGGCAGCGAGATGACGCCCCAGGAATGGGAGCACGAGCACGCGCGCTGCCTGGGCATCTACCTCGCCGGCGCGGCCATCAACGACGTGGGCCGGCGCGGCCGGCCCGTCTACGACGACGACATGCTCGTGGCCTTCAACGCCCATGCCGAGGAGGTGCCTTTCACCCTCCCGGCCATCCCCGGCGAGGCCTGGCGCGTGCAGATCGACACCTTCGAGCCCGAAGGCATCGGCGACGGCCTGCTGCAGCCCGGCGAGCGCTACGTCCTGCGCGCTCGCTCGCTGGTGGTGCTGGTGCGCCCGATGGTGACGGTCTGACCCGTCCTCGCGGCAGCCGGCGCACGCGGCTGCCCGCCCCTTCAACCCACCCTTCCCGAGAGACTTCCCCATGCACTCCATGCCTTTCGGCGCCACGCTGCTCGATGACGGCGGCGGCGTGCGCTTTCGCCTGTGGGCGCCCGATGTCCCGTCGCTGCAGCTGCAGCTCGAAGAATCCGGCGGGCCGCGCCGGCTGCCCATGGAAGCCCGCGACGGCGGCTGGCACGAGCTGGCCGTGCCCGAGGCCCGCGCCGGCACGCGCTACCGCTTCCTGCTGCCCGACGGGCTGGCGGTACCCGACCCGGCCTCGCGCTTCAACCCCGAGGACGTGCACGGCCCCAGCGAGGTGATCGACCCGCATGGCTACGCCTGGGCCGACAGCGGCTGGCGCGGCCGGCCCTGGCACGAGGCGGTGGTGTACGAGCTGCACCTGGGCACCTTCACGCCCGAAGGCAGCTACGCCGCGGCCATGCAGCGCCTGCCGGAGCTGGCGGAGCTGGGCATCACGGCCGTGGAGCTGATGCCGCTGGCCGAATTCCCGGGCCGGCGCGGCTGGGGCTACGACGGCGTGCTGCACTTCGCCCCGGAAGCCGGCTACGGCCGTCCCGAGGACCTCAAGCGCTTCGTGGACGAGGCGCACCGGCTGGGGCTGATGGTGCTGGTCGATGTGGTCTACAACCACTTCGGCCCCGAAGGCAACTACCTGCACGCCTACTGCAAGCCTTTCTTCAACCCCGCGCACCAGACGCCCTGGGGCGCGGCCATCAACTTCGACGGCGAGCACAGCGCCACGGTGCGCGAGTTCTTCGTGTCCAACGCGCTGTACTGGGTCGAGGAGTACCACTTCGACGGGCTGCGCATGGACGCGGTGCACGCCATCGCCGACGACTCGGCCACGCACATCGCCATGGAGGTCGGGCGCCGGCTGCGCGCGGGCCCGGGGCGCTTCCGCCAGGTGCACCTGGTGCTGGAGAACGACGCCAACACCGCGCGCTTCCTGGAGCGCGACGAGCAGGGCCAGCCCACCGGCGCCGATGCGCAGTGGAACGACGACTTCCACCACGCCGCCCACGTGCTGGCCACCGGGCAGCGCGACGGCTACTACGCCGACTACGCCGAGGACCCGGTGGCGACGCTGGGCCGCTGCCTGGCCGAGGGCTTCGCTTACCAGGGCGACCCCTCGCCCTTCCGCAAGGGCGAGCCGCGCGGCGAGCCCAGCGCGCAGCTGCCCTCCATGGCCTTCGTGTCCTTCCTGCAGAACCACGACCAGATCGGCAACCGCGCCTTCGGCGAGCGCATCAGCGACCTGGGCCCGTCGCAGCGGCTGGACGCGCTCTACGCCTGCCTGCTGCTGTCGCCGCACATCCCCATGCTCTACATGGGCGAGGAGTACGCGGCCGCGGCGCCCTTCCTCTACTTCTGCGACTTCGGCCCCGAGCTGGCTGCGGCGGTGTCCAAGGGCCGGCGCGAGGAGTTCGGCGGCTTCGAAGCCTTCAAGAGCGAGGAGGCGCGCGCCAGCATCCCCGACCCCAACGCCGAGGCCACTTTCACCGTGAGCCGCCCGGACTGGGAGGAGCGCACGCGCGAGCCGCATGCGCGGCGCCTGGCGCTGATCCGGCAGCTGCTGGCCCTGCGGCGGCAGTGGATCACGCCGCGCCTGGCCGGCATGGGCAGCGGCGGCAAGCACCGCGTCGAGGACGGGCTGCTGCAGGTGGTGTGGCGGCTGGGCGACGGCGCCACGCTGCGGCTGGCGGCGCATTTCGGCGCGGAACCGGCAGCCAGGCCGCCGCTGGCGGGCCAGGTGGTGTTCGAGCTGCGCGCCGAAGGCGAGCTGCAGCCCGACGGCGTGATCGTGACCCTGGAGAACGTCGATGGCTGAAGGGATGCTGCGCCGCTGGTGCGAGCGGCTGAAAGTGGGCACCGAATGGCATGACGTCTGGGGCAACCACCACGCGGTGCCCGACGAGGGGCTGAAGGCCATCCTGGCCGAGCTGGGCGTGACGGCGCTGGACGAGGAAGCCTTCGACGCCGCCGAGGCCGCGGACTGGCACCGCCCGCTGCCGCAGGTGCTGGCCGTGAACGCCGAGGCGGCGCACTTCGAGCTGCCGATCCGGCTGCCGCGCGAGGTGCGGCTGCTGCGCTGGACCCTGCACCAGGAGGACGGTGCGGTCCACGCCTACGACGCCAATGCCGACACGCTGCCGCAGCTGGAGCAGGCCAGCGTGCACGGCCGCGCCATGCGCGCGCTGCTTCTCACCATCGGCACGCGGCTGCCCGCGGGCTACCACCGCCTGGTGCTGGAGACCGAGGGCATCGCGCTGGGCGAGACGCTGCTCATTGCCGCGCCGGCGCGCTGCTGGCGCCCGCAGGAGCTGCAGGGTGAGGGCCGCGTCTGGGGCCCGGCGCTGCAGCTCTACGCACTGCGCTCGCAGCGCAACTGGGGCATCGGCGACTTCAGCGACCTCGCCGAGCTGGTGGCGGATTTCGGCGAGCGCGGCGCGGGCATCGTGGGCCTCAATCCGCTGCACGCGCTCTTCAGCCACAACCCCTACCACATCAGCCCCTACAGCCCGTCCTCGCGCTCGCAGCTCAACCTGATCTACCTGGACGTGGAAGTCATCGAGGACTTCCGCGAATGCGAGACGGCGCAGGCGCTGGTGCGCTCGGCCGCCTTCCAGAACCGGCTGCAGCAATTGCGCGAGGCGCCGCAGGTGGACTACGCCGGCGTGGCCAGCGCCAAGACCGAGGTGCTGCGCCGCCTGTACGCGCATTTCCGCGAGCGGCACCTGGACACCGCCAGCGCGCGCGGCCGGGCCTTCCGCGCCTTCCAGGCCGACCGGGGCGAGCCGCTGCGCCTGTTTGCCACCTTCGAGGCGCTGCAGGCGCAGTTCCACGCCCGCGACGCCGGCGTGTGGGGCTGGCCGGTGTGGCCGGAGGAATACCGCGACCCGCGCGGCGAGGCGGTGCGCCGCTTCCAGCGCGAGCAGCGCGAGGCCGTGGAGTACCACGAGTACCTGCAGTGGCAGGCCGACCAGCAGCTCGCGCGCGTGTCGCACCGCTGCCGCTCGCGCGGGCTGGCGGTGGGGCTGTACCTGGACCTGGCGGTGTCGGTGGACCGTGCCGGCGCCGACAGCTGGGGGCAGTCCTCGCTCTACGCCACCGGCGCCACGGTGGGCGCGCCGCCGGACGAGATCAACGTCCAGGGCCAGGACTGGGGCCTGCCGCCGCTGCGCCCGGACCGGCTGCTGCAGACGAGGCTGCGCTTCTTCATCGACACCCTGCGCGCCAACATGCGCCACGCCGGGGCGCTGCGCATCGACCACGTGATGGGCCTGATGCGGCTGTACTGGATTCCGCCGCAGGGCGGCGCCACCAAGGGCGCCTACGTGCACTACCCGCTCCAGGAGCTGATGGCGGTGGTGGCGCTGGAGAGCCAGCGCAACCGCTGCATGGTCATCGGCGAAGACCTCGGCACCGTGGCCGACGAGATGCGCGCCGCCCTGGCCGAGGCCGAGGTGCTGTCGTACCGGCTGCTGTACTTCGAGCGCGGCGAGGGCGGCAGTTTCAAACCGCCGCGCGAGTACCCGCGCTTGGCGCTGGTGGCGATCAGCACCCACGACCTGCCGACGCTGGCGGGCTGGTGGAACGGGCATGACCTGCAGGTGCGCAAGGGCCTGGGCCTGTACCCCGACGAGAAGGTGTACGAGGAGCAGCTCGTGGCCCGCGCGCAGGAGAAGTACCGGCTGCTGCTGGCGCTGCAGCACGAGGACCTGCTGCCCGAGGGCGTGAGCATCGACCTGGCACACCAGCCGCCGCTGACGCAGGCGCTGGTGGAGGCGGTGCACACCTACGTGGCGCGCACGCCCTCCTACGTGCAGATGGTGCAGCTGGAAGACGTGCTGGGCGTGCTGGACCAGCCCAACCTGCCCGGCACCGTCAACGAGCACCCCAACTGGCGCCAGAAGCTGCCGCTGGCGCTGGACGCGCTGCGCGCGGACGCGCGGGTGCAGTCGCTCACGGCCGTGCTGGCGCGCGAACGCCCGCATGCGCCGCTGAAGGCCGCGCAGCTGCCGCGCGCGCAAGCCGCCGTGCCGCGCGCCACCTACCGGCTGCAGTTCCACAAGGATTTCAACTTCGAGCACGGCATCGCCGTGCTGCCCTACCTGCAACGGCTGGGCGTGAGCCACGTGTACTGCTCGCCGCTGATGCGCGCGCGCGCCGGCAGCATGCACGGCTACGACGTGGTGGCGCATGACGAGTTCAACCCGGAGCTGGGCGGGCGCGAGGGCTTCGAGCGCTTCGCCGCCGCGGCGAAGGAGCTGGGACTCGGCCTCATCCTCGACATCGTGCCCAACCACATGGGCGTGATCGGCGGGCACAACGCGTGGTGGGCGGACGTGCTGGAGCATGGCGAGGCCTCGGCCTATGCGCGCTACTTCGACATCGACTGGCAGCCGGTCGATCCGGCGCTGCACGGCAAGGTGCTGCTGCCGGTGCTGGGCCAGCACTACGGCCAGGTGCTGGAGGCGGGCGAGCTGCAGCTCGTCTTCGAGCCGGAACAAGGCACCTTCGCGCTGCAGTACTGGGAGCACCGTTTCCCGCTGGACCCGCGCACCGTGGCGCCGCTGCTGGAGCGGGCCTCGGAGCACCTGGACGGCGCCGCCTCGCTGGCGCTGCAGAGTCTCGCCACCGCCTGCCGGCACCTGCCCGCGCGCGAGGACGCGGCGCCGCAGGCGCGCTTCGAGCGCCAGCGCGACCAGGCGCTGCTCAAGGAACGGCTGGTGGCGCTGCTGCGCGAGGACGGCCGCGTGCAGGGCGCCATCGAGGGCGCGATGGCCGAGTGGCAGACGCCCGACGCGCTGGACGCGCTGCATGCCGCGCAGGCCTGGCGCCTGGCCTTCTGGCGCGTGGCCTCGGACGAGATCAACTACCGGCGCTTCTTCGACGTCAACGAGCTGGCGGCGCTGCGCATGGAGGAGCCGGCCGTGTTCGAGGCCACGCACGGCCTGGCGCTGGAGCTGTGCGCCGCCGGCGTGGTGGACGGGCTGCGCATCGACCACCCCGACGGCCTGCACGACCCCACGCAGTATTTCGACTGGCTGCAGCAGGGCTACGCGCGGCGCGTGGGCCTGCTGCTGCCGGAGAAGGACGAGCAGGGCCGCCCGCCCCGGCCGCTGTACGTGGTGGCCGAGAAGATCGCCGCCGGGCATGAGGACGTGCCCGAGAGCTGGGCGGTGCACGGCACCACCGGCTACCGCGCGATGAACGTGCTCAACGGCGTGCTCATCGACTGCGCCGCGCGCGAGCGCTTCGACCGCATCTGGCAGGCCGTCAGCGGCGACGACGAGCCCTTCGAGGAGATGGCCTACCAGGGCAAGCAGCTGATCATGCGCGTGTCGCTGTCCTCGGAGCTGACCGTGCTGGCGACCGAGCTGCTGCGCATCGCGCGCTCGCACCGGCGCACGCGCGACCACAGCCTCAACAGCCTGCGCCGCGCGCTGGCCGAGGTGGCGGCGTGCATGCCGGTGTACCGCACCTACATCGTGCGCAGCCCGTCGGCGCAGGACCGGCGCTTCATCGACTGGGCGGTGTCGGCCGCGCGCCGGCGCAGCCGCGCCGCCGACACCACGGTGTTCGACTTCGTGCGCAGCACGCTGCTGGCCGAAGCCGTGGACGGCGCGGACGAGGCGCTGCAGGAGCGCGTGCGGCGCTTCGCGATGCGCTTCCAGCAGTTCACCGCGCCGGTGACGGCCAAGGGCGTGGAGGACACCGCCTTCTACCGCTACAACCGCTTCCTGCCGGTGAACGAGGTGGGCGGCGAGCCGGGCACCTTCGGCATGACGCTGCGCGCCTTCCACGGCGCCAACGGCGACCGCGCCGCGCGCTGGCCGCACACCATGCTGGCCACCTCCACGCACGACAACAAGCGCAGCGAGGACGTGCGCTGCCGCCTGGACGTGCTCAGCGAGTTCCCCGCGGCCTGGCGGTTGTCGCTGCGGCGCTTCTACAAGGCGCCGCAGCTGCAGCGCGCGCGCGTGGAGGCGCAGGAGGGCCACCTCATGCCCTCGCGCGCCGACGAGTACCTGCTGCTGCAGACGCTGCTGGGCACGCTGCCCGCGGGCGGGCTGACGGAAGAGGCGCTGCCCGAGTACCGCGAGCGCATCGAGCGCTACGCGCTCAAGGCGGTGCGCGAGGCCAAGCGGCACAGCAGCTGGGTGAACCCGGACGCCGAGTACGAGGAGGCGCTGCTGGCCTTCATCCGCAGCGCGCTGCCGCGCGTGAAGCCCAACCCGCTGCTGACCGAGATCCAGTCCCAGGCCGAGATCCTGGCCTGGTTCGGCGCGCTGAACTCGCTGACGCTGACACTGCTGAAGTACACGCTGCCCGGCGTGCCGGACCTGTACCAGGGCAACGAGCTGCTGGATTTCAGCCTGGTGGACCCGGACAACCGCCGCGCGGTCGATTACGGCCAGCGCACGGCGCTGCTGGACGAGTTCGAGCGGCTGCGCGACTCGCCCGATGGCCTGGTGAACGTGCAGGAGCTCACGCCCTCCCCGCACGACGGCCGCTTGAAGCTGTGGCTGACCTGGCAGCTGCTGCAGTGGCGGGCGCGGCAGCCGGCTCTCTTCCGCGACGGCAACTACCAGCCGCTAAGCGCCGCCGGCGAGCGGGCCGACCACGTCGTCGCCTTCGCGCGCGAGACGGCGGACGGGCAGCGGCTGGTCACGGTGGCCGGGCGCTTCTTCGCGCGGCTGCTGGGCTTCCAGCCCGGCTGGCCGCTGGGAGAAGAAGCCTGGGGCGACACCGTGGTCGAGCTGCCGGCCTGGGCCGAAGGGCTGACGCTGCGCAACGTGCTCACCGGAGAGAAACACGTGGCGCGCAACGGCCGGCTGCGGGTGGCGGAGGTGTTCGAGACGCTGCCGGCGGGCGGCCTGGCGGTCGAAGGCTGAGCAGTACCCGTGAGCAGACAGGGGCCCCGGTGGCTGGCGCGAGCCGGCAGCCGGGACCTTCGCCATGCCGTTGCGTGCGGAACGAGCTCCATGTCGGCGTCATCGCTGCATGCGCGCGCCGAGATCGTTGAGCGTGGGCTCCATCGCCACCGGCGCCGCCAGCAGGGACAGCAGCTCCCGGCTGCGTTGCTGCAGCACGGAACAGCGCGCCGACAGGCCCCGGGACGCGCATTCGCAGGCATAGGCGGTGTCGTACCGCATGCGGGGCAGGTCGATCCAGCAGCCCATGTCGGCCATCAGCCACTTGAAGCTGACCAGGTCGACGAACATGTCGTCGCGCGACAACAAGGCTGAAGCGGTGGCCGTGTCCATGGGCACTCCTGTACGACGCATGAGGGAAATCTAGGCAGAGCACCGCCCGTTGTCCCCTGCGAAACGGCACCGCGAGGCAGTGACGCAAGGCACGACAACACAGTGACCTTCGTCATCTTCTTGCGCCCGGTCGCCCTGATCCGCCTGCGCGGCGCCGTGGTGCCTACACGGCTGCCGGCTGAAGGTTGTTCAGTCGATACACCAATGGACAAGGGGCCTGGAGTGGCGAACATCGGCGCCCAAAGATGTTCCGCAGTTTCAGTGCCCTTGATCCCAGACGCAGCCTCGCGACGGCAGTCGCCTGGCTTGCCGTCGCCCTCTCGCTCACGATCGCGCTCGCCCTGGTGGCGGTGGGCGACTATGCCGCCAACAGCATGCTGGCGCAGCGCGATGCGCTGTTGAAGCGCTTCGCCAGCCAGGTGGCCGCCGAGCTGGAGCGGGCCCTCGTGAACCAGCCTGGCGAGAGCGGGTCCGCGCCGCACCTGCCGTCCCAGGAGCGGCTGGCCGCCCTCATCGATGACGTGCGCGAGCGCGTGAAGCCCGACCCGCTTGCCCGCGTCCTGCTGCTGAACGAGCGTCACGGCATCGTGTTCGAGCGCCCGTCCGGTTCGCCGCTGCCGCCGCTCGCGCCGGTGCTGCCCGGCGTGGCGGTGCTGCCGGCCGACGACGGCCAGCGCACCCTCGTCGTGAGCGCGCCCCGCGATGCCGCGCCCGCGCTGAGCGCCCTGGGCATGCACGTGGCGGTGGTGCAGCCGGCCGAGGAGCGCGGCCATGGCGGCGGCGGCAGCCTGCAGGAGAAGCTGACCGCCATCTCGATCCTGCTCAGCATCACGGCCGCCCTCGTGGGCGCGATGTTCGCGCGCCGCCTCACGCGGCGGCTGGGCGAGCTGACGGCCCAGGTGCGGCGCGTCGCCCGGCAGGAGGCCGACGGCATCGTCGAGCCCAAGGGCCGCGACGAGGTGGCGGTGCTGGGGCGCGCCTTCAGCCGGCTGCTGCAGGCGCAACGCCAGGAGCACGACGAGCTCGACCGGCTGACGCAGGAGCTGGAGCAGCGCGTGCAGGCGCGCACGCGCGAGGTCGAGCGCCTGGCGGCCGACAGCCGCTATGCGGCGGTGGTGCGCGAGCGGCTGCGGCTGGCCCGCGACCTGCACGACACCCTGGCCCACTCGATGATGGAGATGCTGGTCGAGGTGCGCACGCTGCGCATGCTGCATGCGCACGACCCGCAGAAGCTGGGCGCCGAGCTCGAACGTGCCGAGGAAGTGGCGCGCCAGGGCATCAAGGAGGCGCGCGAGGCGGTGAGCCAGATGCGGCTCAACGCCGTGCGCGACCTCGGCCTGGGCGCCGCGCTGGGCGGCGCGGTGAACCGGTTTGCCGAGCGCACGGGGCTGGATGTGCGCTTCAGCACCGACCCACAGGCAGCCACCTTCGCCGACCCGCGTGCGGAAACGCTGTTCCGCATCGCCGAGGAGGTGCTGCGCAACATCGACCGGCACGCGCAGGCCTCGCATGTCCAGGTCGCCTTGAAGGACCTGGACAACGGCACCATCGAGCTGGCCATTGCCGACGACGGGGTCGGTTTCGACCTCGCCGAACCGCATCCCGGGCACTACGGCCTGGTCGGCATCAGCGAGCAGGCGCAGCTGATCGACGCCGAGCTGGAGTTGCGCAGCGCACCGGGGGCCGGCACCGCCGTGCGCCTGCGGCTGCGCGTCGGCCCCGAGATGAGCCCATCGAACGACCGCCTGGGCCACGCCGCCCACACGCCATGAGCGTGGAAGGAAGCACCCGCATGCCATCCCTTGTCGAATGTTGCGCTGCGGCCCGCGGCGGGCCGGCCAACACCGTGGACGACGACATCACCCCGCGGCGGGCTGCCGCCCCCTGGCTGGACGACCTCAGCGACGACGCGCCGCCGGACCCGCGCTTCCGCTGGGGGCAGCTGGCGATGGCGATGGTGTGCATGGCCACCATCGCCAACCTGCAGTACGGCTGGACGCTGTTCGTCAACCCGTTCGCCGAGCGCTTCGGCTGGAGCCACGCGGCGATCCAGGTCGCCTTCGCCATCTTCGTGCTCACCCAGACCTGGTTCGTGCCGCTGGCGGGCTACCTTGTCGACCGCTTCGGCCCGCGCCCGGTGGTGCTCGGCGCGGGCCTGCTGTGCGCGATCGGCTGGGTGATGAACGCCTTCGTGGACTCCTTGGCGCTGCTGTACGCGGCCTCCGCAATCACCGGCATCGGCGCGGGCGCGGTCTACGGCACCTGCGTGGGCAGCGCCCTGAAGTGGTTTCCCGAGCGGCGCGGTCTCGCGGTGGGCCTGGTGGTGGCGAGCTTCGGCGCCGGCTCGGCGCTCACCGTCGTGCCAATCTCGATGGTGATCGCCTCGCGCGGCCACGAGGCCGCCTTCCTGTACTTCGGCCTCGGCCAGGGCCTGCTCGTGATGCTGATGGCGCTGGGCCTGGAGGACCCAAACAAGCTGCTCAGGCAGGTTGAAACCCCGCCGCCGCCGCTACACCTGCGCCAGTCGCAGCGCGACTACACGCCCGGCGAAACCCTGCGCCAGCCGGTGTTCTGGGTGATGTACGCGATCTTCGTGCTGACGGCGGCCGGCGGCCTGATGGCCACGGCGCAGCTCGCGCTCATCGCCCGCGACTTCAAAATCGACGACCTCCCGGTGAACATCGCCGGGCTGGTGCTGCCGGCATTGACCTTCGCGCTGGCGCTGGACCGCGTGCTCAACGGCCTGTCGCGCCTGTTCTTCGGCTGGGTGTCCGACCGCATCGGGCGCGAGCAGACCATGGTGCTGGCCTTCAGCCTGGAGGCGGTCGCCATCCTGGCGCTGTACGAGTTCGGCGGCCACCCGCTGGGCTTCGTGCTGCTTACCGGCGCGCTGTTCCTGGCCTGGGGCGAGATCTACAGCCTGTTCCCTTCGACCTGCGCGGACACCTTCGGCTCGAAGTACGCGGCGGCGAACGCCGGCCTGCTCTACACCGCCAAGGGCGTGGCCTCGCTCGCGGTGCCGCTGTCGAGCACGCTGGTGCTGATGACGCGCGATTGGCACGCCGTGTTCCTGATCGCCTGCGCGATGAACGGGGTGGGGGCGCTGCTGGCGTGGTTCGTGCTGCGGCCGATGCGGCAACGGCTGCTCGAAGCGGTGCCCTGAGCTATTCGACGCGCCGCTGCCGCAGCGCGATCACGGCCAGCTCGGTGCGGCTGCCGGCGTGCAGTTTCTCCATGATGCGGCTCACGTAGTTCTTCACCGTGCCCTCGGCCAGGAACAGCATGGTGCCGATCTGCTTGTTGCTCTTGCCCTCGGCGATGAGCTGCAGCACCTTGCTTTCCTTCTCGGACAGCGGCGCCGCCTCCTCCTGCGGCTCCTCGTGCCGGTACTCCGGCGGCGGTGCCGCCTCGGCCATGCGGCGGAACTGGTCGAGCATCTTCCGCGCGATTTGCGGCGTCATGTGCGACTCGCCGCGGTGCACGCCGCGCACCGTCTCGACCACCTCCTGCTCGGTGGCGTCCTTGAGCAGGTAGGCCATCGCGCCGGCGCGTACCGCGTCGAACACCGACTGCTCGGCCTCCATGGTCGTGAGCACCAGCACGCGCGTCTGGGGCAGCGAGGCGGTGATCTCGCGCGTGGCGCCCACGCCGCCCTTGCGCGGCATGTGCAGGTCCATCAGCACGACGTCGGGCCTCAGCCGCTTGGCCTGTTCCACCGCCTCCAGGCCGTCGCTGGCCTCGCCCACGACCTCCATGTCGGGCTCCATCGACAGCATCAGCGCCAGGCCGCGCCGCACCAGGGCCTGGTCATCGACGATCAGCAACCGGATGCGCTGGGCAGGGGCTCGTTCCGCGTTCATGCAGCTCAATATACGGCCCGGCTCCGGCCCTCCCGGGTCGGGCTGTGACAAGGCTGGGGACATGGCCATCACGCGCCGCGCCTCAGGCAGCCTGCAGAGCCGGCCGTTGGCGCCGCGTCACGCGGCAGAAGGTTTCTGCCGACAGGTTCAGGTACGAGGCCAGGTCCTTGTGCGGCAGGCGGTCGACCAGCTCGCGGTGCTTGGAGGAGAACTGGTGCACGCGGCTCGGCGCGTCGAGCAGCAGCAGCCCGACCGCATGCTCCACGATGGCCGTGCCGATCTGCACCAGCCGCTCCTGGAACGCCTGCCGCACGGCGTGATGGCGGTCCAGGAAGTCGCACCAGTCGCTCATGCTCAGCGAGACGACCAGCGCGCCGCTGGCGCCGACGACCGAGAAGCCCGCGCCGGCGCCATCGCGCCAGGCCTCGTAGCAGGTTTCCATGTCGTGCTCGCCGGCGAAGCGCAGCGTCATCTCGCGCCCGTTGGCGCCGGTCACCACGCGCTTGAGCAGCCCTTCGATCACCAGGAACTGGCTCAGCTCCCGGCTGCCCTGCTCCAGCAGGCGCTCGCCACGGTGCACCTCGTGCACGGTGACCAGGCTGGCCAGCTCGGCATGGGCAGCGTCGTCCAGGCCCGCCAGCAGCGGGTGGAACTTCAGCTGAAGGCTGATGGTGTTGCGCAGCGGGTGGGTGAGGAGGAGGCGTTTCATGCAGGCAACTCTAGGCACCCGCCGCGCCCGGCCACGCTGCGAAACGTCATGCCGGCGCTGTGTCGTCCTTCACGAACTGGAGGTGACGAAAGTCACGGCTGGGGATGGGGTAAACGGCAGTGTGGGGGCGTGCCTCGACAAAACCAAGACACGGATGGAACTCTTGGGCTTCCTGAAGTCCAGCCCCTGCCCCTGGCTGACCCGGTGAAACCGGGCCCGACAGGCAGGAATGCACGCAATCCAATATGCCCATCCGTGCCAGCGAGGCAGCACGCGGATTGCGCCCCGTGAACAAATCTCGCAACGGCACTTTACCGGTTGGCACAAAACAGGTTTTGCACCGCCCTCGCGCTTGCGCTGAATCAGACCAGGCTCCTGCCAGGCGCCTATCTTTTTGCGGCGCGTCCACGCTTCACGGTGCGCGACTCTACCAATGACCGGAGGTTGAAATGGCACGCTGTCGCTCATGGCCTGGAGAGCAGAAAACCGGTTTTGCCAGCTCGGGCCTGATGGGGCTCGAAAGGCATTTTCTTGCCGTGCCGGCCCTCGCTCTCCTGCTTGGCGGCTGCGGCGGCGGCAGTGAACTTCCGATTTCCGGAAGGGAATTTCCGATGCAGGCCATGGCTGCTGCTTCAACCGCCGAAACACCGGTCGAAGCCATACCCCGCCCCATACCGATCACGGGTTACGACATCAAGCGCACGCCGGAGTCAGGGCTTTTCGGTTTTGAGCACGTCTATACAGGCACAAAAACGCCGACCGGAAGAAGCATTCTCGCGGGCACGTACAGGCTGCTCGACTATGCCGGCGGCAGCGGCACGTTGAACGATGGGATTTATCCATTCAGCGTCACTGCCGCGCACATGCTCAAGATCGGCACGGCCGACGATGGCCTCCCGGTCGCCCCCCTCATCACCATGTATCTCGGCCGCAAGGTGTTGATCACCAGCTTGAAAGCCTATCAAGGGCCGCTGCCCTCAGGACCGGATTTCTATGCGGGCGCCTTCATCAGCGCAACCTTCGAAATAGGCACGACTTCGGAAACAATACCCTTGGGGCGGGGATTCGGACCGACAAACTCCTTGGGATGGTTCGTGAACAGGGAGTTCATGCTGGCCAATACATCGCTGGGCACCATCCCGACGGACCGCATCGTTCTACGCGATTTCCTGGCGCTCATGCACAGGTACACGCTGCGCGAGTTCGAAATCGGCGAAATCGAGATCGAGGGCATTCCGCTCATCGATGTGAATATCGACATCAGGCCCGGAAATCCGCACAACAAGGTGAATCTTGCGAGCAACGGCAAGCTCCCGGTAGCCCTATTGTCTTCGCCCGATTTCGATGCGCCCAAAATGGTACAACCCGCCACCCTGCGATTCGGCAAGACTGGCGAAGAAATCAGCCTTTCCGCTTGCCCGACGGCGGTGGACCTCAACCACGACAAGCTGCCCGACCTGCTTTGCATGTTCAATACAGCCGCCACGGGCTTGAGCGCCAACGATGACAAAGCGATCCTAAAAGGCATCACCAGGACAGGAGAAATCCTGCGCTCGCAGGCCTCCATACAAACCAAGGATCAGAACATCCTTGATAAACAAAAATAAATCCTGTGCCCCATTCAATTCTGCCGCCGTTTCCGCAACCAAGAACCTGACATTTTCAGCGGCTCACGCCGGCACGGATATTTCCGGCGTCCCGTCTCACTCCAAGGGTTCATGAGGAGATCGACATGAAACAGGTGCTGCGCTGGATTGCCATGCTGCTTCTGCCGGCCGCCGCCGGGGCAGTTTGGCGGTGGTCTATCGCGACGGCGAAGGTCATGACCTGCAGGACCTCGTGGTCACGAACGAGCCGCAGTGGCAAATGCTTTTCGGCGGCAACGCCATCAACGACAAAGGCCAGATCGTGGGCATGGGCCGCCTGACGGACGGATCGGTGCATGCCTTTCTGGCCACGCCGGTGCCCGAGCCCTCGACCCAGGCGCTGCTGCTGTGCGGCACGGGTTTCCTGGGCATGGTCCTGTATCGCCGCCAGTCGCGGCGCCCGGCCTGAAAGCCTTGCGGCGGGTCCGGGCGCTTCGGCGCCGGATGGTGTGCCGCCCGGCAGCAGGCCGATTCTGCGCCGGCGACACCTCCGCCTCACCGCCGCGGCAAGCCCACCCGCGCCAGCAGCCCGCCCAGGGGCGACTTCTCCAGTTCCAGCCTCCCGCCATGCAGCTGCGCCAGCTCGTCCGCGATGGCGAGGCCGAGCCCGCTACCGGGCTGGCGCTCGTCCAGGCGCTGGCCGCGCTGCAGCGCCCGCTCGCGCTGCTCTGGCGCGATGCCCGGCCCGTCGTCGTGGATCTCGATGACCACCCTCTCCGGCGCGCCGGGCTGCGGCGCCACGCGCACCCGTACGCGCCACCGCGCCCACTGGCACGCGTTGTCCAGCAGGTTGCCCAGCAGCTCGTGCAGCGTCTCGGTGGGCACCGCCACCCGCGGCGGCTGCGGCGGCAGCTCGCGCTCCAAGCGCAGCGCCCGCGCCGCGTACAGCCGCTCCATCACGCGCAGCAGGTCGTCCAGCACGGCTGCCACCGGCGTGCCCGGACCGGCGCCGCGCGAGGCGTCCAGGGACTGCGCCGCGGCCCGCGCGCGCACCAGGTGCAGGTCCACCTGCCGCTGCAGCAGCGCCAGCTGGGCCCGAACCAGCTCGCCCTCCTCGCCCGGCCAGTGCACAGCGGCATTGCCGATCACGGCCAGCGGCGTCTTGAGCCCATGCGCCAGGTTGCCGGACTGCTCGCGCGCCTGCCGCACCAGCCGCTCGTTGTGGTCCAGCACGGCATTGAGGTCGGCCACCAGCGGCTGCACCTCGGCCGGATAGCGGCCCTCGATGCGGCTCGCCTCGCCGCCGCGCAGGCGCTGCAGCGCCACCTGCAACCGTCCCAACGGCGCCAGGCCGGAGCGCACCTGCAGCCCCGCCGCCGCCCACAGCGCCAGCGCCAGCACGCCCAGCGCGGCGCCGACCGTGAGGGCGTAGCTGCGCGTCAGGCCCTGCAGCCGCGTGACGTCGGCGCCCACGGCCACCACCACCGGCGCGTCCAGCCCGGCCAGCTCCACGCGCCGCGCCCACAGCAGCAGCGGCTGCGCGCCCGGGCCGGTACCGGTGAAGCGCCCGGTCTCGCCCGGCACCAGCTTCGGCCATTGCGCCGCCAGCGCCGGGGCAGGCAGCGCGTCCCACCAGGAACGCGAGCGCAGCGGCGGGCCGGCCGCGCCCTGCACCAGCCAGTACATCCCGCCCAGCGGCTGGTGGAAGGCCGGATCGGGCGGTTCGCGCCGCAAGCCCAACCGCGCGGCACCGGCCGCGCCCGGCTCCACCACCAGGCCGGCGATCAGCGCATCGAGCTGGCCGCGCGCGCGCTCGGCCAGCTCCTGCTCCACGTGATGCCGGAACAGCAGCACCAGCAGCACGCCCACCGCGGCCAGCCCCAGGGCGATCCACAGCGCGGCGGCCCACAGCAGCCGGCGGCGCAGCGAGACGCGGCTCACGCGGCGCCCGCGTCGATGCGCCAGCCCAGCCCGCGCACCGTGGCGATGAAGCCCGGCGGCAGCTTGCGCCGCAGCCGGGCGATGAACACGTCCAGCGTGTTGCTGTCGCGGTCGGCGTCCTGCGCGTACAGCTGCTCGTACAGCTCGGCGCGCGCCACCACGCGCCCGCGCTGGTGCATCAGGTAGGCCAGCACGCGGTACTCGTGCGCGGTCAGCGCCACCGGCTGGCCCTCCACCTCCAGCGCGCAGCCGCGCGTGTCCAGCCGCACCGCGCCGATGCCCAGCACCGGGCTGGCCAGGCCGCTGCTGCGCCGGATCAGCGCCCGCAGCCGCGCAATGAGCTCTTCCATCTGGAAGGGTTTGCCCAGGTAGTCGTCGGCGCCGGCGTCGATGCCCAGCACCTTTTCCTGCCAGCTGCCGCGCGCGGTGAGCACCAGCACCGGCACCGCCAGCCCGGCGGCACGCCACGCGCGCAGCACCGCCAAGCCGTCCTTGCCGGGCAGCCCCAGGTCCAGCACCACGGCCGCCAGGGGCAGCTCGCGGCCCAGATGCTCGGCGTCGATGCCGTCGGCCGCCACGTCCACCGTGAAGCCCGCCGCCTGCAGCGCCTGCTGCAGTTGCCGCGCCAGCGCGGGCTCGTCTTCCGCCACCAGCAGCCTCATCGTCCGGCTCCGGGCGCGGCGGGGCTGCTGACCGGCGCACGGCGGAACGCGGTTTCCAGCCGCGGCCCCTGCAGCGACAGCCAGCGGCCGTCGCGCGCATCCAGCTCGATCTCCAGGCGCCGGCCGTCAGGCAGCAGCCAGGTCAGCTCGTAGACCGGGACGCCGTCGTCCTCCTCGAATTCAACCTCCAGCATCCGCCCGGGCAGCAGGGCCGACACCTGCTGCACCAGCCGCTCCAGGGCCAGGATGCGCCCGCGGCTGCGCTCGGCCGCGGCGCGGTCCTGGCCGTCGCCCCGCGCCGGCGTGAGACAGCCCGTCATCAGCATGCACAACAGCGCCAGGACGAGGCGGCGCGCGCGGGCCTTCGGCGTGCGCAGCCGTGGACCAGGGAGCGGAAGTGGAGGTGGGACTTGGAGCGGCATAGACCGGGCAAGCGTAGCGCCGGCGGCATGAATGCCCGGTGAACGGCCAATTCATGCGCCGTTCATGCGGTGCCCGGCAGCCTCACGCCATGTCCAACCCTCTCCCGACATGGAAACGACCATGAACATCCTGAAGAGCTTTCGCCCCCTGGCCGCCGCCCTCCTCGCCACCGCCGCCATCGGCGCGCAGGCACAGACCGCGGCGTCCACGCCGGCCCCTGCCGCCCCGGTGCCGGCCCTGAGCATCCCGCAGGTCGTCGAGCGCCTGGCCGCGCGCGGCTACCGCGACATCACCGAGATCGAGCTGGAGGACGATGGCCATTACGAGGTCGAGGCCCGTGACGGCCAGGGACAGCGGGTCGAGCTGAAGGTTGACGGCCGCAGCGGCGAGCTGCTGGCGCAGCAAATCAAGGTGAAGCGCTGATGAGAGCCCACGCCATGAAATCGATCCTCTGGTTGACAACGCTGGTCCTGGCCCTGGCCTGGACCGCGGGCGCCTGGGGCCTGGCCTGGGCGGTGGAGTGGGCCGCGTCGCTGCCGGCCGCGGGCACGGCGCCGGCGCTGGCGCAGTGGGTCAGCGACTGGAGCGCGCCGCCCTGGCTGGCCTTCTGGATGGAGCTGGACCCGCAGGAGCTGCAGGCCGCGCGCGAGTTCGCGCTGTGGGCCCTGGAGCAGCTGCAGCACCCGGCAGCGGCCTTCCAGGCGGCGCTGCCCTTCCTGGTGCCGGCGCTGTGGGTGGCCTGGGCGCTGGGTTTGGCGCTGCTGGTGGTGCTGAGCGTGGCCGCGCAGTGGGGCCTGCGGCGCCTCGGCCGCATGGCCGCCGCCGCACGGGGGCCGCGGCCTCGTTCCGAAGGGGGAAGCGTGCCGGCGGCTTGAACCCCAGCATGGCGCCAGGCAACGGAGACAGCATCCGGAGCCGCCGCGCCGGGGCGTGCGTTTGTCACGAGGGGGTGCGGGCCGCTGCGAACTGGCGGGTGATCGCCCGCCAATTGAGCGCATGGCCCCGCACCGGCCGCGCGACCATCCCGCTCCACCATGCTGCCCGCAGAGCCAGAGAAAGCCATGTTGACCCTGAAGGACGCCCTCCATCCCGAGCTGCCGAGCTCCCATGACACCGGCGCCGCCGAGCTGCTGGAGCGCTGCCGCCAGGAATCGCTGGCCCTGCTCAGGCGCAACTGCACCGCCGGCGGCGTGCTGGCCGCCACGCCCGGGGCGATGGCCGAGTCGCGCAGCTACACCCGCGTCTTCGGCCGCGACGCCGCCATCTGCGTGCTGGCCATGGCCGGCAGCGGCGATGCCGAGCTGGAGGCCGGCGCCGTCGCCAGCCTGGAGGCGCTGGCGCGCGGCCAGGCGCCCAACGGGCAGATTCCCAAGTACGTCGATCCGGCCGGCAGCGAGGCCGACTTCTGGTACTTGGGCTGCATCGACGCCACGCTGTGGTGGCTGATCGCGGTGGACCACGTGCGCCGCCATTCCAGCGATCCGGCGCTGAAGGCGCGCTGGCAGCCCGAGGTCGAGAAGGCGATCCGCTGGCTGCAGGCCCAGGAGCACCAGCGCTTCTTCCTGCTGCAGCAGAACGAGGCCAGCGACTGGGCGGACATCATGCCCCGCTCGGGCTACGTGCTCTACACGAACGCGCTGTGGTTCCGCGTCAAGTCGCTGTACGAGCTGCCGCAGTGGGAGGAGACCCGTTACCACTTCAACCACCTGTTCCACCCCTTCCACCGCGAGTTGCCCGAGTACCGGCGCAGCCGGCTGATGGGCCACTACGCGCGGCGCGGCAAGGGCAGCCCGGGGCTGTACCTGAGCTTCGTGAACCTCTCCTTCGCCGGCGACGAGGGCGACGTGTTCGGCAACGTGCTGGCGGTGCTGTACGGCCTGGCGGGCGACTCGATGGCGCAGCAGGTGCTCAAGACGCTGCAGGCCGGCGGCGCGGGCGCGCCCTACCCCGGCCGCGCGGTGCTGCAGCCCATCCACGAGGAGCACGAGCTGTGGCGCCAGTACATGGCGCGGCACCAGCAGAACCACCCGCACCAGTACCACAACGGCGGCATCTGGCCCTTCATCGGCGGCTTCTGGGTGATGGCGCTGGCGCTGCTGGGCCAGCGCGAGTTCGCGCGCGGGGAGCTGGTGAAGCTTGCCGCCGCCAACGCCGCGGCCGGCTGGCGCTTCAGCGAGTGGTTCCACGGCCGCACGCTGCAGCCCTGCGGCATGGCGGGGCAGAGCTGGAACGCGGCGGCGTTTCTCATTGCCCAGCAGGCGGTGGAGGGCGGGCGCTTCAGCATGTGAGGCGGGGCGCACGCGCCAAGCGGGCGAAAGGCGCGGTTTTGATCCAATGGGAAGGCGCCTGCACCAAGAAACGGACATTTGCACGGGTATCATCCTTGCCGCCATTGGTCAATGAATAACTGCCAAGCAGGCATACGTTGGTGTAAATAGGCTGCCAGTGTTTGCCGGACGGCAGGGCTCAATGGGCTGCCAAGGATGATGCCGTGCAAATCGAATCCATAGAGATTGAAAATTACCGCGTATTTCGCCGCGCCAAGTTGGAGAACCTGCCGCGATTGGTGACGCTGGTTGGCGCCAACGGCACCGGAAAATCAACGCTGTTCGATGTCTTTTCCTTCCTGAAGGAATCCCTGTCTCAGAACGTCGGTCGGGCCGTGATGCGGCGCGGCGGGCTGAAAGAGCTCATCAGCCGTGGATCGACAGGGCCGCTGCAAATCAGCCTCAAGTTCAGGGAGTCCGGCGGGCGGCTGGCCACCTACGAGATTGCCGTTGGCGATCGCGATGGGCGCATTGTCGTCGAGCGCGAAGTGCTCAAATTCCGCCGGGGCCAGCGCGGAAAGCCTTGGCATTTTGTTGACTTTTCCTGCGGCAAAGGCACGGCCATCACCAATGAATCCGCTTACGGGGATCTGGGCGCCAGTGAGGAGCGCGCAGAATATGCATTGGACGAACCGGATATCCTAGCCATCAAAGGTTTGGGACAATTCAAAGAGTTCCGAGTTGTTTCCGAGTTTCGCTCGCTGATTGAAAGCTGGCAAATCTCTGACTTTCATATTGCAGAAGCACGTCCGAGCAACGAGGATGGATACTCCGAACACCTTTCCACGCGCGGCGACAATGTGGCTCAGGTGGCACAGTATCTCTACACCTACCACCGAAAGCAATTCGACCATATTCTGGAGGTCATGGCGAGCCGGGTGCCTGGCGTGGAAAAGGTCGAGGCCAAGCCAACTGAAGACGGGCGTCTAGTACTGCGCTTTCAGGACGGCAGCTTCAAAGACCCGTTCATCGCCCGTTACGTGTCAGACGGCACGATCAAAATATTTGCCTATCTCGTGCTCCTGCACGATCCCAAGCCTTTCCCATTGCTCGCCGTTGAGGAACCTGAGAACCAGTTGTACCCGGAACTTCTGCCAGAGCTTGCCGAGGAGTTTCGAGCCTATGCCCGCCGCGGCGGCCAGGTTTTCATATCAACGCACTCTCCTGATTTCTTGAATGCGCTGAAGCTTGAGGAAGTTTATTGCCTCAAGAAAATCTCTGGATTCACCACCATCAGCCGCGCAGTCGACTCCGAAAATTTACGTTCCTTGTACGAGGCAGGCGATCTACCAGGTTATCTCTGGAAGCAAGGGCTGTTTGAAGGGCTGAATCAATGATGGGAAGAATTATTTTCCTGGTTGAAGAGCCTTCAATGAAAATACTTCTGGACGAGCTGCTCCCGCGGCTCATTCCCGGCTGGGTCGTCAATCAGCACTTTCAATGTGTGAAGCATGAAGGCAAGAGCGATCTGGACAGAAGCATCCCCATAAAGCTCAGAGCTTGGAAGGAGCCGGGCGTCAGATTCGTGATCGTCCGCGACAACGACAACCAGGACTGCGTGGCACTGAAACAGCGTCTGGTGACCATGTGCCGGGATGCGGGGCGTTCCGAAGCCATCGTGCGGCTGGTTTGTCAGGAACTGGAGAGCTGGTATCTGGGTGATCTCGGTGCGTTATCCAGGGCCTACGATGGCGCCAAATGCGATACGGCCGCCATGCGCAAGCGCTACACGGACCCGGACAGTTGGCAAAAACCTTCGGTGCAAGTGGAGCAATTGATTCCCGAGTTCAGCAAGCAAAACGGCGCTCGCCGCATGGCACGCCATTTGTCGATGAAGAACCGCTCCCGCAGCTATCTCACCTTCCTGAGCGCGGTTCAGGCTGCGGCCCAGGGCGCTGCCCACGGCTGAGCCACGACAGCAGCCGCCGGCCGTGGCAGGTGCAGCTGCGACCAGGAAACGCCGACGAGCGCAGTGCCGGCTGTCAGTTCCTGTGCCTGTGCTTGCTTGGTGCCTACATCTTCGTTCTCGGTTTCCCGTGCACGCCGTTTGCCCCGCTCCTCCAGCGACCCGCGCCTGACCCGCCGCGGGCCCGTGCCCCGCCCTGGCCGCACGCCCCGCGCCCGGCCTCCGCGCAGTTCTTGGAGGAGAAGCGTCGTGAACAAGCTTGCATCCCTGCTCCTGTGGCCGGTGGTGGCCATCCTGGGCGCCTTTTCGTTCGCCACGCTGGCGCTGCACCGCGGTGAGTCGGTCAACGCCGTGTGGCTGGTGACGGCGGGCCTGAGCGTCTACTTCATCGCCTACCGCTTCTATTCCAAGTTCATCGCCGACAAGGCGCTGCGCCTGGACGACACCCGTCCCACGCCGGCCCTGCGCCACAACGACGGGATGGACTACGTGCCCACCAACAAGTGGGTGCTCTACGGCCACCACTTCGCCGCCATCGCCGGCGCGGGCCCGCTGGTCGGTCCGGTGCTGGCGGCGCAGATGGGCTATCTGCCCGGCACGCTGTGGATTCTCAGCGGCGTGGTCATCGCCGGCGCGGTGCAGGATTTCATCGTGCTCTTCGCCTCGGTGCGCCGCGACGGCAAGTCGCTGGGCGAGATGATCAAGATGGAGCTGGGCCCGCTGGCCGGGACGCTGGCCTCCATCGGCGTGCTGGCGATCATGATCATCATCCTGGCGGTGCTGGCGCTGGTGGTGGTCAAGGCGCTCACGGGCAGCCCCTGGGGACTTTTCACCATTGCCGCCACCATCCCCATCGCGCTGCTCATGGGCGTGTACATGCGCATCATCCGCCCCGGGCGCGTGGGCGAGGCCTCGGCCTTCGGCGTGGTGCTGCTGCTGGCCTCCATCTTCCTGGGCCGCGTGGTGGCCGAGAGCCCGACCTGGGGCCCGCTGTTCACGCTCACCGGCACGCAGCTGGCCTGGGCGCTGATCATCTACGGCGCCGTCGCCGCCAGCCTGCCGGTGTGGCTGATGCTGGCGCCGCGCGACTACCTCAGCACCTTCCTCAAGATCGGCACCATCGTGGCGCTGGCGCTGGGCATCTACTTCGTCGCGCCGCTGCTGTCCATGCCCAGCACCACCCGCTTCATCGACGGCAGCGGCCCGGTGTTCAGTGGCAAGCTGTTCCCCTTCCTGTTCATCACCATCGCCTGCGGCGCGGTGTCGGGCTTCCACTCGCTGATCTCCTCGGGCACCACGCCCAAGATGGTCGAGAAGGAGTCGCACATGCGGCTCATCGGCTTCGGCGGGATGCTCACCGAGAGCTTCGTGGCGCTGATGGCGCTCACCGCCGCCTGCGTGCTGGACCCGGGCATCTACTTCGCGATGAACGCGCCCGCGGCCGTGATCGGCACCACCGCCGCCAACGCCGCGCAGGTCATCTCCGGCTGGGGCTTCACCATCACGCCGGAGGTGCTGACGCAGACGGCGAAAGACATCGGCGAGAGCACCATTCTCTCGCGTGCCGGCGGCGCGCCCACGCTGGCCGTGGGCATGGCGCAGATCCTGGGCCAGGCCTTCGGCGGCAAGGCCATGGAGGCCTTCTGGTACCACTTCGCCATCCTGTTCGAGGCGCTGTTCATCCTCACCGCCGTGGACGCCGGCACGCGCGTGGGCCGCTTCATGATCCAGGACATGCTGGGCCACGTGTACAAGCCCTTCGGCAACACCAACAACCTGCCGGCCAACCTCGTCGCCACCGCGGCCTGCGTGGCGCTGTGGGGCTACTTCCTGTACCAGGGCGTGGTGGACCCGCTGGGCGGCATCAACACGCTGTGGCAGCTCTTCGGCGTGGGCAACCAGATGCTGGCCGGCATCGCGCTGCTGCTGTGCACCAGCGTGCTGGTGAAGATGAAGCGCGAGCGCTACGTGTGGATCACGCTGGTGCCCACGGCGTGGCTGCTGGTGACCACGCTCACCGCGGGCGTGCAGAAGATCTTCCACCCCTCGCCCACCATCGGCTTCGTGGCACTGGCCCGCAAGTTCAGCGACGCCGCCGCGCAGGGCACGGTGCTGGCGCCGGCCAAGAGCATCGAGGAGATGCAGCGCGTGGCCTTCAACAACTACCTCGACGCCGTGGTGTGCGGCTTCTTCGTGCTGCTGGTGCTGGCGATGTGCGTGTTCGCGCTGCGCATCTGCACCCAGGCGCTGCGGCAGTCCAAGCCCACCGCGCACGAGATCCCGCCGGTGGCGACGCGTGGAGCGCCGGTATGAGCGCGCGGCCCGAAGCGCAGAACCCCGCGCCGGCACGCGATAGCGCCGACGGCGACGCCTTCACCAGCCTGGCCACGCGCTGGCGCAGCGTGTGCTCGGCCTGCCGCCAGGTGTTGGGCATGCCCGACTACGAGCGCTACCTGGCCCATGCCGCCGCGCGCCACCCCGGCGCGCCGGTGCTCACGCGCGAGGAGTACAGCAAGCGCGCCATCGACCGGCGCTACGGCGGCGGGGGCGGGATGCGCTGCTGCTGAGCCGGCTCCGGGACGGCGGCTCAACGCGCCGCCTCGTCCAGCGCCGCGCCGAGGGCCTCGCGCCACCAGGCCGCATCGAGGCGCTCCGGCCAGTCGTTGTGGCCGCCGCCTTCGATGACCAGCAGCCGCTTCGGCCCTTCCAGCGCGGCGTACAGCGCCCGGCCCAGGCGCGCCGGCACGATGCGGTCGTGCTCGGCCACGGCCACCACCACCGGGCGGCCGAAACCCGCCAGGTAGGCCACGCTGTCGTAGCCGTCGCGCAGCAGCCAGCGCACCGGCAGCCAGGGGTAATGCAGCGAAGCCACGTGCGCCAGCCGGTCCCAGGGCGTGATCAGCAGCAGCCCGGCGACGATGTCGCGCCGGCCGGCCGCCGCCCCGGCGGCGACGGCGGCGCCCAGGGACTCGCCGACCACCAGCAGCGGGCCCGCGAAGGCCTCATGCGCCCGCGCCAGCGTTGCCTGCGCATCCGCCACCAGGCTGGCCTCGCCCGGCGCGCCGCCGCGCGGGCCATAGCCGGGATGCTCGGCCAGGATCACGCGCCAGCCCTGCGGCACCAGCGCCTGCGCGAAGAAGGCGCGGTGCCCGGCATGCCCGGCGTTGCCGTGGAACACCACCACCGTGCCGCGCACCGTGCCGGCCGGCTCGGCGACGAGGCCTCTGAAATCCTGCGCCGAGGGCCAGGCCCGCAGCCCGTCCACGGCCAGGCGCTCCACCGGCGCGCGGTCCGGGATGTAGAGCAGCCGGTCCTGCCAGCGGTAGATGGCCGCCAGGAACAGCAGCGCGACGACGGCGAGCAGCAGCAGCGTGGTCACGAGCCTTCCCGGGAACGCGCGGGACGCCATGGCGGGCTCAGCGCCGGCGCCGCGGGCGGATGGTGCGGTCCCAGTACTCGGGCGGCTTGGTCGCCACCCAGGCCACGAAGTCGGCGATCTCCGGATGCGCGCGCAACGCCGCCCAGCTGTGGAAGCGCCGCGCCAGCTCCTTCTCGCTGAAGGTCGCGTGGATCTTGCGGTGGCAGATGCGGTGCACCAGCTGCGTGTCCTTGCCGCCCTGGCTGCGCGGCACCAGGTGGTGCTCGTCGGACGTGGGTCCGGGCACGATGGGCCGCCCGCACAGCGGGCAGGACGGCGGCGCCTCGGGGGCCGCGGTGACGAAGGGTTGTCCGGTGCGCAGGTGTCTCTTGCCGACCATGCCCGGTTTCTAACCCAGGCCGCCGGGCCCTGGCCGGCACAGGGCCGAGACGGTTGTCCAGCCTGGGCGCCTGGCAGCAGGTGTAGCCCGCTTCAGGGCGCCGCGGTCCCGCCCGCCGTCCGCCGCCGCACCCGCGCCGCCGCGCCGACGACCCCCAGCCCGGCCAGCAGCATCGCGATGCCGGAGGCCTCGGGCACGGGCGTGGCGAGAAAGATGCGCTCGGAGCCGTCGCCCAGGACGCCGTAGCCGGCGATCTGGCCGCGGTCGTTGATCGCGTTGGCGATCTGCAGGTCCCAGCGCGCGGCCGATGCGGCCACCAGCAGCCCGTTGAGATCCCGGCTGCCGTCCGCGCGGTACAGCATCGCGGTTCGGACGAACTCGTCCTCGTTGACCTCCCAGAAGTTCGTGCCCACGGCCCAGTCGCGCGCGTTGATGTCCATGGCCAGGCGGTTGACGCCCAGGTCGATGAGGCGCCCATCGAGGTACAGGCTGGAGCCGATGTCGCCCCAGTTGTAGTCCCAGTAGCGCACGACGGCGCTGCCCTTGTCGTTGACGGCCAGGGCCTCGTAGCGGCCGCCGAACTCGAACACGATGGGTTCGGGCAGCACTTCGACCCGCCCGTCGCGCGCCACGAAGGCCCGCGCGTCGAGCCCGTCGTTCGCGCGCTCGAAGGCACCGCCGACCACCCCCCGGTCGCTGATGTCCGCGCCCGTGCTGCCCGTGGCGCCGGGGAGGTCGAGGTAGCGCACGCGCCGGCCGTCCCAGACGTAGGCGCGGCCGTCCGCGGTGCCGGTGATCTGCCCGGACGCGTTGATGCCGTTGGCCTCGGCGCTGCCGGCGCCCAGCGCGTCGTTGAGGTCGGTGAAGCGGCCGTCGCGCCACAGGAAGGCCCGCGCGCTGCCGTCCGCGCCGCGGCGCGTGCCCGCCACGGCGCCGCGGTCGTTGAGCGCCAAGCCGCTGACGGCGGTCCCCAGGTCGTGCAGCGTGCCGTCGCGCCACAGGAAGCCGTGGCCGCTGTCGTGGTCGTACAGCGCAACGTCGCCGCGGTTGTTCATCGAGAACACCGTGGCGTCGCTCAGGCCGGTCAGGGCGCTGAGGTCGCGCACGCGGTACTGCGGGTCCGCCGCCCAGGCCATGCCGAGGGGGCCGACGCTCAGGACGAGCGCCGCCATGCCATGGAAGAAACGCCTCATCACGCCGACCTCCTGCGCACCGCGGGCCCGAAGCGGCCCGCCAGAGCGCATTGACGCAGGCCGCCGGCCTCATGGTTCTTGCACGAACGTACGCGGTGCAACCGGACGTAGGCCCGGGCCCCGTCTCCCCGCAGAGCCGGGAGGCCCGCCGGCCGCCCCGTACCATCGGCGTCCGCCCGCAACTTTCACCTTGCTCCGACGCCATGCCCACGCCGCCCCCCGCCTCCGCTCCATCCCAGCCCGACGCCGCGCCGGCGCAGCCCGTTGCCCGCATGAAGGTCGCCGTCATGGGCGCCGGTGCCGTGGGCTGCTTCTACGGCGCGCTGCTGGCGCGCGCCGGGCACGAGGTGGTGCTGATCGGCCGCCCGCTGCACGTGCAGGCCATCGAGCGCGACGGGCTGCGGCTGGAGATGCAGGGCTTCGACCAGCGGCTGCGCCTGGCCGCCAGCACCGAGGCGTCCGCCGCCCAGGGCGCGAACCTGGTGCTCTTCTGCGTCAAGTCCACCGACACCGAGACGGCTGCGGCGCAGTTGCGAGCGCACCTGGCCCCGGGCGCGCTGCTGCTGTCCATGCAGAACGGCGTGGACAACGCCGAGCGGCTGCGCGCCGTGCTGCCGGATCACGAGGTGGCGGCCACCGTGGTGTACGTCGCCACCGGCATGGCCGGCCCGGGCCATGTGCGCCACCACGGCCGCAACGAGCTGGTCATGGAGCCCTCGCACAACGGCGAGGCCGTGGCGCGGCTGCTCAACGCCGCCGGCGTGCCCACCACGATCTCCGGCAACGTGCGCGGCGCGCTGTGGGCCAAGCTCATCGTCAACTGCGCCTACAACGCGCTGTCGGCCATCACCCAGCTGCCCTACGGCCGCCTGGCCCAGGGCGAGGGTGTGCCCGACATGCTGGACGACGTGGTGGACGAGTGCCTGGCCGTGGCCCGGGCCGACGGCGTCGAAGTGACCGGCGACCCGCACGCCGCGGTACGGCTCATCGCCCAGACCATGCCGACGCAGCTGTCCTCCACCGCGCAGGACGTGGCGCGCGGCAAGCGCAGCGAGATCGACCACCTCAACGGCTACGTGCTGCGCCGCGGCCAGACCCTGGGCCTCGCCACGCCGGTGAACCGGGCGCTGCATGCGCTGGTGAAGCTGCTGGAGGACAAGGCCGGGGCCGGCGGGCAGGCAGCCTGAGAAAACCGTGAAGTCCCCCCGAGGCCCATTGCCCGCCGCAACCACACCGGCCGCCCGCAGGCAGCCGGTTTCGCGCTCAACTCAAGCCATCGTCACGGCATGCGCACCGACAGCGGCGTGACCTGCTGCCGCAGCTCGCGTGCGAGCTGGTGCGCGAAGGGATGCTCCTCACCGGACAGGCCTTCGGGATTGGCGATCAGGAACACCACGCGCTCGCCCCGGCGCAGCTCCTGGAACTCGGCGCCGTGGCGCTGCACCAGCGCGCGCGTGGCGTCGGCGTCGCCCGCGCGCACCACGATGCGGATGGGCATGTCCAGCTTGGGCAGGGCCTGGGCGGCGCGCTGCGCCGCCTCCACGGCCGCCTGGCGCTCGGCCTCGGGCTGGGCCGCCGCCGCCGCGGAAGCCAGCGATGGGTTCGGGCCAACCAGCGCGTTCCACAGGATGCGCTGCGTGCCCTCGGTCCAGGCGCGGAAGTTCGGGTCGATGGAGAAGACCACGCTGCGCCCGCGGCCCACCGCCTCGTCGGCAATGGCCGTCGAGCCGGACAGCTCCTCCAGCCCGGTCTTCAGCCCGGAGGCATGGAAGTCCGGCTCGTTGAGGCCGGGGAAGGTGGCGGCCGCCTGTCCCAGGCCCTGGCTCATCTTGGCATCATCGTAGTACATGACCCAGGCGGTGGGCCGGCCCGTGCCGGAGGTGGCGATGCCTTCCGCCAGCGGGCTGCCGCGATCCAGCCGCACCCGCACCAGCGCGCCGGAGGTGGCGGTGTCGGAAGGCTCCAGCACCACGGTCGAAACGCCCGCGCCCACGGCGAACTCGGCACCACCCACGTAGCCTACGAAGCGCCCGCCGGCCTTGACCCAGTCCGCCAGGGCGCGCTGCCCACGGGTGCCCAGCGCCTTCAGCCCCTCCTCGGCGTCGCCGTCGGGCACCAGCAGCACGTCGAGCTTGGCGAGGCTGGCCTGCAGGGTGTCGGGCGTGAGAGGGGTGTAGGGCAGGCGCCAGACGCGGTCGAACACGTAGCGCATCGAGCCGGCGCACACGAAGCCGAGCGTGCCGGGCAGTTCCAGCAACCCGATGCGCGGCGTGACGGCCGGCTTCGGCCAGGCCGGCACGGTCTGCAGGTCCAGGCGGCTGGCCTGCGGGCGCAGCACGGCGCCCGAGGACCCGCCCGGGAGGTTGAGCAGCAGCGGGTTGCTCCAGGCCGTGATGTCGTAGCTGTAGTCGGTGGGAATGTACGGGTCCTCGTGCAGCATGGCCTGGACCCAGTGCTTCTGGCGCTGCGCCATCGGCACCCAGTAGGTGCCCGCGGGCAGCGTGACGCTGCGCGTGGCCGCGCCGTAGGGGCGGAAGTCCGGCACCTGCAGCGGCGCCTGCAGCCGGTAGACCTGCACGTCCATGCGCTGCAGCCGCCGCACCAGCTGCGCCAGCTCGCGCTGGCGCGCCGGGTCGTCGGGGAAGAAGTAGTGCCGCACCCGCAGGTTCGGCACCGGCTGGTACAGCGACGGGGCGTCGTACTGGATGACGTTGGGCTCCAGCAGGCCGCGCCGGCCCTCGTCCACGGCTTCCAGGTGCGACAGCCGCCAGTCGCCCAGCAGCCGCACGCGCTCGCTGGTGGCCACGGACAGCGAGGTCCACATCGCCACGTAGTGCTCGCGCAGCCGCCGGTTGAGGGGGTCGTCGCTGTGCTTTTCGAAGGTCATGCCCGCGGCGTGGAAGCCGATGGTGGGCACGGTGTCGCCGTACTCGGCGGCGTAGAGGTCGTAGGGCGGGCCGTTGAAGTAGGGAATCTTCTGGCGGTTGAACTCGGCGGAGATCGCCGTCCCGTACAGGTAGTTGATCCAGGAGAGCGCCCGGTCCGGCACCTCGTGGTAGACGGGATCGGAGTTGGGCGGGAAGAAGAAGTCCTCGGAGCCCATCTCGTGGGCGTCGATGAACAGCAGCGGCGGGTACTGGCGCAGCAGCTCCAGCTTGCCGTCGGTCTCGGGCTGGGTGCGCGCGAACCAGTCGCGGTTCATGTCGAAGCCGTAGGCGTTGCGCCGCGTGTCGGCCTCGCGGCCGTCGGGGTTCTGGATCGGCAGGATGACGACGATGCTGTTGTCCAGGATGCGTGCGGCGTCGCAGTCCTTGCGGTCGGCCAGGTGGTAGAGCACGCGCAGCGCGGCGTCGGCGCCGCTTTCCTCGTTGCCGTGCACATTGCCGGCGACCCACAGGATGGCCGGCGTGGTGGCCGCCAGCGCCGCCGCCTCGATGGCCGAGGTGGCGGGATCGCGCAGCTTGCGCACCGCGTCGCGCACGCGGTGCAGGCCCATGGGCGACACGTTGTTCTCGCGGCCCACGATGGCATAGCGCAGCGGCCGGCCCTCCACCGAGCGGCCGGCGATACCCGTGACCACGCGCGCGCTGGCCCGGTCCACGGCCTGCAGGTAGGCGTCCGACTCCGCACTCGTCACTTCCCGGGTGCCCAGGGCAAAGCCCAGCACGTCCTTGGGGGTGGGCACGCGCGCCTCGAACACGGGGGTCACCTGCAGCGGCGGACAGCTCGCGTCCACCGCCGCCGGGCGCTCGACCGCGGCCGAGGTCGCGGCCATCGGAGCCGCCGCGGGCCCGGGGCTGTCGCCGCCGCCGCAGGCGCTCAGCACCAGGGCGGACAGCGAGAACAGACCGGCCTGCAAGGCAGTGCCGGCTCTCTTGTGGCGGGGGTGAGGGTGCATGGCGTCTCCTTCGAGGCATGCAGGGCGCAGCGCGCTGGCGGGACAGGCTCCCGGCAAAGGCTGCCGACGGCACCGGCCGGCGCGTCGCACCAGGGCGTGCGACGGGGTCCGGACCGGGGCGAGCACTGTAAGCCTGGCCCGGCGGCCGGCGCGCAATGGCGCTGCCGGCGGCGCGGGTCGCGCTTGACAGCCCGGCCCGCCTTCAGGCTGCGCGCGGCGCGTGGCCTGGTGCGCGGGCTCGTCGCCCCGAAGCGAAGCCGGCCGCCCGTGGGCGGCCGGCTTCCGTCACTTCAACCCGGCGTCACGGCATGCGCACCGACAGCGGCGTGACCAGCCGCCGCAGCTCCGCGGCGAGGTCTTGCGCGAAGGGATGCTCCTCGCCGGACAGCTCCTCGCGGTTGGCGATCAGGAACACCACGCGCTCGCCTCGGCGCGACTCCTGGAACTCGGTGCCGTAGCGCTGCAGCAGCGCACGGGTGGCGTCCGCATCGGCCGCCCGCACCACGATGCGGATGGGCTTGTCCAGCTCGGGCAGGGCCTGGGCGGCGCGCTGGGCCCCCTGCACGGCGCCCTGGCGCGCGGACTCCGGCGCGGCGGCCGCTGCCGCGGAGGCCAACGCCGGGTTCGGGCCCAGCAGCGCGTTCCAGAGAATGCGCTGCGTGCCCTCGGTCCAGGCGCGGAAGTTGGGGTCGAAGGAGAACACGATGCTGCGTCCGCTGCCCACCGTTTCGTCGGCGATGGCGGCCGAGCCGTCCAGCTCCTCCAGGCCGGTCTGCAGGCCGGAGGCGTGGAAGTCCGGCGTGCCGACGGGGGGGAAGGTGGCAACCGCCACACCCAGGCCCGGGCTCATCCGGGCATCGTCGTCGTACATGACCCAGGCCCTGGAGACGCTGGAGCCCGTGGTCGCCACGCCGGCGGCCAACGGGCTGCCGTTCTGCAGCCGCACCCGCACCAGCGCCCCGGACGTGGCCGTGCCGGAGGCCTTGAGCACCACGGTGGAGATGCCCACGCCCACGGCCAGCTCGGCGCCGCGCTGGTAGCCGACGTAGCGTCCCCCGGCCTTGACCCAGTCCGCCAGCGCCTGCTGCCCGCGCGAGCCCAGCGTCTGCAGCGCCTCCTTGGCGCTGCCGTCAGGCACCAGCAGCACGTCGATGCGGCCCAGGCTGGCCTGCAGCTTGTCGGGCGTGAGGAAGGTGTAGGGCAGCTTCCAGACCTTCTCGAACACGTAGCGCATCGAGCCGGCGGACTCGAAGCCGGCCGTGCCGGGCAGCTCCAGCAGGCCGATGCGCGGCGTGGCGGCCGGTGCCGGCCAGGCCGGCACGGCCTGGGCGCCCACCAGGCTGGCCTGCGGGCTCAGCACGGCGCCCGAGGAGCCACCCGGGAGGTTGAGCAGCAGCGGGTTGCTCCAGCCCGACACGTCGTAGCTGTACGAGGTCGGGATGTAGGGGTCCTCGTGCAGCAGGGCCTGGACCCAGTGCTTCTGGCGCTGCGCCATCGGCACCCAGTAGGTGCCCGCAGGCAGCATGGCCGTATCGGGCGAGCCGCCGTAGGGCCGGTAGCCGGGCACCTGCAGCGGCGCAGTCAGCCGGTAGACCTGCACGTCCATGCGCTGCAGCCGCCGCACCAGCTGCGCCAGCTCGCGCTGGCGCGCCGGATCGTCGGGGAAGAAGTAATGCCGCACCTGCAGCGCCGGCACCTCCTGGTACAGCGGCGTCTTGGGGTCGAACTGGATGGCGTTGGGCTCCAGGAAACCGCGCTGGCCCTGGTCCTGGGCCTCCAACTGCGACGCCCGCCATTCGCCCAGCAGGCGCTGGCGCTCGCCGGCGCCGGCGGAGAGCGAAGCCCACATCGCCACGTACTGCTCGCGCAGCCGGGTGGCGATGGGGTCGCCGTTGTGCTTCTCGAAGGTCATGCCCGCGGCGTGGAAGCCGATGGTGGGCACGCTGTCGCCATACTCGGCGGCGTAGAGGTCGTAGGTCGCGCCGGTGAAGAACGCAATCTTCAGGCGGTTGAACTCCGCGGCCATGGCCGGCCCGTACAGGTTGTTGATCCAGGAGAGCGCCCGGTCCGGCACCTCGTGGTAGACCGGGTCGGCGTTGGGTGGAAAGAAGAATTTCTTCTGGCCCATCTCGTGCGAGTCGATGAACAGCAACGGCGGGTACTGGCGCAGCAGCTCCAGCTTGCCGTCGGTTTCGGACTGCGTGCGCGCGAACCAGTCGCGGTTCATGTCGAAGCCGTAAGCGTTGCGCCGGGTGTCGGCCTCGCGCCCGTCGGGGTTCTGGATCGGCAGGATGACGACGATGCTGTTGTCCAGGATGCGCGCGGCGTCGCAGTCCTCGCGGTCGGCCAGCTCGTAGAGCACGCGCAGCGCCGCGTCGGTGCCGCTTTCCTCGTTGCCGTGCACGTTGGCGCTGACCCACAGGATGCCCGGCGTGCTGGCGGCCAGGGATGCCGCCTCTGCGACCGAAGTGGCAGGGTCGCGCAGCTTGCGCACCGCGTCGCGCACGCGCTGCAGGCCCATGGCGGAAACGTTGGCTTCGCGGCCAACGATGGCGTAGTTGAGCGGCCGGCCCTCGGCGGACCTGGCCGCCTCCCCGGTGACCACGCGCGCGCTGGCCTGGTCCACGGCCTGCATGTACTGGTACGCCTGCTCGCTGCTCACTTCCTGGCTGCCCAGGGCGAAACCGAGCACGGTCTCGGGCTTGGGAACGCGCCCCTGGAACACGGGCGTGCCCTGCAGCGGCGGGCAACTCGTGGCCGCGGCGGGTCGCTCGCCGGCGGCGGCCGTGGCCTGGGCTGGCGGGGCGTCGGCGCTGTCGCCGCTGCCGCCACCGCAGGCGCTCAGTACCAGGACGGACAGGGAAAGCACAGCGGCGCAGGCTGTGCCGGCTCCTGGGGCGTAACGGGAATGGCGGTGCATGGCGTCCCCTCCAGATGGCATGCAATGCGGTGAGCGGCCAGCTCGCGGGGAACGCCCGCAGCCGCCGAACGCCCCGGCCCGCGGCGCGCGCATGAGCGTGCCGCGCCAATCGGGCCGGGTCCGCGGCCACTGTAGACCGGTACCCGCCGGCACCGCGCAATGGCGCAGCCCGCGGCGCGGCCGGCTTGACAACACCCGTTGCCTGAGGCTGGCCCGGGCCGGTAGTCGTCTTTTGGTGCGCCGCAGCAAGACGGGAACGACGGTTGCCCCGAGGGCCGGGAACGACCATGAAAAGGACCCACCCCATGACCATCGGCATGACCGCCCGCTCGACCTCGAAGCTGGTGCCCGGCCTGATCGCCGCCGCCACGGTGCTCGGCACCTCGTTCCTCGTGACCCGCGCCATGACGCGCAAGGCCGAGGCGGAAAACCCGCCGCAGGGCCAGTTCGTCACGGCCGGGGGCGTGCGCCTGCACTACACGGTGCACGGCGACGCGGCCCACCCGCCGCTGGTGCTGCTGCACGGCAACGGCGCCTCGGCCACCGAGATGGAGATCAGCGGCCTGGTGGACCTGGCCGCGCGCCATTTCCGCGTCTACGCGTTCGACCGTCCCGGCTACGGCCACAGCGAGCGGCCGACCCATGGCCACAGCTACACGCCCGAGGCGCAGGCGCGGCTGTTCCTGGAGGCACTGCGCACGCTGGGCGTGGAGCGGCCCATCGTGCTGGGTCATTCCTGGGGCTCGATGGTGGCCTTCGCCATGGGGCTGGCCGAGCCCGAGGCGCTGCGCGCGCTGGTGCTGGTGTCGGGCTACTACACGCCGAGCCTGCGCCTGGACTCGCCACTGATGGGCCTGCCCGCGCTGCCAGTGCTGGGCCCGCTGCTGCGCCACACCATCTCGCCGCTGCTCAGCCGCGCGATCTGGCCACTGATGACGCGGCGCATCTTCGCGCCCAGGCCGGTCACGGAGAACTTCAAGAAGCGCTATCCGACCTGGATGTCGCTGCGCCCGGGCACGCTGCAGGCGAGCGCGGCCGAGTCGGGAATGATGATCTGGGAAGGCATCAAGCAGCGCCGCCACGAGAGCAAGCTGAGCGTGCCCACCGTCATCGTCGCCGGCGAGGCGGACCTGCTGGTCATCACGCGCTGGCAATCGCAGCGCCTGGCCGACCGGCTGCCACAGAGCCGGCTGCACGTGGTGCCCGGCGAAGGCCACATGGTCCATCACACCGCGACGCCCGCCGTGATGGAAGCCATCGCCGAGGCCTGGCACATCTCCAAGCCGCTGGTGACCACGTCTTCCTCGCTGGCCGAGGCGGCGCTGGCGCCGGTGCAGGAACTGCACGGGGGGCGGGCGCAGCGGGCGGCCTGAATACAGGCAGGTCTACCGGCCGAAGCACGGGCGCCGCCCTCCCCTCGCCCGCTCGCGCGAGAGGAGCAGGGGTGAGGGTGCTTCATCACCCGCAACACTGGCCCCGAAGCTGGAACCTCCGGTTGCACTCCCTACCTTCGCACAAGCCTCCGGGGCGGCGACGTTTGCGCCAATGACGCCTTCGCGGGCCGTGGGGTCCGGTGTGGATGGAGGCTGTGAATGGCGCGATTCATTCATCGCGCGGCGCTGGCGGTGCTGGCCGCCTGTGCCGCAAGCGGCGCATTCGCCCAGGAAGCACCGCGCTACCGCGTGCGGGACCTCAACGCCCTCACCGGGCTGGACAGCATCTCGGTGTCCTCGCTCAACAACCGGGGCGACGTCACCCTCATCGAGAACCACTCGCAGCAGGCCTTCCTGTGGCGCGGCGGCCGGCTGCACGACCTGGGCGCCTGGGGCGGCGGCAGGCTGGCGCTCAACGAGCGCGGCGCCGTGGTCGGCACGCGGCGCCTGGGCGACGGCAGCCGCGTGCCCTTCCTGTGGCGCAACGGCCGCTCCATCAACCTGGCCAGCGCGCTGGGCGCCGACACCGGCGAGGCCTACGACATCAACGAGTCGGGCCAGGTGCTGGGCCAGGCCGACGGCCGCGCCTTCGTGTGGGACGGCCGGCGGGCGCGCTACCTCGACATTCCGGGCACCGACTTCTTCACCGTCGCCGCCCTCAACGACGCGGGCGTGATTGCCGGCGGCCTCGGCCGCCCCGGCGACGAGGTGCACCTGCGCGCCTACCTGCTGCGCGATGGCACGGTGCGGACGCTGCCCGAGCCGGTCGACATGGCGCACGGCGGCTCGTACCGGGCCACGGCGCTGAACAACGCCGGCCACGCCATCACGCTCTGGCGCGACGCCGGCCAGGACTTGCTCGGCACGGCGCTCTACCTCGATGGCGGCTACCTCAACCTGGGCGCCGAGACCTTTGCGCAGGACCTCAACGACCGCGACTGGGCCACCGGCTACCGCCTGACGCTGGTGGACGAGGACCGGCGGCAGTTCACGGCCCTGCTGTTCCGCGACGGCCAGGCGTTCGAGCTGAACCGACTGATGACGCCCGGCTCCGACGCGCGCTGGGACCGGCTGGACTTCGCCAACGCCCTCAACGACCGCGGCCAGATCCTGGGCGGAGGGACGCTTTCCGATGGCAGCGGGCGGGCGTTCCTTGCCACGCCGGTGCCGGAGGCGCCGGTGGTGGTGGGGATGCTGGCGGGGCTGGCGGTACTGGGGGCGGTAAGGTGGGGGCGGAGGCGGGAGGAATGCACGGGGCTGGGGCTGTGGGTTAATGGTTCGGCAGCCGCCAGATAAATACGGACTTCCCTGTCTGGAGAGCCGATGAATTTAGCCGCTCATGCAGCTCCAGTTTCGGATACTGGCGCGATCATTAACCTGGCAATGCGAAAGTTCGACGCTTATATTGCCCACAGCAGCAAACCCAAAGGCCGCCATCTTCAAGCGCACACAAAACTGAGCTTTTACCTGCGGCCGTGAAGCGTGCCCGCCGAAGCCGCTCACGCCACGGGAAAGGAGGCTTTTTCGGCGCTATTGACCTTTCTCTATGGAGACTGCCATGCCAACCATTCAAGGTGGGTGCCTTTGCGGGGCCGTCCGCTACAGAGCGGATGCCGCGCCGCTGATGACCGCAATCTGCAATTGCAAGCATTGCCAGCGCCAAACCGGCACTGCGTTCTCAATCCTCGTCGCAATACCAAAGGGCGCACTCGTCATGGAGGGTGCGCAGCCGAACACATATCAAGACATTGGGGAAAGCGGCCTGCCCGTATTGCGCAGATTTTGTTCCAAGTGCGGGTCTCCAATACTTTCTGAACTCGCCGCGACGCCGACGATGGACTGGATCAAGGCCGGGACGCTGGACGACACCTCGTGGCTGCAGCCGCAAGTCAACATCTGGTGCGACTCCGCACAACCCTGGCTGCAGATGAGCGATGCAATACCGCGCATCCCACGCAATCCACCACTGGCCTGACTACACCATATTCTTCATTCACGGCGGATTCGGCTCACACTGGGCTTCTATCAGGTCCAAATATTCTCAGCGCAAAAGCAGCCGCACTTTCCGCCCCAACCCTCACCCCTGCCCCTCTCCCGCTTCGCGGGCGAGGGGATGGAGGCGGCCCGGGTATTTGGGAGCGTTTCGCGGGTCCGTAACAAAAGACCAAAGCGCGGGCCGTCAAGGCCCGCTTTCCATCTCGCTCAGTGGTTATGCCCCCCCACCGCCGCAAACGGCTCGAACCGCGCCTGCGCCGCCGGCTGCCCGTTCAAGCTTACCGACACGATGGCCTTGAGCCCCGCCTGCGGCATGTAGACACCACTGCCCTTGAGCACGTTCTCGCCCGCGGGCTGGAGCTGCACGGTGCTCTTCTGGCCGCCGGCCAGCAGCGTCACCGTGCCGGTGGCGCCCTGCGTGGGCACCTTGGTGCCGGCATGGTCGGTCACGTAGACCACCACCGGCAGCGCGTCGCCCTTGGTACCCGGCTTGGCCACCACCAGCTCGTAGTGGTGGATGCCGGCGGCGCGCAGTTGCCCGCCGTTGGCCGTCTTCATCGCGTCCAGCATCGCATCGTCGTGCGCGACAGCGGCGCCGCCCAGGGACAGCATCAGGACGGCGAACAGGGTGGAAATGGTCTTCATGGCAAGAGTCCTTTCAGGAAGGAAGAAATCAGAAGCTCTGGGTGGCCCGGGTTTGGAGCAGGCGCCGGGTGGGGCCTTCACCCCACCGTCGGTACATGAGAGGCGTGAGCAGCGTGTCCAGCAGCGTGGAGCTGACCAGGCCGCCGAAGATGACCACCGCCACCGGGTGCAGCACCTCCTTGCCCGGCGCGTCTGCGGCCAGCAGCAAGGGAATCAGCGCGAAGGCGGCCACCAGTGCCGTCATCAGCACCGGCGTCAGGCGCTCCAGCGAGCCGCGCACGATCAGCGCATCACCAAAACGCTCGCCCTCGAAGGCGCACAGGTTGATGTAGTGGCTGATCTTGAGGATGCCGTTGCGCGTGGCGATGCCCGCCAGCGTGATGAAGCCCACCAGCGCCGCCACCGACAGCGGCTGGCCCGACAGCCACAGCGCGATCACGCTGCCCACCAGCGCCAGCGGGATGTTGCCCATCACGATCAGCGCCAGCACGGCCGAGCGGTAGCGCGCGTACAGCACGCCGAACACCAGCGTCAGCGACACCAGCGCCAGCACCGCGATCAGCCGCGAGGCCTCCTCCTGCGCCTGGAACTGGCCTTCCAGCGCCGTGAAGTAGCCCGCCGGCAAGGGCGTGGCCGCCACCGCGGTGCGGATATCGGCGATTACCTCGGAGAGCTCGCGGCCCTCGCTGTTGGCCGAGACCACGATGCGCCGCCGCGCGTTCTCGCGCCCGATCTGGTTGGGGCCTTCGCCCTCCTCGACCTGCGCGATGCTGGCCAGCGGCACGTGGCCCGTGGGCGTGGCGATGGGCAGATCCCGCAGCGCCTGCGGCCCGCGCAGGTGTTCCGGCAGGCGCACCACCAGGTCGATGCGGCGCGGTCCCTCGATGAGCTGCGTGATGCGCTCGCCCTCGATGAGCTGCTCCAGCTCGCGCAGCACCGCGCCCGGCGCCACGCCGTGGCGCGCCGCGGCGTCGTAGTCGAGCCGGATCTTCAGCTGCGGGATGAGCACCTGCTTCTCGACCTGCAGGTCGGCCACGCCGGGGATGGCGGCCAAGCGCGTGCGCAGGCCCTCGGCCAGGCCGCGCAGCGTGTCAAGGTCGTCGCCGTAGACCTTGAGCGCGATCTGCGCGCGCACGCCGGAGAGCAGGTGGTCCAGCCGGTGCGAGATCGGCTGCCCGATGCTCACCGCCGCCGGCAGCACCGCCAGCCGCGCACGCAGCTCCTCCACCACCGCCTCGCGCGGGCGCGCCGAGGCGTGCAGGTCCACGTCCATCTCGGTGTAGTGCACGCCCTCGGCATGCTCGTCCAGCTCGGCGCGCCCGGTGCGCCGGCCCACGCGCACCACCTCGGGCACCTGCAGCGCCGCCTGCTCCGCCAGCGTGCCGATGCGATTCGACGCCGCCAGCGAGGTGCCGGGATTGAGCAGCACGTTCACGGTCAGCGTGCCCTCGTTGAAGGGCGGCAGGAAGGTGCGCGGGAATTTCGTTGCCGCCGCCGCGGCCAGCACCACCGCCAGCACCGCGGCGCCCAGCAAGGCCTTGTCGCGATCGAAAGACCAGGCCAGCAGCCGCGCGTCCCAGGCTTTCAATTTGCGCACCAGCGGGCTGTCACCATGGTCGAGCCGCTTCATGCGCGGCAGCAGGTAAGAACACAGCACCGGCGTGACGGTGGTGGCCACCAGCATGCTGCCCAGGATCGAGACGATGTAGGCCACGCCCAGCGGCGCGAACAGCCTTCCTTCGATGCCCGGCAACGCGAACAGCGGCAGGAACACCAGCACCACGATGGCGGTGGCGTAGACCACGCCGGAGCGCACCTCCTTGGAGGCGGAGGCGACCACCTCCAGCACCGGGCGCGGCTGCGCCAGCGCGCGGTTCTCGCGCAGGCGGCGCAGCACGTTCTCCACGTCCACCACCGCGTCATCGACCAGCTCGCCGATGGCGATGGCCAGGCCGCCCAGCGTCATGGTGTTGATCGACAGCCCGAACCAGCGGAACACCACCGCCGTGATCAGCAGCGACAGCGGGATGGCGGTGAGCGAGATCAGCGTGGTGCGCACATTGAGCAGGAACACGAACAGCACGATCGCCACCATCAGCGCGCCGTCGCGCAGCGCCTCGGCCACGTTGGCTATGGAGCGCTCGATGAAATCCGCCTGCCGGAACAGGAACTCCGGCGCCGCCACGCCCGCCGGGCGGCTGCGCGCGAGCTCGTCCATCGCGCTTTCCACCGCGCGCGTGAGCTGCACGCTGTCGGCGCTGGGCTGCTTCTGCACCGACAGGATCACCGCCGGCTTGGCGCCGTAGCTGCCGTCGCCGCGCTTCACGGCCGGCGCGACCTGCACGTCGGCGAGCTGGCGCAGCAGCACGGGCTGGCCGTCCCTGACCGTCACCACCAGGTTGCGCAGGTCCTCCACGTCGGTGCTGCGGCCGAGCTGGCGGATCAGCAGCTCGCGGCCCTGCGCCTCCAGGAAGCCGCCGCTGGTGTTGGCGCCGAAGTCCTGCAGCGAGCGCGCCAGCTGCTCGCGCTCCACGCCGAGCGCGCGCAGCTGGGCCGGATCGACCTCGACGCGGAACTGCCGCACCTGGCCGCCGATGGTCACCACCTGCGCCACGCCGGGCAGCGTCAGCAGCCGCGGGCGCACCACGGCGTCGGCGTAGTCGCGCACCGCCATCGGGCTGACCTTGTCGGGGTCGGCCGGCAGCGCCAGCAGCAGCACCTCGCCCATGATCGAGGCGATGGGCCCGAGCTGCGGCACGATGCCCGGCGGCAGCTGCTCGCGCACCAGGTTCAGCCGCTCGTTGACCTGCTGCCGGTTGCGGTGGATGTCGCTGCCCCACTCGAACTCGACGTAGACCACGGACAGGCCGATGCCCGAGGTCGAGCGCACGCGCGTGACACCGGGCATGCCGTTGAGGCTGGCCTCGATGGGGAAGGTGACGAGCTGCTCCACCTCCTCCGGCGCCATGCCGCCGGCCTCGGTCATCAGCGTGACGGTGGGCTTGTTGAGGTCGGGGAACACGTCCACCGGCATGCGCTGCAGGCTCAGCAGCCCGTAGGCGGCCAGGGCCAGCGCCGCGCCCAGCACGAACAGGCGCTGGCGCAGGCTGAAGTGAATCAGGCGATCGAACATCGCGGCCGTCCCTTCAGCGCACCTGCGACAGCAGCGCCGCGCCCGAGGTCACCACGCGCTCGCCCGCCTTCAGGCCCTCGCGCACCGCCACGCTGTCCGCGCCCAGCGCCTCGTGGCGCACGCGGCGCGGTTCGAAGCGCTCGGGATCGCTGTGCACCCAGACGATGGGTTGACCATTGCCGTCGCGCACCAGCGCCGCCGCGGGCAGCGCCGCGCCCGGCGCCTCGCCGCGCGTGCGCAGCACGACTTTCACGGGCTGGCCCACGGCCAGCGGCGCCGTGGCGTCCAGCACCCGGAAGCGCATGGGCAGCGCCTGCTCGCGCAGCAGCCGGCCCGCGCCGGCGGGCTGCAGCTTCAGCGTGGCCCCGCCGGCGGAGCCCTCGGCAGAAACCATGCGGGCGGGCAGCGTCAGGTCATAGACCGGCGCCTCCACCGCCAGCCGCGTGGGATCGACCACCTCGAACAGCAGCGCCTGCGCGTCCACCACCTGGCCGGCGACGACCTCGACGGCGCTGATCACGCCGTCCACCGGCGCGGCGAGCGCCTGGGGCGCGTCCAGGCTGGCCGCGAGCACGGCCTGGCGCTTCCTGAGCGCCTGCAGCTCCAGCCGCGCCGCCTCGATCTCCTTGGCCGGGATGGACCCTTCGAGCTGTTCCAGCCGCGCGGCGCGGCGCTCGGCCAGCGCCACCTGGGCGCCGACCTCGGCCTGCTGCGCCAACCGGTCGCCGCGCTCCAGCGCGCCGGCGCTGGGCCGCAGCCAGGCCACCACCTCGCCCTTGCGCACCTTCTGGCCCAGCACGGGGAAGGCCTTGCCCGCCGGCACGACCGTGCCCGGCTGCGTGGCCTGGATGCGCCCGCCACTGCCGGGCTCGACCACGACGCGGCCGTTGAGCTCGGCGCTGGCGCCCAGCGCGGCCAGGCTGGCGGGCTGCGTGCGCAGCGCCAGCAGCCGCTGCACATGCTTGGGCACGAACAGGCTGCCGTCGGGCAGGCGCGCCGAGGCCTCCAGGCTGGCGGCGCCGGCCGGGGCGGCTGGCGCGGCCTTGGCCGCGGGGGCGGCCGTCTTGGGCTCGTCGTGGGAATGGTCCTCGCCGCCGTGGGCCAGGGCGAGCAGCGGCAGGCTCAGCCACAGCGCCAGGCCGCATCGGGCAACGAGGGATACGGAAAAAGTCGATGTCATGGCACCTGTCCTCGTCGTTCAATGGCCGGTTGCCGCGGGGCGGCGCCGACGCAGCGCACCAAGGGCAGCCATGACGACCGCCGCTGCGGCCGCGCCAGCCCCGGCCCAGACGGCCGGGCCGGTCCACGCGGCGCGGGGCAGGGCGTCGGCGGTCGCCGCGGCGGCGGCATCGGCCTGCGGCACCACCAGCGGCGCGCCCAACAGGTCGGCGTCATCGGCGCTCTGCACGGTGAAGGTCAGCGGGTGCTGGCCCGGCGCGGGGGCCTTGGGCAGCTTCAGCTCGTACACGCCCGGCGCGACCTCGGCGGCCTTGCCGTTGGCGCCGGCGCCCTCGACCTCCACGCTCGCGCCGGTGACCGGCGCATTGCTGGGCGTGGCATCCAGCCAGATCAGCAAGCGTCCCGGCTCCAGCACGCCCACCAGCTCGAACAGCTCCGAATGCGCCGTGACGCGCGGCAGCAGCGGCCGGGCGTTGACCAGCGCCGGCGGGCCGTGGTCTTCGCCCTCATGGGCCCACAGGGCCTGCGTGAACAGGCCCAGCAGCAGGCCCAGGATGAAGATGAGGAATCGGTTCATGGCAGCACTCCCAGGGCTTGGCGCTGGCGCGAGACGGCCGCGGCGCGAGCCACCTCCAGCCGGCGCAGCTCGGCCTGCGCCTCGAAGGCGGCGGCACGGGCGCGCAGCAGCGTGGGCAGGTCGCTCTCGCCCAGGGAAAAGGATTTGTGGATGAGTTGCAGCGTGTCCCCGGCCAGCGCGGCGCGCTTGGCGGCCAGGGACGCCTTCGTTTCGACGGCATCGCGCTCGCGCTGCGCGGTCTCCAGCTCCAGCGCCAGTTGCTCCTGCAACCGAGCCTCCTCGGCCTGGGCTTCGAGCAGTTCGGCGCGCACCTCGGCCGTGTCGCGCAACTGCCGCGCGCTGGAGCCCAGCGGCACGGACAGGCGCACGCCGACGGCGTTGGCGTAAGCCTCGTTCACGTCCGAGCGTTCGCGCAGCAGCCGCAGCGACACCTCGGGCGCCTCGCGCGTGCTGCGAGCGGCCAACGCCAGCCGCGCCTGCGCCAGGCGCACGGCGGCCGTCGCGGCGGCCAGCCGGGGATGCGTGGCCGCGTCGCCCTCCGCCGCCACGGCCCGCTCGGCCGGCAGCGCGTCCGGCACGGGCCCGCCGGTGAGCGCGCGCAGCCGGTCCGCGGCCACGCGCTCCTGCAGCAGGGCGTCGGCCCACGCGGCTTCAGCCGCCTGTGTCTCGATGGCGGCGGCGTTGGCATCGGTGCGTGCCAGGTCGCCCGCGCGCAGGCGGCGCTCCACGTCGGCCTGCAGCACGCGGGCCGCGTCGAGCCGGGCACGCTGCAGCGCCGCTTCCTCGCGCGCGGCGGCCAGCGCCCACCAGGCTTCGCGCAGCTCGCCGGCGAGCTGCAGCCGGCGCGCCAGCGCGTCATCGGCCAGGCCCTGGAGCTGCGCCTGCGCCAGCGCCTGCTGCGCGCCGCGCTGGCCCGGCAGCCACAGCGGCACGCCGATCTCGGCCTCCCACTCGCGGCGCCCGGCGCGGCGGTTCAGCCGGTCATCGAGCGCGCTCAGGCTGAGCGTGGGCGGCCCGGCCACGGGCGAGCGCGCCACCTCGGCAGCGGCCAGGGCCTGCTCGCCACGGGCGCCCAGCGCCCGGCCGGCGGGCGAGCGCGACCAAGCCAGCTCCAGCGCGGCCTGCAGCGTCTGCGGTGTCTGCCGCGCGGCGGCCGGCAGCGTGGTGTCCCCGGGCAGCGGCCCGGGCGGCGGTGGCGCGTCGGCGGCGAGCGCGGTCAGGGCAACCGCGAGTCCCGCCGACACGATGAGTCGTTTCATCAAGGCTTCCTCGGCAACGATGCGAATGCATGGCTTGCGGAAGCGGCGGGCGACGCGGCCGGGCTGCCCGCATGGGCAGCTGCCTCGTCAACGAGCCAGGGATGGAGGACCAGCCCGCCGCTTCAGGCGGGCAGGCCTATGGGCGGACGCTGCAGGCGCGCGGACGGCACGGAGCTGAAGTCCGCCCCTTTACCGGGAGGCTGCAGGTTGGGCAGCTTGAGCACGGGCAGGCCGGCGGTGGCCTGCGCCAGCGGCGGCGAGTGCAGGCTCATGCACGCGGCCGAGCCGCTGCAGGGATCGTCGCCAGGGGCCAGGCCGTCATGGTCGGAAAGCTGTTCACCCGGCGCGGCAGCGTGATCGCCATGGTGCTGGTGCCCCGCCGTCGCCGCGTCGTGATGCGCGTGGTCGTGGAGCGCATCCTCGACGCCCGCCATGCCACCCTGCTGGGCCGCATGGCCGCCATGGACCATCCCGGCCGCCGCCTGCAGCGGCTGCACCGGGCTCACATGGCCTCGGCACGGCATGGCCACGAGCGCCCACGCCGACTGGATCGGCAGCAGGAGCATCAGGACGATGGCGATGAGGCGGCGCACGGGGGAAAGACTGCGAGCGGGGTGAACAGGCGAAATTCTAGGCGCTGTGACGGCGGCGCCAGCCCGAGGCGTGTCAGGCCGTTGCCGCCATCGAGCCTCAGGCCGGGTCGTAGCCCGCCTCGGCCAAGGCTTTCACCAGTGCCTCGCGGTCCGGCGCGTTCTCCACCTGCAGCTTGTGGCTGGGCAGGTCGATCTCGACACGGGCCTGCGGCGCGGCGTCCTTGACGGCCTGCGTGACGGCGCGGACGCAGTGGCCGCAGGTCATGGTGGGGAGCGTGAATTCGATCATGGCGCGTCCTGGCGAGTGGATGACGGACGCAGTCTCAAGCTTCCCACGGTAGCAAGGTCAAGGCCCTCCTGCCTGTGTTGATGCGGATCAATCCAGGAACAGGCCGGGGGCCTAAGCTGAGAGCCGTTGTCAGGCATTCGCCGTCCATGCGCTTCCTGTTCCACCGCGCTTTCACCCGCTGCATCGCCCGGCTGATGGCCTGGGTGCTGCTGCTCGGGTGGTTCGCGGGCGCCGCCAATGCCTGCGTGCTGCTGGAGCGGGGGCAGCAAGCGCCTCAACTCATGGCGACGCATGAGCATGAGCATGAGCCCGGCGTGTTGGCGCACTCGCATGAGCATGGCGAAGCGGGCCTGGCCGCCACCGATGACGGCCATAGCCATGACGGCTTACCCGGCCAGCAGGCGTGCAAGCACCTGTGCGACGGCGAGCGGCACGCCGTGGTCAAGGCCGGCACCGGTGAACTGCCCTGGCTGGACTGCATCGCGTCGGCCACGGCCGCGTCCTGCCTGGTTCTTCCCGCTCTCGCGCCGGTGCGCGTGCTGCGTCCCGATGCCGCCACCCTGCCGGCACCGCCCCCCATCGCCATCGCGTTCCTGAGGCTCACGATCTAGAGCCGCCCTGGCCAGCCTCGCCCGGCACGCCGTCATGGCCCGTGCCGGGCGGGCTGCGCGTCCCATCCCCGCGTGGCATCCGCCGCCGCGGGGGCGCCTGCTTCCACACCTCGATACTTCTGGAGGACCTGCACCATGGCACTTCGCCCCCTTGCCTTCACGACCATCATGGCCGCCTTGTCCCTCGGCGCCTGCGCGCAGCTCAAGCCGGATGAGCACGCCGAGCACCATCCCGAGGGTGCTTCAGCGCCGGCAGCCACCACACCGGCCGCCACACCCATGCCGCCACCCGCGGCCAGCGCGGTCCCAATGGGCAACATGGAACAGCACATGAAAGCCATGCGCGAGATGCACGAGAAGATGGCGCGGGCGCGCACGCCACAGGAGCGCGAGGCGCTGATGGCCGAGCACATGAAGCTGATGCAGGACGGCATGGCCATGATGGGCGGCATGGGGCCGAGCGGCGGCATGGGCGGCATGAACGCCCCGCGCGGTGCGGCTTCGGCACCCGCCACGCCCGCTGCGCGCATGCAGATGCTGGAGCAGCGCATGGACATGATGCAGTCCATGATGCAGATGATGATGGACCGCCTGCCGGCCACGCCTGCCCCGTCTCCCGCCAAGCCCTGAGCCCGGCTCCCGCGCAGCCACCCCGTCGCCTGCGCGGGCTTGACCTTCCCATGATGGGAAACCCAATGCTTCCGATGCGGCCAGTCACGAGGCGGCGCCTTGAAGGAGGACCCTGGCATGGACAGTTCTCACCATCACGAGACGCCGGTCGCCGGCCCGGAAGGCGGCACGCGGCGCAGCCCCTGGACCGCGGTCCTCGTCATGCTGGGGCTGATCGGCGGCTTCTACCTGCTGCGCGAGCACTGGGGCCATGTCCTGGGCTTCTGGCCCTACCTGCTGCTGCTGGCCTGCCCGCTGATGCACCTGTTCCATGGCCATGGCGGACATGGGCATGGCCATCGCCATCACGGCAGGCCGCACGGCGGGAATGACTCCACATCGGACACGAGGGGCTAAGGCCATGGACAGGCACGCCCCGCAGCCGGCCCAGGCCAGGCAGGGCCATGGGCACGAGCATGGTCATGGTCATGGGCATGGGCATCACCATGGGCATCACCATGGGCATCACCACGAGGCCCAGGCACCGTTGAAAGATCCGGTGTGCGGCATGGCGGTCACCGAGCAGTCGCCGCACCGCCTGGAGCATGCCGGCCGGCCCTACTGGTTCTGCAGCGCGCGCTGCCAGGCGAAATTCGCGGCGGCCCCGGCGCGCTACGCCATCGATGCGTCCGAACCCGATGCCGGGACGACTGCCCCGCCGCCCGAAGGCACGATCTACACCTGCCCCATGCACCCGGAGATTCGGCAGGACCATCCGGGCAACTGTCCCAAGTGCGGCATGGCGCTGGAGCCGCTGCTGCCCGACCTCGATGCCGAGGAGCGCAATCCCGAGTTGCAGGACTTCACCCGCCGCTTCTGGTGGTCGCTGCCACTGACCCTGGCCGTCGCCGTGCTGGCCATGGCCGGGCACCGGCTGGGCCGGTTCGACATGGCCACGCAGAGCTGGGTCGAGCTGGTGCTGGCCGCTCCGGTGGTGCTCTGGGCGGGTTGGCCCTTCTTCGTGCGCTGGGCGCAGTCCTTGGTGAACCGCAGCCCCAACATGTGGACGCTCATCGGCACGGGCACCGGCGCCGCGTTCCTCTACAGCGTGGTGGCGACTGTGGCGCCGCAGGTCTTTCCCGAGTCCTTCTTCGCCGTGGGCCGCGTGGCGGTGTACTACGAAGCCGCCGCCGTGATCATCTCGCTCACGCTGCTGGGCCAGATGCTGGAGCTGCGGGCGCGCTCGCAGACCTCGGCGGCCATCAAGTCGCTGCTTGGCCTGGCGCCCAAGATGGCGCGGCGCATCCGAGCCGACGGCGGCGAGGAGGACGTGCCGCTCACGCACGTGCACGTGGGCGACCTGCTGCGCGTGCGCCCGGGCGAGAAGGTGCCGGTGGACGGCGTGGTGGTGGAAGGCGCCAGCGCGGTGGACGAGTCCATGCTCACCGGCGAACCCTTGCCCGTGAGCAAGCGCGAAGGCGACAAGCTCATCGGCGCCACGCTCAACACCAGCGGGGCCCTCGTGATGCGCTCCGAGCGCGTGGGCGCGCAGACCATGCTGTCGCAGATCGTGCAGATGGTGGCGCAGGCGCAGCGCTCCAAGGCGCCGATGCAGCGCATGGCCGACCAGGTGGCGGGCTGGTTCGTCGTGGTGGTCGTGGGCATCGCGCTGCTGACCTTCTTCGCCTGGGGCCTGTTCGGCCCCGAGCCGGGCTGGGTCTTCGGGTTCATCAACGCGGTGGCGGTGCTGATCATCGCCTGCCCCTGCGCGCTGGGGCTGGCCACGCCGATGTCGATCATGGTCGCCACCGGCAAGGCCGCCACGCACGGCGTGCTGTTCCGGGACGCCGCGGCCATCGAGCGGCTGCGCGACGTGAACACGCTGATCGTGGACAAGACCGGCACGCTCACCGAAGGGCATCCCGCCTTCCACAGCGCCGTGCCGGCGCCGGGATGGCACTCCGACGAGGTGCTGCGTCTGGCCGCCAGCCTGGACCAGGGCAGCGAGCACCCGCTGGCCGACGCCATCGTGCGCGCCGCGCGCGAACGCAGCCTGGCGTTGGACAAGCCCGAAGACTTCGAATCGAGCAGCGGCATCGGCGTGCGGGGCCGCGCGGCCGGGCGGGAGCTCGCGCTGGGCAATACCGCGTTGATGTCGCAACTGGGCGTGGCGGTGGACGCGCTGGTGCCGCAGGCCGAGGCGCTGCGCGCCGAAGGCGCCAGCGTCATGCAGCTGGCCGTGGACGGAAAGCTCGCCGGGCTGCTGGCCGTGGCCGACCCGGTCAAGGCCAGCACCCCCGAAGCCCTGAAGACGCTGCGCGAGGCGGGCTTGCGCGTGGTGATGGCCACCGGCGACGGGGAAACCACCGCGCGCGCCGTGGGCACGCGGCTGGGCATCGACGAGGTGCACGGCGAGGTCAAGCCCGCCGACAAGCTGGCGCTGGTGGACGAGCTGCAGCGTCAGGGCAAGGTGGTGGCCATGGCCGGTGACGGCATCAACGACGCCCCGGCGCTGGCCAAGGCCGACGTCGGACTGGCCATGGGCACCGGTACCGACGTGGCCATGAACAGCGCCGCCGTCACGCTGGTCAAGGGCGACCTGCGCGGCATCGCGCAGGCGCGCGCGATCTCGCAGGCGACGATTGCCAACATGAAGCAGAACCTCGGCTTCGCGTTCGTCTACAACGCGCTGGGCGTACCGCTGGCCGCAGGGCTGCTGTACCCGTTCACGGGCTGGCTGCTGTCGCCCATGATCGCCGCGCTGGCGATGAGCCTGAGCTCGGCATCGGTGGTCGGCAATGCCTTGCGGCTGCGCGGCGGCCGGATGTAAGTCAGGCGCCCTGCACGGCCCCCAGGCGCCGCGACGCCGCGCCGCACAACTTGCGGGCGATGCTCTGCAGCACCGGGTGCGCGCGCTCCAGCGCCGCCAGCTCCGCGCAGGTCTGCGCCAGCCCCACGCGCGCCAGGGTCAGGGGCCGCTCCAGCAGCCGCATGGTGCGCTGGATCAGCGTGGCCAGGCGGATGGATTGCGCCTCCGGGCTCAGGCGCTGCAGGCGCCGAGTCTTCAGCGCCGCGCGGGTGGAATTTCCCTCGCCCTTCCGGCTACCGCAGCCACCGGGCTGGATTTCCGCCACCAGCCGGGCCGTCGGCTCGCCGAAGCGGGCACGCAGCTCGTCAAAGGCGCAATACGGGGCGACTTCCTGAAGCGCAGCCGCGGCCACCACCTCGGGCCGGGTCACATAGGCGGCCACCAGCTTCGACACGGCATGGGCCCGCCGCGCGCGGCGGGCTGGCTGCACCTGTTCGGCATAACGGTCGGCGGCAAGGACCAGGGGATGGCTCAGCACGGCTTGCATCGATCCTTCGGCATCGTGGAACAAGCGGCGCAGTAGGCCCGCTGAACCGGACCGCGCTTGTTGCGAGTTGCTTGATCGATGAGCACCAGGCAACCGGTCGTTTCATCGCCCGGTAAACACGCGAGCGATCGATACATCCGATACGCGCAGCGCTGTCCCCACTTCTTGCTGGACAGAGCTTTCCCGCAACGGCAAGGCCGGCAATAAGAGGCGGCCACCGGCCGCCTCCTTCGGCAAACATCACCGGTGCAAGGCCGGTGAGGCCTCAACCGCTCAGAAGGTGTGAATGAATCTCCCGGCCGCCGGGACAATGGGCGCATGAGTCAAGCGCCGTCCGCAGCAGGGAGTGAACAAGGCCAGCCCAGCCTGTTCGGTGAAGGGGAGCTGCCCGCTGGGC
>NZ_JABBFW010000030.1 GCF_012927045.1 Azohydromonas caseinilytica | reverse complement strand
CAAGACAAGCCTGGCAACGCATCAAAATAAGCCTTGAAACGGAGTCGTTCGAGACGGCCTTCGGCACCGGCAAAGCTGGCCGGTATATGCCGACTCTGGGTGGCCGGATTACGCCGACGCGTGACAGTAGGCGTCGGGGTTGGCGATCAGCGCGCGCGGCTGATCGGGCACCAGCAGCCGCGGCACGCCGTTGATGAACTCCAGCGCTGCGATGATGGCGCCCACCCAATCGGCCGCCGTCTGCCGCGGTGTGGCGCAGGCGAAGGTGAAGTTGGACGCACCCAGCACCGCCACGAACACCTGGGCGCGCTGGATCTCGCCCGTCAGCGCATCGACCAGCGGCACCGTCTGCCCGGCTTCAGGCCTCGAACATCCGCTCGCCGGCTGGATGCAACTGGCGCATGGAACGCTTGAGCGTCTTGGCCCAGGCGCGGTACTTCTCGCAGTAGGCGCTGTAGCGGTAGGCCTGCTCGCCGCAGCGCTCACGGTATTCCTCCCACAGCAGCTGCAGCGTCACGCCCGGGCGCTTGAGCTCCTGGTGCAGCTGCGCGTAGTCGGGCTCCTGCCGGTGCGAGCTTCGCGGGCGTGGCGGCGGGTACAGCCGCGCCTGCAACTCCTCGTCGCTGAGGGTGCTGGCCAGCGGCCAGTCGATGCCCGCGGTGCGCGCGTACAGCGCGATCTCGCTGACGGTGGACTTGCTGATGCCCAGCACCGCGGCCACCTGCCGCGTGCTCAGGCCGGAGTCGGCCAGTAGTTGTAGTGCTCGTCTGATCTTGCTCATGAGGACCCTTGGTGTGGGCATCGGCTCTCCGGTCAAAAACCGGCCAGCCTATGCCGCGTTGGGTCACTCAGAACACCGCGCCGGTGTCCGCGATCACGACGGAACGCTGTCCGCCATCAGCGTGGAACGGTGTCCGCCATCACAGCGGAATGCTGCCCGCCATCAGCGCGGAACGCCGTCCGGGATGGCGCGGAATACGCAAGAAGCTCATCGTGGTATGGGAGGCCAGCGACCGTTTGTGTGGCAAACGGCTCAAGGCGCTCATCCCGTCGTTGATCGAGGCCATGGACCGGCACGGGCACTTACCCCTGGATCCATCGATGAAGCAGCAGTTGCTACGAGTCAGCGCCGCCACGATCGATCGTCTGCTGTCTGAAGTACGTGCAAGCTCCAGTGGCGAGCGACGCCGGCGTAGCGGCATCGGCACAGCCATCCGGCGCAGCGTTCCAGTGCGGACCTTCTCCGACTGGCGCAACCCACCGCCAGGCTATTTGGAAGTCGACATGGTCGAGCACTGCGGTCCAAAGACCGAGGGCGACTACGTTCGAACCCTGGTGCTCACCGACGTCAACAGCGGCTGGACGGAATGCCTGGCAATGCCAGTACGCAACCAGACCTTGATAGTCGAAGCGCTCAACGTGACCGAGGCCACGCTGCCCTTCAAGCTCCTCGGAATTGATACCGACAACGACTCAGCCTTCATGAACCAGACCGTCTTCGATCACTGCAAAGAACGAGGTCTGGAGCAAACGCGATCTCGCCCCTACAAGAAGAACGACCAGGCCTGGGTCGAGCAGAAGAACGGAGCCATCCTGCGCCGCCTGGTGGGTTATGGACGGCTCAGCGGCTTGGCAGCGACATATGCCCTCGCTGAGCTCTACTCGGCATCGCGGCTGTACATCAACTTCTTCCAGCCCTCCTTCAAGCTCAAAACCAAGACGCGCGACGGCGCGCGCGTGAGCAAGAAATACCACCCGCCTGCGACGCCCTGCGATCGACTGCTGGCGTCGCCTGTAGTGCCGGGAGAAGTGAAGGCAAAGTTGCGCAAGCAATTTACCGAGTTGGATCCTGTTCGATTGCTACGAGACATGCGTACGGCGCAGCAGGTACTCCACGAAATGGTGTCACGTGGACCCCAAGATGAGCCTGCTGAAGCTGCTTCACCGGCAGACGTGTCGGCGTTCCTGGCCGGCTTGTCATCCGCATGGAAAAGCGGCGAGGCCAACCCGATACGCGGCCGGCGTCGGCCAGTTGCGCCCCGCTGGTGGAGATCTCGCGTCGATCCGTTCAAACATTCCTGGCCGGTGATTGAAGGCTGGCTGATTGAAAAACCGTCGTCTACAGCGCGCGAACTGATGGACCGGCTGGCCGCGGCAGTGCCCGAGGCGTACGCGAACAAGAAGCAACTTCGTACGCTGCAGCGCCGCATCAAAGCTTGGAGGGCTCAGCAGCTCAAGGAACTGATCCTCGGAAAGCTCAAGAAGGAAGCGTCCGAGTGCGCCTTGCCATGATGGCGAATTGAGCCTGCCCGGGGCCGGGTACTTCGTACCCGGCAGGCTGTCGACATATGGACGATGCGCCTTCAGCGCACCGGGGCACGTCCGTGGACAACGCGTCGCGTTGCCCACCGCCATGCCCCTTCGCCCACATGCCAACAGCCTCTACTACTACGAAGAAATTCCCCGGAAACGACAAACAGCGATCCGGTAACATTCCTTCGTGAGGCAACACGGCCTCTCATCCAGATCGTCGCGCCACAGCTCAAGCAACGCCTCATCGAAATGCATGTCGTGGACGCCATCTCCCGAGAGACTGTGCGCCGCACGCTCAAAAAAATGTTCTCAAGCCGTGGCTGAAGCGGTGCTGGTGCATCCAGCCGAAGGCCAATGCTGAGTTCGTCTGCCGCATGGAGGACGTGCTCGACGTGTACCAGCGGCCCCACGACCCGGCCAGCCCCTGGCGTGCCTGGACGAGGCCAGCAAACAGCTGCTGGGCCAAGTGCGCGAGCCGCTGCCGCTGCAGCCGCAGCGCGGCTTGCCGCCAAGACTGCGAATACGAGCGCCACGGCACGGCCAACATGTTCGTGCTCTACGCGCCGCTGGAGGGCTGGCGCCATGTCGATGTCACCGAGCGGCGCACCGCGGTGGACTTCGCCCATGTCATCAAGGACTTGGTGGACGTGCACTTCCCGCGGGCCCTGCGCATCGTGCTGGTCATGGACAACCTCAACACCCATGGCCCGGCCTCCCTGTACGAGGCCTTTGCCCCGGTCGAGGCACGGCGTCTGGCTGCCAAGCTGGAGATCCACTACACGCCCAAGCACGGCAGCTGGCTCGACATGGCGGAGTTGGAACTGAGCATCCTGGCACGCCAGTGCCTGGGCAAGCGCATGGACAGTCGCTCTCATCTGGCCAGCGAGGTGGCTGCCTGGGAAGATCGCCGCAATGCCAGCCATGCCACCATCGACTGGCGCTTCACCACCGCCGATACCCGCATCAAGCTCAAGCGCCTTTACCCAGCAGTGCAACTGTGACGGAGCACTAGGAAAGGGTGCAAATGTCAAGACCCACTTGACTACTTTTTCAGCGCATGTGCCGGGTTGCCAGCCACGCAAGAATTCGCAGCGACGCTGCGGATGACGTTGCTGCCCAAGCCGATCAGCGTTCCATCGCCTACTTCAAGACCGTTCATGATGCTGGTGCCGCTGCCCACGTAGCAGTTTTCCCCCAGCATGACGTTGCCGGCGATGGTGACGTTCGAGCCGATAAGGCTCCAGCTGCCGATGCGTGCGTCATGGTGGATCACCGTGTTGGGCAACACGCACACATGGTCACCGATGACCGCGTTGCTGGTGATCACCACGCCGGCCATGATCAGCACGTTGTGGCCGATCGTGGCCAGGGGTGATACGCGCGCGCTTGGATGGATGATTTGGCCGAAGCGGCTCGGCGCGACGCCAAGCGCTTCGATGATCTGGCGGCGCGAGCGGTACGACGTCGGGCTGCCCGGCACCGCCAGTACCTGCGCTTCGGGCCATCGCGTCAGGGCCTCGCGGCCTGTCACGAGACAGCCATGGCGATCGACGCCTTGCTTGCCTGGCGTGTCGTCAATGAAGGCCTGGAGCCGGTAAGCATCGCCCAGGCAATCCAGCGCCTCCAGGCCGTTGCCGTTGTACGGAAAGATCAGCAGCGGTTGCACCGTGGACGATGCAATGTTGTCTGCGCTGATCATCATCCGCTCTCAGGCCGCGCTCACCGCGGCTGCGTCGACCGCTTGCTCGGCTGGCGCTGCCAGCGCCCGGACTGCCTGCGCCACCTGTTCGCACTGCGCTTGCGTCAGCTCAGGGAACATCGGCAGGGACAGCACTTCGCTGGCGGCCTTTTCCGCATGCGGGAACTGGCCAGCGCGATAGCCGAGGTCGGCGAAGGCGGGCAGCAGGTGCACCGGGGTCGGGTAATGGATGCCCGACTGGATGCCCTGTGCCAGCAGGGCGTCCTGCCAAGTCTGACGGTGCTGCGTGCGCACGGCGTAGATGTGATAGACGTGGCGGACGTCGGGGCGGACGTAGGGTGTCGGCACGCCGCTGCCGGCCAGCAGCCTGTCATAGTGGGCGGCGGCGGTGCGACGCGCCTCGGTCCACGCCTCCAGGTACTTCAACTTGACACGCAGCACCGCACCCTGGATGCCTTCCAGGCGGAAGTTGAAGCCCTTGAGGACATGCTGGTACTTCTTCTCGGCGCCCCAGTCGCGCAGCATGCGGATCGTCTTGGTGAATTCCGGACTGTTGGTCGTCACCATGCCGCCCTCGCCATAGGCGCCCAGGTTCTTGCCCGGGTAGAAGCTGAAGCAGCCCATGTCGCCCATGCTGCCGGCACGGCGGCCCTTGTACTCGGCGCCATGGGCCTGACAAGCATCCTCGATCACGACCAGCCCATGCTTGCGCGCGATCTCGAGGATCGGATCCATGTCCGCCGTCTGACCGTAGAGGTGCACGGGGATGATAGCCTTGGTCTTGTCGGTGATGGCAGCTTCCAGGGCGTTGGGATCCATCGTGAAGGTCTTGGGGTCGATGTCGACGAACACCGGCTTGGCGCCCGTGTAGTCGATGGCCGACACCGTCGCGACGAAGGTGAAGGGCACCGTGATGACTTCATCTCCCGCGCCTACCCCCGCAGCCAGAAGCGCCAAGTGCAGTGCGCTCGTGCCGGTATTCACGCCGATACCATGCTCGACTTGGCAATAGGCGGCAAATTCCTTTTCGAATGCCGCGACCTCGCTGCCAAGCGTGAATTCGCAGCGCTCGATAACCCCGAGAACGGCTGCATCCACCTCGTCCTTGATGGAACGGTATTGCGCCTTGAGATCGACAAACGGAATCATCGTGTTTACCCCCGCTTTTGAATATTAACGGTATCGCCTCGGCACCGCATGGACCGATTTGCGGCTTCGATCAGTTCAACGACACGCACCCCGAGGCGGCCATCGGTCATGGGTGCGCGGTTGTTGTTAATGCAGTCGACGAAATGCTCGCTCTCGACCCGCAAGGCTTCCGAAACTGCGAGCTTGGGTGCCCACATGTCGCCGGTGCGGTAGCCAATGCGCATTTCGCGGATCTGGTTCGGGTCGTCGGTGAAACTCACGCCCTTGTCATAGACCTTGATCTTCTCGCTGGGCTCGAGATCGTCATAGGTGATCATCTTGTTGCTGCCGCCGATGAGGATCTGGCGCACCTTGACCGGTGCTAGCCAGCTCACGTTGGCGTGGGCAATCGTGCCCGAGTCATAGAACAGCGTCACATAAGCCAAATTCTCCGGCGTGCCGGGAAAGTGATTCATGCCGCTGGCGGTGACCGCCACGGGATGCTCGTTCAGCAGATAGTCCAGAATCGAGAAATCGTGGACAGCCAGATCCGAGATGACGCTCACGTCGCGTTGGAAAAGGCCAAGGTTCACCCGCACTGAGTCGTAGTAATAGATTTTTCCCAACTCGCCCTTGCGGATGATCTCCCCCATCTTGCGGACCGCGCCGGTGTAGATGAAGGTGTGGTCAACGATCAGCACCCGATTGCGTTTTTCGGCTTCCTCAACCAGGCGACGCGCCTGCACAGAGGTTTCGGTCATCGGTTTTTCCAACCACACGTGCTTGCCGGCCTGCAGGGCTGCAAGCGCCAGTTCATAGTGGGTGTTGACCGGCGTGGCAATGGCAATGGCGTCGATGGAAGTATCGTTGAGCAGGTCGCGATAGTCCGTCGTGGTGCAGCAAGCGTGGCGCTTGCGAACGAGTTCCAGCTTGGACGAATCCAGGTCTGAAACTGCGGCTACACTGAGACCTGGTGTTTCCGCGAAGTTGCGAACCAGGTTGGGCCCCCAGTACCCATACCCGATGACACCAATATTGATCATCTCGCTTCCCTCATGAGTGTGAACGACAACCGCAGTCCCAATGGCCGGTACGGAAAGGTAAAGCCATTGCGAATTAATAGGTGATTTCTGCTTAAGGCAGGCTTGAGTCGACGAAAATATTGATTTTCGCAGGCGGGTTACTATCGGGTTTCCCTGGTATCGCCAACCACACGAGCCGGTACGCCGGCGACAATGGCGTAGGGCCTGACATCCTTGGTGACCACAGCACCGGCGCCCACAAGGGCTCCTTCCCCGATCGTGACACCAGCGATGATGGTCGCATTGCTGCCAATGGAAACACCACGCTTGACGTAGGTTCGCTCAACTTTCCAGTCCGCTTCGGTCTGTAATGCACCGTCAGGATTGGTGGCCCGGGGATACAGATCGTTGGTGAACATTACCCCATGGCCGATGAACACCTCGTCGGCTATATCCACGCCTTCACAGATAAAAGTGTGCGACGAGATCTTGCAGCAGGCCCCGACCTTCACATTTTTCTGGATTTCGACGAAGGCGCCAATTTTTGTGCTATCGCCGACGCTACATCCGTAAAGATTGACCAGCGCGGGTTGAAAAATTTGCACCTTGTCGCCAAGCTTGACATTTTCACTGATAGGCATGAGTGTTTGCCTCTAGATGGGCATACGCAGACGTTGACCCGCAGATTGCGTCGAGCAGGCTCATGGACTGGAATGCCCAATTGATTTCACACGACTGATGAACTATCGATGGTAATGTCGCAGTCGATGTGCCCCCCGATATGAACGTTGCTCAGGCGCGCTCTTGGTATTAAGGCGTCGAGCCACTCCCCAAGTGCTCTTATTCGAAGTTTCCACCGTGATCAGCACCTCTTTGGTCACAGCGCGAAGCGATTTTGACTCTGAAATCGTCGATAGTGCGAACCCGCAAATGCGGGTTCCTGCAACAGCCGGTCCACTTCGTTTCAATACAGATACGTAGTGAATATTGTTGCTTTATGTATCTATAGTTTTAAAGATTGCCGTGCCCACCTATTGCCTGCGTCGGTCACTCATTTGCAGGAACAGGCTTGCCAGCTACCTGGGCGGTGTGTACTAAGCGTCTGGCTGACTGAACACACCCGAGCCAGATCAAGGTTGCGGCGAGGATCACACTAGGGCCCGTTATCAATGGAGCCAGACGACAGCGGCCGCCAGGTGGATGGCGCCGAGGAAATTGCGAGCCGTCTTGTCGTAGCGGGTGGCGATGGCGCGGTACTGCTTGAGCCGGGCAAAGAAGTTCTCGACCAGGTGGCGCGCCTTGTAGAGATCGCGATCCCAAGTGCGCTGTTCAACGCGGCTGCGAATCGGCGGGATCGCCGCGACTTAACCGGCTTGGGCGAGCACGTCGATGACGCGAGCCTGGGCGTCATAGGCCTTGTGGGCGATGACGGCGTCTGCTGTGTCGCTGGGCAACAGCGCATCGGCGCCTTCGAGGTCGTGGGCTTGGCCCGGCGTGAGGTGGAAGTCCGTGGGGTTGCCCAGCGCGTCCACCGTGGCGTGGATCTTGGTGCTCAGCCCACCTCGGCTGCGACCGATGGCTTGCGCTTGCGGGCCCCCTTTTTTGCCCCCGCACTGTGCTGGTGGGCTCGCACGGTAGTGGAGTTGTTGAGGCCGACCGAAAATTGCGTCGGCCCCAACAGCCCGGCCACCCCATGCTGAAAGGGTCGCTGTGTGTTTTGCGGGCTTCGCGCGCTTCGTGCAGCGGCGCGCGCATCCAGCGTCCTGCGTCAGTACATCGCGCACCTGACACGATCGCCGATGCAACCCGGCGCTCTGGACCGCCCATGAACGCAGAGGCTTGCCGCAGTGTTGGCCGGGAGAGGTTGCTCAGGCAGCCAGCGGCGCACCGCGCAGTCTCTCCGCAGCCAGGCGGCCGGCGTGGTCCACTGCGCGGTCGATCGCGTCGTACAGGTCCTTGCTCACGTCCACCACCGTGGTGACGCCCGCGTGCAGCAACTGCAGCTGGACCTTGCAATAGCCCTCCCGCCCGCCGCGACGGCTGCGTGTGTCGCCCAGGTGCACCTCGATGCGCTGCACCTGGTGGCGGCGGGGCATCAGCACGTAGAGCAATCGGCGGCGAGCGTGATCGGCCAGCGCGGCGGCACGGGCACAAGCGGCATGCACTCGGATTTCCATGCAGGGGTCCCGACAAACGGTGTAGTGGCGACCGGACCACTGTAGGCAGGGGCAGAAGTCAGGTAAAGCCGATTATTCCGGGGCTGCTTGTAGGAAAAGTCTGATGATTGAGGGATGAACTACAAGCACCTGCACTACTTTCTGCAAGTGGCCGAGGCCGGCAGCGTCGCGCGCGCCAGCGAGCTGCTGCACCTCACGCCCCAGACGGTCAGCGGTCAGATCCAGCTGCTGGAAGAGCGGCTCGGCAGCCCGCTGTTCGCACGCAGCGGGCGCCGTCTGGTACTGACCGACACCGGTCGCATGGTGCTGGACTACGCCAAGGACATTTTTGCCATGGGCGCCGAGCTGGAGGCTGCGGTGCGCGAGGGCACCACGCGCGGGCGGGCGCTGGAGTTTCGCGTCGGTGTGGCGGATGCCGTGCCCAAGGCCGTGGCCTACCACCTGGTGGAGCCGGCCTTCGCGGTGCAGGACGTGCGCATCGTGTGCCGCGAGTGGAAGCTGGACCTGCTGCTGGCCGAGCTGGCGCTGCACAAGCTGGACCTGGTGATCTCGGACGCGCCCATCCCGTCCTCGGTCAGCGTCAAGGCCTTCAGCCACCGCCTGGGCGCCTCCACGCTGAGCTTCTTCGGCACCGCGGCACTGCGCGAGCGCCACCCGGGCGACTTTCCTGCCTGTCTGGACGCCGCGCCGGTGTTGATGCAGGGCGAGGATTCCGCCGTGGGCCAGCGCCTGCGGGCCTGGTTCCAGTCGCAGGGCGTGCGCCCGCGCGTGGTGGGCGAGTTCGACGACAGCGCGCTGATCCAGGAGTTCGGCCGCCGCAGCGCGGGCTTTTTCGCTGCGCCCGATGTGCTGGCCGACGAGGTCCAGACCCAGTTCGGCGTGCAGGCCATCGGCGTGGCCGAAGGCGTGGAGGAGGATTTCTTTGCCATCTCGGTGGAGCGCCGCATCACGCATCCCTGCGTGGTGGCCATCACCCAGACCGCGCGCAATGAGCTGTTCCAGATGGCGGACAAGGCCCCGCGCGCCGGCCCGGCGCGGCGCCGGGCCATGGCCTGAACCGCCTTCAGCCCGTCGGCCGGCAGCCACCGGGCGGGCAGAGCAGGGCCGCTGCCATCATGGCCGCTTCTTCACCCGTGCCTGACGCCATGACCACCCGCCCGCCGCTGCCGCCCTTCACTCCCGAGACCGCCGCCGTGAAGGTGCGGCTGGCCGAAGATGCGTGGAACTCGCGCGACCCCGACCGCGTGGTGCAGGTCTACACGCCGGACACGCGCTGGCGCAACCGCGCCGAGTTCCCGGTGGGCCGGGAGCAGGTGCACGCCTTTCTGGTGCGCAAGTGGAGGCGCGAACTGGACTACCGGCTGATCAAGGAACTGTGGGCCTGCGACGGCGCGCGCATCGCGGTGCGTTTCGCCTACGAGTGGCACGAGGATTCGGGACACTGGTTCCGCAGCTACGGCAACGAGAACTGGGAATTCAACGAGCACGGGCTGATGACACGGCGCTTTGCCAGCATCAACGATCTGCCGATCCGCGAGTCCGAACGCCTGATGCACTGGCCGCTGGGCCGCCGGCCGGACGATCACCCTGGTCTCAGCGAGCTGGGGTTGTGATCGGCCACCGGGCTGGCGCTGCCGGAGGATTGTTTACTGGTTGTTGACAGTGTCCTCAACCAAGGCTAGTGAGTGAGGAGACTGTCCCAAAGCGGTTGACAATCCGGTTCACTCTCGGGGCAGCTCCTGCGGGACTTCGGTCCGCGAGGCCACGCGCAGGTGCAGCGCCGCCAGCGCCATCAGCTGCGCCGACACCGGCGCGGTGATGAACAGGAACAGCGCGATCAGCAGCTCGTGCAGGCCGGGCAGGCCCTGCGCCCAGCCGTGCACCATGCTGGCCAGCAGCACGCCGCCCACGCCCAGCGTCGTGGCCTTGGTGGGCGCGTGCAGCCGCATGAAGAAGTCCGGAAAGCGCGCCAGGCCAATGGCCCCGATCAGGGCGAAGGCGCCGCCCACCACCAGCAGCGCGGCCACGATCCACTCGATCCAAGGCGCCATGGCGTTCTCCTTCACTCCATCACGTCGCCGCGGCTGACAAAGCGTGCCAGCGCCACCGTCGAGGCGAAGCCCAGCAGGGCGATGATCAATGCCGCCTCGAACAGCAGCGCCGAGCGCGCCTGCAGCCCGGCCAGCACGGCCAGCGCCACCGCGTTGATGTAGAGCGTGTCCAGCGCCAGGATGCGGTCCGGCAGCGTCGGGCCGCGCAGCAGCCGCCAGCCGCACAGCAGCATCGCCAGCGCCACGGCGCCCAGCGCGAAGTTCAGGGCCCAATCCAGAATCATTCGAAGATCTCCCTCAACGGCGCCTCGTAGCGCTGGCGGATCTCGTCCGCCAACGCCTGCGGATCAGGACAGTCCAAGGCGTGTACCACCAGTTCGCCGCGCTGCTCGTCCACCAGGCACGACACCGTGCCCGGCGTGGTGGTGACGATGGTCGCCAGCAGCGTGATGCCGCTCGGATGTTTCAAACGCAGCGGCAGGCGCACCCAGGCCGGCCGCGGGCGCGCGCCGGGAGACAGCACCAGGCGCGCCACGGCCAGGTTGGCCACCACGATGTCCCAGAGCACGGTCGCGGCCAGCCGCAGCGCCGTGCCCCAGGCGCGCGGACGCACCGGCTCGCCCAGGAAGCCGTGCAGCAGCCGCGGCAGCCCCAGCGCCAGGACCGCGGCGGTGATCAGTTGGGGCAGGGCCATGCTCTGCTGCAGCAGGAGCCAGACCGCGGCCAGCAGCGCTGAGAGCACCGGATGAGGCAGCCAGCGCTTCATGGGTGAACCTCCCGGTCCTTGACAATGCCGGTGTAGGGCCGGGTGCTGTGCGCGCTGGCGCCGCCGGCCTCGGGCAGCACCGCCTGGGCGTAGCCCGCCACGTCGCCGAGCTGCTGCGCGGCGGCCTGGGTGTAGCGCTGCACCGGGCCGGCGCCCACGCTCAGCGCCACGCCCGCGGCCAGCAGCCACAGCACGGCGGCCAGCCCGCATGCCGGAGCGCGCGCCGCCGTCCCGGCACCGTGCGCCTGCCAGAACAGCACGCTGCCCGCGCGCGCCAGCGCCAGCAGCGAGCCCAGGCCCATGAGCAGCAGCACTGCCCAGACGCCGGCGGCCCCGGCGTGGCCCGAGGCGGCCTGCATCAGCATCACCTTGCCGAGGAAGCCCGGCAGCGGCGGCAGGCCGGCGATGGTCACGGCCGCCACCAGGAACAGCAGCCCCAGCAGCGCCGGCTGCGCCACCGCCGGGGCGGGCTCCAGCGCATCCGCCGCGTCGCCGCGCTGGCGGCCCAGCAGCTCGGCCAGCAGGAACAGCAGCGCCACCACCAGCGTGCTGCCCGGCAGGTAGTACAGCGCCGCGGCCCAGGCGTCGTTGCCGTACAGCCCCAGCCCGGCCAGGATGGTGCCCACCGAGGCGACGTTGAGCCACGCCACCAGCCGCGCGAGGTTGCGCGCGGCCAGCGCGCCAGCCACGCCCAACCCGCAGGTGAGCAGGGCCAGCGGCAGCAACAGCGGCTGCGCCAGCAGCGCGGAGTCGCCCGCGCCGGCGCCGAACACCACGCCGTGCACGCGCCAGATCGCGTACACACCCACCTTGGTCATCAGCGCGAACAGCGCCGCCACCGGGGCGCTGGCCGCCGAGTAGGTCGCGGGCAGCCAGAGTGAGAGCGGCACCAGCGCGGCCTTGAAGCCGAACACCGCCAGCAGGATCAGTCCGCCGGCGCGCAGCAGCAGCGCCTCGGTGCCGGCCGCCCGCGGCACGCGCAGCGCCAGGTCGGCCAGATTGAGCGTGCCCGTGCCGGCGTAGATCAGCGCCACGCCGATGAGGAACAGCGCCGAGGCCGCCAGGTTCAACACCACGTAGTGCAGCCCGGCGCGCAGCCGCTGGTGGCCCAGTCCGTGCAGCATCAGCACGTAGCTGGCGATGAGCAGCACCTCGAAGAAGACGAACAAGTTGAACAGGTCGCCGGTGACGAAGGCGCCGTTCAGCCCCATGAGCTGGAACTGGAACAGGGCGTGGAAGTGCCGCCCGCGCGCGTCCCAGCCCGCGCTGGCATAGAGCAGCACGGGCAGCGCCACCGCGGAGGTGAGCGTCAGCATCAGCGCCGAGAGCCGGTCCACCACCAGCGCGATGCCGAAGGGCGCCGGCCAGTCGCCCACGCGGTAGACCTCCAGCGCCCCGGTATCGGCCTGGCGCAGCAGCGCCAGCGCCAGCAGCAGCCCCAGTGCGGTGGAGATCAGCGCCAGCGTGCGCGCCGCATGCCGCCGGGCGTCGCCCAGGGCCAGCAGCAGCACCGCGGTGGTCACGGGCAGCAGCACCGGCAGGACGGGCAGGTGCTCGCGCCAGCTCACGCGCGCTCCTTGCCAACCACGCCGCCGGCCGCGCCGGGCTCGCGGCCGTCCACATGGTCGCTGCCGTTGTCGTGCCGGCTGCGCAGCGCCAGCTCGATCACGAAGCCGGTGGTGGCAAAGCCGATGACGATGGCCGTGAGCACCAGTGCCTGCGGCAGCGGGTCGGCGAAGGGACCGTTGCCCTGCAGGATCGGCGCCGCGTCGCGCCAGAGCCGCCCGGTGGAAAAGATGAAGAGGTTCACCGCGTAGCCCAGCAGCGTCAGCCCCAGCACCACGCTGAAACTGCGCCCGCGCAGCAGCAGCCACAGGCCGCAGAACGTCACCCAGCCGATGCCGCTGGCGAACAGGAATTCCATCGAGATCGTCATGTCCGGGGCTCCCGGCTGGCCGCGCCCAGCACCGACAGGGTCAGCAGCGTCGCGCCCACCACCGTGACGTAGACGCCCAGGTCGAACAGGGTGGCCGTGGCCAGCGGCAGCTCGCCCAGCACCGGCACGCTGGGATGACCGTGCGCGCTGGTGAGGAAGGGATGTCCGAAGAAGAGGGCGCCCAGGCCGGTGAGCCCGGCGACGGCCAGCCCCAGCGCGATCCAGCGCACGTAGCGCCCGCCGCCTGCAGCGCCCAGCAGCTTTTCCGCCCGTGCCTGGCCCTGCGCCATGTACTGCAGCACCAGCGCCACCGCCGTCACCAACCCGGCAATGAAGCCGCCGCCGGGCAGGTTGTGGCCGCGCCAGAACAGGTAGAGGCTCACCGCCAGGGCCAGCGGCAGCACCAGCCGCGCCGCCAGGCGCAGCATCAGCGGCGGGCGAGGGAAGCTCCAGGGCCGCCCTTCGGCATCGACCGGCGCACGCTGCAAAGCAAAACCCTGGAGCAGGGCCAGTACGCCCACCGCCGCGATGGCCAGCACCGTGATCTCGCCGAAGGTGTCGTAGCCGCGGAAGTCCACCAGGATGACGTTGACCACGTTGCTGCCGCCGCCGCCGGGCAGCGCCTGGTCCAGGAAGTACCAGGCGATGGAGGCGTGGTCGCGCGTGAGCAGCAGCCAGGCCAGGGCGCCGATGCCCAGCCCGCCGGCGCCGGCCAGCACGGCGTCGCGCAGCTGCCGCGCCCGGCCGGACTCGCGCGGCGTGTGGCGCGGCAGCAGCGCCAGGCCCATGAGCAGCAGCACGGTGGAGACCAGCTCCACCGAGAGCTGCGTCAGCGCCAGGTCCGGCGCCGACAGGCCGACGAAGGCCAGCGCCGTCACCAGCCCGATCACGCCCACCAGCACCACGGCCAGCAGCCGGTCGCGATGGCCGCGCAGCAGCGCCAGGCCGGCGGCGATCAACAGCACCCAGGCCACCAGCGCCGGCAGCGGTGCCGGCAGGCGCTCGCGCGTGCCCGCAGACACCCCGTCGCTGCCCAGGAAGGGCAGTGCACCCAGCACGAGGGCCGAACCCATCAGCCAGGCCAAGTAGCGCTGCAGCGAGCCGCTCTCCAGCCGGGCGATGAGCCGCTGCGCGCCCTCGAACAGCCCGTCCAGGGCGCGAGTGAAGAACAGGCGCCCGGTCCAGCCCCGCGGGTGGTTCAGGTGCAGGTCGAAGCGGCGCAGCAGCGCGAAGTACATCGCCACGCCGCCGGCCAGCGCGACGAGGCTCATCAGCAGCGGCAGGTTGACGCCGTGCCACAGCGCCAAATGAAACTCGGGCGCCGGGGCGCCCAGCACGGCCCCGGCGGCCAGCCGGACCAGCGGCTCCATGGCGCCGGGCTGGATGCCCACCACCAGGCACACCGCCACCAGCAGCACCACCGGCAGCCTCATGAACAGCGGCGGCTCGTGCGGGTGCGGCTTCGGCAGGTCCACGGGCGGGCCGTTGAAGAACACGTCGTGCACGAAGCGCAGCGAGTAGGCCACCGAGCAGATGCCGCCGAAGGTGGCCGCCAGCGGCACCAGCAGGCCCCAGCCCGGCACCGCCTCGGCCAGATCCGCCGCCTCGGCGAAGAACATCTCCTTGGAGATGAAACCGTTGGCCAGCGGCACGCCGGCCATCGCGGCGGCAGCCACCATCGCCAGCGTGGCAGTCCAGGGCAGCAGGGGCAGCAGGCCGCCCAGGCGGCGCATGTCGCGGGTGCCGGTCTCGTGGTCGATGATCCCGGCGGTCATGAACAGCGAGGCCTTGAAGGTGGCGTGGTTGAGCACGTGGAACACCGCGGCAGCAGCCGACAGCGGGCTGCTCAGCCCGATGAGGAACACGATCAGCCCCAGGTGGCTGATGGTCGAGTAGGCCAGCAGCCCCTTGAGGTCATGCCTGAACACGGCCACGTAGGCGGCAAAACCCATGGTCAGCAGCCCGGTGGCGGCGACCACCACCTCGAACAGCAGCGTGCCGCCCAGCACCGGGTACAGCCGCATCAGCAGGAAGATGCCCGCCTTCACCATCGTGGCCGAGTGCAGGTAGGCCGACACCGGCGTGGGCGCGGCCATGGCCTCGGGCAGCCAGAAGTGGAAAGGCCACTGCGCGCTCTTGGTGAAGCAGCCCAGCAGGATCAGCAGCAGCGCCACGGGATAGCTCGCATCGGCCTGGATGCGCTCGCGCTGCCCCAGCAGCTGCGAAAGCTCGTACGTGCCCGCCATCTGGCCCAGCAGCACCACGCCCGCCAGCAGCGCCAGCCCGCCCGCGCCCGTCACCGCCAGCGCCATGCGCGCGCCGGCGCGCGCCTCGGCGCGGTGGCTCCAGTAGCCCACCAGCAGGAAGGAGGCGAGGCTCGTGAGCTCCCAGAACACGACCAGCAGCAGCAGGTTGTCCGCCAGCACCACGCCCAGCATGGCGGCCATGAACAGCATCAGCAGCGCGTAGAGCTTGCCGGGCGGGTCCTGCGGGCCCAGGTAGTAGGCGGCGTAGAGGATCACCAGCAGCCCGATACCGGTGATCAGGCCGCTGAACATCAGGCCCAGCCCGTCCAGGCGCAGGCCCAGGTTGAAGCCGATCTCCGGCATCCAGGGCTGGTGCCACAGCAGGGTCTGGCCGTCGAGGACGGCACCGGCGCCGGACAGCAGCAGCGCCAGCACGGCGCCCGTCAGCGCCGCCGCAAGCCACGCCGCGCGCCGCCTGGCCGCCGCGGTGCCGCCACGACCGGCCCAGGCGCACAGGGGGCCCAGCAGCAGCGGCAGCAGGATGGCCAGGGGCAGAAAAGGCATGGGTGGCAGCTGTTTGAATTTGCTTTTGGAGGCGGCCTGGGCTCAGGCCGCGCAAGCAGGGCAAGCAACGTGCGCTGGCTGCGCCATTCCGTGAAGCCGAAAGGCGGTTGACTCGCACCGGCCTGCCGCAGTCCCGGGGGCGCCGCCGCTGGCGCTGCCGGGGACTGGATCAGGCCCTCAACCGGCCACGGGCTGCGGGCGGCGCGGCTGCACCTGGAAGTCCAGGCCGTAGAGCAGGGGTTCCACGCCCGCCTGCTCCTCCTGGGGCAGCACCCACTGCGCCAGCATGCCGCGCAACACCACCGACTCGCCGGGATCGACATGCCCGTCGGCCCCGATCACGGCCGCGCACAGCCGCATGACGCGGTGCTGCAGGGCAGGGTCGTCCACCTCGGCCAGCCAGCACGCCAGGAGGGGCGCATCGACCAGGCAGTCACCCGCGGCATCCGGAGATGCCAGCAGGTCGTGGCACAGCTCGTCCAGCAGGTCGTGCCAGTGCTCATCGCTCAGGCCGAGCTGTTCGCAGGCGCGCAGCGCGCTGAGCGCGGCCCACTCCTTGGCCTTGATCTCACCGTTGGCGATCAGGGCCAGCGCCACGAGGCGGCCGGCCGCCTGCGGGCTGTTGAGCGGGTAGGCGCGGGAAGCAATGGTGTGGCGCGACATGGTCGGTTCCTTTCCCCAATCGGATGGAGGTGTGCGCGGCGCCGACGGCAGCCGCTGCGTGCCAGGGGCGAAAGCCGCCCGGGTGGCCCAACCCGGCATGGCGCCGGGACAGGGCACTGTAGGCGGCCCGCATTGACGCGGGAATTCGAATGTTGTGGAACGCAACTTCGGAAAAACCTGATGAATTCGCGCTGCAGGCTTGAGCTGGCTCAAGTCGCGGGGAGGGCAGCGCCGTAGCCTGCGGGTCCGGACCCCTGCCAGGAGAGTTCCCATGCCGATGATGAAAGCCGCTGTCTTCGTTGAACCGGGCCGCATCGTGCTCGACGACAAGCCGATTCCCGACGTTGGGCCGCTGGATGCGCTGGTGCGCGTCACCACCACCACGATCTGCGGCACCGACGTGCACATCCTCAAGGGCGAGTACCCGGTGGCGCGCGGGCTGACCATCGGCCACGAGCCCGTGGGCGTGATCGAGAAGCTGGGCTCGGCCGTCAAGGGCTACCGCGAGGGCCAGCGCGTCATTGCCGGCGCGATCACGCCCAGCGGCTGGAGCAACGCCTGCCAGTGCGGCTTCTGCGCCCAGGACGGCGCCGGCACCGCGCAGGGCTGGAAGCCCCTGGGCGGCTGGCGCTTCGGCAACACCATCGACGGTTGCCAGGCTGAGTACGTGCTGGTGCCGGACGCCATGTTCAACCTCGCACCGGTACCCGACGGGCTCAGCGACGAGCAGGTGCTGATGTGCCCGGACATCATGTCCACCGGCTTCGCGGGCGCGGAGAGCGCGAAGATCCGCATCGGCGACAGCGTGGCGGTGTTCGCGCAGGGGCCGATCGGGCTGTGCGCCACCGCGGGCGCCAAGCTCAGCGGCGCCAGCCTGGTGATCGGCGTGGACCGGGTGCCCGAGCGGCTGGAGATGGCGCGGCGCCTGGGCGCCGACGTGGTGATCGACTTCAGCCGCCAGGACCCGGTGCAGGAGATCCTGCGCCTGACCGGCGGGCGCGGCGTGGATGCCTCGATCGAGGCGCTGGGCACGCAGGGCACCTTCGAGGCGGCGCTGCGCTGCCTGCGGCCGGGCGGCACGCTGTCCAGCCTGGGCGTGTACTCCACCGACCTGAAGATCCCGCTGGACGCCTTTGCCGCCGGGCTGGGCGACCACCGCATCGTCACCTCGCTGTGCCCGGGCGGCAAGGAGCGCATGCGCCGGCTCATGGCGGTGATCGAGGCCGGGCGCGTGGACCTGGGCGCCATGGTCACGCACCGCTTCAGGCTCGACGACATCGAGGCCGCCTACGAGCTGTTCAGCCACCAGCGCGACGGCGTGCTCAAGGTGGCGATCACGCCTTGAGACTCCCGATGCTGAGGCCGGCCCGGGCAGGGTGTCGATGCTCTGGTTTTTTCGATCAAACGCATCGCAACGTTCTGATTGTCCCGATGTATGGGCGCCCTTAGATTACGTTTGCCGCCGTGGCTTGCAGCCTTCGCTGCGGGCGGCGGCGACGATCCTTGGGAGCCCATATGAATCTTCAGCAAATCGACATGACCGCCCGTGGCGCTGGTGCGCCGGGCCTGGCTGCGCGGCAGCAGCGCGTGCTGCGCAACACCTACTGGCTGCTTGCGCTGTCGATGGTGCCCACGGTGGCCGGCGCCTGGCTGGGCGTCGCCACCGGGTTGAGCAGCGCCATGTCGCCCATGGTGGGGTTGGTGGTGTTCCTCGCCGGCGCGTTCGGCTTCATGTTCGCCATCGAGAAGACCAAGGACTCCGCGGCCGGCGTGCCGGTGCTGCTGGCCTTCACCTTCTTCATGGGCCTGATGCTGTCGCGCCTGGTGGGCACGGTGCTGGGCCTGTCCAACGGCGCCAGCCTGGTGATGACGGCGTTTGCCGGCACGGGCGGCATCTTCCTGGGCATGGCGATGCTGTCCACGGTCATCAAGCGCGACCTGACGTCGATGGGCAAGTGGCTGTTCGTCGGCGTGGTGATGCTGATGGTGGCGGGCATCGCCAACGTCTTCCTGCAGTCCAGCGCGCTGATGATCACGCTGTCGGTGCTGGCCATCGGCATCTTCTCGGCCTTCATCCTGCATGACCTCAAGCGCGTGCAGGACGGCCTGGAGACCAACTACATCACGGCCACGCTGGGCGTGTACCTGAGCCTGTTCAACGTGTTCCAGTCGCTGCTGGCGCTGCTGGGCATTTTCGGCGGCAACGACGACTGAACCCTCTCGCGAAAGACAAAAGAAAGCTGATGCATCTTCCTCACTCGGCGCGCGGCACCACGGTGGAGCGCGTCCTTGCAACGGTGGCCGCGGCCCTGCGGCGCGTGGCCTTCGGACTGGTGGGCCTGGCGGCGATGGTCTTCACGCTGCTGGCCGGACTGGCTGCCGCCGGTGTGCTGCTGGTGGTGGCGCTGGTGGCACGGCGGCGCCTGGAGCGCGGGGGACTGCGCTTCGCCTGGCCGCAGCGGGGAGGATTCCGGCCCGCTGGGGGGAGTCGGCCGGGCCGGGCCGCATCCGGCGCGGGCGAGGTGGTGGATGTCGAGGTGCGGGAAATCCGGGGCTGAAGCGCCCGGACCTGCCGTTTTCCGCACCAGGCGCCCGGAGGAGTCCCCCGGGCCCGCCGGCTGCTAGGGGTGAGGGCCGGCTGAGCGGCCGGCGCCTTGTAAACCGGTCACAATGACTTCACTCCCTTCGCGGGCTCCAGAGGAGGCAGCTTGATCCATTTGCAGGCAACCATTCCCGACGGCGTCAACTTCGAAGACCTGCGCCTGTCGCGGGACATTCGCGACGGCTCCGTGATCTTCGACACGCAGCCCATCGAAGCCATCTGCCAGGCCAGCGGCTTCGACATGGAAGAACTGGTCAAGGGCCCGGATCCCATCATCTGCGCGCTCATCTCGGCGTGGTACCAGGAACATCTCAAGCGCGGCGGCGCGCCCGATCCGGTGCAGGAAGACCTGATGGAGGAAACGCGGCTGGAGCAGGAGCGCGGCGGCGGCTTTTCCTACGCTCCCGGGCACGCCTGAACCCGGGATGCCAGGGCTGAACGGCCGGAAGCCGCCGCGCGGTTGCCGGCTCAACCACTTCAGCCTTTCATCCCGCCGCGACCCGGTCCGCGACCGCAGGGCCACCGGGGACGAAAGCGGCGACACTGCGCGGCTTGCGCAACCTTCCAGGCCCTTTTTCTTCATGAAACGACATCTCTTCGTCTGCGCCGCGCTGCTGCTTGCCGGCGCCCAGCACGCCCTGGCCCAATCCGACACCGAGAAGCTGCCTTCCGGGGTGGTGATCGAGCACAGCACCAAGGGCCAGGGCGCGCAGCCCGCCGCGTCCAGCACGGTGCAGGTGCACTACCGCGGCACGCTGGCCGACGGCAAGGAGTTCGACAGCTCCCACAAGCGTGGCCAGCCCGCCACGTTCCCGCTCAACCGCGTCATTCCCTGCTGGACCGAGGGGCTGCAGCACATGAAGGTCGGCGGCAAGGCCAAGCTGACCTGTCCGGCCGACACCGCCTATGGCGCCCGCGGCATTCCCGGCGTCATCCCGGGCAACAGCACGCTGACCTTCGAGGTCGAGCTCCTGGCCGTGGCCGCGCGTTGACGCGAAAATCACCTTGTTGACATAACTGACATTGAAGCGCACAGCGTGTGCGAACGACCTTGCGTGAGGCCGCGGCCGCTGGTTCCGCACCGCAGCTGATCACCACGGCCTTCTTCTCCAGGGCCCGCCATCCGGCGGGCTCTGCCGTTTTCAGAGCCGGCTCAGCAGCTCGGCCTTCTTGGCCGAGAACTCCTCGGCCGTCAGGACACCGCGGGCGTGCAGCTCAGCGAGCTTGTCGATGGCAGCGAACACGTCCAACCCCTGCGGGCCGCCCGGCGTCGCCGTGGGCGGCACCGCTGGTGTACTGGACGTCGGCGGCACCGCTGCCGCCACGGGTGCCGCGGTGCCGGCGGGCGGCTGCCCGTCGATCGACACCACAGGCAGGCTGGCCACGTCCACCAGCCCGTACTGGCTGGTGAAGCTCAATGAGCCGCTGCCGGACTGCTGCTGCGAGAAGCCGCCGATGTGGTGGTCCAGCGTGTCGTAGATCGTGACGCGGCCGTGCACCTCGATGGCCAGCCGCCGTGCCTGCGCGAAGTAGGCGTAGCGCACGCCGTTCTGCGACCCGGTGCTGTCGGGCCAGCGCAGGCTCGGCCCCCACCAGTCGCCGCCCGAGGCCGGAATGAACAGACTCGCCGTGCCGGACTGCACCGCGCCGGCGGGCGGCTGGGCGTGGCTCCATGACGACTGCTGCTGCTCGTGGCCACCGCTGCCGCCCTGGCTCTGCGACTGGAAGCTGCCGCCCTGCAGCAGCTCGGGCTGGCTGGCGACCAGCGCGGCGAGCTCGCTGCACAGGCCGTCCACGCGTGCCTTGAGGGCGTTGTTGAACATGTCCGACACCATGGTCATGCCGCCACGCATCCACTGCCCAGCGCCGCCGAACTCGGGATGGCCGAACTGCGCCATGCTGCCGTGTCCCTGGACCACGGCCCAGAGCATGGACGTCACCGCCTCGCTGCTGAAACCGTGGCGGCGGGCGATGTCGTCAAGAGCCTGCCGGCCGGCGGGCGAGAGCTGTTGCATGGGAAACCTTTCAGGGTTGCCGGGCCATTGTGCCCGGGCCCTCTCGCCCCCCGCCGCAGCCGCCGGGGACGGCCACGCGGCGGTCGTGCCGGTTGCGCTCAGCGCGCGAGGCCATGGCGGCGGTGCCATTGCGCCAGCGACTCGTCCGGATAGGCGTCGAAGCGCTGGTCGCCGGGGCGCACATGGGCCTCGACCCAGGTTGGCTTGGAGCCCAGCATGATGTGGGTACTGTGCGGCGCCTCGGGCAACGGGGTGTCGATGGCGCCGGCATGCGGGTGCACGAGCTCGGGCCAGGTCGGGTCCCACAGCCACAGGGCCGTGCCGCAGAGGCTGCAGAAATGGCGCTCGCCGCTGCTGCGGCTGCCGTCTTCCATCAGCGCGCGGTAGACGCACACATGCTCGTGCCCGCGCACCTGCAGCGTGCGGTGGTCGGCGCCGAGGTTGATGGCGAAGCCGCCCGTGCCGGCCGTCTTGCGGCAGATGGAGCAGTAGCAGCGCATGAAGGGCACCGGCTCGTGCGACTCCACCGAGAAGTGCACGGCCTGGCAGTGGCAGGAACCTTCGAGTCGCACGCCCTCTTCTCCCGTCGCTTGGCGCGCCACGTCGGCGCGGCCCTGCACCATGGCCCGTGCCAGCGCCCGCGGGTGATGCCATCGGGCGCAAAGTGTGTCCACGTGTTCGCGCCGGCAAGCGTGCCGCCTTCAGGTCTGGGCCGTTTCGAACATCCGGGCCACGCAGCCGCGGATTTCTTCTTCCGGCACGTCGCGTACATGCGTGGCCACATGCCACCGGTGGCCGAAGGGGTCGCGCAGCGCGCCCGCGCGGTCGCCATAGAACTGGTCCGCCACTTCCATGGTCAGCGTCGCGCCGGCCTCGACCGCCCGCTTCACCACGGCATCCACGTCCTCCACGTACAGTATGACGCTGCAGGGCGAGCCGCCCAGGGTCTGCGGGCTGAAGGCCTGGCACTGCGGCGCCTCGTCGTGAAGCATGAGCACGGCGCCGCCGATGTGGATCTCGGCGTGCATCACGCGGCCGTCGGGCGAGGCCAGGCGCATCACCTCCTCCGCGCCGAAAGCCTGCTTGTAGAACTCGATGGCCCGGGCGGCGCCCCGGATCGTCAGGTAGGGCGTCACGGCCGTGTAGCCATCGGGGATCTTCTTGACCGGATTTGCCATCACGCGTCCTTTCGGGCTTGGGGTGAACCGTAGCGCCGTACCGGCCCGAATGCGCGACGCTACGCGAAGAACTGTATGAAAACACAGCATAGCGACCCCGAGCCGGTTTTCAAGGCGTTTCGGGAACCGGCTTCAGAAGCGCGGTGTGGGACCACGGCCGTACCGCACCGCCCGGCGCGAACATTTCGGGCTGACTGACGGTGGTGAGTATGGGCGACAGTTTCTGTTTCAAACCCGATGCCGCAGTGCTGCCGGGTTCGCCGGCCAATGCCGCTCCTGTAGCGCCGCATGACGTACGGCCGTAAGAGCCGGGCATTGCGCCGGGAATTCACCGCACCGCCGAAGCCACCACGCTGGAAATCCGCCGCCCGCCCGGTACCTGGGTCGGACTGCCTTCTTTCTTGTCCGATGGCAACAGGGTGATCTGCTGGGATACCGAGTGCGAAGGCTTTTTCCGGCGTGCAGGTCAAGGCGGGTATGGCAGCCAAGCGCCCCTAATGCAGCCGCCTTTGCGCGCAGCCCGTTACCGGGCGAGTCAATGCCGGAATTCCCGTGCGCCGAAGGTTTGGCCTTTGGCGCATTGTCGCCCCGGCGCTTGCGCTGATATCCGGCGCGCTACACGGAATTCGAGGAAGCTGCTGCGGTCCTATGGCTTGCAGGCCATGGGCGGTCCCACGCCCTGGGTCGTGGACACGGCATGCGCCGTATCTGCAGTCCCTGGCCAGCCGCCATCAGTGATACGGTTTTCGGGAAATCTTCACAAATTGCTCCCGATTCCTCTGGCCCCTGGGGCGGGTGTGTCGTGCCCGTGCCGCACCGGTTTGCCCAATTCCTCGTCCAGATATCAGCTCGGCGACATGCGCTGCCATACCGTAACAGGCTGTTCAAAAGCAGAAATGTTGCAGCGCAGTATGGACAGCGACCCGGCCGGGGTTGGCGGACTTGATGGACGGTGGGGCCGCTTCAATGCAGCGGCATATGGGTAAACCCGGCGTACTCCAGGGACGGCAGTTCGCCATGACCGGGAGTGAGTTCATCATGGCTCTGACCCAGAGCATTTGCTGCTCCTTCGATCCAACCGCCATACCAATCCAAGGCTTCGAACGAGCCCCGTACATAGGGACATTGCGCTGCAAAAACCCCGCCAGCCATAAAGCCGGCGGTCCAAGCCCTCTTGTCCATGCTCCGCATGGTTTTCCTCTGCGTCGTAACCCCGGTTGCGACGGCAGCCTGGCATCGAATACGCGACGCTGTGTACTCCCAGGCTCATAAGCTCCGTACGCTTCTGTCAAAGCAGTATCGGTAACACCGGCGTGGACTCATGCGGGCTTGCCTGGGAATGTGTGACGGCGTGTGAGTCCAATGAAACATAACTCCATCCCAGCGCCTATCAGCATTGAATGAAGAGATCAACTCTTCAAGGCAAATTCATTGGTCGATGCGTCCGGCTTGGTTCAAGTCATGTGAAGAAGATGTGACTTATGCACGCTCCCGTCCTGGTGTTGCCCTGCCGGTTCCCGGTGCTCGTTCTGCACCAAGCCAAAGCCAATGTTACAAACAGCAGTTGCAGTCTGTTACTAATTATGCGACTTAACATGCGCCCCAACTTGGGCATGACGAGGGTTGCACGAGGAGCGCGGCGCCGCGTTGGGTAGGTACGGCGCCTTCAAAGGCTGTCACAGGCCAGTACGGTTTGCACCTTGGCAACTGTTTGTAAAGACCAGGGTGCGGGCGCTGCCGTGAATCCGTCGGCGGGCCAGGGCCGCAGCAACATGCGGGCCCCGCGCGCATCGGCACACAGCAAATCCCGGTAATGCGCAGGCGGCGCCATCACGACGCAGCGTTTTTCTTCTCCCGGCTTATGAAAGTACCGCATCAATGGATGGGTATCTGCGTTGATCGTGAGCATGGAATACGACCACACAGTAATGCTGTCATGGTGGCCTTCCTCCCATATGCCCGCCATGCAGAACGGCAGGCCATCGGCACGGGCGATACGCCAGCGCTCGGCACGGCCCGATTCATACTTGGGTTCGAACCGGGCCTGGGCGGGAATCAGGCACCGCCGGCGTGCCTTCCAGGCCGCTTTGAAACTCGGCCTGGAATCCACCGTTTCCGAGCGGGCGTTGTCGGTGAAGCGGGCCGACTTGCGGTCCGGGACCCACGGCGGCGGCGGTCCGAAGATGCCGGGCCAGCGCGAGAAAACAGATTCATTCTCTTCGCCCGCAGTGATGAACACTGCCCGGGAACCGGGATATGCCCCATTCGTGTAGTTGAAGCGCGGTTCCTCGCTTCCGAGATGGGCCTGAAAATTCTTTGGGGCCGGAGGTTCATAGTTCGCGCACATTGTGGCATTATCCGGTCCGCGGGAGCTTGCAGTAGATACCGGTGTTGCCCAAGGCCCGGCCCGTATCGCACTTCAAGCGCCACGCCATAGATCAGAAATGTCCAAGACATTCACAGAAGGTGCAAAGCGTATGGCAAACATTCAAGACCTCCTCAAGCAGCGCGAAGAACTCGAGCGTCAGATCAAGCAACTGCAGGACAACTCCCGTTCGGAAGCCATCAACACGATCAAAGAGTTGATGGCGCAGAACAATCTGTCGATTGAGGATCTGACCAGCACGCGCGGCGGCGGCAAGAAGGGTGAATCCGGCGGCAAGACCGGTACCGTGGCGCCCAAGTATCGTGACCCGGTTTCTGGCAAAACCTGGACCGGCCGTGGCCTGAAGCCGAAATGGGTGACCGAAGCCCTGGAAAGCGGCAAGACGCTGGACGATCTGTCCATCAAGGCCTGATCCCGGGTTCGGACCCGAATTCAAAGCGGCTCCACACCGGCCGCTCTCCAAGCCCCGCCCTGCGGGGCTTTTTGCTTTTGGTCGCATGCCTGCCATATCACGCCTTGGCGCCACGGGCGGGCTGGCCGCCGGGGAATCGGTGCGGAAACTGGGGCCTTTGTCCTGGCCTGAATTGAATTCGGGTTAATGAGCCTTGTGCCGCGACCTAATCCTGACGGCTCATGGCCGAGTGGAGCTTGGGGAATTGAGGCCAAAACGCGACATCGGCCACAGGCGCGGGCGGGGAGCGCTGCGAGAATCGCCGCCTGCCGGTATGGGGCCGGCGGCGCGTGAAGAAACTGGACGGGGAGGTCGGCCTCATGGGCGCCGAAGTCGGCACAGGATTGCTGGTGTTGCACGGCAACCGGCTCGAATTGCTCAAGGAGGCGGTGGTGGATTGGCTGCAGCGCCAGCCGCTGGCACCGCTGGAGGCCGAGGTGTTCCTGGTCCAGAGCAACGGGGTGGCCGAGTGGCTGAAGATGGCGCTGGCCCAGTCGCGCGGCGTGTGCGCCGCGACGCGGGTGGAGCTGCCGGCGCGCTTCCTGTGGCGCAGTTACCGGCAGGTGCTGGGACGCCAGTCCGTGCCCGCCCTGTCCCCGCTGGACGAGATTCCACTGACTTGGCGCCTGATGCGCCTGCTCCCCGGCCAGTTGGGGCGCGCCGAGTTCGCGCCGCTGGCACGCTTCCTGGACGGCGGTGACGTGGCCCGGCGCCTGCAGCTGGCGCAGCGCCTGGCCGACCTGTTCGACCAGTACCAGGTCTACCGGGCCGACTGGCTGGAGGACTGGGCCGCCGGGCGTGACCGGCTCGGCCGCGCCGACGGCACGTCCACTGAGCTCCCCGAGGACCAGCGCTGGCAGCCGCTGCTGTGGCGCGAGCTGCTGGAGGAACTGAGCGAGGCCGAGCGCCTGGTGGTGCGCCCGGCCATCCATCGCCGCTTCCTGGCCACGCTGGCGTCGGGCGCGGCGCCGCGCAGCCCGGTGGCGCGCCGCGTGGTGGTGTTCGGGATGTCGCAGCTGCCCATGCAGATGCTGCAGGCGCTGAGCGCCCTCTCCCGCCACACGCAGGTGCTGCTGGCGGTGGTCAATCCCTGCCAGTACCACTGGGCCGACATCATCGACGGCCGCGAGCTGCTGCAGATGCAGCGCCGCCGTTTCCAGCACCGCGCCGACCGCGACCTGGCCGCCGTGTCGCTGGAGGAGATGCACGCGCACGCGCATCCGCTGCTGGCGGCCTGGGGACGCCAGGGCCGCGACTTCGTGCGCCAGCTCGACGCCTTCGACGCGCACGCGCTGGGCCAGGAGACGGCGCTGCCGCGCATCGACCTGTTCGACAGCGAGCCGGGCACGACGCTGCTGGCGCGCGTGCAGGCGGCCATCCGCGACCTGCAGCCGCTGGCCGAGCATCCGCGCCGGCCCGATGAGCTGAACCTGGAGCGCGACCGCTCCATCGTCTTCCACGTCGCGCACAGCGCGCAGCGCGAGGTGGAGGTGCTGCACGACGAGCTGCTGCACCTGCTGGCCGAGCCGCCGGGCGGGCAGCCGCTGCGCCCGCGCGACATCCTGGTGATGGTCCCGGACATCGACCGCTTCGCGCCCTGCATCCGCGCCGTGTTCGGTCAGTACCCGCCGGGCGACCCGCGCCACATTCCCTTCGGCATCGCCGACCAGCAGCAGCGCGGCCATGTGCCGCTGTTCGTGGCGCTGGAATGGCTGCTGCGCCTGCCGCAGCAGCGCTGCCGGCTCACCGAGGTCCGCGACCTGCTGGACGTGCCGGCGCTGGCGCGGCGCTTCGACATCACCGAGGAGGAGCTGCCGCGCATCGCGCAGTGGCTCAATGGCGCCGGCGTGCGCTGGGGCCTGGATGCGCGGCACCGCGCCGCGTTGGGCCTGGAAGCCTGCGGTGCGCAGAACACCTGGATCTTCGGATTGCGCCGGATGCTGCTGGGCTACGCCGCCGGCGACGGCGCGGCCTGGGCCGACATCGAGGCCTACGGCGAGATCGGCGGCCTGGAAGCGGCCGCCGCGGGCTCGCTGGCCGTGCTGGTCGATGAGCTGCACCGCTGGCACGAGCGGGCCACGTCCGAGGCCACGCCCGCGCAATGGGCCGAGCGCGCGCGCGAGCTGCTGGACAACTTCTTCGAGCCGGTGGACGAGGCCGAGCGCCAGCAGCTCGCCCTGCTGCAGGAGGCGCTGGAAAGCTGGCTGGAGGCGGTCCAGGCCGGCGGCTTCGAGGAGGAAGTGCCGCTGGAGGTGCTGCGCGAAGGCTGGCTCTCCGGGCTGGACGAGCCCACGCTGCGCCGGCGCTTCCTGGACGGCGGCGTCACTTTCTGCACGCTGATGCCCATGCGCGCCATTCCCTTCGAGGTGGTGTGCCTGTTGGGCATGAACGACGGCGACTACCCGCGCCGCACGCACCGCGCCGATTTCGACCTGATGGGCCTGCCTGGCCAGCGCCGTCCCGGCGACCGCTCGCGCCGCGACGACGACCGCTACCTGATGCTGGAGGCGCTGCTGTCGGCCCGGCAGCGCTTGGTCGTGAGCTGGAGCGGGCGCAGCGTGCGCGACAACAGCGAGCAGCCGCCCTCGGTGCTGGTGTCGCAGCTGCGCGACTACCTGGACGCCGGCTGGGGCCAGGGCCTGGCGAAGACGCTCACCACCGAGCACCCGCTCCAGCCCTTCAGCCGCCGCTACTTCGAGGCCGGCGGCTTGCGCACCTGGGCGCGCGAGTGGCGCGCCGCGCACCACGCCGACACGGCCGCCGCTGGCGTCGAGGCGCCGCGCTTCGAAGTGGAAAACCAGGTGCTGACGCTGTCGCGCCTGGCCGCCTTCGTGAAGAACCCGGTGTCGGAATACTTCATGCGCCGCCTGGGCGTGAATTTCGACGAGGGTCCACCGCCGGGCGAGGACGACGAGCCCTTCGGCATCAACGGGCTGGAAGCGTGGGTGCTGATCAGCGAACTGCTGGCCGACGCGCACCGTTGCGCGCCGGAGGAGATCGTGCGCCGGGCCCAGCGCATCCAGCGCAGCGGGCGCTTGCCGATGAACGGCATCGGCGCACGCCAGCGCGACGCCCTGCTCGCGCCGGCGCAATGGATGCACCGCCGCTGGCTCAATCTGCAGCGCGAGTTCGCCGCGGTGGTGCCCAAGGAAACGCTGGCCTTCGAGCACGAGGGCGTGCGGCTGGAAGACTGGCTCACCGAGCTGCGCAACGGCGCATCCGGCCCGGTGCAACTGAAACTCTCGCCCAGCGTGCTGCAGAAGAAGGGCACCGCGCGCACCGACAAGCTCATCGACGACTGGGTGCGCCACCTGGTGGCCAGCGCCTGCGGCGTGGCGCTGCAGGGCCGCATCGTGTCGCGCGACGCGGTGCTGGCGCTGGAACCGCTGCCGCAGGACGAGGCGCAGCAGACGCTGCGCACGCTGCTGGGCCTGTGGCGCCAGGGCATGGAGGCGCCGCTGCCGCTGGCCTGCCGCACCGCCCTGGCCTTCGTCAGCGACGGCAAGCCGCAGGAGGTTTATGAGGGCGGCGGCTTCAGCCCGGTCACACCCGAGGGCGCCGAGCCCTGCCTGGCGCGGCTCTATCCGGACTTCGAGACGCTGATCGCGGATGGGCAGTTCGAGGCGCTGGCGCCGCAGCTCTACGGCCCGCTGGAGGCCTGGGCGCGCGGCAGCGTGAAAGTGCTGGAACAGGGTGACGGCGCGGAGGACGGCGATGACTGAGTTGCTCGACCCGCTGCGCCTGCCGCTGTGGGGCAGCCGCCTGATCGAGGCCAGCGCCGGCACCGGCAAGACCTACACCATCGCCGCGCTGTACCTGCGCCTGGTGCTGGGCCATGGGCCGGAGGACGGCGCCTTTCACCGCCCGCTGCTGCCGGCCGAGATCCTGGTCATGACTTTCACGCGCGCCGCGACGCGCGAGCTGTCGGACCGCATCCGCGCCCGCCTCATCGAGGCGGCGCAGGTGTTCCGCGGCGAGGCCGAGCCGCAGGAGGGCGACCGGCTGCTGCGCGAGCTGCTGGCCGGCTACCCGGATGGCCCGGAGCGCACCCGCGCCGCTTGGCGCCTGGCCTGCGCGGCCGAGGCCATGGACGACGCGGCGGTGCACACCATCGACGCCTGGTGCCAGCGCATGCTGCGCGAGCACGCCTTCGACAGCCGCAACCTCTTCGACGAGGAGCTGCTGGCCGACGAGCGCAGGCTGCAGGAAGAGGCGGTGCGCGACTACTGGCGCCAGCATGTCTACCCGCTCGACGACTCGGCGCTGGACGCCGTGTTCGAGCTCTGGCCCGACGTGGGTGCGCTGTACCAGGACGTGGCGGCGCTGGTGTCACGCATCGGTCCGGGCGCTGCTGTACCGCCAGCGCTGAGCGAGCTCTGCACCCGGGTGCTGGCCGAGCAGGCCCAACACCTGGCGCGGCTCAAGGACGGGTGGGCCGAGCGTGTGCAGGCGCTGCGCGACTGGTTCACCGCCGAGCAGGCGCGCAAGGTCTGCCTGCTGGACCGCAAGAAGCTGCAGCCGCGCTTCTACGAGCCCTGGCTGGACAAGCTGGAAGCCTGGGCCACCACGCCGGGCCAGCTCGATCCGGAACTGCCCGACGCCGGCCGGCACCGCCTCAGCGTCGAGGGCATGCGCGAGGCGGTCAAGCCCGAGCTGGTGCTGCCCTCGCACTTCGAGGCCATCGAGCAGTTGTTGGAGGCGCTGGCCGCCCTGCCCGATTTGAAAGCGCAGCTGCGCCAGCACGCCGCGCAGTGCATCGCGCGGCGCCTGGCCGAGCTGAAGACGCAGGCCGGCGCCTATGGCTTCGCCGACATGCTGGTGCGCCTGGACCAGGCGCTGCATGACGAAGCCGCCGGCCAGCGGCTGCGCGAGCGCATCCTGGCGCAGTACCCGGTGGCGCTGGTGGACGAGTTCCAGGACACCTCGCCGCTGCAGTACCGGCTGTTCGACCGGCTCTACCGCACGGCCGACTGCTGCCGTGACAGCGCGCTGCTGCTCATCGGCGACCCCAAGCAGTCGATCTACGCCTTTCGCGGCGCCGACATCCACAGCTACCTGGGCGCGCGCCGCGCCACCGCCGGGCGCCATTACGTGCTGGGCACCAACCACCGCTCCACGCAGGCGCTGGTGCGGGCGGTGAACCAGCTGTTCAGGCAGGCGGAAGAGCGGGCCGAAGGCGCCGGCGCCTTCCTGTTCCGCAGCGAGTTCGACGACCCGCTGCCCTTCCAGGTCGTGGAGGCGCGCGGCCGGCCGGAGCGTTTCGTGTGCAACGAGGGCGAGGTGCCGGCGCTGTCGCTGTGCGTGGACGTGGAGCTGGGCAATGCCGAGAGCCACCGCCGCCGCGCGGCCGAGCGCTGTGCCGAAGGCATCGTCACGCTGCTCAACGACCCGGCGGCGGGCTTCGAGCATCCCGAGGACGGTTTTACCCGCCTGCGTCCGGCCGACATCGCGGTGCTGGTGCGCACCGGCGTGGAGGCGGACTGCGTGCGGCGCGAGCTGCGCCGGCGTGACATCGCCTCGGTCTACCTCTCGGACAAGGACTCGGTGTTCGCCAGCGCCGAGGCGCGCGACCTGCTGCGCTGGCTGCGCGCGGTGGCGGCGCCGCTGGACATGCGTCTGGCGCGCGCGGCCTACGCCACGGCGCTGGTCGGCCTGAGCCTCCCGGAGCTGGCGCGGCTGGCCGCGGACGACGAGGCCTGGGAGCAGCGCCTGGAGCAATTGCGCGAGCTGCGCTCGGTGTGGGAGCGCCAGGGCGTGCTGACCATGCTGCGCCAGACGCTGCACCGGCTGGAGCTGCCGGCACGCTGGCTGTCGGCACCGGATGGCGAGCGGCGCCTGACCAACGTGCTGCACATCGCCGAGCTGCTGCAGGCCGCCAGCGCGCAGCTCGACGGCGAGCAGGCGCTGGTGCGCTGGCTCACCGAGCAGATCGAGAACGAGGACGCGACCGAGGGCGACGAGCGCATCGTCCGGCTGGAGAGTGACGCCGACCTGGTGAAGGTCGTGACCATCCACAAGTCCAAGGGCCTGGAGTACCCGCTGGTGTTCCTGCCCTTCATCTGCGACTTCCGGCCGGTGGAGAAGAAGGGGCGCAGCTTCATCGAGCTGGCGGGCGAGGATGGCTCCCGGCAATTGCAGTTCAACCTTAGCGCCGAGCTGCTGGAGCAGGCCGACCGCGACCGGCTGCGCGAGGACCTGCGGCTGCTGTACGTCGCGCTCACCCGCGCGCGCCATGCGCTGTGGCTGGGCGTGGCGGCGCTGAAGAAGGGCCAGGCCAAGCAGTGCGTGATGCACCGCTGCGCGCTGGGGCAGCTCATCGGTGGCGGCGAGGCCATCAGCGAGAGCGAGATCCTGGCGCGATTGAAAGCGGCCTGCGGCGAGGACGAGGCCATCGCGCTGCTGGAGCCGCCGGTGAACTGCGCCACCACGCCGTTGCTGCCGCGCGACGACGCGCCGGCGCTGCAGCCGGGCGCCGAGTACGTGGCCCGCTTCGAGCGCGACTGGAGCATCGGCAGCTTCAGCAAGCTGGTGAAGCGCCTGCCCACCCTGCCGGCCGAGCGGCTGGAGGAGGCGCCGGTGCGCGAGAGCGACGAGTTCGCGCCCGGCCCGCTACCCCTGGCGCCGGCGAACGGCGAGCCCTGGCACCGCTTCCCGCGCGGCGCCTTTGCCGGCAATTTCCTGCATGACCAGCTGGAGTGGCTGGCGGGGGAAGACTTCGCGCTGCGCGACAACGAGCCGCTGCGTGAGCAGTTGCTGCGCCGCTGCGAGCGCCAGGGCTGGGGGAATCGCGCCGAGGAGGTGCTGGCCTGGCTGTCGGCGGCGGTGGATGTGGAATTGCCGCCGCTGGGCGTGCCGCTGTCGGCGCTGGCGCACACGCTGCCGGAGATGGAGTTCTGGCTGCCCAGCGAGGGGCTGGACGCGGCGCGGATCGATGCCTTGTGTGGGGAATACCTCCTGCCCGGGCGCGAGCGCCCTTCTCTGCCGCAGCGCCAGTTGCGCGGGATGCTGATGGGCTTTGCCGACCTGGTGTTCGAGCACGAGGGGCGCTACTGGGTGCTGGACTACAAGTCCAACGCGCTGGGCCCCCGGGACCCCGACTACGGCCCCGACGCGATGGAAGCCGCGATGGCGGCGCACCGCTACGACGTGCAGGCCGCGCTGTACCTGCTGGCGCTGCACCGGCAGCTGCGCTCGCGCCTGGGCGAGGACTACGACCCGGCCGAGCAGCTGGGCGGCGCGCTGTACTTCTTCATCCGCGGCATCCGCCATCCGCGCCGCGGCTGCCTGTGGGTGGCGCCGGACATGGCGTTGCTGGAGGCGCTGGATGAGGCGCTGGCGGGAGAGGAGGACCCGCGCTGATGAAATCCCGCAAGGACGCGAACACGCTGGACTGGATCGAGGCCATGGAGCGCGAGCCCCTGCCGGCCGATGAGCTGCTGGCCGAGCTGCTGCGCTGGGCGCGCGCGGGCTGGCTCCGGCACCTGGACGGTGCCGTGGCGCGCTTCGCGCTGGAGCTGGAGCCTGGGGCGCACCCACTGGTGCTGCTGTGCGGCGCGCTGGTGGCGCACATGGAAAGCCGCGGCCACAGCTGCCTGCTGCTGGAGGAGCTGCACGAGCGTCCCGATGAACTGCTGAGCTGGAGCGCCGAGCCGCGCGAGGCGCTGAGGGCCGTGCTGCAGCGGCTGCCCGGCGAGCTGCCGGCCTGGCTGGACACCCTGCGCGGCTGCGCGCTGGTGCAGGACGCCGAGGCCGTGGACGGCCACGGCGAAGAGGCGGACAGCGACACCGCCCCGCTGGTGCTGTGCGGCACGCGCCTGTACCTGCGCCGCTACTGGCACTACGAGCAGCGCGTGGCAGCGCAGGTGCGCCTGCGTGGCGCGCTGCGCGAGGCCGTGGACACGGCGAGCGCGCGCGCCTGGCTGGAACGGCTGTTCGCGGCCGAGGCCGGGCAGAGAACGCCGAAGACCGATTGGCAGAAGGTGGCCTGCGCCGTGGCGCTGCGCGGGCGGCTGTCCGTGATCACCGGCGGCCCCGGCACCGGCAAGACCTACACCGTGGCGCGGCTGCTGGCGCTGCTGCTGGCGACGGCGCCTCACCCCGAGCGGCTGCGCATCGCGCTGGCCGCGCCCACGGGCAAGGCGGCGGCACGGCTGAAGCAGTCCATCGAGGGCTCGCTGCAGGCACTGGCCGGGCGCATCGGCGACGCCCTGGACCTGGCCGCCCTGACCGCGCGGATCGGCGCGGCGCGCACGCTGCACGGCCTGCTGGGCGGGCGGCCGGACACGCGGCGCTTCGCCTTCGACGCCTCGCACCCGCTGGACGTGGATGTGCTGATCGTGGACGAGGCCTCCATGATCCACCTGGAGATGATGGCCGCGCTGCTGGAGGCGCTGCCCGAGACGGCGCGCGTGGTGCTGCTGGGCGACAAGGACCAGCTCGCCTCGGTGGAGGCCGGCGCGGTGCTGGGCGACCTGTGCGGGGACGCCGACCCAGGCGGCTACGACGCGGAATGCCGTGCCTACGTGCAGGCCACCTGCGGCACGCAGCTGCCGGAGGACGACGGCGGCGCGCGCAGCGGCGCGCTGGCGCAGCAGATCGTGATGCTGCGAGAGAGCCGCCGCTTCGGCGGCCCGATCGGCAAGCTGGCGCTGGCCGTCAACCAGGGCAAGGTGGCGGCGGCGCAGCGGGTGCTGCGCGATGCGCAGGGTGCCGAGGTGCACTGGCTGGAGGCAGCCTCGCCGCAGGCGGTGGTGCGGCTGGCGCTGGAAGGCCGTCCCGGCGCGCCCGGGGGCTACGCGGCCTACCTGCAGGCGCTGCGCGAGCGTCCCCAGGGCGAGGACGAGGGCGCGCATGCCGAATGGGCCACGCGGGTGCTGACGGCCTTCGAGCGCTTTCGCGTGCTGTGCGCGGTGCGCGAGGGCGACTGGGGCGTGGAGGGTTTCAACCTTGCCATCGAGGCCGCGCTGCTGCGCGCGGGCTGGCTGAGGAAGACGGGCGAGTGGTACGAGGGCCGCCCGGTGATGGTGACGCGCAACCAGCCGGCGCTGGGCGTGTTCAACGGCGACATCGGCATCGTGCTGCGGGCGCCGGGCGCGCGCGGCGCGCTGCGGGTGTACCTCCTGGAGGGGCCGCAGCTGCGCTCGGTGCTGGCCAGCCGCCTGGCGGACGTGGCAACCGCCTTCGCGCTGACGGTGCACAAGTCGCAGGGCTCGGAGTTCGAGCACACGGTGCTGGCGCTGCCGGACCAGGGCTCCTCGCAGGTGCTCACGCGCGAGCTGGCCTATACCGGCATCACCCGGGCGCGAACCGCTTTCACGCTGGTGTCGCCGCAGCCGGGCGTGCTGGCGGCGGCGATCGAGAGGAAGACGAAGCGGGCGAGCGGGTTGAGGGAGGCGCTGGCGGGTTGAAATCCCTGGCGGGACTGGGAGCGGTTCGGCGCCTCGATGCCAGGCCACCGCGCCGGCCCATTCTCCGCAGGGCTGGCGCTGTCGGCCGCTCCGGAGATTCAATGGACCGTTCGGATTCCCGGATGGCGCAAGCAAAAAACCTTGCCCGGATCGGCTGGAAATTCATGCGGACGCCGTGGCCGGCGTCATTCGTATCTTACAAATTGGATACTGCGGCCCTGTGGCGGCCGGGCCTCGGACGCGCCGGCAAGATAACGAAAAATCACGGATTCAGAAACCCGAGCGCAGCATCCAGTAAGCCCCGATGAACGTGGTGGCAATCACCGCGAAAGCCAGGCCCGCGGTCAGGGCGCCGCGCCACACCGGTATCGACGTGCCCTTGCGCCAGAAAACCGGCTGCACGGGCAACTCCGGCTCCTGCGGGTAAACGGTATCGGAGCGTCGGCGCACGCCTTGGGGCGGGGAGGCTTCGGCGGCGCGTTCTTCGAATGTCGAGTTCAAAGTGAAATGCAGGGCCTGGCTGCGGTTGAATCGAGGGGCGAATCTGCCACTTTAATGTCGATCTGATGGAGGTCCATGGGACCTTTGTCACGGGAATTCGGCGCCCTCAAAGGGGCGGCAAATCGGGAATCCGGGCGCGTGAAAAATGCCCGATACGAAACTCCGGGCAGCCCGGCCGCACCGGCGCGTGAGGCGCGCACCCGCGGCCTGCCATTGGCCCGGTCCGGGACGGGCTCAGCCCAGCAGGGCCAGCGGCCTGGGCGCCAGGGCCGGAATGGCGGCGTTCTGGCTCTCCAGCACGGCGGCCCGGAGGGTTTCGAAGACCAGCCACAGCACGAATCCGGCCGCCACGCCCAGGCAGGCCCTCAGAAACCAGACGTAGAGCCGGATGCGCCAGTCGGCGCGCGCCAGCTGCGCGATGTTGTCCGAAGCGCCGGGCCAGGAACCCGGCCGGCCGTGGTGACGATCTCCGCGCTGCTTCATGGAAGGCCTGCCCTGTCCTCGCACTGCGAAAGCTTGGGTCGGAAAGCCGGCCATGAATTGCCTGGTTTTGCATGGCCAGCTGCTGGAGGAAACCGTAGTTTTGGGCAGCTTGGCGCTCAATAGGAGTTTTGTACCGGGCCTGATGGGAAAAACCTGGAATTGACGCGCCTGCAGTATTGAGGCACCGCCCGGTCGTGGGAATGGGCTGGGCCTCGCCCCGAGCGGCCGGCCGCGGCCTAGAACAGCTTTGCATGCTGCGCCACCAGCCAAGCCACCACGAAGTAATGCCAGACATTGAGGAATATGCCGAAGACGAGAAAGCGTGGGGGCAGCAGGTGGAAGGAATAATATTTCTTTTCCATATAATTCAGGTTTTGCAGCTGCCTGTGCGCTTCGTGATTCACCCGGTAGGCGCGGTACAGGGCGGAGCAATATATATAAATCAAGGGCACGATGGCGCCGACGAACACCGCGGCAATGGTGCGGTTCTGCGCGAAGTATTTCTGCGCATCCGCAGAGGTCAGCAGCCAGCCGATGGCCACCAGCAAGGCGCCGGTGGTGGTCAGGGCGCCGGACACGAAGCGCTGGTTGTATTGCGCCATCGCCTGGAGCAGCACGTCGAAGATTTCGCTGTCGCAGGCCCTGGCGGGCTTGGAAGGGTTCGGGCCGTTCATGGCGGTCCGGCTGTCCGGCTCAGGGCCTGCCCCGCGCGGCACCGCCCTTCACCAGCCACTGCGGATCGAACCAGCGGTCCGCGTCCCCGTCGTAGGGCAGCCGGTTGATGTCCCAGTGCCGGATGTGGGGCGCGTACACCTCCCACACCGCCGGGCCGCCGCCGATGAACACCACGCGGCCGGCGTAGCGGGCCAGCACCTCCTCGGGCCTTTCGGACGAGCGGATCACCGCCACCGTGCGGTCCTGCCGCGCGAACTCCGGGACGCTGGCGATGGTGCGCGGCCCGGCCAGCAGCACATGGCCCCTGGTGATCTCGAAGAAGCGCGCCACGTCCTCGCGGAAGACGCGCCCGCGCTCGCCTTCCCAGGGCATGCGCCCGTGCAGGCCGAGCTGGCCGCGCAGGCCGATGGCACAGATGGCTCGAACGTCGGTGCTCATGGCAGGAACCTCCTGCCGCCAGGGTAGCCGCCACGGTGCATGCCGCGCGATTCGGCATGCGCCCTCCGTGGGCGGACGACGGCGCCTGCCCCAGGACCGCCGTGGTGCGGTACCACGGCGTGGTGCAGCGTCCTTGTCGCGGATGGGGGATGGGAATTGCGACGGGCGCCGCCGCGGTGCCGCCCGAATCCGCCCGCCGGCGCTGGACGCGGCCCGGCCATTTCTCTGGAGTTCGCGTCTGAAGGCGCCGCCACCACCGGCCGGGTGCTGAAGCCAAGGGTTTTCCCTGTCTCAAGTTTGGGTGGCGTGGACCCGTGAAGTAAGCCCGCCGCAAAGCTGGCGCTGCACGCTGGCGGCAAAGCCCAATGGAGTAAGGAGCGAGACATGGAGACCGATGCCGATCTGAAGCGTGATGTGGAGGCCGAGCTGGCCTGGGAGGCGGTCAACGTCGCGGGCCTGAAGGTCGGCGTGCGCAGCGGCGTGGTGACGCTCAAGGGCAGCGTGGAGGCCTACAGCGAGCGCTGCGCGCTGGAGCGAGCCCTGCAGCGCATCAACGGCGCCAGCGCCATCAGGCTCGACCTGGAGGTGAAGCTGCCGCCCGAATGCCGGCGCAGCGACGAGGAAATCCTGGAAGCGGCGCAGGACGCGCTGCGGTGGCACGTGCCGGCGCTGGCCGACGAGGTGCGCCTGAGCGTGGACCAGGGCTGGCTGACGCTGGAAGGCGAGCTCGACCGCGCCGCGCAGCGCAAGCGCGTCGAGGAGGCCATGCGCGAGGTCACCGGGCTGCTGGGCCTGAGCAACCGCATCACCGTGTACGGCGGGCTGTCTGCCGCCGCGTTCCGGCGCAGCCAGGCGGCGCTGACGTTCTGAGGCGCCGCCGGCCCCGCCAGCGGGCCGGTGCCGGCGCTGCTATTGCAGCATCTCGCGCAGCGCCTGCAGCACCATCTGCGGCGTCGGGTGCGCTTCCAGCGACAGCGCCGGGCGCGAGCGCACGATCCACAGTACCGCCTGGCGGTCCTCCCAGGAGGCGCAGCGGCAGGCCTCCATCAGCGCATCGCCGTCGAAGTGCGCGTCGGCCAGGTGCACCGCCTGCGCGATCAGTGCCATGGCATTGAGGGTGTGCATGTAGGTTCTCCGGTCGTCCCCCGCGACCCTTGCGGTTGCAACCACTGTGCGGCCGAACCTGCTCCCGTGCACAACGCCCCGCCCGGTAACGCAAGCTTTGTGTGGCGTCAAGGTGACGCGGCCTTTCACCCGTGCAGGGGATGGCGAGCGTGTCGCAAGCAATATTTCGGACATCCCTCGTCTCGAAGCGGCCATCGCCGCCGGCGCTCCTGGGGTTGGCCCTCCCCCTCAAGAGCGCAGCTTTCGCACGAATGGGGTATTGCCAAACATGCAGCAATCAGGACCGGCTGCGACGCCTGGCGGGCCGCAAGCCGAGAGCAAAATGGTATAAACGATTTACACCATTCAAGGAGCCTGTCATGGGTCGCAAGCACGCAGACACGCCGCCGGCCGCCCCGGTGGCCGAACCCGTCCTGGAAGCCGCCGCGGCGGCGCCCGTCGTACCGGCCGCGCCGGTGACGCCGGTGGCCGCGGCGGCGGCTGCCGCGGTGGGCGAACCGGCGCCGGTCGCGCCCACGCTGCGGCTCAAGACCGCCAAGGCCGCGGCCAAGCCGGCGGCCCGCTCGCTGGTCAAGGCCGTCACGCCGGTGGCCGCACCGGAGGCCCAGGCCAAGGCCGCGCCCAAGTCCGCCAAGGCGGACAAGCCTGCCAAGCCCGGGAAGGCGAAGGCCGAGAAGCCCGGCAAGCCGGCGGCGGCCGAGCTGCCGGCCAAGGACGGCGAGGCCGCCAAGGCCCCCGCGAAGCCCAAGCTGGTGCGCGACAGCTTCACCATGCCGCGCGGCGACTTCGCCCTCATCGCGGTGCTGAAGGACCGGGCGCTGGGCTTCAAGCGGCCGACCAAGAAGAGCGAGCTGCTGCGCGCCGGGCTGCATGCGCTGGCCGCGCTGGACGACGTCAAGCTGCAGGCCGCGCTGGAGGACCTCGCGCCGCTGAAGGCGGGCCGCCCGAAGAAGGGCTGAGCCCTGCCCGGCCCGGGCCCGCCGGCTGCCCCGGGGCCGCGGCAGGGGCGGCATGTCGCGGCCCCGCCGCGTGACGAGGAGGACGCATGCGCCCCGCCGCCGAGCCCGCCGAACTGGTCGAGCTGCAGCGCCTGCTCGATGGCGCCACGCCGCAGCTGCAGGTGCGCAGCCTGTGCGAGGTCGAGAGCGGCGGGCGGCGCTGGCCGGTGCTGGCCCTGACGCTGGGCAATGCCGCGCCGCAGGCGCCGGCGGCGGGCTTCTTCGGCGGCGTGCACGGGCTGGAGCGCATCGGCACGGCGGTGGTGCTGAGCTTCCTGGGCAGCGTGCTGCGGCGCCTGCGCTGGGACGCGTTGCTGCAGCAACAGCTCGAGCGCATGCGGCTGGTGTTCATGCCGGTGGTCAACCCGGGCGGGCTGTGGGCCGGCACGCGCGCCAACCCGCAGGGCGTGGACCTGATGCGCAACGCGCCGCTGGAGGCCAGCGAGCCCGCGGCGCCGCTGGTGGGCGGCCAGCGCCTCACGCGCCGCCTGCCCTGGTACCGCGGCCCGCGCCATGCGCCGCTGCAGCCGGAGAGCCAGGCGCTGTGCGCGGTGGTCGAGGCCGAGCTGCTGAGCCACGCCTTCAGCATCGCCGTCGATTGCCACTCCGGCTTCGGGCTGCGCGACCGGCTGTGGTTCCCCTACGCCGGCACGCGCGCGCCGGTGCCGCACCTGCCGGAGCTGCATGCGCTGAGCCGCCTGCTGGACGAGGCCCTGCCGCAGCACCGCTACGTCTTCGAGCCGCAGAGCCGCCATTACCTGGCCCATGGCGACCTGTGGGACTTCCTCTACCGCCGGGCCTGCCGCGACCCGGGTCGCACCTTCCTGCCGCTGACGCTGGAGATGGGCTCGTGGCTGTGGGTGCGCAAGAACCCGCGCCAGCTGCTGTCGGCGCAGGGGCTGTTCAACCCGCTGCCGGAGCACCGCCACGCGCGCGTGCTGCGCCGCCACCAGCCCTGGCTGGAGCTGGTGGCCCGGGCCGCGTGCAGCCACCGCGCCTGGTGCCCGGCGGGCGCGGAGCGCGAGCGCCAGCGGGACTTGGCGCTGCGGCGCTGGTACGCGGCATGACGGGCCGGCCCGGCCCCGGGCTTGCCGACGCCGGATGCGGGCGCACCTGGGTGCTGCTGCGCGGCCTCACGCGCGAGGCCGGCCACTGGGGCGGCTTCCCGCAGGCGCTGGCGCGGCATCTGCCCGGGCGCGTGCTCACGCCCGACCTGCCCGGCAACGGCCTGCTGCACCGTCAGGCCAGCCCGCTGCGCGTCGCGGACATGGTGGCGAGCTGCCGCGAGCAGTTGCGCGCGCAAGGGGCGCGGCCGCCCTTCCACGTGCTGGCGCTGTCGCTAGGCAGCATGGTGGCGCTGGACTGGGCCCGGGCCCATGGGGACGAGATCGCGGCGGGCGTGCTGATCAACACCAGCCTGCGCGGCGTCAGCCCGTGGACACAGCGGCTGCGCCCGGCCGGCCTGGCGCGGCTGCCGGCGCTGCTGCTGGGCCGCGACGATGCGGCGCGCGAGGCCGCGATCCTGCGCCTGACCAGCCGCCGCCTCACCGCGCCGCCGCCGCACTGGCTGGCGCTGCGCCGCGCGCGGCCGGTGTCGCGGCTCAATGCGCTGCGCCAGCTCGTGGCCGCGGCCCGTTTTCACCCCCCGCCAGCCGCGCCGGCCGTGCCGCTGCTGCTGCTGGCCGCGCGCGGCGACGCGCTGGTGGACGCGCGCTGCTCGCAGGCCCTGGCCGCGCGCTGGGGCCTGCCGCTGGCGCTGCATCCCGAGGCCGGGCACGACCTGCCGCTGGACGACGAGGCCTGGGTGGTGGAGCGGATCGAGGCCTGGCTGCAGGGGCAGGACGAGCACACGCTGCCCGGCGTGCCGCACGCCGCGCTGGCGCGGATGTCGGCGGCGGACTGAGCGGCGCGGTGGCCGTTCAGGCATCCACCGCCGCCAGCGCCGCGCGCACGCGCTCGGACACCGGCGTGTCGGGGCCCGGCAGCGCGTCGAAGTCACCGTGCAGGGCCTTGAGCGCGTAGCGCTCGCGCTCGATCTCGCGCACCGTGCGCATCCCCAGGCGCCGCATCACCGGCACCGGCGGACACCAGCCCTGCAGCGCGTGCTGGGCGAAGAAGGAAAACACGGCCAGGGGCAGCAGCAGGAAGCGCCGGTCCCGCGACGCCAGCAGCAGCCCCAGCGTGGCGGCCACCGAGGCGTTGAGCTGCAGCGCGCGCTCGATATCCCATTCCTGCCGCAGCGCCCGGCCCCGGGACGCGAGCGTGGCGGCGTCGGCGCTTTCCAGCCGCAGCACCTCGGCATCGGCGCGGTCGCGGATGGCCTGGTTGAGCCGCGGCGCGGTGTGCAGCTCGACGCGCCGGCTCGTGGCCGGCAGGCGGTGGGCGAGTCCTGTCATGGCGGACCTCCTGGGGGTGGTGTCAGTGCAGATCGGCACGCGGCGGCAGGGCCTGCGTGCCCGGCGCGGCGCTCGGGTGGGCGTCCATCCCGGCGAAGTCGCCGCGCAGCGCCTTGAGCGCATGGCGCTCGCGCTCGATCTCGCGGGCGGTGCGCACGCCCAGGCGCCGGAACAGCGGCATCAGCGGATAGCGTCCGGTGGTGGCCTGCACCATCAGGGCCAGCGCCACCACGCCGGGCAGCGCCAGCAGGCGCGGCTTCCAGGCGGCCAGCGCCACGCCCAGCAGCCCCATGCTGGCGGCTTCGAGCTCCAGCACGCGGTCGGTGTCCCACTCGCGGTCGAGCTCGCCCAGCCGGGCCGTGATCGCCGCGGGGCCGGCCTCGGCGCAGCGCGCCAGGCTCGACACGGTGTCCTCGTCGATGCGGCGCAGCACCTCGCGCGCCGTGTGGCGGCGCGTGCGGTCGAGCGGCAGCGTCTGCGCGGGATGGACGCCCTGCTCATTGGGCGCCTCGAGGCCGATGCCGCGCGCGTAGGCCGCGCTGGTCTGGGGTGCGAATTCCATGGAGCGCTCCGTCAAGGGTGGCGCCATGGCGCGGGCAAGACGCGTTCCCCGGGCGGTGGCGGGAGGGCCGGGCCGTCATCGCCCCGTCACCACGGCTTCACGCGGCCGTCACGCGCGCTGCCGAGCATGGCGGGTCATGGAACAGACCCTCATCCTCCCGTCCGCGGCGACTTCCGCCCCTGCCAATGCAGTACCCGTGGAGCGTGCCCGCCCGGCACGCCTGGAGGCCGTCTGGGCCCGCCACGAGGACGAGGTGGCCCAGGCCCAGCGCCTGCGGCACCGCGTGTTCGTGCAGGAAATGGGCGCGCGGCTGCGCCCCGCCCCGGGCACGCCCGAGGGGCATGACGCCGACCTGTTCGACCGCTACTGCGAACACCTGCTGGTGCGCACCCAGGCCACGGCCGACGCGAGCGCGCAGGTAGTGGGCACCTACCGCGTGCTCACGCCCGAAGGCGCGCGCCTGGCCGGCGGGCTCTACAGCGACCTGGAGTTCGACCTGGTGCGGCTGCGTCCGCTGCGCCGCCACATGGCCGAGCTCGGCCGCTCCTGCATCGACCCGCGCTGGCGCAGCGGCAGCGTGATCCTGCTGCTGTGGTCGGCGCTGGCGGCGTTCATGCAGCGCAACGGCTTCCAGCACATGGTCGGTTGCGCCAGCATCTCCATGCGCGACGGCGGCCATGCCGCGGCCAGCCTGTGGCAGCAGCTGCGCCGCACGCACCTGGCGCCGGTGGACCTGCAGGTGCGCCCGCGCCTGCCGCTGCCGCTGGAGTCGCTGCGCAGCGACCTGGCGGTGGAGGCGCCGCCGCTGATCCGCGGCTACCTGCGCTGCGGCGCGCGCGTGCTGGGCGCCCCGGCCTGGGACCCCGACTTCAACACCGCCGACCTGCCGCTGATGCTGCGCCTGCGCGACCTGCCCGCGGCCTACAGCCGGCACTTCGGAGCCTGAAGGCTCACAGCGCCATGTGCCCGTCGATGCCCGTGACGGCCTGGCCGCCGACGCGGATGCGCGCTCCCTCCACCTCGATGCGCACGCGCCCCTCGCGTCCCAGCGCGGCGCCCTGCGCCGCGATGTAGCCGGTGCCGAAACGTCGCAGCTGGCCGCTGTCGCGCAGCAGCACGGCCACGCAGCCGTTGCCGCTGCCGCACACCGGGTCCTCGCCGATGCCGTGCGCGGGGGCGAAGGAGCGCACTTCCACCTGCGCCGGCGCGCCCGGCGCGTGCAGGCCGCAGATCGTGACGCCGGTGGCGCGGGCGGCGCGGTCCTGCGCCGCCATGCGTGCCAGGTCCGGGCGGCAGGCCGCCACGGCCTGCGCGTCGGCCAGCTGCGCCGTGATCCAGCGCGCGCCCACGTCGATCAGCCGCGGCGCCGCCTCGCCGCGCTGCACGCGCTGGCCCAGGACGGCTTCGAGCTCGGCCACCTGCGCCTCGTCCAGCGGCGTGACTACCGGCTGCGGCAGCTCGAAGGCGATCCAGCACGAGCCGCCCTCGCCGTGCGCCACCTGCAGCCGCACCAGGCCGGCGCCGCATTCCTGCACCAGCTCGCCGTCGCGGGGCACGATCACGCCTGCCTCCAGCAGCGCGTGCGCGGTGCCAAGGGTGGGATGGCCGGCGAAGGGCAGCTCCGCGCCCGGCGTGAAGATGCGCACCCGGTAATGGGCCTGCCCGTCGGTGGGCGGCAGCACGAAGGTGGTCTCGGAGAGGTTGGTCCAGCGCGCGATGCGCTGCATGGCCTCGGTGTCCAGGCCCTCGGCCTGGAGCACCACGGCCACCGGGTTGCCCCGGAAAGGCACGGCGGTGAAGACGTCGACTTGCTTGAAGGGCGTGCTCGGCATGGAAGGGCGGTTCGGATGCAGCGCTGCTGCGAAGGCGCCGATGCTAGGCAGGCGCGGCACACGCCGACAGGGGCAGTCGGCCCTGACCTCGACCGGTACAGCGCAGGAACTCCGTGGCGGCGCGAGCAAGGCGTGCATGTCGGCAGCAACCGGCTTGGCGAGGCGTGAAATCGTTCACGAACCGGCAGGGTTTGCACGCTTGCCGAAGGCCGGCGCTCAGCATTGCCGACTCCGCAGGGCCGATGCCAAAACGAAAATGCCCGGTTTCAAAAAGTTGGCGGATGTATCCAACCGGATCACCGGTAGCGGGCCACCGAGGAGAAGCGACAGTGACTTTGGCAAGAAAAATGTATGGGGCGTTCTGCCTCATCGTCGTGCTGCTGCTGGCCAGCATCGTGCTGGTCTGGAACATGAAGGCCGTCAGCGAGAAGCAGATCGACCAGGGACGCCGGTCCACGATGGCGGCCACCGCGCTGGCCGATGCCCAGAGTGCCATCTGGGCCCTGCGCTGGGGCGTGGCGCAGTTCGTGGCCGTCAGCGACCAGGCGGTGCGCTCGAAGATCGTGGCCGACAGCCCCAGGCAGATCGCCGAGCTGGCGGACGCGCTGAAGCAGTACGAGGCCACGAGCCTGAACGGCGAGCAGCAGCGCCTGCTGGCCCAGGTCCGCGAGAGCTTCGACAAGTACTCCTCGTCGCGCACGCGGTGGCTGCAGCTGATGCAGCAGGACAAGCTCGACGAGGCGGCCCAGGAGCGCGCCGCGGTCACGACGCCCATGGGCGCGGCCACGGTGAAGGCCTTTGCGGCGCTGATCGAGGCGCAGCGCAAGGACAGCACGGACGACGCGCAAGCCGGCCGGGAAACGCTCTCGCGCTGGGAGGCCGCCGTGCTGGGCTTCATGCTGCTGGCGGCCGGGGTCACGGCCGTGGTGGCCGTCTGGGTCGTGCGCTCCGTGACGCGCCCGATCGGCGACGCCGTGAAGCTGGTGCAGGCCGTGGCCGCGGGCGACCTCACGACGCGGGTCGAGGTCTCGCGCATGGACGAGATCGGGCAGCTGCTGCAGGCCATCCGGTCCATGAACGAGTCGCTGTCCCGCGTCGTGAGCCGGGTGCGCAAGGCTTCCGACTCGATCGCCACCGGCTCCTCGCAGATCGCGGCCAGCAGCTCCGACCTGTCCCAGCGCACCGAGGAGCAGGCGGCCAGCCTGCAGCAGACCGCCGCGTCGATGGGTCAGCTCAACGCCACGGTCAAGAACAACGCCGACACCGCGCACGCGGCCACCGAGATCGCCCGCGTGGTGCATGCCGCGGCGGCCCAGGGCAGCGACGTGGTCAACCAGGTCGTCGTCACCATGGAGGACATCAATGCCAGCTCCAGCAAGATCGCCGACATCATCGGCGTGATCGACAGCATTGCCTTCCAGACCAACATCCTGGCCCTCAATGCCGCGGTGGAGGCGGCGCGCGCGGGCGAACAGGGCCGGGGCTTCGCGGTGGTGGCCGGCGAGGTGCGCGCGCTGGCCGGGCGCAGCGCCGAGGCCGCCAAGGAGATCAAGGCGCTGATCGGCGCCAGCGTCGAGAAGGTCCAGTCCGGGACCCGGCTGGTGGGCGACGCCGGGCAGTCGATGGAGAACATCGTGGCGCAGGTGCAGCGCGTCTCGGACCTGATGGGCGAGATCAGCGCCGCCGTCGCCAACCAGGCCGCGGACATCGGCCAGGTCAACGACGCGATGGCGAAGTTCGACCAGGTGACGCAGCAGAACGCGGCCCTGGTGGAGGAATCGGCGGCAGCCACCACCAACCTGAAGCACCAGGCCGACACGCTGGTGGAAGCGGTGGCCGTGTTCAAGCTGCCCGCCGTCGAAGCCGCCCCCGCTGCGGCGGCCTGATCCGCCGCGCCGCCATTGCCCTGGGTCACCGGCCCGGGCGGGCCGAAGCCCTCGCGCCGCCGCTCAGGCGGGATGGGGCGCGGGAATGTTGCCGGCCGATGCCGGCCGGGGCACCGCGCGGCGGCTGTCGTAGAAGCTGAAGCCGGGGTCGCGCGTCGTGGCGCGGCCGGCTTCGAGCGCCGCCAGCGCGGCCCGCATGTCGTCCCGGCCGGCGTTCCAGCGCTCCTCGATCGAGGCCGACGAGAACTCCAGCGACTTGGCCGAGACCTCGTGCGCGGGTGGGCGGTAGGCCAGCAGCACGACGGTGGTTTCGCCTTCAGGGGTCTCCTGCGGCAACGGCGCCTGGTCGGGCCGGTCGGCGGCGAGCGCCTTGCGGGTCAGGCCCATCTGCTGCGCGAGCAGATGGCGCAGCCGGTACTCGCGGCGGAAGGCGTCGATGGTGCGCAGCGACTGCGAGGCGAAGGCGATGTCCTGCACGCGCTCCAGCGCCGTGTCCATCGAGAAGGGCCGGCCGCCGCGGACATCGAACAGGTCGATGGCGAAGCACAGGTGCTCGCCCGATGGCGGCTCGCCCAGCAGCGGGTCCAGCGGCAGGTTGCACAGCATGCCGGGGTCGCCCAGCAGCCGGCCGTCGATCTCCACCGGCGGGAAGCCGGGAAGGAAAGCGGTGCTGGCCAGCAGGTGCTTCGCCTCGATGCGCTGCCGGCGGCTGTCGAAGTACACCGGCTCGCCGCTCTCCAGATCGACGCAGCCGATGACCAGCGGCAGCGCCGCCTGGTTCAGCAGCTCGAAATCCACCACGCGCGACAGCGTGGCCAGCAGCGGCCGGCCATCGAACAGGCCGACGTCCGGCGGCGTGCCCGGCAGCAGCGAGAGGAAGCCGCTGGGCCGCGGCGCAAACATGCCCGGCCGGCCGGTCATCAGGGTCTGCATCGCCTGCAGCTTGTTGAACACGTCGCGCAGGCGCCCGCCGGCCTGGCCGGCCGCGAAGGGGCTCCATGTCGCCGCCTGCTGCCAGAACTCGCGCAGCTTCTCGATGCGGCGCTGCGGCGGGTTGCCCGCCAGGATGGCGGCATTCACGGAACCGATGGAGGCGCCGCTGACACGGTTCACGACGCAGCCGGCCTCGTGCAGCGCCTCGTAGGCACCGGCTTCGTAGGCGCCCAGCGCGTTGCCGCCCGACAGCGCCAGGCTGACATGGCGGGAAGAGGAAGGCGACGCGGCCGGCACGTCGCGGTGGACGTCCCGGGCCGTGGAGGACAAGGAATCGGAGGTCATTGCTGCAGTGCAGCAACGGGCATGCCCGGGGCCATCAGCCGACGGCCGCCGGGCCGGCCCACGCGGCGGCTTACACCCCGACCGCGCCGCCGTCCGTGCGCGTGATCACCACCGTGGCCGAGCGCGGGCGCCGGGTGGAGGCGGCGTTGCCTTGGCTGTCGGGCCAGTGGCTGGTGGGCGCGGCCAGGCTGCCGTCCTCGCCCGGGTGCTGCACGTTGATGAACAGCGTGCGGGCATCCGGGGTGATGGCGATGCCGGTGATCTCGCACTCGACCGGGCCGACCAGGAAGCGGCGCACCGTGTCGGCCGTGGCGTTGGCGCCCTTGAGGGTGGCGGTGCCGCCGGCGGCGGTGGCCGCTCCGCCGTCACCCACCTGCCCCGGCACGGCGGCCAGCAGCATGCAGTTGGTGACGTCGGTGTAGGCGCCGTCGTCGGTCTCGATCCACAGCAGGCCGCGCGGGTCGAAGCTCAGGCCGTCGGGGCTGGAGAAGTCGTTGACCGCGGTGAGGCCCGAGAGGTTGACCTCGGCCGGGGCATCCTCCTCGGCGCCGAAGAGATAGATGTCCCAGGTGAAGGCCGTGGCCGCGCCGCTGCCGCCGTCCTCGCGCCAGCGGATGATGTGGCCGTTGGGGTTGCCGGTGTTGCCCTCGCCGTCGTCGTAGAAGCGCGGGTTGGCGGCATCGGGCCTGGCCTGGCGGCCGCTGAGGCTGGCCGCCGTCGGCGCCACGCGGTTGCCGGCGTTGTTGTTGGTGAGGGTCATGTACGCCTCGCCGTTGCGCGGGTTCACCGCGCCCCACTCCGGGCGGTCCATCTTGGTGGCGCCCAGCACGTCGCCCGCCAGGCGCGCATGCGTCACCACGTCGGCCTGGTCGGCGAACGGATAAACCGTGTTGGCGGCATCCAGGCCGTTCTTGCCGTGGGTCAGCTCGATCCACTGGCCGCGGCCGTCGGCGCCGAACTTCGCCACGTACAGCGTGCCCTCATCCAGGTACTTGGCGCCCGCGGCCAGGCCGCGGCCCACGTCCGCGGGGTCCCACGGGGCCTTGGAGACGAACTTGTAGATGTACTCGTTGCGCGCGTCGTCGCCCATGTAGAGCACGATGGGCTGGCCGGCCACGGCCGGCGCCGGCCAGGCACCCTCGTGGTTGAAGCGGCCCAGGGCGGTGCGCTTGACGGGGGTGGAATCCGGGTTGAAGGGGTCGATCTCCACCACCCAGCCGAAGGTGTTGAACACGTTGCGGTAGTCCTGCGCGGCGCCGGCGGCGGTCACGGAGGAGCTCCAGCGCGCGAACAGGTCGTCGCTGCCGGCGGTGTCCCAGAGGTAGGGGCTGCGGCGGTTCTGCGGCAGGCCGTAGCGCTTGAGCGCGATCACCTCCTTGGCGCTGCGCCGGGCGTCGTCGTCGGCGGCGCGGGCGATGACGTTGAGGAAGTTCTCCTCGCAGGTCAGGTAGGTGCCCCAGGGCGTGTAGCCGTTGGCGCAGTTGTTGTTGGTGCCACGGGTCTTGGCGCCGGTGGGCGAGAACTTCGTGAGCATCAGCGCGCTGCCCTTGGCGGGGCCGGCGATGTCCATCTCCGTGGCGGAGGTGACGCGGCGGTTGTAGCGCGAGCCGCGCACCATGCTCATGGCCGTGCCGGTGGCGCCGCGCTTGACCTCGCAGATGCTCACGCCGTGGGCGTGGATCTCCTTTTCCACCTCGGCCGCGACGGTGCGCACGTTGCCGACGACGGTGCGGCCGTTGGGGTGCAGCGCATAGGGGCCGACCACGTACTCGTGGTTCACGCACAGCAGGCCGCGGTCGGAGCGGTCGGCCTGGAAGGTGCCGGACTCGGACAGCCCGAAGTAATGCATGCCGTCGTGGCCGTCGCCGATGCGGCGGTTGTAGGAATCGGCGCTCTCGCTGCCGTTGTCGGCCCAGGAGGCGTCGCCCCAGTGCATCGGGTCGCCCAGCGCATGCAGGATGCCGACCTGGTAGCCCGCGGGCACGGTGACGAGGTCGTTGCGGTTCTTGGCGACGGCGTCAAAGCCCAGGCGCAGCTCCTGGGGGGCGGGCGCGGGAGCCGGCGCGGCGGCCGGGGCCGGGTCGTCATTGCCGCCGCCGCAGGCCGCCAGCGAGACGCCGCCGAGCAGCGTGGCGGCGGTGACGCTGACGCCACCCCTGAGCGCCTGGCGCCGGCTCAGCCGCCCGGCCAGCAGCTCGTTCATGTGCGTGTTGGCGCTGGGATTGACGATCTCGTTGTCGTCGTAACCGTTGGGCTCGTTGCCGGCGATGGGAAGCTGGTTCATCGGTGAACGCGTGGTTGACAGAACCACCGCATTCTTCGGACGCACCGTGTCACCGCCGTGACAGCGCCATGGCGGTTGTGTGAAAGCGCGCCGTCCGCGCCTTGCGGCTACTCGATGCGCAGGTCGCGCAGCGCGGGGTCGCCTTCCGGGTAGCGCAGGTCCAGCTCGCGCAGCCTGCGCTCCAGCAGCGTGGCGATCATGAGGTTGCGGTGCGTCTTGGAGTCCGCCGGCACGACGGTCCACGGCGCCCAGGGCGTGCCCGTGGCCGAGATCGCGGCCTCGTACGCGGCCTGGTAGTCGTCCCAGTGCCGGCGCGCCTCCACGTCCTCCAGCAGGAATTTCCAGTGCTTGGCGGGATCGTCCAGCCGCGCCTGCAGGCGCCGGCGCTGCTCTTCCCTGGAAATGTGCAGCATGAACTTGCAGATCACGGTGCCGGTCTCGCTGAGCAGGCGCTCGAAGTCGTTGATCTGGGCGTAGCGCTGGCGCACCTGCTCGGCCGTGAGCTGGCCCTTGACCACCGGCACCAGCACGTCCTCGTAGTGGCTGCGGTTGAACAGCACGGTCTCGCCCGCGGCGGGCACGCGCTGGTGGATGCGCCACAGGAAGTCGTGCGCGCGCTCGTCCTCGGTGGGCGCGCGCCAGGAGACGGCGTGCACGCCCAGCGGGCTCATGCGGCCGAAGACATGGCGCAGCGTGCCGTCCTTGCCGGACGCGTCCGTGCCCTGCAGCACCACCAGCAGCTTGTAGCGGCGGTCGGCCCAGAACAGGTTCTGCAGCTCGTCCAGGCGCACGGCGAGCTTTTCCACCGCCGCCTTGTCCGTGGCCTTGTCGCCCTGGGAAAAGGGTTTCGATGAGGGATCGACCTTGGACAGCTCGAATCGCGTGTCCGGGTCGCGGTGCTGCAGCGCCGCGAGCTGCTTGTCGAGGGGCTTGCTCATGGGTGCCGCTCCTCCACGGCAGCGGGCCCCTGGGTCGTCCTTATGGTTCCTGAGCTCATCGCGTCTCCTTGCAGCGAGGGTGGTCTCTGCCGCAGGCAAGACAACGGCCCGGGCTGGCGCGGGCCGGGTGCCGGGGGCGGAATGTTCCCTGGCCCGACCCTACCCTGGGCCGGGCGCAGCCATCTCCGGGGCGGGCGACGCGTGCTTCACAGCAGCGACGGCGAGCGCACCGCCAGCAGTGCCACCTGCTGCTGGCCGTCCCGCTCGCGGCAGCGCAGCCACCAGGCCGCGCCCTTGCGGATGCTCCAGGGCTGCGCGGTGCCGCTGAGCAGGTAGGCGGCCGCCAGTCCCAGCGTCGGCTGGTGGCCGACCACCAGCACCGGCTCGCGCGCCTCGGGCCAGCGCGCCACGTCCAGCAGCGCGTCCACGGTGGCGTCGGGCGCCAGGGCCGGCACGGTCTTGAACTTGCGCTCCAGCGCTGCGGCCGTCTGCTGCGTGCGCACGGCCGGGCTCACCAGCACGCGCGTGCTGGCGGGCAGCACCTGGTTGAGCCAGTGCGCCATGCGCGCGGCGTTGCGCTCGCCCTTGGACGTGAGCGTGCGCGCGAGGTCGTCGGTCTCGCCCTCGCGCAGGTCATGCGCCTCGGCATGGCGCCACAGGATCAGGTCCATGCGTTCACCCCTGGTACAGGTTCATCAGCGCCGGCTGCGCGCCCGCGCCGCCGGCTTCGGCCAAGCTGCGCCAGCTGCCGTCGCCCTGCAGCGCCCAGGCGTCGCGTGCGTCGTGCAGGTAGGGCACCAGGCATTCGTCGATGACGCGCTGGCGCAGCGCCGCGTCGCGCATCGGCCAGGCCACCTCGACGCGGCGCAGCATGTTGCGGCTCATCCAGTCGGCGCTGCTGAGGTACAGGGCCTCGTCCTGCTCGCTCCCGCCCCAGCGGAAGTAGAAGACGCGCGTGTGCTCCAGGAATCGCCCCACCACCGAGCGCACGCGGATGTTGTCGGTCTGGCCGGGCACGCCCGGGGGCAGCATGCAGGCGCCGCGGATGACGAGGTCGATGCGCGCGCCGGCCTGGCTGGCTTCCACCAGGGCCGCCATGAGCTGCGGGTCGGTGAGCGCGTTGCACTTGACCACCACGCGCGCGGGCCGCCCGGCGCGCGCGGCCCGCGCCACCTGCTTCAGGTGCGCCAGCATCGCCGCCTGCAGCGCGAAGGGCGCCGCCAGCAGCCGGTGCAGCGTGGGCAGCTCCACCTGGCCGGTGAGCTGCTGGAACACGGCATCGGCATCGGCGGTGAGCTCGGGGTCGGCCGTCATGCAGCCCAGGTCGGTGTAGAGCCGCGCGGTGCGCGCGTTGTAGTTGCCGGTGGACAGGTGCGCGTAGCGGCGCAGCACGCCGTTGCCCCGGCCGTGCCCGCCGCCCGCGCGCTCCCGGCGCGTGACCAGCAGCAGCTTGGCGTGGGTCTTCAGGCCGACGATGCCGTACACCACCTGCGCGCCCACGGCCTCCAGCCGCTCGGCCCAGTTGATGTTGGCCTCCTCGTCGAAGCGGGCCTTGAGCTCGACCACCACCGTCACTTCCTTGCCCCGGCGCGCGGCTTCGAGCAGCTGCTCCATCAGCGCCGACTCCGTGCCGGTGCGGTAGATGGTCTGCTTGATGGCCAGCACGTCCGGGTCGGCCACTGCCTCGCGCAGGAACTGCACCACCGGCTCGAAGCTCTCGAAGGGGTGGTGCAGCAGCACGTTGCCCTGCTGCAGCCGCTCGAAGATGGAGCCGCCCTGCGGCAGGCTCGCCGGCCAGGCCGGCTCCCAGGGCGTGAAGCGCAGGGTGCGCGCGTCGGCCTGGTCGATGAGCTGCGCCAGCCGCACCAGGTTGACCGGGCCGTTGACGCGGTACAGCGCCCAGGCCGGCAGCTGGAACTGCTGCAGCAGGAACTGCACCAGCGCCTGCGGGCAGCTCTCCACCACCTCCAGCCGCACAGCCTGGCCGAAGTGGCGGGTGAACAGGCCGCTGCGCAGCGCCTGGCGCAGGTTGGTGGCATCGTCCTCGTCCACTTCCAGGTCGGAGTCGCGCGTGACGCGGAACTGCGAGAAGGCCAGCACCTCGCGGCCCGGGAACAGTTCGGCCAGGTGGGCGCGGATGACGCTGCTCAGCAGCACGAAGGCCTGGCGCCCCTCGGCCACCGCGTCGGGCAGCCGGATCACGCGCGGCAGCACGCGCGGCACCTTGACGATGGCAATCGAGTTCTCGCGCCCGAAGGCGTCACGGCCGCCGAGCTGCACGATGAAGTTCAGGCTCTTGTTGGCCACCGTCGGGAACGGGTGCGCCGGGTCCAGCCCCACGGGCACCAGCAGCGGCCGCACCTGCTCCTCGAAGAAGGCGGCCACCCAGCGCCGCTGCGCCGCGTTGCGCTGGCTGTGCTGCAGCACCACCAGGCCCTGCTGCTCCAGCGCGGGCATGACCTCGTCGTTGAACAGCGCGTACTGCTCCTGCACCAGCGCGTGCGCCGCCGCGGCCACGCCCTGCACCTCGCCGGCGGTCACGGCCGTGCCGGGCAGCCGGGCCGCTTCCATCACGTCGGCGAAGCGCACCTCGAAGAACTCGTCGAGGTTGGAGGACACGATGGTGACGTAGCGCAGCCGCTCCAGCAGCGGCACGTCCTCGCGCCGCGCCTGCGCCAGCACCCGGCGGTTGAACTCCAGGATCGCCTTCTCGCGATCGAGCAGCACCAGCGGCGGTACCGGGGCGACGCTATCGGCCCGGGGCACGGGCTCGGCGGTGGCGGCGTGGAAATCGTTCATGAGCCCACTCTATGAACCAATTGCGACAGCAATGTGACATGGCTCACGCCCCACCAGAGCAAGTCGGGCGCCGGCCCGGCCGGATGAGTGTTCGTTGACGCCGGGGCGCTGGCGTCCCGGGGCTGTCAAGAGACTGTCACATCGAAGCCTCAACATGGCCCCTCGCGTCCCGCCCGGCGGGACTTTTCGCCTGTCGCCACAGGCCCTTGCAGCCCACGACCATGCCCGGAACTGCCGTTTCCACGACACGCAGCCCCATGCCCAGGTCCGTCCTGGTGATCATCGAGAACCCCGCCATCCGCGAGCTGGTCGCCTCGCACCTGCAGCATGCGCGGCTGCTGCCGCTGCTGGCCGCGTCGGCGCAGGAAGGCCGCCGGCTCGCCGGCGAGGTGCGGCCCGACGCGGTGCTGGTCGATGCGGACTCACCCGCCGCGGCGGCCTGGCTCGATGCCACGCAGGAGGCCGCCAACGAGGACCCGGCGCCCACGCTGGTGCTGTCCTCGCAGGTGCGGCAGGAGAGCGGCACGCCGGCCGGCGCGGCGGGGCGGCGCCTGTGGATGAGCAAGCCCTTCGCGCCGCGCGAGGTGGTGCGCTGCCTGGGCGAGCAGCTCAGCAGCCGCCCCGCGGCGCCCGTGCCGGCCGAGGCGACGCTGCGCCTGGGGCCGCTGGCGCTGGACACGCTGCGCCACGAGGTGCGCATCACGCGCGGGCAGAAGGTGGACATCGTTTCGCTGCCGCGCGCCGAGCTGGAGCTGCTGCGCTGCCTGATGGAGCACCAGGGCCGCGTGGTCAGCCGCGAGCAGATCATCGCCGCCACCTGGGGGCCGGACCACTCGGTGGACGTGCGCACCGTGGACCAGAACATCAAGCGGCTGCGCAAGCACCTCGACGGCGGGCGCGGCCGCTCCATGATCCAGACCCACCGCGGCTATGGTTACCGGCTCAACTTCGGGCCGGACGGGGCGGCGGGCTGAGCCAGCGCCGGGCGCTCAATGCAGCGCCTTGTAGATGTTGAAGACGCTGATGAGCGTGATCAGCACGCCCACGATGCTCATCAGCGTGCGCGGGGCCATGCGCTTGCACAGCAGCGCGGCGAAGGGCGCGGCGAACATGCCGCCGAACACCAGGCCGGCCACCATCATCCAGGTGCTGGGTTCGCCGGCGAGCAGGATGAACGAGGTGGCGCTGGACAGCGTCAGGAAGAACTCGGCGAAGTTCACCGAGCCGATGGTGGTGCGCGGATCGCCGCCGGCGCCGATGAGGTTGGTGGTCACCACCGGCCCCCAGCCGCCGCCGCCGGCGGCATCGACGAAGCCGCCCAGCAGCGCCAGCTTGCCCACGTGCTTGGGCTCCTTGCGCCCGATGTGCTTGCGCCAGGCCTTGCGCAGGATGTAGAGGCCCATGAGCAGCAGGTAGGCGGAGATGAAGGGTTTCAGCACCTTGCCGTCGAACTGCGTCACCAGCACCGCGCCCAGGATCGCGCCCAGGATGCCCGGCACCAGCAGCCGCACGAACAGCGACTTGTTGACGTTGCCCAGCTTGACGTGCGAGATGCCCGACAGCCCGGTGGTGAACACCTCGGCGATGTGCACGCTGGCGCTGGCCGCCGCCGGCGTGGCGCCGGCCGTGAGCAGGAAGGTGGTGGCGCTGATGCCGTAGGCCATGCCCAGCGCGCCGTCGATCACCTGCGCCACGAAGCCCACCGCCACGGCGCTCCAGAAGGTCGGGCTGGTCAGCGCGCCCTCGATCAGCTCCCAGCCGCTGTGCCCGCCGTTGTCGCCGAAGAACAGCCGCCAGGCGATCACGCCCAGCAGGCTCACCAGCACCGACACCGCCGCCCACATCGCGATGCGCAGCACCGGGTGGTCGCCGGGGTGGGTGACGATGTCCTCCACCGGCGGCAGTCCGGCCGCCTGGTGCTGGAGGTTGATCGGGCTGGGGCTGAGGTCGAGGTCGCGGATCTTCATGGGGGCTGCAGGCCTGCGTGCTGCGTTTATGACAGGCCGGTATAAGCAAGCCCCGAAAGATACTGATCAGCGCATATTCGGCCAAAGAAGATTTGCGAGCTTGGATATGCGTTCCGTGCTTGCCGGCAACTCCGGAGCCGTGCCGCGCGGCTCAGCCGGCGCGGCGCGTGCTCAGCAGCGCGCGAGCGCGCTGGCCGCGACACTGCGGGCCCTGGCCAGGGCAGCGACGAGCATGTCTGCCGGCGCGCCACGCCCAGGATTGCCTTCCAAGCGGCGCCGAACCCGTCAGGCTCCGTGCCGGGGCGGCAGCTCCTGGCGTCGTCAGACAGCGCCTAAGCGGCATTGGCATGGACGCGGCGCAGTGACGCGCCGCGTCCACCTTGCCGTACCCGGGCCGCGGGCAGCTGCAAAGTGAAGGTGGACCCCTTGCCCGGGCTGCTGGCGATGCTCAGCTCGCCGCCATGGCGGCTGGCCACATGCTTGACGATGGACAGTCCCAGCCCGGTGCCGCCGGTGTCGCGCGAGCGGCTGCCGTCCACCCGGTAGAAGCGCTCGGCCAGCCGCGGCAGGTGCTCGCGCGCGATGCCGATGCCGCTGTCGCGCACGCCGATCTCCAGCCGCCCGTCGCCCAGGCGCCGCAGCATCACGCTGATGCCCCCGCCCGGCGGCGTGTAGCGCACGGCGTTGCTCAGCAGGTTCGTCACCGCGCTGTCGATCTCGCCCTCGTTGCCCGCCAGCTCCAGGCCGCCGGGCTCCGGGAACTCGATGGCGTGCCGTCCGCCGGAGATGGAACGCGTGCGCGCCTCGATCTGCTCCAGCAGCGGGTCCAGCGCGAACCAGCCGTCGCACGCCGGGCGCGGGCTGCCTTCCAGGCGCGCCAGCGTCAGCAGGTCATCCACCAGCGAGCGCATGCGCGAGGTCTGCTGGTCCATCAGCGCCAGCACGCGTCGGCGCTCGGCCTCGGACAGCGGCAGCGTCTGCAGCGTTTCCACGAAGCCCGACAGCGCCGTCAACGGCGTGCGGATCTCGTGCGAGACGTTGGCCACGAAGTCGCGCCGCATGGCCTCGTGGTGCTCGCGCTCGGTGACGTCCTGCGAAAGCACCAGCCGCATGTCCGGGCCGTAGCGCTGCAGCAGCACCGACAGCGTCCCCGGGCGGCGCAGGTCCGACAGCAGGCAGGGCTGCGCCGGCACCGGCTCGGCATGCAGCAGCGCCACGAAGCCCGGCGCGCGCACGAGGTTGGTGATGCGCTGCTGCCGGTCGCCTTCGGGGTCCAGCCCGAAATGGTCGGCCGCCGCCGGGTTGCACCAGACGATGGCGTCGCCTGCGTCAAGCAGCAGCACGCCGTTGGGTGAGGCTTCGATGGCGTTGAGGAACTGCGCATGCTGCGCACGCTCCTGGGCCAGTTGCCGTTCGCGCTCGCGCAGCGCCCGCTCGACGCAGTAACCGAGCTCGCCCCAGAAGCCCGGGTCGCGGGGCACGGCCTTCTCCGGCGTGCGGCGCAGCCAGCGCATGAGGCGTTGCGCCCGCAACGCGTCCTGCGACGCCAGCAGCAGCACGCCCGCGCCGCCGCCCAGGGCCAGGCCGGGCAGCGTCTCGCCCAGCGTCGCACCGATCAGGGCTCCGGTGCCCGAGCCCGCGGCCCAGGCTGCCACCGCGGCCAGCGGGCGCCCGAACAGGTGGCGCACGGGCTCAGCTCGCCAGGCCAGCCTCGGACCACTGCGCCAGCCGATAGCCGGCACCGCGCACGGTTTCGATCAGCGCCGCGCACTCCACCGTGCCCAGCGCCTCGCGCAGCCGCTTCACGTGCACGTCCACCGTGCGCTCCTCGATGAAGACATGGTCGCCCCAGACCCGGTCGAGCAGCTGCGGGCGCGAGTGCACGCGCTGCGGGTGCGCCATCAGGAAGTGCAGCAGCCGGAACTCGGTCGGCCCCAGCTTGACGTCGCGGACGCAACCGTCCACCGGCCGCGTGACGCGGCGCGTGGCCGGGTCCAGCCGCAGCCCGGCGATCTCCAGCGGCGCCTCCAGCGCCTCGGGCGCACGGCGACGCAGCACGGCGCGCATGCGCGCCTGCAGCTCCTGCATCGAGAAGGGCTTGACCAGGTAGTCGTCCGCGCCGGCATCGAGGCCGCCGACACGGTCGGCTTCCTCGGAGCGGGCCGTGAGCATGATGATGGGCAGCTCGCGCGTGCGGGCGTCGCTGCGCCACTGGCGCGCCAGCGCCACGCCGGAGCGTCCGGGCAGCATCCAGTCCAGCAGCACCAGGTCGGGCAGCACCTGGTCCACCGCCGCGGCGGCGGCCTCGGCGTCGCCGACCACGCTCACGCCATGGCCGGCATGGCGCAGGTTCATCGCGATGAGTTCGGCGATCGCCGGCTCGTCCTCCACCACCAGTACGTCGCTCATGGCTGACGCTCCTCTATCAAATCCCCCGTTCGCCCTGAGCTTGTCGAAGGGCTTGCAATTTGGCTGTGAGGCATGGCTTCGACAGGCCTGTCCTGAGCTTGGTCGAAGGGCTCAGCCCGAACGGAAGCAAGTTCAACGCACCGCATCTTCAACCGCCTCCATCGGCGCATGGCGCACGTCGGTGCCCTTGACGACGTAGATGATGACCTCGGCCAGGTTCTTGGCATGGTCGCCCACGCGCTCGATGGCCTTGGCCACGAACACCAGGTCGATGCTGGCGGAGATGGTGCGCGGGTCTTCCATCATGTAGGTGATGAGCTTGCGCAGCAGGCCGTCGAACTCCTGGTCGATCTGGTCGTCCTGCTTGAGCACTTCCAGCGCGCGCGCCGTGTCCAGCCGCGCGAAGGCGTCCAGCGCCTTGCGCAGGCTGGCCATGGCCAGCTCCGCCTCGTAGGCCAGGTCCGCCACGGGCAACCGCATGCGCGTGGACAGCCCGGCCTTCATGAGCTGCTGCACGGTGCGGGCGATGCGCGCGGCCTCGTCGCCCACGCGCTCCAGGTTGGCGATGGTCTTGCTCACGGCGATGAGCAGGCGCAGGTCGCGCGCCGTGGGCTGGCGCCGGGCGATGACGCCGGAGAGGTCGCGGTCGATCTCCAGCTCCATGCGGTTGACGACCAGCTCGCGCTCCAGCACCTGGCTGGCCGTTTCCTGGCTGAAGTGCGAAAGCGCGTACATCGCCTGCGCGAGCTGCGCTTCGACCAGTCCGCCCATCTCCATCACGCGGTTGGAGATGGCGCCGAGCTCGGCGTCGAATTCGGAGGAAAGGTGTTTGTCAGGCATGGCAGTGTGTCCTTGAACCCGTTGCGGCCACACCGGCCTCAGCCGAAGCGTCCGGTGATGTAGTCCTCGGTGTCCTTCTTGCGCGGCTTCATGAACAGCTCCGCCGTGGGGCCGAACTCCACCAGGTCGCCCAGGTACATGTAGGCGGTGTAGTCCGAGCAGCGCGCGGCCTGCTGCATGTTGTGCGTGACGATGACCACCGTGTAGTCGCTCTTGAGCTCGTGGATGAGCTCCTCGATCTTGCCCGTGGAGATCGGGTCCAGCGCCGAGCAGGGCTCGTCGAGCAGCAGCACCTCGGGGCGGATGGCGATGCCGCGGGCGATGCACAGGCGCTGCTGCTGGCCGCCGGAGAGGCCCGCGCCGCTCTGGCTCAGCTTGTCCTTGACCTCGTTCCACAGCGCGGCCTTGCGCAGCGCCCACTCCACGCGCTCGTCCATCTCCACGCGCGGCAGCGTCTCAAACAGGCGCACGCCGAAGGCGATGTTGTCGTAGATCGACATCGGGAACGGCGTGGGCTTTTGGAACACCATGCCGACCTTGGCGCGGATGAGGCTCACGTCCAGGCCGGACTTGAGGATGTCCTGGCCGTCGAGCAGGATCTGCCCTTCGGCCCGCTGCTCGGGATAGAGCTCGAACATGCGGTTGAAGGTGCGCAGCAGCGTGCTCTTGCCGCAGCCCGAGGGGCCAATGAAGGCCGTGACCTTGTTTTCCGGGATGTCGAGGTTGATGTGCTTGAGCGCGAGGAACTTGCCGTAATAGAAGCGCAGGTCGCGCACGGAGAGCTTGGCCTTTTCGTGGGCGGGGAGCTCGAAGTCGAGCACGGTTTTCTCGGCGACGGCGTTCATGTCGATGGCTTTTGTCAATGCTTTTGCCGCAGCAGCACGCGCGCGGCGATGTTGAGCGCGAGCACGCCCAGCGTGATGAGGAACACGCCCGCCCAGGCCAGCTGCTGCCAGTTCTCGTAGGGGCTCATGGCGAACTTGAAGATCGTCACCGGCAGGCTCGCCAGCGGCTGGCCGAGGTCGGCGTTCCAGAACTGGTTCGAGAGCGCCGTGAACAGCAGCGGCGCGGTCTCGCCCGAGACGCGCGCCAGCGCCAGCAGCACGCCGGTGGCCACGCCCGAGCGCGCGGCCTTGAGCGTGACGGCGCCGATGACCTTCCACTTGGGCGTGCCCAGCGCGTAGGCCGCCTCGCGCAGCGCATTGGGCACCAGCGAGAGCATGTTCTCGGTGGTGCGCACGACGATGGGGATGACGATGAGCGTGAGCGCCAGCACGCCGGCCCAGCCGGAGAAGCCCCGCATCTGCGTCACGACCACCGAGTAGATGAACAGGCCGATGACGATGGAGGGGGCGGACAGCAGGATGTCGTTGATGAAGCGTGTGCACGCGCCCAGCCAGCCCTTGCGCCCGTACTCGGCCAGGTACACGCCGGCCATCACGCCGATGGGCGTGCCGATGAGCGTGGCCAGGCCCACCATCAGGAAGGAGCCGAAGATGGCATTGGCCAGGCCCCCGCCCTCGGACTGCGGCGCGGGCGTCATCCGCGTGAACACGTCCAGGGACAGCGCCGGCAGCCCCAGGCGCAGCGTCTCCCAGAGAATCCAGATCAGCCAGAACACGCCAAAGGCCATGGCGGCCAGCGCCAGCGCCAGCGCCACGGCATTGGTGCGCTTGCGGGCGCGGTGGCGCGCCAGGCGCCTGTCGTCCAGAGCCTTGTCCGCAGGGCTCGTCAGGGTGTTCATGCGCGCGCTCCTTCGCTCTTCTTCAGCCGCGTCAACAGCAGCCGCGACAGCACCAGCACCACGAAGGTGATGAAGAACAGCACCAGCCCCAGGTAGATCAGCGAGGCCTGGTGCAGGCCCTCGCCGGCCTCGGCGAACTCGTTGGCCAGCGCGCTGGTGATGCTGTTGGCCGGCTCGAACAGCGACAGCGACCCGAGCTGGTTCATGTTGCCGATGACAAACGTCACGGCCATGGTCTCGCCGATGGCGCGGCCCAGCCCCAGCATGATCCCGCCCACCACGCCGGTCTTGGTGTAGGGCAGCACCACCTTGGACACCACCTCCCAGGTCGTGGCGCCCAGCCCGTAGGCGGACTCCTTGAGCATGGGCGGCGTTACTTCGAACACGTCGCGCATCACCGAGGCGATGAAGGGAATGATCATGATGGCCAGGATGATCCCGGCCGACAGCAGCCCCAGGCCCACGGGCGGGCCCTCGAAGAGCTGGCCCAGCCCCGGCACCTCGCCGAAGACCGATTGCAGCGGCTGCTGCACGTAGGTGGCCAGCAGCGGGCCGAACACGAGCAGGCCCCACATGCCGTAGACGATGGAGGGCACCGCGGCGAGCAGTTCCACGGCGATGCCCAGCGGGCGCTTGAGCCAGCCGGGCGCCAGCTCGGTGAGAAACACCGCGATGCCGAAGCTCACGGGCACGGCGATGAGCAGCGCGATGAGCGAGCTCGCCAGCGTCCCCCAGATCATCACCAGGCCGCCGAAGCGCTCCTGTACCGGGTCCCACTCGCTGTTCCACAGGAAGCCCAGCCCATAGGCCTCGATGGCCGGGCGGGCGCCGATGAGCAGCGAGACGATGATGCCCACGAGCAGCGTCAGCACCAGTGCCGCGGCGGCATGCGCGGCGGCCGAGAACAGGCGGTCGGGCCAGGGCGAGAAGCGCGGCTGCACGGGGGGCTTGGTCGAGGAAATGCGCTGCGCCTGCACGCCGATGTCGTGCAAGCCGTGCGCGGTGGGCAGTGGAGTGCTCATCAAGCGTGCCTTTCAGCCGCCCCGAGCCTGGTCAGTAGGCCCGGGGACTTGGGGAGTCAGGCTTGAAGGCTCAGTTCGAAGCCAGCGTCTTGCCGTCGGCGGCCTTGATGGCGCCCCACTGCTTGCGCACCAGCGCCTTCACGTTGGCGGGCAGTGCCACGTACTCCAGCTCGGTGGCCATGGCGTCGCCGCTGCTGTAGGCCCAGTCGAAGAACTTCAGCGCCGCGGCGGCCGAGGCGGCCTTCTCCGGCGTCTTGTGCATGAGGATGTAGGTCGCACCGGTCAGCGGCCAGGCGTCCTTGCCCGGCTGGTCGGTGAGCACCTGGAAGAAGCTCTTGTTCCAGTCGGCGCCCGCGGCGGCGGCCTTGAAGTTGAGGTCGTCCGGGGCCACGAAGCTGCCGGCTTGGTTCTTCAGCAGCGCGTACGTCATCTTGTTCTGCTTGACGTAGGCGTACTCGACGTAGCCGATGGCGCCGGGCAGGCGCTGCACGAAGGCGGCCACGCCCTCGTTGCCCTTGCCGCCCGCGCCCGTGGGCCAGTTCACCGCCGTGCCCTCGCCCACCTTGGACTTCCACTCGGCGTTGGCCTTGGAGAGGTAGTTGGTGAACAGGAAGCTCGTGCCCGAGCCGTCGGCGCGGCGCACCACGGCTATTGGCAAGTCGGGCAGCGACACGCCGGGGTTGATGGCGGCCAGTGCCGGGTCGTTCCACTTGGTGATCTTGCCCAGGTAGATGTCGCCCAGCACCTGGCCGGTGAGTTTCAACTGCCCGGGCTGCAGGCCCTTGACGTTGACCACCGGCACCACGCCGCCGATGACGGTGGGGAACTGCACCAGGCCCTCGGCGGCCAGCTCCTCGTCCTTGAGCGGCATGTCGGTGGCGCCGAAGTCCACCGTCTTGGCCTTGATCTGCTTGATGCCGGCGCCCGAGCCCACCGACTGGTAGTTCACGCGCACGCTGGCGGCCTTGTGGTAGGCCTCGGCCCACTTGGCATAGATGGGGGCCGGGAAGGTCGCGCCCGCGCCGGTCACGTCCTGGGCGGCGGCGTTGCCGGTGGTGGCGACGAAGAAGGCACCGCACAGCAGCGGCAGGGAGAAAGCAAGGCGTTTCATCACGGCTCCTTGTGGAAGAACGAATGCCGGCAATCTAGTTGCGGCATGTGTCACAACCGTGACAGCGGCGCCGCCGTGGCTGGCGGTCCATGGCGGCGCTGCGTTCAAGCCACGATGACGACGCGGCCTGAGTGCTGTCATGGACGCGTCACGTGAATGCCTTAGGCTGCGTGGGCGCGCCTTCCACGGACGTGCGCCACGCCTTGATCACGGGCCGCCGGATGGCATGCGGCCTGCCCCGCACCGGAGACTTCCCCAAGCCCGCCCCGCCCATGAACGACGCCGCAACCTCCCTGCCCCTGGCCGCCATCGACATGGGGTCCAACAGCTTTCGCCTGGAGATCGGGCAGCTCAAGGCCGGGCGCTACCAGCGCCTGGACAGCCTCAAGGAGGTGGTGCGGCTCGGTGGCGGGCTCGATGCCCAGGGCTTCCTGCGCGAGGAGGCGGCCGAGCGCGGGCTGCAGACGCTGCGGCATTTCCGCGAGCGCCTGGCGGGCTTCGAGCTGGGCGGGCTGCGCGCCGTGGCCACGCAGACGCTGCGCGAGGCGCGCAACCGCGACGAGTTCCTGGTGCGCGCGTCGGACGTGCTGGGCGCGCCGGTGGAGGTGATCTCCGGGCGCGAGGAGGCGCGGCTGATCTTCATCGGCGTGGCGCACCTGCAGCCTTCGATGCTGCCGCGGCTGGTGATCGACATCGGCGGACGCTCCACCGAGCTGGTGATCGGGCGCGGCCACGTTCCGGGCGAGGCGGAGTCGTTCCAGGTCGGCAGCGTCTCGCTGTCGATGCGCTACTTCAGCGACGGGCGGCTCACGGCCGCGGCCTTCGAGGCGGCGCGCGTGGCGGCCCAGGCCGAATTCGAGGAAGCCGAAACGAGCTTCGAGCCGCGGCTGTGGCAGGAGGCGCTGGGTTCCTCGGGCACGGCCGGCGCCGTGTCGCTGGTGCTGGCCAGCCATGGCCTCACCGACGGGCGCATCACCCCGTCGGCGCTGAACTGGTGCATCGAGCGCTGCATCGACGCCGGCCATGTGGACCGGTTGCAGCTGCGCGGCCTGCGCGACGACCGCCGCCCGGTGATTGCCGGCGGCCTGGCCATCCTGTCGGCGCTGATGCGCGAGTTCGGCATCAAGGAGATCGCGCCGGCCAAGGGCGCGCTGCGCCAGGGCGTGATCGTGGACCTGCATGAACGCCAGCGCAGTGCCAGCGCCGAGACGCCGGACCTGCGCGACGCCTCGGTGGCGGCGCTGCAGCAGCAGTTCCATTGCGACTTGGCCCAGGCGCGGCGCGTGCACGACACGGCGCAGGCGCTGCACCGCGACATCGCCCGCGACGCCGGCCTGGACGAGCGCCGCGAGCTGGGCTGGGCCTGCGCGCTGCACGAGATCGGCCGCTGCGTCTCGCACCATGACTACCACCGGCACAGCGCCTACCTGATGGCGCATGTGGACGCGGCGGGCTTCTCTCAGAGCCAGCAGCGGCGCATCGGGGAGCTGATCCTGGCGCAGCGCGGCGGGCTCAAGAAGGTGGAGGCCTCGCTGGCGCGACGCTCCTTCGCGCGCCAGGCGCTGTGCCTGCGGCTGGCCGCGATCCTGTGCCATGCGCGCCGCGACCACAGCGGCGGGCCGCACCTGCGCATCGACGTCCAGAGCTCCAGCCGCCACATGCTGCGCTGGGAGCCCGATACCCTGCCCCCCGACCCGCGCACGCTGCACCTGCTGCGCGAGGAGATCGCGCTGTGGGCCCAGCAGGGCCACTTCCAGCTCGTGCTCAAGGGCTGAGAAGCTGTGAACGATTTGCCTGCACCGAGCATGTTGAGCGGTACTGACGCGGCCAGCCGTGACGGTGCACGGGTGGGCCGTGGACGGCTGCAAGGCGCTCGCCGGGGCCGCCATGCCCGGCAT
>NZ_JABBFW010000003.1 GCF_012927045.1 Azohydromonas caseinilytica | reverse complement strand
CGTCTCCCAGGGCCAGGGCCCGCTTGCGTCTTGCTTCACCCATCGGGTGAGTCTGCAGGATCGGCTCAAGTGCTTGTCAGCATTGGCCCGCTGGCCGTCTCACGGGGTAGTAACTGCCGGATTTAGGTTCCATCGAAATCGACTGGCAGGTGCATACGCTCGAATCCGCAACCCGGCATGTCGCTGAACTCATGTGCCAAAGGCGCCCGGAATTGAGCCAGGATGCCGTGTCGGCCATTGCCTGGAAATTCTCATTTGACTGGCGCTGAGGTCGGAGGGCTGCCATGGCCGGGTGGCACCATGGCATTCCATCCGTCACGGCTGCGCAGCAGGCTCCCCGTCCATGCCGGCCGCCGCGCCGCTCAGCTGCCCTTGGCCGCGAGCCCCAGCCGCTCCACCGCGCGGCGCTCGGCGGCATAGGTTTCGCGCATGCTGCGGCCGTAATCCTCCGGGCCGAGGTAGGCCAGCTCCTGGTCGTACTTGGCCAGCTCGGCGATGTGCTGCGGGTCGAACATCGCCGCCTTGAAGGCGTCGTGCAGCACCTGCACGATGGGCCTGGGCAGCCCGCGCGGGCCGGCCAGGCCGTAGGGCGACATTGCCACGATGCCGTGGCCCAGCTCCTTGAGCGTGGGCACCTGCGGCCAGCGCCTGGTGCGGTGCTCGCCGAAGGTGGCCAGCAGCCGCAGCTTGCCGCTGTCCACGAAGGGCGCGAAGCCGTTGGAGGTCACGCCCGCCATCAGCTGCCCCGAGGACACGGCGATCATCTGCTCGGCCACGCCCTTGTAGGGCACGTGCACCCACTCGATGCCGCGGCGGCCGAAGAGCTCGTCCATCACCATGTGCGGCGTGGTGCCCGTGCCGTTGGTGGCCACCGTGAGCTCGCCGGGCCGGGCATGGGCCCAGGCAAAGAGGTCGTCCAGCGTGCGGATGGGGCTGTTGGCGGGCACCACGATGCCGAAGGTCACGCCGCTGATCTGGATGACGGGCGTGCTGTCGCGGATCGGGTCCCACGTCACCTTCTGCACCCAGGGCGCCCGGAACACCGGCTGCGGCATCTGCGCGATGGTGTAGCCGTCGGGCGCGGCCTGCTGCAGCACCGGCATGACCAGCGTGCCGCCGGCGCCGCCGCGGTTCTCGATCAGCACCTTCTGCCCCAGGTGCCGCCCGGCGATCTCGGCCAGCAGCCGCATGGTCAGGTCCGTGGCGCCGCCGGCGGCCCAGGGCACCCACAGCGTCACCGGGCGGCTGGGAAAGTGGTCGCCGGGCTGGGCCAGCACCGCGGCGCTGGCGGTGCCGGCCAGGGGGGCCAGCAGCGTGCCGGCGATGCGCCGCAGCGCGCCGCGGCGCGCCACGAGGTCTAGGTTCATTGCCATGACAACAGCTCCATGGTCAGGGTGCCGCCGAGGAGGAAAGCCGAGCCCGCGCTTTCCTCGCGCTGCAGCTTCACCAGACCGACGCCGGGGCAGTACCACTCGGTGGTGATGAGGGGAAGATCGCGCCAGCCGCTCACCGGGTCGGCGAACAGCCGCAGGGCCGCCGTGCCTTTGACACGCAGGCAGCCCTCGAAGTGCCCGGCGCGCGTGTCCACGGCCTGGCCCAGGGCCTCGATCACGTAGTTCATGTTCGCACCCGGGCTGGTGTAGCGCACCTCGGCCGGAAAGCCCTGGCGGCGCTGCAGCAGGTAGGCGATGGTGGGTGCGCTCCACTGCGTGCCCGCCGCCAGCGGTGCCTTGAGCACGTAGCGCCGCGCCTCGTCGGCCTGCGGCTCGGCCTGCACCAGGCTGCGGCTGGCAACGCGGAAGACGCCGCTGTCGTCGGCGCGCAGCCAGTAGTCCATGCCGGCGTCGCTGCGGCGCAGCCAGGCCGAGCCGTCGGGCAGCGCATCGTCGCGGCCCAGCGTCTCGAAGACGCGCGTCTCGCGCTCCACGCGCTGGTCCTCCCACTCGGTGCGCAGCTCGTAGGTCCAGCGGTGGCCGGAGTCCAGCGGGAACAATTCCGTGCCGGCCGGCCGGCCGCAGCCGGCCAGCAGCGCCGCGCCGGCCAGGGCCGCCATCGCGAGGGAAGGTTGCGCCCGCATCACTTCTCCGGCAGCTGCGGCGCGGGCAGGTCGCGGATGGTCACGCGCTGCTCGTCGCGCCCCGGGCGCAGCCACGACACGCCGCCCTTGCCCACGCGCGGCTCGGCGCTGCCGATCTGGCTCACGCCCTGGCGCACCTTCTTCATGCCCTCGTCGAGCAGCGCGTGCAGGTCCTTGGCGTAGGGTAGCTTGTAGGCGCGCGGCTGGCGCGCGGGCTTGCCGTTCTCCAGCGCGTTGACCCAGACGTAGAGGGCGCCGGGGTTGGCCTTGCTCGGCTCCTCGATCACCGCGGCCAGCAGCACGAACTTCTCCGGCAGCGGGTCCCCATTGGGCCAGCCGGCCAGGCCGTGCGCGGTGTCGTCGGCGAAGAAGTAGAAGACGGTGACGCCCACCACCAGCAGGCCCTTGAGCCAAGCCGGCCAGCGCGACCACACCAGCGCCAGCGTGCACAGAAGCACCAGCACCACGAGGGACAGGATCAGGGCGAGGGTCATAGCCGTTGCACCAGGGTCTTGGGAAGCGTGTTGACGTTGGCCACGTTGCCGTCGGGCAGCACGGTGAAGCGCACGGCCGTGGCCTCGTCGCCCTTGCGGGCCAGCGGCACCTGTCCGTAGAACACCACGTCGGCGCGCGGGTTGACCTTGATGACGGAGACGGTGACCTCCACCGGCTTGCCGTTCTTGGACTCGTAGTAGTGGACGTTGACGGTGAACTCGCCGGGCTCGATGCCGCGCACCGTCACCACTTCCTGGTTCAGCGGGTTGGTGACCTGCTTGCCGTTGATGACGATCACGTCGTTGGTGAGGCCGCGGTCGTCGCGGTCCAGGTGCATCAGCCCCGCCTCGCGGGCGCGGAACCACACCGTCTCGCCGGCCGGGTCCTGCACCCAGGTATCGACGTCGTTGGGGTCCATGTCCGGCCAGGACACGTTGACGATGAACTCTGCCTTGGCGGGGATGTCGCCGGCCTTGAGCGCCTTCGGGTTCATCGCCAGCAGCGCCACGATGAAGCAGAACACGAAGGCGATGAGCATGTTGAACAACATGTCATAGAAGGGATCGACCTCGGCCTCGCGGGCCGTGCGGCGGCGGCGCATGGGGGCCTCACTCCAGGCGCGTGTTCAGCGCCAGCCCGGCGCGCTGGATGTCGGCCACCAGCGCATCGGCGTAGCGGTCCAGCCGCGTGAGCTGCAGGCCCAGCAGGATGTTGCCCACCAGGCCGACCATGGTCGTGAGCAGCGCCACGCCCAGGCCCGTGGTGAGCTGGCGCAGCAGCTCCTGCGACTGCGCCGGGTCGAAGTTCTGCAACTGCCCGATCTGCAGCGCCAGGATCGAGAAGCCGATCACCTTGCCCAGCAGCCCCAGTTTCAATTGGATGCCGTTGACCCACCAGGCGGTGCCATGCGGGCCGTGGCTGCGCTCCAGCAGCAGGTCCAGCGGCGCGGTGCCGTCCCGGGGCGCGGCGCGCAGCGCCTGCAGGTACTCGGCGGCCCAGCCGCCGCCGTGCTCGCCGCGCGCCAGCGCCGCGCGCTCGCGCTGCAGCACGCGCGTGCGCGTGCCGCACCACAGCGACGCGGTGAAGAAGACGACGATGATCACCAGCGTCAGCCCCGTGGGGTCGGCCGACAGCAGCAGCGCCCACACCCCGCGCACGCCCAGCAGCCAGGTGGCGAAGGCCAGCAGCCCGGCCAATGTCAGCCACTCCAGCGCCAGCGGCTCCACGGGTGCCGCGTCGGCGCGCGCGCCGGGGCGGCGGATCGCCAGCGCGCTCAGGGACGGCAGCAGCTTCATGGCCTTGGCTCAACCCCGCTTGGTCAACGCGCCGAAGCCGCGCTGCGGGTCGTAGCCCCAGCTCGCCACCAGGAAGCACAGCGCCAGCGTGCCCAGCACGATCCAGGGCGAGAGGCCCGGGTCCTTGCCGTAGAGCGCGAAGCGCATCCATTCGACGGCATGCGTGAACGGGTTGAAGCGCGCGATCTGGTAGACCCAGTTCGCGCCCGACTCCTCCAGCTTCCACAGCGGGTACAGCGCCGTGGACATGAAGTACATCGGGAAGATGACGAAGTTCATGGTCCCGGCGAAGTTCTCCAGCTGCTTGATGTGCACCGACAGCAGCAGGCCCAGCGCGCCCAGCATCAGCGCGCCGCACACCGCCGCCACCAGCACGGGCAGCAGGTGCTCCAGCACCGGCAGCTCCGTGCCCAGCAGCGCCGCCACGATCACGAAGGCGGCGGCCTGCGCCAGCGACAGCACCGCCGTGGCCATGAGTTTCGACAACAAGATCCACGGCCGCGGCAGCGGCGCGGTGAGCAGCAGCCGCATCAGGCCCATCTCGCGGTCGTAGACCATGGCCAGGCTCGACTGCATGCCGTTGAACAGCAGCACCATGCCCACCAGCCCCGGCGCGATGTAGACGTCGTAGGGGATGTAGCTGTCGTAGGGTTCGACGATGGCCACGCCGAAGACATTGCGGAAGCCCGCGGCGAACACCGCCAGCCACAGCAGCGGCCGCACCAGCGCCGACACCAGGCGCCCGGACTGCCGGGAGAATTTCAGCAGCTCGCGCCAGACGATGGCCCTCATCGCCAGCAGGGCGTGAGAGACCAGGCCCAGGCGCTCGCGGGTAGGGGTCAGGGTCGGGCTTTGCACAGCTTCTCCGGGGCATCGGCACCGAGGGTGTCGAGCACGTTCTTGGGATGGAGCACGCCTTCGACCGGCGCGGTGGAGATCACGCCCTGGCCGTCGGTGAGCAGCAGCGGCTGGCGCAGCTGGCCGTCCCAGGGGCGGAAGCTCATCACCACGCCCTTGGAGCCATCCACGCTGCCCTCCAGCAGTGCCTTCTCGAAGCTCGTCTGCGGCCCCTTGGGCGCGGCCACCGCGGCGGCCACCAGCGTCTTGCCGGCCATCCAGGAGGCCCAGTCGGGCGCCGTCATCGGCCGCCCGGTCGCCTTGGCGAAGCGCCGCGCCACCTGCGGCGCGCCGAAGCGCTCGAACTGCGCATGCCAGGCCAGCGCCACCAGCCCGGCATCGCCCACCACCGGGCGCGGCAGCGCGGTACGGTAGGGCAGCGAGCGGGCGAACTCGCCGTCGCTGTCCACCACCCAGACGGCGTCGTACGTGGCGCCGCCGGTGAGCAGCAGCGGATTGGCGAGGGCGCGCTCGCGCGGATCGGCCGAGAGCTTGAACGGCTTGTTCCCCACCAGCTTGAGCCCGTAGCGCTTGATGGCCGCCTGCGCCACGGCGCTGCGCTCGGCGTCCTGCGGAGTGGGGCCGGTGAGCAGCAGCACCTGCGGCCACTTGCGCGCGGCCAGCGTCTGCGCCAGCGCGTCGGCGCGCATGCGCTCGCTGGGCGCCAGGTGCAGCAGCCGGGGGCGGCAGTCCTGCTGGCGCAGCCGGTCGTCGCCCGCGCCCAGGTTGAGCACCGGGCGCTGCACGGCGTCGGCCACGGCCAGCGTGGTGGCCGCGTCCAGGTCGGTCAGCAGCACGGCGGCGCCGGCCTTCTCGGCCTTCTGCGCCGCGGCGCGCGCGGCGGCCGCGTCGGCCACCGCCACGGTGTCCAGGTTGAGCGCGGTGCCGGCGGCGTCGAGCTCGAAGGCGGCTTCCTTGATCGCCACCTGCAGCCCGTCGCCGGCCGGCCCGCCGGGATGGCCCAGGTAGGCGCGTTCCACGCGGTCGCGCGCCAGGCGCGGATCGTCGGCGCGCACCAGCAGCGTCACCTTGTAGGGCACGGCCTGGGCCGCGCCGGCGGCCAGCAGCAGTGCCGCGGCCAGGGGTCGGAGCAGCGGGCGGGCCATCAGTTGAGCACCACCGCCATGTAGGGCACGCGGCCCACCGGCACGCTCTTGAGCGCCTTGCCGGTGGCCGTCTCGACGATGGTCACGTCGTCGCTCAGGCCGTTGGTGGCCACCAGCCGGCTCTCGTCCGGGCTCAGCGCCACATGCCAGGCGCGCTTGCCCACCAGCACGGTCCTGGCGAGCTTGCGGCTGGCCACGTCGATGACGCCCACGTGGTTGGCGCGGCCCATGCCGACGAAGGCGGTCTTGCCGTCGCGCGTCATGGCCAGGCCCACGGGCGTGATGTCCTCGGCGCGCACGCCCTTGAGCTCCAGCGGGATGGTCTGCACCACCGCCAGGTCCTTGACCGAGATGACGCTGATGCTGGCGCCCAGCTCGTTGGTGACCCACAACTGCGAGCCGTCGGGCGTGAACACCATGCGGCGCGGGCGCTTGCCCACGGCGATGTTCTTCACCAGCTTGCCGGTGGCGGTGTCCACCGCGTGGACCATGTTGGCCACCTCGGACGTGACGAACACCAGCTTGCCGTCGGGCGAGGTCCTGACGCCCTCGGGCTCCTTGCCCACGGGCACGGAAGCCAGCGTCTTGCCGCTGGCGGCGTCGATGGTGACCAGCGCGCCCTCGTCCTCGGCCGAGACGTACAGCGCCTTGCCGTCCTTCGAGAAGTCGAAGGCTTCCGGGTCGTCGCCCAGCGACACGCGCCCCACGGTCTTGCGGCTGGCGATGTCGATCACGTCGGCCTGGCCGGACTCGGCGCAGGCCACGAACAGCCGCTTGCCGTCGGGCGCGACCTGCATGTGGCGCGGTCGCTTGCAGGTGGGCACCACGCCGGCGACCGACAGCGTCTTGAGGTCCACCAGCGTCAGGGCATTGTCCTTCTCGCTCGATACCCAGGCGGTCTGGGCCGAGGCCGCAAGGCCCCACAGGGCCAGCAGGGCGGCCAGCATCGTCTTCTTCAAGGCTCGTCTCCTGTAGTCGGTTGCGCGCGCATCTGACGGGCGCGTCGCATGTTGGCATGCCCTGCGGACCCGGGAGGCCGGGCCGCGGCATGCGCCCGTGTCACGCAGTGGCTTTGACGAAGGCCTCCTCCAGGGAGCCGCCGCCGAGCTGCTCGGTCACCGCGGCCGGCGTGCCGTCGGCCAGCAGCACGCCCTTGTGCAGCACCAGCACACGGTCGGCGGCCTGCGCCTCCTCGACCAGGTGCGTGGCCCACAGCACGCTGCTGTGGCGCGCAGCCACGTCGGCGCGGATGGCCGCGAGCAGGTCGCGCCGCGACTTCGGGTCCAGGCCCACGGTGGGCTCGTCCATCAGCAGCAGGGCGGGGCGGTGCAGCAGCGCGCGCGCGAGCTCGACCTTGCGCCGGTTGCCGCCGGAGAGCTCGCGCACCGCGCGCTGCAGGTCCTTGGTGAGGCCGAAGGTCTCGGCCGCGTCGTCGATGCGCTGGCGCGCCAGCGCCGAGGGCAGGCCATGCAGTTGCGCATGAAACTGCAGGTTGCGGCGCACGCTCAGGTCCAGGTCCAGCGACATCTGCTGGAACACCACGCCGATGCGCGCCAGCGCCTGGCGGGTGTGGCGCCCGAAGGCCAGGCCGTCGATCTCGACCTCGCCCGCGTCGGGCGCGAACAGTCCGGTGAGCAGCTGGAACAGCGTGGACTTGCCCGCGCCGTTGGGGCCCAGCAGCGCCACGAAGCTGCCCGGCGTCAGCGTCAGGTCCAGCGACTTGAGCGCCACGCGCTCGCCGTAGCGCTTGTGCAGCGCTTTCAAGCGCAGCCGCGGTGCGCTGCCACTGTCCGCGGGCAGCGGCGTGGTGTCGGAAACGGGGAGGGGAACGCTGCTCAAAGCTCGATCTCCATGCCGTCAAAGGCCTGTTCGACGCCGACGGCCTCCAGTGCGGGCGCGGGCGGCGGCGGGGCGGCCGGATGCAGCAGCACGCGCCGGGCGGTGCCCTCGGGCGGCAGCGCCGTGGCGGGGTCGCCCAGCAGCAGGCAGTCGGCGCCCGGGTTCGAGGGCAGGGGCCAGGGGCCGGGCCAGTACAGCAGGCGGCGGCCGTCGCGCAGGTCCTCCACTTCCAGCGCCAGGGAGGCGCCGGGTGAGTATTCGTCACCGGCGGCAAAGGCCGTGAAGCGCAGGTTGGGCAGGGCCTCGATGCGGAAGGTCGCCACCGCGCTGTCGCCGGCCACGGGCAGCAGGTGCCAGTGCACGCCGCAGCAGCGGTCCACCACCTGCAGCAGCGGCAACTCGGTGGTCAGCGCTTCGAACACGGCCGGCGTGGCGTAGAGCTCCACCGGCGGGCCGTCGCGCAGGCCCAGCAGGCCGGCCACGTGGTCCATCTGCGCGTCCATCAGCACCACGCCGGCCAGCGGCTCGCGTTGCAGTTGCGGGTGGCGCTGGAGCTGGCGCTCCAGGTCGGTCGGGGCATTGAGCAGCACCCAGCGGCTGCCGTCGGACAGCGCCGCGGCACGCGCGGCGCTGCCCTCGGCGCCGAGCAGCAGCAGCTTCATCATGCAGCGGCGCAGCGGGCCTGAAGGGCGCGGATGCGGTGATTCGGCACGGGATGTCTCCTGAGTGTCCCGGGCTGCCGGACAGCCCGGGCCGGATTTCGTTTTGGAGCGTTCTGCAAAACCCGTGCCGATGCGGTTTTGCAGCGTTTCAGCGGTCAAGGCCGCCCGGGGCCGGCCTCGGGTGTGCCCGGCTGAAACAGGCGCGCTTCAGCCTGACACAGTGCAAACCCGGGGTTCAGGCCGAGCCGCCTTCCGGCCGGTTCCAGCGCAGCTTGCGGTAGATGGTGTTGCGGCTGATGCCCAGGCGCTTGGAGGCCTCGGAGATGTTGCCGCCGGCCGCGTCCAGCGCGGCCTGGATCATGGCGATCTCCTGCTCGTGCAGCGTGCGCGCGCTGACCGCGGGCGGTGCCGCCGGCGCGAGGGGCGCGCCCGCGCCCCCGCCGAGCGGGGCGAAGGCAGCGGCGCCGCCATAGGGCGCCGTGCCGGCCGGCGCTGCCGCGAAGGGCAAAGCTGGCGGCAGGCCCATGGCCGCGTCCATGGGCAGCGCGGCCGGCTGGGCCGCCAGGGGCTGCGGCGCCGCGGCCTGCTGCTGCTGCGCCAGGCGGCGCACGTCTTCGAGGAAGTCGTCCGAGAGATGCGCCTGCGTGATCTGCGGCTCGCCGGCGGCCATGACGGCGGCGGTGCGCAGCACGTTGGCGAGCTGGCGGATGTTGCCCGGCCAGTCGCAGCGCTGGAACAGCGCCATCACCTCGGCGCTGATGCGCGGCGCGCCCTGCGGGCACTCGTTGGCCAGGATGCGCTGCGCCACCAGCGCCAGGTCGCTGCGCTCGCGCAGCGGCGGCAGGCGCAGCACCAGGCCGTTGAGGCGGTAGTAGAGGTCCTCGCGGAACTCGCCGCGCTGGATCATCTCGCGCAGGTTGCGGTGCGTGGCGCCGATGACGGCGATGTCCACCGCGATCGCCTTGCCGCTGCCCAGCGGCGTGACGCAGCGCTCCTGCAGCACGCGCAGCAGCCGCGCCTGCAGCGGCAGCGGCATGTCGCCGATCTCGTCAAGGAACAGCGTGCCGCCGTTGGCCTGCACGATGCGCCCGCTGGCGCCCTTGCGGCGCGCGCCGGTGAAGGCGCCTTCCTCGTAGCCGAAGAGCTCGGCCTCGATCAGCGACTCGGGGATGCTGGCGCAGTTGACGGCCACGAAGGGCTGCTTGGCGCGGTTGGATTCCTGGTGCACCGCGTGCGCCAGCAGCTCCTTGCCGGTGCCCGTCTCGCCCAGGATAAGCAGCGGGATGTCGCGGTTGATGATGCGCCGCGCCTTCTGCACCACGGCCTCGATCTGCGCATCGCCGGTCTGCAGGTAGGACAGCCCCGTGGGCAACGCCGTGGGCGGCTGTATGGGGGACGCCGCAGGCTCGGCCGGGCCGGTGGCGTCGACCAGTGTTGCGGCGGCGGGCTGCGCCGGCACGGTGGTCTCGATCGCCGGCGAGCCGGCGGGCACGGCGGCGAAGGCGAGGGTGGCCCAGTCCATGCGGGCGCTGGCCAGGAACTGGCGCCCATCGGGCAGCGTGAGCTTCATGGGCAGCGCCAGCGGGCTGCGGAAGTGGTCCACCACGGCGGCCACGGTGGTGCCGAACAGCGAGGTCAGCGTCTGGTTGCGCAGCGCCACGCCGCTGAGGCCAAGCTGGTCCAGCGCGCTGCGGTTGGCGCCCAGCAGCTTGCCGTCGGCGCCGATCACCACGATGCCTTCGAGCAGCGTGCCGATGAACTCGGGGCGGCTGTGAAAGTGCAGCCGCAACCGGTTGGCGCAGTGGTCGTTGAGCCAGTGGTTCTCGATCATGCGCGCCGACATGCGCACCAGCCCCATGGTGTGCTGGTGGTAGGTGCGCTGGTCGGCGCTGACGTCGAGCACGCCCAGCATGTTGCCGCGCGGGTCGAAGATGGGCGAGGCCGAGCAGGTGAGGAACTGGTTGGCGTGCATGAAGTGCTCGTCGGCATGCACGAGGGTGGGCCGCTCGGCGAACAGCGCGGTGCCGATGGCGTTGGTGCCCTTGGAGTGCTCGGCCCAGTTCACGCCCGGCGACAGCGCCACCTTGCCGGCACGGTGGACGAAGTCCTCGTCGCCCACGGTGTGCAGGATCGTGCCGTGCGCATCGGTCAGCACGATCATGCTTTGCGTGCCCGCGATCTGCTCCAGCAGCAGCTCCATCACCGGCGCCGCATGCGTGTGCAACCTGCGGTTGCGCTCGCGCGCGTCGTTCAGGTCGCTGCGCATGAGCGGCTCGTAGTCCGGTCGCTCGATGCGCGTGAGTCCCAGCGCGGTGCAGCGCTCGTGCGACTGGCGGATCAGGTCGACATGGGCCGCGGGCCCCTCGTGCGGGGCCGCGATGCTGCTGCGGTGAATCGACATGGGTGCTCTGTCTCCGGTGGCGCGCCTGGGCGGCACGTCCGTTCATGGGGCTGTGCTGCCTGCTCCCTGTGACAGGTGGCTGCAGCGTTGTTTCATTCTTGAGCAGGCGCTCGAACGCGGGCGCAATGCTGTAGCAATCGCTGTGCAATGTCCACCCGGCTTACCCGAAGCTGAAGCGATTGCGAAACCACAAAGTCACGCCCCGGCGCTTGTGGCATGGGCCTTGCAGAAAGGCGCCCCGTTCCATGTCACAACCGAAGGAGACAACCATGCGCAAGCGTTCCGACACCCGTTTCCCCTCGCGCCTGATGGCACTGCTGGCCGGCGTGCTGGTGGCCGGGGCCGCCATGGCCCATGGCGACGTCACGCCGCAGGCGGTGGACACGAGCTCGCTGCCCAAGCTGGGCGAGGACTGGCGCGACCAGAACCCGTTCCGCGGCAACGACGCGGCCGTGAAGATCGGCTCCTCGGCCTACAACCAGAACTGCGCCCGCTGCCATGGCCTGGAGGCCGTCTCCGGCGGCATCGCGCCGGACCTGCGCAAGCTCGACAACGAGTGCGCCTCGCAGAAGGTCGAGGCCAAGAAGTCGGCCTGCACCAAGGACGTGGACGACTACTTCGTCAACACGGTGCGCAAGGGCCGCACGCGCAACGGCGCGGTGTACATGCCGCCCTTCGAGGGCACGCTGAACCAGGAGGCGATCTGGTCGATCAAGGCCTACCTGGAAACCCGTCGCGAGAAGCCGCTGTGAGCATGGGCCGCTCGCACTCCCTGGGCCGGCGCACGCTGCTGCGCGGCCTGGCGGGCGGCGCCGCCATGGCGCTGGGCCTGCCGCTGTCGGCCACGCCGCTGGACAAGATCAAGGAGCGCGGCTCGCTGAGCGTGGCGCTGTACAAGGAGATGCCGCCCTTCCACGACGAGGGCCGCGGCATCGACGTGGAGCTGGCGCAGGCGCTGGCGCAGGCGTTGGGCGTGAAGCTGTCGATGCTGCCGTTCCCGGCCGGCGAGGCCATGAACGACGACCTGCGCAACATGGTCTGGAAGGGCCATTACCTGGGCTTCGGCCCGGCCGACGTGCTGCTGCACGTGCCGGTGGACCGGCCGCTGATGCAGGACAACCCGCAGGTCAGCATCTTCGGCCCGTACTGGCGCGAGCGCGTGGCCGTGGCGCGGCGGCTGGACGCGCTGCCCGCGCTGGAGAGCCTGTCGCAGCTGGGCAAGGCGCGCGTGGCGGTGCCGGGGCTGTCGCTGGCGGGCTGGCTGCTCATCGGCGCCGACGGCGGCGCCTACCGCGAGCAGCTCGTGACCCATCTCAAGGACGGCGTGGAGGCGGCGCAGCTGCTCAAGCGTGGCGAGGTGCCGGTGGCGGCCGGGCTGCTGTCCGAGCTGCAGACGGTGCTGCGCGGCGACGAGCGCTTCGCCATCGAGCCGCTGCCCAGCCCGCGCGCGCCGCGCGAGGGCTGGGCCGTGGGCATGGCCGTCAAGAAGGACGCCACCGAGCTCGCGCATGCGCTGCAGGGCGCGCTCAACCAGCTCGCCGGCAACGGGCAGCTCGCGGCGATGTTCGAGCGTCACAACGTCGCCTGGCGCCCGGTGTAGCAATCTGGAGCAATAGGCCCGCGCCGTCTGGGGTTTCACCCATGTAGGCGGGGGCCTCTTGCGCCCTCAACATAGGTATGCAAGTGCATAGGGAGGCGGACTGATCGTGTCCGCCGGGCGCCGCGCAGGGTTGGGCGCCCAGGGTCGCAACGGGTGTTTTTCGCCCGTCAGATAGGCAGGCCAGTGCATAGGACCCGTCGCCGTGCGGCGCCACAGCCGCGGCGGGGTACCGAATCGGAAGGAAAAGCTCATGCAGAAGTCGCTTCACATCAATCCGGACAAGTGCACCGGCTGTCTCCAGTGCGAGATGGCGTGCAGCTTCGAGAACTACGCCACCTTCGCGCCGGCCAAGTCGCGCATCAAGGTGTTCGACTTCCATCACACGGGCCGCAAGGTGCCCTACACCTGCACGCAGTGCGACGAGGCCTGGTGCCTGCACGCCTGCCCGGTGGAGGCCATCACCATCAACGCGCTCACCGGCGCCAAGGTCGTCAACGAGACCACCTGCGTGGGCTGCAAGGTCTGCACCATCAGCTGTCCCTTCGGCACGATCAACTACGTGCAGGAGACGGGCAAGGTCCAGAAGTGCGACCTCTGCGGCGGCGACCCCGCCTGCGCCACCGCCTGCCCCACGGGCGCCATCACCTACGTGGACGCCAACTGGACCGGCCTGGGAAAGATGGCCGTGTGGGCCGAGAAGCTCGGCAACCAGGCCACCGCGGCATAACAAGTTAGGAGCAGCACATGTCCTGGGCAGGAAAAATCCTTCGCGTCAACCTCACGGACGGCACCGTCAAGTCCGAGCCGCTGAACATGGAATGGGCGCGCGACTACCTCGGCTCGCGCGGCCTGGCCACCAAGTACTTCGTCGAGGAAGTCGATGCCAAGGTCGATCCGCTGTCGGCCGGCAACAAGATCATCTGGGCCACCGGGCCGCTCACCGGCACCATGGCCTCCACCGGCGGGCGCTACACCGTCGTCACCAAGGGGCCGCTGACCGGCACCATCGCCTGCTCCAACTCCGGCGGCTACTGGGGCTCGGAGCTGAAGTTCGCGGGCTGGGACATGGTGATCTTCGAGGGCGCCTCCTCGAAGCCCGTGTACCTCTACATCGAGAACGACCTGGCCGAGCTGCGCGACGCCAGCCACCTGTGGGGCCACAGCGTCTGGGAGACCGAGGAGACGCTCAAGAAGCTGCACCAGGACCCGCTGCTGCGCATCAGCACCATCGGCCTGGCCGGCGAGAACGGCGTGCTGTACTCCGCCATCGTCAACGACCTGCACCGCGCCGCCGGCCGCTCGGGCGTGGGCGCCGTGATGGGCAGCAAGAACCTCAAGGCCGTGGCCGTGCGCGGCACCAAGGGCGTGGCCAACGTGGCCGACCCCAAGGAGTTCATGAAGGTCACCTTCGAGAAGAAAAAGGTGCTGGCCGACAACGCGGTGACGGGGCAGGGCCTGCCCACCTACGGCACGCAGGTGCTGATGAACGTCATCAACGAGATCGGCGCGCTGCCCACGCGCAACCACCGCGACGTGCAGTTCGACGGCGCCAAGGACATCTCGGCCGAGGCCATGGCCGCCCCGCGCGCCACCGACGGCAAGAAGCACCTGGTGACGAACCAGGCCTGCTTCGGCTGCACCATCGCCTGCGGCCGCATCTCCAAGATCGACGAGACGCACTTCTCGGTGCAGAACAAGCCGCAGTACTGGGGCGCCTCCGGCGGCCTGGAGTACGAGGCGGCCTGGGCGCTGGGCGCGGCCAACGGCGTCAACGACCTGGAGGCGCTGCAGTACGCCAACCTGCTGTGCAACGAGCAGGGCATGGACCCCATCAGCTTCGGCGCCACCATCGGCGCGGTGATGGAGCTCTACGAGATGGGCGTGCTCACCGCCGAGCAGATCGGCACCGCGGCGCCCTTCGGCTCGGCCCAGGCGCTGTGCGAGCTGGCCGAGATGACGGCCAAGGGCATCGGCTTCGGCAAGGAGATCGGCCTGGGCTCGGCGCGCCTGACCGCCAAGTACGGCCACCCCGAGCTGAGCATGAGCGTCAAGGGCCAGGAGTTTCCGGCCTATGACAGCCGCGGCATCCAGGGCATGGGCCTGACCTACGCCACCAGCAACCGCGGCGCGTGCCACCTGCGCTCGTACACCGTGGCTTCCGAGGTGCTGGGCATCCCGGTCAAGACCGATCCGCTCACCGCCGAGGGCAAGCCCGAGCTGGTCAAGGCCTTCCAGGACGCCACCGCCGCCTTCGACGCCGCGGGCATCTGCATCTTCACCAGCTTCGCCTGGACGCTGGCCGACGTGCAGCCGCAGGTCGCCGCCGCCTGCGGCCCGGAGTTCACGCTGGAGAAGATGAACGAGATCGGCGAGCGCATCTGGAACATGGAGCGCGACTTCAACAACCGCGCCGGCTTCACCGCCAAGGACGACACGCTGCCGCCGCGGCTGCTCAACGAGCCCGCCAAGACCGGCCCGGCCAAGGGCCTGGTCAACAAGCTGCCCGAGATGCTGCCCAAGTACTACGAGATCCGGGGCTGGGACACCGAGGGCCGCCTCAAGCCCGAGACCCGGGAGCGTCTGGGCCTGTAAGGGCGCGCACGCCGCACACAAGAACGGCATGAAGGCGGTCCTGGGCCGCCTTCTTTATTGGAGCTGTCCATGTTGACTCACCTCATCCTCGGCGCCGGCCCGGCCGGCGTCATCGCGGCCGAGACCATCCGCAAGCACGCGCCGCAAGACAACATCTTCATCGTGGGCGACGAGGCCGAGCCGCCGTACTCGCGCATGGCGATTCCCTACCTGCTGGTGGGCCGCATCGGCGAGCCCGGCACGCACCTGCGCCACAGCCCGGACCACTACGAGCGGCTGCGCATCCACCTCAAGCGCGGCGTGCGCGCCAAGGCCATCGACACCCAGGCCCGCCGCGTGGCCTTCGACGACGGCACGGACATGGCGTACGACCGGCTGCTCATCGCCACCGGCTCCAGCCCGGTGCAGCCGCCCATTCCCGGCATCGACAGCCCCGGCGTGCACACCTGCTGGACGCTGGACGATGCGCGCGCCATCGCCGCGCGGGCCCAGCCCGGCGCGCGCGTGGTGCAGGTTGGCGCCGGCTTCATCGGCTGCATCATCATGGAGGCGCTGGCCCTGCGCGGCGTGAAGCTCAGCGTGGTGGAGACCGGCGACCGCATGGTGCCGCGCATGATGGGCCCCACCGCCGGGGGCATGATCCGGCAGTGGGTGCAGTCCAAGGGCATCGACGTGCACACCGGCGCGCGCGTGGAGGCGATCCAGCCCGTGGGCAATGCGTTGCGCGTGAAACTGTCCAGCGGCGAGGTGCTGGAGGCCGACCTGGTCATCAGCGCCACCGGCGTGCGCCCGAACATCGGCTTCCTGTGGGGCAGCGGCGTGCGCTGCCTGCAGGGCGTGCTCACCGACGAGCACCTGCAGACCAGCGTGAGCGGCGTCTACGCCGCGGGCGACTGCGCCGAGGCCTTCGACCGCGTCAGCGGCCGCACCATCGTCAGCGCCATCCAGCCCAACGCGGCCGAGCAGGCGCGCGTGGCGGCGCTCAACATGGTGGGCCAGCGCGCGGTGCTGGGCGGGGTCACGCAGATCAACGTGCTCGACACGCTGGGCCTGATCTCCACCAGCTTCGGCAACTGGCAGGGCGTGCCCGGCGGCGAGCGCGCCGAGCTCGTGGACCAGGAGGCCGGCAAGGCGCTGAGCCTGCAGTTCGACGGCGAGCTGCTGGTGGGCTGCAACAGCGTGGGCTGGACCGACCACGTCGGCGTGATGCGCGGCCTGGTCGAGGGGCAGATCCGCCTGACACCCGAGTGGAAGCAGCGCCTGCTCGAAGACCCGACGCAGCTCATGCCGGCCTACCTGGCCTGCGCCCAGGCGCAGGAGGCGCGCGGCCTGGGCAAGCTGGCCCCGCGCTGAAGCCCGGACCCCGCCGCAGTACCGTTGCGAGCCATGCGCATCACTTTCAAGCTCTACGCCAGCCTCACCGAGTACCTGCCGCCCGAGGCGCGCCGCGGCAACGCGGTGCAGCTCGATTTGCCCGAGGGCTGCACCATCGCGCAGGCGGTGGAGCCCTACGGCCTGCCGATGAAGCTGGTGCACCTGGTGCTGGTCAACGGCAGCTTCGTGCCGGCCGAGCAGCGGGCCACGCGGGCGCTGGTCGAGGGCGACGTGCTGGCCATCTGGCCGCCCATCGCCGGAGGCTGAGCGCTTGCTGCTGCAGGACGGCTGTCCCGCCGAGTTCGAGCGGGAGATGGGTTGCACCGTGGCCGAGCTGGGCCACTGGCTGCCCGGCGCGGCGCAGCCGCATGCGGTCGAGTTGCGTGCCGACGGGGCCGATGTGTCCCTCGACGCCGGCCGCTTGCGCCTGCGCTGGGAAGCGCTGGCGCCGCGGCGCATCGCGCTGCTGAGCCTGCCGCGGCTGCGGCTGCGCTTTGCCTTCGAGGGCGTGGACGAGCCGGCGCGCGTGCGCTTCATGCGCCGCTTCGACCTCTACACGCAGCGCGGCGGCGGCTGAAGCCGCGCCGCGGCTTAGGCCGTGTCGGTGGACGGCGCTGTCGACGCTGCCGTGGGCCGGTCCAGGCCCTGCAGCTGCGCCGGGGCGATGTCGTCGTGGTGGCCGGTGCGGAAGATGCGCACCGAGTCCGCCACGATCTCGGCTTGGCGGGCCAGCGAATAGGCCGCGGCCGAGAGCTGCTCCACCATCGCGGCGTTCTGCTGCGTCACGCTGTCGAGCTGGGTCACGGCGCGGTTGACCTGCGCCACGCCGTCGGCCTGTTCCTGCGCCGCGCGGCTCATGTTGGCGATCAGGTCGAACACCCGCTCCACGGCCTGCGCGCTCTGGCGCACGGTGCGCCCGGTGCTCTCGGCCAGGGCGTTGCCGGCCTCCACGCGCTCGGTGGCGGCGCCGATGAGGGTCTTGATCTCGCGCGCCGCGCCCGAGGTCTTCTGCGCCAGCGCGCGCACCTCGCCGGCCACCACGGCGAAGCCGCGGCCGGCCTCGCCGGCGCGGGCCGCCTCCACCGCGGCGTTGAGCGCCAGGATGTTGGTCTGGAACGAGATGCTGTCGATGACCTGGATGATCTCGCCGATGCGCAGCGAGGCTTCGCGGATCTCGCCCATGCGCTGCACCATCTCCTGCATCGACTGCCCGCCCTGGCGCGCCGCCTCGCTGGCCTGCTGCGCCAGGCCGCGCGCGGCCTCGGCATGCTCGGCGCTGTGGCGCAGCGTGCCGGCAATCTGCTCCACCGAGGACACGGTCTGCTGCAGGCTGCCAGCCTGCATCTCGGTGCGCGCGCCCAGGTCGCCGTTGCCCGCGGAGATCTCGCGCGAGGCGATGCGGATGCCGTCCACCTCGCGCCGCACGTCGCCGACGATGGCCTGGAGGTTGACGTCGAGCTGCGCCAGCGCGCGCATGAGGCGGCTGACGTCGTCGTCGCCGCCCTGGGTCGGCGCGCCGCCGAGCTGGCCCGCGGCCAGGCGGTTGGCCGTGGCGACCGCGTCGCGCAGCGGCGCCACGGCCATGCGCCGCAGCCACAGCGCCGTGCCGCCGCCCAGGCCCAGTGCCGCGCCCAGCGCCAGCGTCCAGTGCACCCCGCTGGCGGCCAGACCGGTGCTGGCCAGCGTGCTGGCCAGGCTCAGGGTCGCGACGCGCCCGCCCAGACCGAACTGCAGCCGCGTGCGCAGCCGGCCCACCAGGGTGCGCTTGTGCACGGCACCGTGGTGCAGCGCGTAGCGCTGCGGCTGCTCGCGCATGCGCGCGTACAGCGCCTCGGCCTGCTCGACCAGCTCGCGCGCGGGCTTCACGCGCACCGACATGTAGCCCACGGTGCGGCCGTCTTCGCTCACCGGCGTCACGTTGGCCTGCACCCAGTAGTGGTCGCCGTTCTTGCGCCGGTTCTTGACCATGCCCGACCAGGGCAGGCCTTCCTCCAGCGTGGCCCACAGGTCGCGGAAGGCCTCTGGCGGCATGTCCGGGTGGCGGATCATGTTGTGCGGCTGGCCCAGCAGTTCCTCGCGTGCATAGCCGCTGGCCTGGATGAAAGCGGGGTTGCAGTAGGTGATCCGGCTCTTGAGATCGGTGGTGGAGACCAGCGTCATGCCGTCCTCCAGCACGTACTCACGGCCGGTCACGGGACCCGTGTTGCGCATGGGGGAATAACTTTCGGGAAACGGAAGACGCGCCGCGGTCCTCGGTGACGGCGGCGCCTCGGCCAGTCGCGCGGATGCCGGGCGGCACCGAGCTCCGAAGAGGGCGCTACGGTGCCGGTGGGCTCAAGCGCGGCTGGCCGGTGGCCATGGCGCGGACGCCACGGCGCAGCGGATTTCTGACACCGCGAAGTGTTCGGCTTTTTGGGGCCAGGGTGTTGATGGCCGCCGTGACAAATTGCCGGCTTGCGTGGCCGTCCTGACCAGGGCGGTAGAAATGTAACTCGTTGTGTGACAAGCAAAGTGCTGGATTTGCACTTTCCGCGGCGATTGCCGCGACGGCGCTTCAGCGGGCCAGGGGCGCCGGGGCGGTGGTCGTCGCGCGGGCCAAGCGCTCGCTCAGCAGCGCCGGCAACTCGGCCACCAGGCGGGGCTTGTGCACCACCGGCACGCCCGCCAGGGCAAAGGTGTAGGGAGCGCGCTGGGCGTCGTCCAGGGCGGTCAGCACGATGAGCTGGCTGCGTGCGAACTGCGGGTGCGTGCGCAGGCTGGTGATGAGCGTCGCGCCGTCGATGCCCGGCAGCAGGATGTCCACGATCAGCACCGCCGGCTGCAGCTCGCCCGCCATGGCCAGGCCCGCGATGCCGTCGTCGGCCACATGCAGCTCCACGTCCGGGAACTGCTCGCGCACCAGCAGTGACACCAGATGCTGGAAGTGCGCCGAATCCTCGATCAGCAGCACCGTGCGGCTGGCGGAGGGGGCCGGCTGCGCGGGCTGCACCGCGCCGCTGTGATGGGAAGCGAGCCAGCGCTCGACCGAGCTGCGCGAAATGCGGCGATGGCCGCCCGGCGTCTTCCAGGCCTGCAGCTCGCCGCGGTCCACCATCAGCTGCACCGAGCGCACCGCCATGCCCAGCCATCGGGCCACCTCCAGCGTGGTGCAGTGGTCGGCGGCGCTTTCCACGGGAGCCGGATGATCGGAGACGGGGCGCGTGGCAGTCATGTATCCATTTTTGCCGACTTGTGGATTTCGTGTTCTACCGTGTTTACAGGAATAGCAATTTCACCGATTGCACGCGAATCGGGCCCGGGCGGGTCGGAAAAAGCTGTCAGTTTGGCGCCAATGCCCCTACCGGCGCGCGGTGGTGCCCTGGCGGCGCCGGGCTCCTGGGTGTAGAGCGCGCCCGGCCCGGGCCCCGGTGAGGGCGCGGCGCCGGGCCGGCGGGCTCAGTCGTTCGGGCGGAAGCCGATGACGATGGCCGAGGGCACGCGGCCATCGGTGTCGCGCGGCAGCACGCCGGTGCGGTCCACGGCGCGCAGCACGGCCTGGTCCCACTCCGGGATGCCGCTGCTGCGCACCAGGCGGCGACCGATGATGGTGCCGTCCGGCGCGGTGCGGACTTCCACTTCCGCCTTCGGGTTGCCGCTGACCTCGTCGCCGAAGACGATGTTGGGCTTGACCCGGGCCACGATGCGGCCGGCGTAGGCGGCGGAAGGACCACTGTCGCGGTCGGCCTTGCCGCTGGAGCCCGGCGCGCCTTGGCCGCCGGGGCTGCCGGCCGAGCCGCCGACCTGGCCCATCATGCGGGCGAGCTGCTGCTCGCGCAGCTTGGCCGCCACTTCCTGCTGGCGCTTGTCCTCGGCGGCGCGGGCGCGCTTCTCGTCGGCTTCCGCCTTGGCCTTGGCTTCGGCCTTGGCGCGCTTCTCCGCCTCCTCGGCCTTGGCGGCCTTGGCCCGCTTCTCGGCTTCTTCCGCCTTGGCGCGCTTTTCCGCCTCGGCCACCTTGGCGCGCTTCTCCTCGGCCTCGGCCTTGGCGCGCGCCTCGCGCTTCTCGGCTTCGCGCTGCTCCTTGAGCCTGGCCTGGCGCTCCTGCTCCACCTTCTCGGCCTTCTCCTTGGCGAGCTTGTCGGCCTTTTCCTTGGCCAGCTTCTCGGCGCGGGCCTTGGCTTCGAGCTCTTCCTGGCGTTCACGCTCACGCTCGCGGCGTTCGCGCTCCAGGGCGATCTGGGCATCGCGCGGCGAGGGCGCCGCCGCGGCCTTGGGCGGCGGCGGGGGCGGTGGTGCCGGCCTCGGCGCCGGGGGAGGCGGCGGCGGCGGCGCGGGCGTGGGAGCCGGTGCGGGGGGCGGGGGAGGCGGTGCCGGCGTGGGCTCGCCCGCGGCCGGCGGCGCCGCTACCTGCGGCACGGAGGACCACAGCTCGGCGCTCACCGGCGTGGGCTCCTGGGCATGCCAGCTCACGCCCAGCGCCAGTGCGGCAATGAGGCCCACGTGCACCGCGGCGGCGATGGCCGCGCCGCGGCCGAGCCGGTCCGCGCTGGGCGGACGCAGGTTCTCGGAGCCGGCCGCGGCGGGCCCTCGGGGCGCGGGAGCGGGAGGAACCGGTCGCGCCATCAGCCGCCCTGCTTGACCGACAGCCCCACGCGCTGCACGCCCGCGCGCTGCAGGCGGTCCATCACCTGCACCACGCTCTCGTACTTCACCTGGCGGTCGGCCGAGATCACCACCGGCACGTTGGCGTCGCCGCCCTGGGCCTCCAGCACGCGCTCGCGCAGATCCCCCAGCGCCAGCGACCGCTCCTCGGTGTCGCCGTTGACCTTGAGCTTCAGCTTCTCGTCCTTGCCGACGATGACCTCGATCACCTTGTCCGGGCGCTGGCTGGACTTGCCCACGCTGGGCAGGTCCACGCTGCCAGTGGTGATCAGCGGCGCGCTGACCATGAAGATGATCAGCAGCACCAGCATCACGTCGATGAACGGGACCATGTTGATCTCGTTCATGGTGCGGCGGCGGCGGCTGCCGCCCCGTGCGGCGACTCCAGGCATCTCAGCGCCCCTGCGCCGCCGTCACCGGCGTGACCGTGGCGGGCGCGCCCACGTTGCGCTGCAGGATGTTGGAGAACTCCTCGATGAAGGTCTCCAGCTGGATGGCGAGGCGGTCGATGTCGCGCGCGAAGCGGTTGTAAGCCATCACCGCCGGAATGGCGGCGAACAGGCCGATGGCCGTGGCCACCAGCGCCTCGGCGATGCCCGGCGCCACGGTGGCCAGCGTCACCTGCGTCAGGTTCGACAGGCCGACGAAGGCATGCATGATCCCCCACACCGTGCCGAACAGGCCCACGTACGGGCTGATCGAGCCCACCGTCGCCAGGAAGCTCAGGTGGCTCTCGATCACGTCCAGCTCCCGTTGGAAGCTCGCGCGCATGGCACGGCGTGCGCCGTCGAGCTGGGCACCGGCGTCCAGGCGGCGCTCGCGCAGCTTCAGGAACTCGCGCATGCCGCTGGCGAAGATGCGCTCCATGGGCGCGGTCTCGGCCTTGGTGGCGGCGGCCTCGTGCAGCTCCTGCAGGCTGCGGCCGGACCAGAACTCGCGCTCGAAATGGTCGTTGCGCCCGCGCACGCGCTTGAGCCCGAAGAGCTTGGCGAAGATCACCGTCCAGCTCGCCAGCGACATGAACATCAGGCCCGCGATGACGAGCTGAACGATGGGGCTGGCGTGCAGCACGAGGCTGACGATGGAGAGGTCCTGGTTCATCCGGCTTGGGAAAGGGTGTTGATCAGTTCGTCGGGCATGCGCCGCGGGCGGAAGCTGTCGGCATCGACACAGCCGATGCGGATGCTGCCCTCAGCCAGCAGCGTCGCGCCGCGCCAGGCCTGCTGGTGCACCACCAGGCTGGCGCGTCCGGCCGGCTCGGGCCGCACCGTGACCCGCAGCTGGTCATCGAGCCGGGCCGGGGCGCGGTACTGCAGCTCGGTGCGCGTCACCACGAACAGCATGCGCTGCTCGTGGCGCAGCCGCTCCTGCTCGAAGCCCAGGTGGCGCAGCCACTCGGTGCGCGCGCGCTCGAAGAATTTCAAATAGTTGGCATAGAACACCACGCCGCCGGCGTCGGTGTCCTCCCAGTACACGCGCACCGCAAAGCTGAACGCGGGCCCGCCCGGGCTCGTTGACTGGTCCATGCGCAGCTCCTTCAACGCGACAGCAGCTGCTGCAGCCGCCGCACGGCCTCCTGCAGCTGCGGCATGGCGTTGGCGAAGCTGAAGCGCACGAAGCGTTCCGTGCCGGCATGGCCGAAGTCGCGTCCCGGCGTCACGCAGACCTGCGCCTTCTCCATCAGCTCGAAGGCGAAGTCCCAACTGCTGGCGCAGAAGGCCGAGGCGTCGGCCCAAACGTAGAAGGCGCCGTCGGGCAGCACCGGCACCTTGAAGCCGATGGCCTCCAGTGCCGGCACCAGCCAGTCGCGCCGGCGCCGGAACTCGGCACGCCGCGCCTCGTACTCGGCGATGGACTCGGGCTCGAAGCAGGCCAGCGCCGCGCGCTGCGCCACCGTCGAGGCGCAGATGAACAGGTGCTGCGCCAGCATCTCCACCGGCGCCACCAGCGCCTCCGGCAGCACCAGCCAGCCCAGGCGCCAGCCCGTCATGCTGAAGTACTTGGAGAAGCTGTTGACGCTGATGACGTCCTCGCCCCAGCGCAGCGCGCTGCCGCCGAAGCGCTCGTCAAAGCTCAGGCCGAGGTAGATCTCGTCCACGATCGTCACGCCGCCGCGCGCGCGCACGGCCGCGACGATGCGCTGCATCTCCTCGGGGTCGATGGAGGTGCCGGTCGGGTTCGACGGCGAGGCCAGCAGCACGCCGCGCGTGGCTGGCGTCCAGGCCGCCTCGACCGCCGCGGCGTCGAGCTGGAAGCGGTGCTCCGGCGTCGTGGGCAGCAGGCGCGGCGTGGCGCCGGCGGCGCTGACGAAATGCCGGTTGCAGGGGTAACCGGGGTCGGAGAGCAGCACCTCGTCGCCGGGCTCGAACAGCACCTGCGTCAGCAGCTGCAGCGCGGCCGAGGCCCCGGCCGTGACCAGGATGCGCCGCGCCGGGATGTCCAGGCCGAAGCGCTCGCCGTACCAGCGCGAGATGGCCTCGCGCAGCTCGGGCAGCCCGGCCGCGGGCGTGTACTGCGTGCGGCCGGCGTCCAGGCAGGCCTGGGCGGCGGCGAGCACCGGCGGCGGCGCGGTGAAGTCCGGCTCGCCGATGTTGAGATAGAGCATGGGCCGCCCGCCCTGTGCCGGGTCGCACAGGGGGCCGCGCGCGATCTCCGCCGCGGCCTTGGCGCATTCCATGACGTAGAAAGGCTCGATGCGATCGAGCCGGCGCGCCAGCTTCATGGTCAAGCGTGAGGGAAGGGCGCGTCAGCGCGCGTTGCGGGCGCGCGCGGCGGCCACTTCCTTGGGGCGCAGGTCGGCGGCGGCCTTGTCGAGCACGCCGTTGACGTAGCGGTGCCCGTCGGTGCCGCCGAAGCTCTTGGCCAGTTCCACGGCCTCGTTGATGGCGACCTTGTAGGGCACGTCCATGCAGTGCTTGAGCTCGTAGGCGCCGATCATCAGCACCGCGTGCTCCACGGGCGAGAGCTCGGTGGTCTTGCGGTCCACATGGCGGGCCAGCACCGCGTCGAGGTCGGCGGCCTCGTTGATGCCGCCGTGCAGCAGCGCGTCGAAATGCGCGCGGTCGCACTTGTCGAACTCGGCGTCGGCCTGCTCGCGCACATGCGCCTCGATGGCGCCGGCGTCGGCGCCGCCGATGAGCCATTCATACAGGCCCTGCAGGGCGTACTCGCGCGCGCGGCGGCGCGCCGACTTGGCCGCCGGGGCGGCTTTCTTCTGGGGGGGATTCACAACAACTCGTCCAGCAGATTGGCCATCTCCACCGCCACGCGGGCGGCGTCGCGGCCCTTGGGTTCGGCACGAACCCAGGCCTGATCCTCGTTCTCGACCGTGAGGATGGCGTTGGCAATGGGGATCTGGTGGTCCAGGGCCACGCGGGTCACGCCCGCGCCGCTCTCGTTGGACACCAGCTCGAAGTGGTAGGTCTCGCCGCGGATGATGCAGCCCAGCGCCACCAGGGCGTCGAAGTGGTCGTCGCCCGAGGCCATGGCCTTGAGCGCCAGCGGCACTTCCAGCGCGCCCGGGACGGTGACGAGGCGGATGTCCTCCTCGGCCACGCCCAGGGCCAGCAGCTCGTCCATGCAGGCCTTTTCCAGGGTGGAGGTGATCGCGTCGTTGAAGCGCGCGCGCACGATGCCGATGCTCAGCCCCTGGCCGTCCAGCCCCAGCGGCTGGCCTTGATCCGCGTCCAGCATATTTATTGAGTGTCCTTGTCGTTGGCGGCGGCGACGAAGCCCGTCACCTCCAGGCCGTAGCCGGTCATGCTGGGCATGCGCCGCGGGTTGCCCAGCAGCTGCATGCGCGTGATGCCCAGGTGGCGCAGGATCTGCGCGCCCACGCCGTAGGTGCGCAGGTCGATCTGGCCGGTGCGCGGCGCCACCGTGGTGCCCGCCGGCGGCAGCAGGCCCGGCAGCAGCGCCGCGGCGTCCTCGCCGCAGTTGAGCAGCACCGCCGCGCCGGCCTCCGAGGCCTGCAGCCGCGCCAGCGCCGCAGGCAGCGGCCAGGAGTGGCGGCTCGTGCCGGTGTCGAGCAGGTCCAGCACCGACAGCGGCTCGTGCACGCGCACCAGCACCTCGTCGCCGGGCTTCCAGCTGCCCTTGGTCAGCGCCAGGTGCAGGCCGCCGGAGCGGTCGCGGAAGGCGTGGCAGTCGAAGGTGCCCTGGGCCGTCTGCAGCTCGCGCTTGCCCAGGCGCTCGATCAGCGTCTCGTTGTGGCTGCGGAACTGGATCAGGTCGGCGATGGTGCCGATCTTGAGGCCATGCTCCCTGGCGAAGATTTCGAGGTCGGGCAGCCGCGCCATGGTGCCGTCGTCGTTCATGACCTCGCAGATCACGGCCGCCGGCGAGCAGCCGGCCATGGCGGCGAGGTCGCAACCGGCCTCGGTGTGGCCGGCGCGCATGAGCACGCCGCCGTCCTGGGCCTGCAGCGGGAAGATGTGGCCGGGCTGCACCAGGTCCGCCGGCACCGCGTCGCGCGCCACCGCCACCTGCACGGTGCGGGCGCGGTCGGCGGCGGAGATGCCGGTGGTGACGCCGGTGGCGGCCTCGATGGAGACGGTGAAGGCGGTGCCGTGCACGGTGCCGTTGCGCGCGGCCATGGGCGGCAGCTGCAGCTTCTCGCAGCGCTCGCGCGTGAGCGTGAGGCAGATCAGGCCGCGCGCGTGCTTGGCCATGAAGTTGATGGCTTCCGGCGTGACGTGGTCGGCCGCGATGACGAGATCGCCTTCGTTTTCGCGGTCCTCCTCGTCGACGAGGATCACCATGCGGCCGGCCGCCAGCTCGGCGACCAGCTCGGGAACGGGTGAAATGGGCATCCCGCGATTGTAGGCGGGCCCCCTGGTTGGGCCCTGGGCAAGCCCTTGCGGTGGGCCAGCAGGAAAGCCGGACCGGCATTGCCCGGAGGCTGATGCGTTTCGCTTTCCATCCCGTCATTCCCGCGGAGGCGGGAATCCAGGCGGCCCCCAAGCGGATCGCAAGCGCACCCGCCGGCGTGAAGCACGTCACCGCCGCAGGAACCAGCCCGCAATTTCCGGCGTGAATATTTCACGGCTGCGCCCGGCGTTGCCTGTGGCATTCGGCCCTCGCGCCGCGCATGACACATCTTGTCACCCTATCTGCCTACACTGGATTCGTGGCCACGGCAGGGGTTTGCACTGTGGCATTTCAAACCACCGCCGCCCTGATTCATGCCCTCCCCAGCGGACAACGACAAGCTGCCTTACCGGCTCACGCAAATCCTGCGTCGTCTCAACGAAGGTCAGAACCCGGAGGCGCGCGCTGGCCGAGGAATTCAACGTCAATCTGCGCATCATCCAGCGCGATTTCAACGAGTGTTTCTCGTTTTTCCGCTGGAGCGAACGGTCAGCGCCGCGGTTGAAGCCGCAATAGTGCGCATCAAGCGCCGGAAGAAATTGAATTGCTCGTAAATCAACATATGCGGCGCCATCTTGGCAGCTGAGTACAGAAATCCTAAAACCAAAGCAGGTAACAAAATGACGAAAGCTCAATCTACAGATATTCGTGTGGCTCTTTTTGGCCAAAGTGGAGCGGGAAAGACGACCTTTCTGGTAAGTTATTTTGGAAATCAGCAGCGGCATTCATTCGAGCAAAAGCATGGCTATCGACTTGAGGCAGATGATGTGGCCGTCGGTAACCAACTTTTGAGTCGTTATTATAAGATGGAGTGTGGACAGTTTCCGGATGGAACCAGTGTATCCTCGGAGTATAAATTCAATCTCAAGCTGGCCGGTCTTTCTGAACCGGGTTTGCATATTACATGGGTAGATTATCCGGGTGCTTGGTGGGAGAGCCAGCCAAAAGATTCTGCCGAGAAAACATCGCGCCAAAATGCTTTAAGTGGGCTTCTTGGTTGTCACGTGGGCCTGTTGCTCGTTGACGGAATGCAGTATCGGCGGCACGGCCTTTCGTATGTTCGCGCACTTTTGGATCAATTCAAGAGCGAAATTAGAAGACTGAAAGATGCAGCAAGTAAGGTGACTCAACGAGAGAACTTTCCGCAAATCTGGCTCCTTGCCATCTCAAAGGCTGATGTTCTGTCTCCCGGTACGACTGCTGAAATGATTGGCAAGGAAATCACCATGGGGGCCGCAGATCAAATCAAAGGCGTTGCGGACGCTTTGGATTCCAAGCAGTTCGGCCATCAATATCTGCTGCTTTCGTCCGCAGAGGCTGACGGCTCGAAGGTGCTTGATGCCACGAAGTGTATTGGTTTCCAGTTGCTGGCTCCTATTGCCCTTGAATCAATGTTGCTTGATGCAGTAGCAGAGGCCAGAAAGAAAGAAAATGGTCGCTCAGGCTTGTTCGCAAAAGTTCTAGACACCCTGTCTTCCATTGTTGACATGGTGGATTCATTGGACGATTTTCTGCCCCCAAAATACCAGGTGTTCACAAAGCTGTTGAAGGCTATGTCGATCAAAGAAGAGCTGAACAAGGGCGCCAGTCACTTCCGGGAAAAACAGGCGGCTGCATCCAAGCGGGGGGACATCATCGCGGCCACAGCTTCAGCAATGAAGGCTGAATTATCTTCGCCCATGGCTCGAAAAGCGTATTTCAATAATCAAGCCTGATCATGCAGCAGAAAACAATGTCGCTATCGCTTTCAGGGGTCTCGTGGGATAAAGTTCTTTAGCGAACTCGTGGCAAAAACTGGGATTATGCCTTCATACTTCGGCCGTCGCGCGTTGGATTGAATGGTTGGTATGATTTTCACGCCAAGGCGTTCGAGGGAATGTCCGCAGGCGCGGAGACGCAGATCCGCGCTGGCGTGCTGAAAACGGCGGCAGGCCGTTATCATTATGTGGCGACCGTATTCCAGGATGAAATTCGTCTGGATAAGTTTGGTCGACCTATTTTCCATTATATTGCTTGGGTTCTGGAAGGGGGAGATAGTCGATTGGAGTCGGTGCGCATGCCCAGAAACTGGGGCGTGCAATTGGCTCGATTGCTTGGGGAGGAGATTGACAAAATATATTCATTTCAAGCCTTTAGTGGTGAAGGAGGCGACGCGGAACAGTGGTTTAGTCACGCCTGTCATAGGAGAGAATTATTGTCATTGGGGGATGCTGACTGCTCGCTAATACCTGTTGATAAAGAAGTGGAAATCATTGAAGACAAGTCGGAGTGTGACGGGTCTGGTGCGGAATCGGCTGCATGCCGGAATATATCGGGGTGCGTGGATAATGGCCCGCTTAGTGCAATCCAGATGCGGCGCCGCAGTGCGGCTGCATCAGAAATGCCTGCGGCGTCACCATTGAATTGGAGTGTCTTGGCTGCCCTGTTGCAAGGATTAATTTCGCGCATGCGTGGAATCGTTGAGCGACTTGGCAAGCATGGTGGTAAGTCACGGTAGCTTTAGTTTTTTTTAGGACTTACGCAAGGCGCCTTCAGCTAGCGCCGAAGCTTTGCTTTTCGGCGCTACTTCAGACGTGTGCCATCCGTACCGACGGGTTTTTCAGCTCTTGCTTCATGTAGCTCGATAGCATCTCCTTTTTGATGCTGTAGATGTTCTACTTCAGCTCTCGGGCCAGCTCGGACAAGTACACCCAGACCAGCATCGCACAACCAATATGATTCCTCTGGGCACGTGCCGATCGGCACTGACATTTCTCGATGCCCAGCGTTTGCTTGACTTCTCGATGATATTGTTCGATTTTCCAGCGAACGGCGCACATTTCTCGCGTGCCATTCGTTGAATCTTGAGAAAAATCGTTCGTCACAATCCATTCCGTGCGGCTTTTTTCAACCGCGACCCGGAACAGTTTGAGCTTGAAGTCTCCCGGGAACCCATGCACCTTGACCAGTTTTCCGTGCGCGGCTTGCTTTGACGTCCACTGCAATTCGCTCACTGCCTTGTAGGGCTCTTCGCCACCACTGTCATCGACCTTGCGGTTGCTCTTGAGCGGGCAGTAGAAGAGCTTGTCTGAGGCGTGGATGTGCTTCATCAGCTCCTTGGTGGCGTACCAAGAGTCCATCAGTACGGTGCGAAAGCGCAGCTTCTTGCCGTGGATGGCGTTATCGAACATCTCCCTGGCATGGGCCAGTTTGGTTTTGTAATCTTCGTCGGGTGCGTAAACACGCCAGTCGATGACCCAATAGCGGCCTGTCCTCAAATTGACGTACAGACAGTTGACCACGCCAATGCCTTTGATCAGTCGATGGGCGTTGCCGCTGTACTGCAGACGCACCAAATCGATCTTGTGGGCGTGGTTCTTGTCCAGGACGCTGTCATCAAAAATCAAGCAAGCGTCATCGTCATATTCGATGACGTCTTTGACGCTATTCCACAGCTCCTCGGGGGTTACGTTGTCGTCCTGCAAATAGCGGTTGATGGCGTCATGCGAGAAGTGCGGATGGTGATCTGCGAAATAGGTTTGTGTGTAATTGGTCTGACTGGATAAAATGAACTGACAGTAATCACGACGAGTTGGCTTCACAGAGTTCCTCGCGCATGAGTGAAGCCCCTATTTTACTCAACCAAGTAACCAACTCAAAAACATTATGAAGTTTCTTTTGCGTAAGTCCTATTTTTAAAAGGTCACTGAAGTCAGAGTGGCAACGGGATTGCTGTGCGCGCTGTTTCGGGACTGTCTGCTTCTTGGCAATTTTTGGAAGATCACTTATTGCGCTCATTGCGGCCGACCGGCGTCAATCCATCCCTGCGTGGCCGACATCGTTAACCGATACCGCGCACAATTGAACACCTCCAGCTTTTTCAATTCATCCAGCAGCAGCGCCCGGAATCCCGGCGCCTCGTCCTCCGTAAGCTTCAATTCCTCAAGAGCAGCCTGCGCGGATTTGCGCTCCCTGACGATCAGGCCCATGGCGTCGGTCAGGCTTTCCCGGTAACGCAGCCGAAGCGGGTCCGGCATGCCCAGGGATTCCATGACAACCAGATACTTATTTATGGAGCGCCTGTAGGTCCAGGAAAATAAATCAACGGCGAGCGCGACGTCACGAAACTCGTACACACCGAGCATCGCGCGCGCATAGTCCTGGGTGTCCACGTCGAGGAACGACAGCGGCGCGCAGTTGTAGAGCAGCAGCGGAATGTTCGCGGCCAGGCGGCTGGTGCGCTTGTTGCCGTCCTCGAAGGGCTGCAAATAAGCCAGATTGACCCAGAGGAAAAAGGCGGCTTCGACCGGATTCTTGATAAGCCTTGCCTTGGCCACGATGCTCTCCAGCATTTCTTCGAGCATGGCGGGCACCTGGGTCGGCACGTAAACCGTGTCGCTGATATTGACCACCTTCTGGCGGATGGCGCCCAGGTCGTCGGTATCGGCCAGCAGGTCCTGCATCAGTACGGCGTGCAGGTTTCTCACGAGTGGGGTGGATAAACCCTGAACCGGCACGGCATCCACCAGAAATTCGATGGCCGTCTTGTGATTGAGCAGCATCACCGCGTCCGCATCGCTGCCCGCGGTGCCGCGCCTGAACAGTTCCTCGGTCGCCAGCAGGCTGTAGCGGTTGCCTTCCAGGCGCGACGAGGACCAGGAAAGGTCGATTAGCAGTTGCTCTAGCACCTTGCGCGCATAGGTTCCGGCGGGCTGCTGTCCCTGCAGGCGACCCGAGCGATGCAGCGCTTCGGCAAGCTCGCGAGGCATGAGCCAACTCTCGTTGGGCACGTAGTCGTCGACGAACCGGCGCTGGTACGTGACAGGGTTCCGTGCGGCCAGGGGCATGGCCAGCCTGCTGCTCATCGCCAACGCAGCCGGCGACCAGACCGGGAGCAGCCTGGATTCGGCCTGAGCTGGGGCCTCGGTGGCCGAAACCGCAGTGGCCTCGTTCGTGTCCTTGAGCCGGTAGCGCGTGGCACGCGCCCGGCCGGTGCGTACCACCGCGCCGCTGGCCCACAGCGCTTCCAGATGGCGGCGAACGGTGGCCGAGCTGCCTTGCGTGGCGTGAATGAGGTCGGTGGAGGAAGCTTCAAATTGCCCCGCACGGGCCAAGCGCCGCAGCGCCTCCAAGACGTCGTCGCGCGTGGTGCCGCTCATGTATCTGCTCAAGATTCGTTCAATGTTGAGCAGATTTTTGAGCAGATTTCATTCCGAATGAGCAGATTTTGAGCAGATTCCTGTCAGGGGGACTGGCCAACGGCGCACCGGCCCATCATGCAGCGGCTTGGCTCAGCGACTCACTTTCCCGCCCCCAACATCCTCTCCACATACCGCGCAATCAGATCGATCTCCAAGTTCACGCGGCTGCCCGGCTGCAGGTCGCCCAGGGTGGTTTCCTGGATCGTGTGCGGGATGAGGTTGATGCTGAACTCGCAGCCGGCGTCGCTGTCCTGCACGCGGTTGACGGTCAGGCTCACGCCGTTGACGGTGATGGAGCCCTTGTAGGCCAGGAAGCGGCCCAGCTCCTTGGGCGCGCGGATGCGCAGCTCCCAGGACTCGCCCACCGGCGCGAAATGCGTCACCTCGCCCAGGCCGTCCACGTGGCCGCTGACCAGGTGGCCGCCCAGGCGGTCGTGGGCGCGCAAGGCTTTTTCCAGGTTGACGCGCCCGGGGCGGTCCAGCCCGGCGGTCAGGCGCAGGCTCTCGGCCGAGATGTCGATGTCGAACCAGGGCGCGGCCGCGTCGAAGCCGGTGACGGTCATGCACGCGCCGTTGAGCGCGATGCTGTCGCCCAGCTGCACGTCGTCCAGGTAGCCCGCGGGCGGGGCGATGCGCAGCCGCTTGCCGTGGCTGCCGTCCGGGCCCAGGGGTTGCACGTCGGTAATGCGGCCCAGGCCGCTGATGATGCCGGTGAACATGTGAGTGATCGGGGTAGGGTGCTTCAGAAATCGCCGCGCCGCGGCGGGCGGGCCAGGATGCGCAGGTCGCGGCCCACGGCCTCGAACTCGCGGAACTCGAACTCCAGCGCCTCGGCCAGCGTCTCCAGCGGGCCGAAGGCCGCCATCTCGCGGCCCAGGCCGATGAGCTTGGGCGCCAGGTACACCAGCAGCTCATCCACCAGCCCGGCCTTGAGCAGCGAGGCATTCAGCTTGTGCCCGGCCTCGACATGCAGCTCGTTGACGCCGCGCGCGGCCAGGTCCGTGAGCATGGCTTGCAGGTCCACCTTGCCGCGCCCGCTCTCGGGGAAGAAGGCGACGTCGGCCCCGGTGGCGCGCAGCGCGGCCTCGCGCCGGGCATCGGGCACGGCGCCGTAGACCAGCACCGCGCCGGGTGGGGCCAGCAGCTTGGCGGTGGGCGGCGTCTCCAGCCGCGAATCGACCACCACGCGCAGCGGCTGCTTCGCGGTCTCGACCACGCGCACGTCCAGGCGCGGATCGTCCTCCAGCAGCGTGCCGATGCCGGTGAGCACCGCCCCGGCGCGCTTGCGCCAGGCATGGCCGTCGGCGCGCGCGGCCTCGCCGGTGATCCACTGGCTCACGCCGTTGTTCAGCGCCGTGCGCCCGTCCAGCGAGGCGGCGATCTTCATGCGCACCCAGGGACGCTGGCGCACCTGGCGCGAGAAGAAGCCGATGTTCAACTCGCGCGCCTCGGCCGCCATCAGCCCCTCATCGACGCGGATGCCCGCGGCGCGCAGCCGCGCGCTGCCCTGGCCCGCCACCAGCGGATTCGGGTCGCCCACGGCCACCACCACGCGCGCCAGGCCGGCCTGGACCAGCGCGTCGCAGCAGGGCGGGGTGCGGCCGTGGTGCGCGCAGGGCTCCAGCGTGACGTAGGCGGTGGCGCCGCGCGGGTCATGGCCCGCCTCCTGGGCGGCGCGCAGCGCCATCACCTCGGCATGGGCCTTGCCGGCCACCTGTGTGAAGCCCTGGACCTGCCAGCCCTCGCCGACGAGGACGCAGCCCACGCGCGGGTTCGGGTCCGACAGCCCGATGGCCGAATGCGCCAGGCGCAGCGCTTGCGCCATGGCCAGCTCGTCGAAGGCGGAGAAATCGGTGGCAGTGCTCATCCCCGGGATTGTGCCCAGCGCGCGATGCCCTCCCGCCGATGCCGAGGTGAAAAGCTCAGCGCGGCGCGCTGGCCGTTGCGGTTGGGATCGGCACCGAGGGCCGGCGCAGCGTCAATGAGGGCTCCACCACGCCCAGCGCGCCGGAGAAGGTGGCATCAAGGCTCGCCACCAGGCCGTGCAGCGACAGCGCCTGCGCCTGGCCGGCGCGGTCGTTCCAGGCGACATCGAGGCGCACCGCCTGCAGCCCGTCCTCTCGTGCCGACACCCGGCGCTGCAGCGTGAATGGGCCTTCGGCGGAGGCCGCGTCCTGCAGCGGCCGGGTGCCGGCGCGCAGGCCTTCGAGCTCGCGCTGCGCCAGTTGCAGCGCCTGCGCGCGCAACCGCGCCGTCTCGGCCTGGCCATGCAGCTGCAGATGCGCCTGCAGCAGTGCCAGCAGGCCGGCGCCCATGACGACGCAGGCGATCAGGGTTTCGAACAGGGTGACGCCTCGGGCATGGCGGCTGGCGTGGCGATCCGCCCGCAGCCTCACCCCCGCCCCTCTCCCGTGCGCGGGAGAGGGGATAGCGGCGTCGCGTGGCTCGCAAGGGCGCATGGCGTGCTGCCGTGGATGGGTCAATCGAAATCCCTCCAGCCGCCCGGCACCCGGACATAGCGACCGGCCTGGCGCGCCAGGCGGCGCAGCAGCGCGGTGTCGCGCTCCACCGTGGGCGCGCCGCTGCCGTCGCAGCAGTCGCCGGCCACCAGCAGCGCGCCGCGAATGACATCGCCGCCGGAGCGCGCCTGCCAGTGCAGGGCGCCCGCCGCCAGCAGGCCGTGCAGCACCACGCCGGGGCCGAGCCGGGCCTGGCCCTGCACGGCCAGCAACACGGGCGCGTCCACGCTGCCCAGCACCACGCCGGCGGGCAGCGCCAGCTCGCCCTCGATCCACAGCGCCTGCGCGCCGCCAGCCACGGCCGTCCTCAGCGCCTCGGCACAGTCCCCGCCGCAGCGCAGCGTGCGCACGCCGGGGGCGCGGGCCAGGTCCGCCGGGTCCAGGCCCAGGAAGGCGTGCAGGAAGCGTCCCGGCACCAGGGCGAGCGCCGGATCGTCCTGGGCCGTGAGGCTCGACAACTCCGCCGCGGTGACGCCGTCCGGCAGTACCAGCGCCGGCGCCTGCACCGCGCCGCCGGCGTGGATCAGCAGGCCGCGCTGGTCGCGCTCGCGCACCGCCAGGCGCGGCGCCAGCGGGTCCAGGCGCAGCGCGCCGGCCACGACCAGCGGCGCTGCCGGCAGCCCGGTGAGCGCCGGCACGAAGGCCAGCAGCGTGGACACCTGCGCCCGCGCGTCCCGCTCGCCGCCCTGGCAGCCCACGCAGCCGCGCGACACCAGCCGCAGCAGACCGGTCCGGGCGCCGGCCTCGGCCTGGACGCTGAAGGAGGGCGCCTCGTCGGCGGACGCGGGCGCGCCGTCGCCGCCGCAGCGGCAGCTCCAGGCACCGGCGGCGTCCAGGGTGCAGCCAGCGCTCCATGGCGTGCCGGTGTCGGACAGCCGGGGTGCCAGGCGGCCATCGTCGGCGTACTCGATGAGGCGATCGCGCAGGCGCCGGCCCGCGGCCTCGCTGCTGGGACGGCAGGCGTCATCCAGGGAGCCGGCGTTGAGCTGCACCAGCGCCCATTGCAGCCCCGACTCCGCCGCCTCCAGCGCCTGCGCGCTGCGGCGCTGCACCTCCGCGCCGCGCAGCTCGGCCAGCAGCGCGCGGTGCGCGTACAGGCTGGCGAGCAGCGCCAGGCCGCACAGCAGCAGCACGGTGAGCAGGGCGGCGGCGCCGCGTTGCCTCACAGCGGACACACGCCCTCCACCACCTCGTTGCGCAGCGCCACCTCGCCGCGCAATGCATGCCGCAGCGCCGGCTCCTGCGCGGACTGGGCTTCCAGGCGCAGCGCCACGCGGCGCTGCAGCAGCCGCGGCGGGCAGGTCTCGCCGGGCAGGCAGCGGCCCTGCGGACGCGGCGTGTCGCAGTGCCGCTCCAGGTCCAGCGCGCGCTGGTGCAAGCTGAGCTCGAAGGCGGTGACGGTGATCGAGGCCGGATCGGTCAGCGGCTGCCAGCGCCCGCCCAGGCGCATGTCCACGATGCCGTCGCGCAGCCGGAAACCCGCCTGCTCGTTGGCCTGCACCCCGGCCGCGGCGCTGTCCGCATCGGCGTAGGCGAAGCGCAGGGTGTCGCCGGGCCGCTCCGGCAGGGCGTCGTCGATGCGGGCATAGGGGTTGTCGGGCGGGAGCTGACCCAGGCGCTTGATGCCCTCGTCCGCCCGCGCCCAGTGCCCGGCGCGGCGCAGGTCGCGCAGCACGAGGTCAGCCACGGTCTGCACCTGCCGCTCCAGGCGCAGTTGCAGCAGCAGCCGGCGGTTCTCGCCCAGCAATTGGTGCAGCAGCACCGTGGCCGAGGCCGCCACGAACAGGCCGATGGACAGCCCCAGCAGCACCTCCAGCAGCGACAGGCCGCGCAGCGCGGCGCGGCGCGGGGAAGGAGGTCGGTGCGCGCGCATTCAGCAGCTCCTGAAACCCGGCACGGCGCCCGCGGGTGCGCAGCCGCGCACCCGGCCCACCACGCTCACCACCTCGCTGACGCTGCGGCCGCTGCGCGCGCTCAAGGTCAGCGTCAGGGCGGGCGAGACGGTGTGGCGCGGCGCGCTGAAGCGCACCGACGCGGCATTGGGGGCCAGGCGCAGCGGCACCGTGCCGGGCAGCACGCTGGCGCGCAGCAGCTCGGACGGCGCGTCGCAGGCGGCGCTGCCGGTGACGGCGTCGCAGCGGCAGGCCTCGGGCTCGCCGGTGTGGACCAGCCAGCAGCGCGGCCCGTCGGCGCCGTCGAAGAACGTGAGGCGCACCGACTGCGCGCGCAGCTCGGCGCTGTCGCGCGCGAACTGCACGTCGGCCTCGAACTGCGCCGCCACGCCCTGCAGGTGGCGCTGCTCGGCCAGCGCGGTGAAGGCGGGCAAGGCGGCGCCCGCAACGATGGCCAGCACGGCCAGCGCGACGAGGCTTTCAACGAGGCTCAGACCCTGGGCACGGCAACTGCGACTGCGGCCAGGGCGGCCGAGGCGAGGGGCGGCGGGCATGTCTTGGGCAAGGACGGATGCCCGGGATGGTAGGCGGCGCCGGCATTGCGCGCCATGGGAGGAATGAACCAGTCAGGGCGCGGGCGGCAGGCCGCCGCGCCGGCTCAGATGTCCTTGATGATCTGCCGGAACTGGTCCACGTCCTCGAAGCTGCGGTAGACCGAGGCGAAGCGCACGTAGGCCACCTTGTCGAGCTTCTGCAGCTCGCGCATGACCAGTTCGCCCAGCCGCGCGGTGCCGACCTCGCGCTGGCCGTCCTGCAGCAGCTGCTCCTGGATGCGCACCAGCGCGGCCTCGACCTGCTCGGTGCTCACCGGGCGCTTGCGCAGCGCCAGCTGCATCGAGGCGCGCAGCTTGGCGCGATCGAACTCCACGCGTGCGCCGTCCTTCTTGACGACGGCGGGCAGCAGGATCTCGGCGCGCTCGTAGGTGGTGAAGCGCCGGTCGCACTTCTGGCAGCGCCGGCGCCGGCGCACCGCATCCTCGGTCTCGCGGGTCTCGACGACCTGCGTCTCGCCGTGGCTGCAGAACACGCAACGCATGAGGTATCGGAAGGCAGTGGGGACGAAAGAGAGAGGAGCAAGCGGCCGGCCGGCGCCTTGGAAACGCCGGCCGGCTGCGCGCTCAACCGATCAACCGTAGACCGGGAAGCGGCTGGTCAGCGCCTTGACCTGCTCGCGCACGCGCTCGATGGTCGCGGCGTCGTGCGGGTTGTCCAGCACGTCGGCGATGAGGTTGGCCGTCAGGCGCGCCTCTTCTTCCTTGAAGCCGCGCGTGGTCATGGCCGGCGAGCCCAGGCGGATGCCGCTGGTGACCATGGGCTTTTGCGGGTCGTTGGGGATGCCGTTCTTGTTGCAGGTGATGTGGGCCTGGCCCAGGATCGCTTCGGCTTCCTTGCCGGTGAGGTTCTTGGGGCGCAGGTCCACCAGCATCACGTGGCTCTCGGTGCGGCCGCTGACGATGCGCAGGCCGCGCGCGGTCAGCGTCTCGGCCAGCACGCGCGCATTCTTGACCACCTGCTCCTGGTAGGCCTTGAACTCGGGCGACAGCGCCTCCTTGAAGGCCACGGCCTTGCCGGCGATGACGTGCATCAGCGGGCCGCCCTGGATGCCGGGGAAGATCGCGCTGTTGATCTTCTTGGCGATGGCCTCGTCGTTGCACAGGATGATGCCGCCGCGCGGGCCGCGCAGGCTCTTGTGCGTGGTGGAGGTCACCACGTCGGCATGCGGCACGGGGTTGGGATACACGCCCGCGGCAATCAGGCCGGCGTAGTGGGCCATGTCCACCATGAAGTACGCGCCCACGGCCTTGGCCACCTTGGCGAAGCGCTCGAAGTCGATGCGCAGCGCGAAGGCCGAGGCGCCGGCGATGATCAGCTTGGGGCGGTGCTCGTGCGCCAGGCGCTCCATCGCGTCGTAGTCGATGTCTTCCTGGGCGTTGAGACCGTAGCTCACGACCTTGAACCACTTGCCGCTCATGTTGAGCTGCATGCCGTGCGTGAGGTGGCCGCCCTCGGCCAGGCTCATGCCCATGATCGTGTCGCCGGGCTGCAGCAGCCCGAAGAACACGCCCTGGTTGGCCTGCGAGCCGGAGTTGGGCTGCACGTTGGCGTACTCGGCGCCGAAGAGCTGCTTGAGGCGGTCGATGGCCAGCTGCTCCACCACGTCCACGTGCTCGCAGCCGCCGTAGTAGCGCTTGCCGGGATAGCCCTCGGCGTACTTGTTGGTGAGCTGCGAGCCCTGGGCTTCCATCACGGCCGGCGAGGTGTAGTTCTCGCTGGCGATGAGCTCGATGTGCTCTTCCTGGCGGCGGTTCTCGTCCTGGACGGCGGCGAACAGCTCGGGGTCGACGTTGGCAAGGGTGGATTGGGTGCGGTCGAACATGGCAGTCCTCAGCAAAGCGTGTGGAGGTCCCGGCGTCCGGCACGGTGCGGCGCGGACAAAAGGGCTGCCCAGGCGAACGGCTTGAAGCGGCTGCGCGGACACCGGAATCCAGGCCCTGAAACCGCCCGCGCTCCACGGTGGTCCTCCACCTCGGGGCTTGCTATTGAAACCCCTATCGCCAGTCGCGCGGGCTGCCAGTGTAGCGGAGGGCATGGACGATGCCGGCGGCCCCACCGCGCTCGCAAGCCTTCCGGCAGTGCCGGCCGCGTTGCAGGGCGCTGGCGCCCGGCGTCCGGGGCTGGGCGCGGCGCTTGCCTAGAATCGTCGGCTTTTGGCCTGCCTGCCCCCATTCATGACCACACCTGATGCTTTCCGCGGCCCTAGCTGGCGGCGGCGTGCAGTCCTGGCCGCGCTGGGCGCGGCCGCCGGTGCCCCGGCGCTGGCGCAGTTCCGCGTCGAGATCAGCGGCGTCGGCGCCACGCAGATCCCCATCGCCATCGCCCGCTTCCGCGACGAGAAGCTCGGCGGCCAGCCCATCAGCGAGATCGTGCGCGCCGACCTGGAGCGCAGCGGCCTGTTCCGCGCCATCGAAGGGCCGGGCGTGCTCGACGAGGGCTCGCTGCCGGTGATGAGCGAGTGGAAGGGCAAGAACGTGGACGCGCTGGCGGTGGGCTCGGTCAGCCGCCTGGCCGACGGCCGCTTCGACGTGCGCCACAAGCTGTGGGACGTGGTCAAGGGCGAGGACCTGGGCGGCCAGGCCGTCGCCGTGCCCAGCGCCGACCTGCGCCTGGCCGCGCACCGCGTGGCCGACGCCATCTACGAGAAGCTCACCGGCGAGAAGGGCATCTTCTCCACCCGCATTGCCTACGTCACGCGCTCGGCCGGGCGCTACACGCTGCGCGTCACCGACGCCGACGGCGAGGGCGGGCAGATCGCGCTGGCCAGCCCCGAGCCCATCATCTCCCCGGCCTGGTCGCCCAACGGGCGCGAGCTGGCCTACGTCAGCTTCGAGACGCAGAAGGCCGTGGTCTGGGTGCAGGACATCTCCAGCGGCGCGCGGCGCAAGGTGGCCGACTTCCGCGGCAGCAACAGCGCCCCGGCCTGGTCGCCCGACGGCAGCCAGCTCGCGGTGACGCTCTCGCGCGAGGGCGGCTCGCAGCTGCACCTGATGAGCCGCAGCGGTGGCGACGTGCGCCGCCTCACCTCCAGCTCGGCCATCGACACCGAGCCGGTGTTCGCGCCCAACGGGCAGATCTACTTCGTCAGCGACCGCGGCGGCAGCCCGCAGATCTACCGCATGGGCAGCAACGGCGGCGGCGTCGAGCGCGTGAGCTTCAACGGCAACTACAACATCAGCCCGGCCATCAGCCCCGACGGGCGCGCCATGGCCTACATCACGCGCCAGGGCGGGGCCTTCAAGCTCATGCTGATGGACCTCGCCAGCGGCGACGTGCGCGCTCTCACCGACACCTCCGACGACGAGAGCCCCAGCTTCGCGCCCAACGGCCGGCTGCTGATCTACGCCACCCGCAGCGGCGGGCGCGACGTGCTCATGACCACCACGCTCGACGGCCGCATCAAGACGCGGCTGCTGTCCTCGGGCATCGACGTGCGCGAGCCGGTGTGGGGGCCGTTCGGCCGATGAATTCATGACCGCCGTGGGCCTTCACACGGCGGCAAGGTGGATGGGACAGAATTCTTTTTTCCTTACGAATCAAGGAGTAATAGTGATGAATGCAATGCGTGGCAGCCTCGGCGCCCTCGCGGTGGCGGCCCTGCTGGCCGGCTGTGCCTCGGGCGTCAAGCTCAACGAGACCCCGGTCGAATCCCGCACGCCCACGGCGGCCGATGCCAATGCCGGCGGCGCCGGCGCGGCGCCGCAGTCGCAGGTCACGACCGTGAGCGTGGACCCCAACGGCGGCGCGCAGAACGGTCTGGGCCGCACGGTGTACTTCGACTTCGACAGCTTCGTGGTCAAGGACGAGTACCGCCCGGTGGTGGAAGGCCAGGCCCGGCGCCTGAACGGCGACAAGAGCCGTCGCGTGAGCATCGAAGGCCACACCGACGAGCGTGGCGGCCGCGAGTACAACCTGGCGCTGGGCCAGAAGCGCGCCGAGGCCGTGGCGCGTTCCATGACGCTGCTGGGCGTCAATGCCAACCAGATCGAGCCGGTGAGCTTCGGCGAGGAGCGTCCGGCGGTGCAGGGCAGCGACGAGGCCGCCTGGGCCAAGAACCGCCGCGCCGAGATCAAGGACCGCTGACATGCGCGCCCCGCGCTTCCTGGCCCTGGCGGCCGCGCTGGCCCTGGCGCTGCCCGCGGCGCGCGCCGAGATCTTCCCGGACAACGAAGCGCGGCGCGCCATCCTGGAGCTGCGCAAGCAGGTCGAGGATGCCGCCAAGGCGCAGAAGGCCCTCGACGCGCAGATGCAGGAGGAGCTCACCCAGCTGCGGCGCAGCCTGGTGGACCTCAACAACCAGATCGAGACCCAGCGCGCCGAGATGGCCACGCTGCGCGGCTCCAACGAGCAGCTCACGCGCGACGTGGCCGAGCTGCAGCGGCGCCAGAAGGACATCGCCCAGGGCGTGGACGAGCGCATGCGCAAGCTCGAGCCGCAGAAGGTGTCGCTGGACGGGCAGGAGTTCACCGCCGACGTGGACGAGAAACGCCAGTACGACGAGGCCGTGGCGCTGCTGCGCAATGCCGACTTCGCCGGCGCCGCCAACGCCTTCGGCGCCTTCCTCAAGCGCTGGCCGCAAAGCGGCTACGCGCCCTCGGCGCGCTTCTGGCTGGGCAACGCCCAGTACGGCAAGCGTGACTACAAGGAGGCGATCGCCACCTTCCGCGCCTTCGTCAACGCCTCGCCGCAGCACCCGCGCGCAGCCGAGGCGCTGCTGGCCGCGGCCAACGCGCAGGTCGAGGCCAAGGACACGCGCGCCGCGCGCGCCACGCTCAACGAGCTGGTGAAGAACTACCCGCAGTCCGAGGCGGCGGTGGCCGGCCGCGAGCGGCTGGCGGTGCTGAAGTGAACGCCACCGCGGCCCAGGGCGGCGAGGCGCTGCTGGCCGTGCCCGAGGCTGGCGCGCTGGACGAGGCCGACGACGAGCGCCGCTTCGGCGGCCTGCGCCGTCTGCACGGCCCGGCCGCCTACGCGCGGCTGCGCGCCGCGCGGCTGGCGGTGGTGGGCGTGGGCGGCGTGGGCTCCTGGGCGGCGGAGGCGCTGGCGCGCTGCGGCGTGGCTGCGCTCACGCTCATCGACCTGGACCACGTGGCCGAGTCCAACATCAACCGCCAGATCCAGGCGCTGGGCGCCACGCTGGGCATGGCCAAGGTGCAGGCGCTGCGCCAGCGCATCGCCGACATCCATCCCGGCTGCGAGGTGCACACGGTCGAGGACTTCGTCGAGCCCGGCAACTGGCCGGCGCTGCTGCCGCAGCCGGTGGACGGGCTCATCGACTGCTGCGACCAGTCGCGCGCCAAGCTGGCGCTGGCGTCCTGGGCGCTGCGCGAGCGCGTGCCCTTCGTCGGCGTGGGCGCGGCCGGCGGCAAGTTGCAGCCGCAACTCGTCGAGGTGGAGGACCTGGCCCACACCACGCACGACCCGCTGCTGGCCGGGCTGCGCCAGCGCCTGCGCAAGCAGGGCGCGCCGCGCCAGGGCGCCATCGGGCTGCGCTGCGTGTTCTCGCGCGAGAGCGTGCGCGCCCCCGAGGACGCCGCCTGCGAGGTGGACGGCAGCCTCAACTGCCACGGCTACGGCTCCAGCGTCACCGTCACCGCCACCTTCGGCATGGTGGCCGCGGCGGAGCTGATCCGCCTGGTGCTGGCGCGGCGCTGAGCCGCACCGGGGAGGGCGTCGCGGCCGGGCGGGCGCCGATGCGTGCGCACCGGACGGCCGCGCGCCCACGGCAGGCGCTTCGGTGCGCTCCGCAACCGCCTGCGCCACCCCCCGCAAACGTCACTCCCCAAAAAAAGATGGTGAGGGGTTGGCAAAGCGAAAAACCGCTGCTAGAATTCAAGGCTTCGCGAGTGACGACACGGGTTGTTAGCTCAGTCGGTAGAGCAGCGGACTTTTAATCCGTTGGTCGCAGGTTCGAATCCTGCACAACCCACCATCAATCGCGGTTTGCACGGGGGCTCTTAGCTCAGCTGGTAGAGCAGCGGACTCTTAATCCGTTGGTCGTAGGTTCGAATCCTACAGGGCCCACCAACAAACCCCGGCAAGATGGCAACGTGATTCGGCACGCGTGATTTCGGGCTCTTAGCTCAGCTGGTAGAGCAGCGGACTCTTAATCCGTTGGTCGTAGGTTCGAATCCTACAGGGCCCACCAAGATATTGAACCGGACAGCCCGCAGAAAACTCTGCGGGCTGTTTCGTTTTGGGTTGTCCATATTCCCGGACATACCCGCGCCGGTATTCACTGAATCTCCATCCCGATATCCATGCTGCTGTTTGCGGCAGGGATTTGCGCGCCCGCCATCAAAGGCCGGCCTAGCATCTCGCGCATCGTTGGAATGTCCGGGATCGCGAGAGGCGTGCCATGCCCATCCAGCTCAACCACACCATCGTCCACGCCCGTGATGCCGCCGCCTCGGCGCGCTTCCTGGCGCAGCTACTGGGCCGGGGCGAGCCGGCGCGCTTCGGGCCCTTCCACGCGGTGGAGCTGGACAACGGCGTGACGCTGGACTACCTCGACGCCGACGACATCCCGCTGGTGGAGCACTACGCCTTCCTGGTCAGCGAGGCCGAGTTCGACCAGATATTCGCCCGCATCCGCGAGCGCGGATTGCCCTATTGGGCCGACCCGGGCCACCGGCGCCTGAACCAGATCAATCACGGCGACGGTGGCCGCGGCCTGTATTGGAGCGACCCCGACGGCCACAATCTCGAAATTCTTACCAAGCCTTACGGCAGCGGCGGCTGAAATAAAAGGGTCGTCAAGGGAAGCTAAGCGGAGAAATTCCCCCCCCCCCCGGTAATTTCCCCAACTCCTGTGGACAACTCTGTGGGTGAATTGAACACAGCGCGCCTAACTGCTTGATGCACCGTTGGCGCGCTTGGAATGCCTCAAAAAGAGGCAATCTCAGTGCGCCAGCAGCACCGGCAGCGTCATGGACTGCAGCACGGTGCGGCTGGCGCCGCCGAGCATGAGCTCGCGGGCGCGGCTGTGGCCGTAGCAGCCCATCACCAGCAGGTCGGAGTTCAGGTCCGCGGCGCGCGACAGCAGCTCCTCGCCCAGCGTGACCATGGCCGGGCCCTCGCGGTGGTACTGGGCCTCGATGCCGTGGCGGCGCAGCAGCGGCTCGATCTCGTGCGGGTCGTTGTCCCAGGCCACCACGTGCACGCTGGCGCCTTCGGGGATCAGCGGCAGCGCCGCGGCCACGGCGCGCGCGGACTCGCGCGTGGGCTTCCAGGCAATCAGCACGCGGCGCCCGACCTCGTCGAAGCGCCCGGCATAGGGCACGGCCAGCACGGGCTTGCCGCTGTCCAGCACCACGTTCTCGACGAAGTCCGACGCCGTGCCGGCCACGGCGTCGTCGCGGTCGTGCTGGCCCAGCACCACCAGATCGTGCACCAGCGCCTGGCGCACGAAGGCCGGCACCGGGGCCTGGTCGGCGGGCACCTCGGCCCAGTGCGCCCGCGCGCCGGCCTGGTCGAACAGCGCGCGCGCCTGGGCGCGGCGCTCGGCATCGAGCGCGGGCGCCAGCACCAGGCTCTGGCCCTCGGAGAGCAGCTGCCGGCCGGCGGCGGGCGTGGGCGCCGCGGTGTAGAGCGCGGTCACGCCGGCGTCCAGCCGCTGCGCCAGCCGCGCGGCCACGCCCAGGCGCACGGCGCAACGCGGCGAGGCATCGAGGTGCAGCAGGATGGAAGCGATGGGGGTCATGGGGTCTCCCGATGAAGTGTGAGTGCGCGCAATCTAGGAAGCCGCCGCCGCGGCACGCTTGCGCCAGGTCAAGCGCCCCGGCCGCCGCAGGGCGGGTGTGCCGCGGGCGCGACGTACTCACGCCGCCCCGACTCCGCCGCTGTGCCTCAGCCGGCCAGCAGCCGCCGCAGCGCGCCGGCATAGATGCGGAAGACCGGGGCGATGGAGGCCAGCCCCACGGACTCGTCGGCCGCGTGCAGGTTCTGCCCCTCCACGCCGAAGCCGCACAGCGCCGGCACGCCCAGCGCCGCCAGGTAGTTGCCGATGTTGGACGGCCCGGCCACCGCCGTGGGCAGCTCCCGGCCCAGCACAGCCCGGCCGCTGTCGCGCAGCGCCGCCACCAGGGGCTGCGCGTCGGGCAGCCGGTACGCCGGCCAGCCGGGCAGCCACGCCACGCTGGACGCCGGCGCTGCCCAGGCGGCGTCATGCCGGCGCAGCACCGCCTCGATGGCCCGGCGCGCGGCCTCGGCATCCAGCGCCGGCGTCAGGCGCACATCCAGCGACAGCTCGCAGCGGTCGGGCACCTGCGTGAAGCCCGAGCCGCCGTGCAGCGCCGTGACGGTGAGCTGCGCCGGGCGCGGGAAGCCGGTGTCGGCACTGTCGCGGGCCAGCTCCAGCGCCTCCAGCTCGCCCACCAGCCGCGCCGCGCGCACGACGGCATTGACCCCGCGTTGCGAGCTGCCGCCCGAGTGCGCCGCGATGCCGGCCACCGTGACGCGAGCGCGCAGGAAGCCCCGCGCGCCAACGACGATGCGCTCGCAACCGGGATAGCCGATCAGCACCCCGTCCGGCCGCCGCGCCGGCGCGTCGAAGAAGCGTCGCGCCCCGCCGAAGCCGCCGCTGTGCTCGTCCAGGTCCAGCAGCAGGCCCAGCCGCCCGGCAAAGCGCTCGCGCCGCCGGCTGAAATGCCGCAGCAGGTGGCAGAACAGGGCGGCGCCGGCCTTGGAGTCCGCGCTGCCGCGCCCGTACAGCCGGCCGTCCTCGACCACGGCCGAGGTGGGCGCGTGGCGCCAGGTGCCGGGCTCGCCGAAGCCGGCGGTGTCCAGCGTGGCGTTGAGCACGACCCAGGGCCGCTGCGGGCCGGATGGCGCCGCCAGGCCTTCGAGCTCGGCATACAACCCCAGCGGCCGGCCAGCCTCGTCCTGGAGCCGCTCGACGGCAAGGCCCTGCCGCGCGTACCAGGCTGCCATGGCAGTGACGATGGGCTCCATCGCGTCCTCGCCGGCACGGCTGGGAATGCGCACCAGCGCGCTCAGCAGCTCGACGATTTCCGCCTCGGGCACGTCGGGCACGCTGCGGTGGGCAGGGAGGCTCATGGCGCGATTGTCCGGCCCCGCGCGCACGAGGCTTGCCAGGGGCCGGGTTTCACATGCGCGGCGCATCCTCGCCGGCACCACCCGGGAGTCCGTCCATGAATCAAGCCTCCAATTCCCACGGTCCGCGGCGCCGCTCGCTGCTGGGCGGCGTGCTGCTGGCCGGGCTGGCGCCGGGCGTGCTGCGCGCGCAGTCACGGCCGTCCCAGGGCGACGTCGAGCCCGAGGTCGTGACGGTCGCGCGCGGGCTGGAGCAGCCCTGGAGCCTGGCCTTCCTGCCCGACGGTCGCCTGCTCGTCACCGAGAAGGCCGGCCGGCTGCGCGTGGTGGCCGACGGCCGCCCCGGCGCGCCGCTGCAGGGCGTGCCGGCGGTGGACGACCGCGGGCAGGGCGGCCTGCTGGACGTGGTGCTGGCGCCGGATTTCGCTTCCAGCCGTGCCATTTATTTGAGCTTCAGCGAGCCGGCTCCCGGCGGGCGCGGCAACGGCACGGCGGTGGCGCGGGCCGTACTGGAGAACCAGGGGCTCAGCAACGTGAAGGTCGTGTTCCGCCAGGAGCCCAAGGTGAGCAGCACCGCGCACTACGGCGGCCGGCTGGTGTTCGCGCGCGATGGGCGGCTGTTCATCACCCTGGGCGACCGCTTCTCGCGCCGCGACGATGCACAGGACCTGTCCAACCATCTCGGCAAGATCGTGCGCATCGAGGCCGACGGCGGCGTGCCGCGCGACAACCCGCTGGTGAACCAGCCCGGGGCGCGGCCTGAAGTCTGGAGCTGGGGCCACCGCAACGTGCAGGGCGCGGCGCTGCATCCGCGCACGGGCGAGCTGTGGACGCACGAGCACGGGCCGCAGGGCGGCGACGAGCTGAACATCGTCACCGGCGGCAGGAACCACGGCTGGCCGGTGATCACGGCCGGGCGCGAGTACGGCAGCGGCGCCGTCATCGGCCAGGGCGAGACCCGCGCCGACGTCGCGCCCGCGCTGCGCACCTGGGTGCCTTCGGTCGCGCCCAGCGGCATGGCCTTCCTCACCAGCGACCGCTACCCCGGCTGGCAGGGCAGCCTCTTCATCGGCACGCTCAAGGCGCAGCGGCTGATCCGCCTGACGCTGGACGGCAACCGCGTCACCGGCGAGCAGCGCCTGCTGGCCGGCCTGGGCGAGCGCCTCCGCGACGTGCGCCAGGGGCCCGACGGGCGCATCTACCTGCTCACGGACAGCGACGAGGGCCGAGTCTTGCGGCTGGGGTGAGGCTTCGGGAGGCGGGCTGATCTGCGGCATCACGCCAGCGCAAGCGGCCCGCATCCTGCTTCCTCATGGCCGCCTGCGCGGGCATGACGGCATTTGTTCTACCGCCTGCTCCATTCATCGCCGGCTTCGAGCTTTTCTCCGGACCGCACTGGACTTTTTCGAGGCGTTTCCGCCCCGCATGCCGGGACGCCCCGCCGCTGCCTTGAACCCGCCGTCTTGAATCCGCAACGCAAGGCACCGCAAGTAATTGGTGCACCGCACAATCCCCAGCATGAGTGCCACCCCCGCGATTGCCGACTGCTCGCTGCCCATCGAGGGCCTGAACGGCGACGCGTGCGTGGCACGGGTGCAGCGGGCGCTGGCGGCGGTGCCCGGCGTGCGGCAGGCCGACGTCAACCTGGCCGCCGAAGCCGTGCATGTGCAGGCCGAGGGCGCGGTGTCGCTCAAGGCGCTGCGCGCGGCGGTGCAGCGCGCGGGCTACCGCCTCAGCGAGCAGCAGCTGCGGCTGCGCATCGAGGGCCTGAGCTGCGCCGCCTGCGGCGCCCGGGTCGAGCGCGTGCTGCAGCGCCAGCCCGGCGTCATCTCGGCCGGCGTCAATGTCGCCACCGGCATGGCCGACGTGGTGCTGGCCGCGCGCGATCCCGAATTGGCCGGGCTGGAGCAGGCCGTCGCGCGCGCCGGCTTCCAGGTCCGGCCGGTGGAGGAGGAGGGCGCCGCCGACATGCCCCGGCCCGATCCCGCCGCCAACGGCGCGCCGGTGCTGGCGGCGCTGCTGCTGGCGGCCCCGCTGGCGCTGCCCCTGCTGGGCCCGGCCTGGACGCTGCCCGGCTGGCTGCAGCTGCTGCTGGCCACGCCGCTGCAGCTGCTGCTGGGCGCGCGCTTCTACCGCTCGGCCTGGCAGGCGCTGCGCACGCGCGGCGTCAACACGGACCTGCTGGTGGCACTGGGCACCTCGGCCGCTTACGGCCTGAGCGTCTGGCTGCTGGCCACCGGCGGCGCGCGGCTGCACTTCGGGGCCTCGGCCGGCGTCATCGCGCTGGTGCTGCTGGGCCGCTGGCTGGAGGCGCGGGCCAAGCAGCGCGCCGGCGCCACGCTGCGCGCCCTGCGGGCGCTGCAGCCGGCCTCGGCGCGCGTGCGCCGCGAAGACGGCCGCGAGGCCGATGTGCCGCTGGCGCGCCTGCGCGGTGGCGACCTGGTGGTGCTGCGCCCGGGCGAGCGCATCGCCGTGGACGGCGACATCGTCGAGGGCCGCGGCGAGGTGGACGACTCCCCGCTCACCGGCGCACGCCGGCCCGGGCTCCGCGGGCCGGGCGAGCGCGTCAGCGCCGGTGCCGTCAACGGCGCGAGCCGGCTGCTGGTGCGCGCCACCGGCGTGGGCGCGGACTCGACCCTGGCGCGCCTGGTGCGGCGGCTGGAGGCGGCACAGGCGGCCAAGGCGCCGGCGCAGCGCGTGGCGGACCGCGCCTGTGCCTGGCTGGTGCCGGGCGTGCTGGCGCTGGCGCTGCTGACGCTGCTGGGCTGGGGCGCCGCCACGCACGACTGGCAGCGCGCCGTGCTCCATGCCGTCGCGGTGCTGCTGGTCGCCAGCCCCTGCGCGCTGGGCCTGGCCGTGCCCGCGGCGCTGCTGGCCGGCACCGGCGTGGCGGCGCGCCACGGCATCCTGATCCGCGACATCCAGGCGCTGGAGCTGGCGCAGTCGCTGTCGGTGGTGGCCTTCGACCCGGCCGGCACCTTCGCCGAGGACTGCGCCGAAGCGCCGGGCGGCGGCGATCGGCTCAAGGAGGGCGCCGTCCAGGCGGTGCGGCGGCTGCACGCCATGGACATCGACACCGTGCTGCTCAGCGGCGATGCCGCCGCCCGCGCCGGCGCGGTGGCGCGCGCGCTGGGCATCGCCGAAGTGCGCGCCGGGGTGCCGCCGCAGGACCGGGCCGCCATCGTGGCCGGGCTGCGTGCGCGCGGGCGCGTGGCGCTGGTCGGCGACGGCCTGGACGACGCGCCGGCGCTGGCCGCCGCCGACGTGGGCATCGCCATGGCCGGCGCGGACGGCGCGGTGCCGGCCGCGGGCATCACGCTGCTGCGCCGCGACCCGGCGCTGGTGGCTGATGCCATCGCCATCGCGCGGCGCACCGGCGCGACCCTGCGCCAGAACCTGGGCTGGGCCGGCGCGCACCACCTGGCCGGCCTGCCGCTGGCGGCCTTCGGATTGCTGGACCCGGTGCTCGCGGGCGCCGCCATGGCCTTCAGCAGCGTCGTCGTGCTCGGCAACGCCCTGGCGCTGCAGCGCTGGCGGCCGGGGCGGTGACACGGTGGTGGCCCGCGCCTTCCGAGGAGTCCCGAGTGATGAAGCGCGATCCGAATTCCTGGGCGTTGTCCGGAACGCCGAAGCGCCCCGCATCCCCTCGCCCGCACAGAGGGGCAGGGGTGAGGGCTGGTGGAGCCGACGAAACGCCGCGATGGCGTGGCGGCGCCGCCCTCGTCCTGGCCGCCGCGCTTGCTCTTTCCGCCTGCGCCGGCTACTCCCCCTCCAAGGTCGAGCCCGGCATGAGCGCCGAGCAGGTGCAGGCCATCATGGGCGCGCCCACCGGGCGCTACGCCAACCCTGACGGCGGCACGCGGCTGGAATACGCGCGCGGGCCCATGGGGCTGCACACCTACATGGTCGATCTGGACGCCAGCGGCCGCGTCACGGGCTGGAAGCAGGTGATGGACGAGCGCGAGTTCAACGCCATCACGCCCGGCATGCCGGTGCAGGAGATGCTGCGGCGCATCGGCCGCCCGGCCTACGTGCGCGGCGGCGGCTGGCAGCCCGGGCAGGTCTGGTCGTACCGCTACGACAGCCCGTTCTGCCTGTGGTGGCAGATCTCGGTGGTGGGGGACACCGTCAAGGACGCGGCCTACGGGCCCGATCCCCGTTGTGAACATCCGGAAAGGTTCAATTCGTGATTCGGCTCTACGGCATTCCCAACTGCGACACCGTCAAGCGCGCCCGCGCCTGGCTTTCCGGGCAGGCGCAGGCGCATGAGTTCGTGGACTTCAAGAAGCAGGTGCCCGACGCGGCGCTGCTGCGGCGCTGGAGCGAGGCGCTGGGCGGCGTCGAGGGGCTGGTGAACCGCCGCGGCACCACCTGGCGCCGGCTCGACGAGGCCCAGCGCGCCGGTGCCGAGCAGCCGGAAGGAGCGCTGGCGCTGCTGCAGTCGCAACCGAGCCTGATCCGGCGTCCGGTGGTGGAGTGGCCGGACGGCGCCGTCACCGCCGGCTTCGACGAGGCCGGCTGGCGCGAACGGCTCCCGGGCTGAGCCCCGTGGCGGCGCTCCGGCCGGGCTCAGGCCGCCGCTGCGCCGTTCCAGCCGCCCCTGCGCCGCGCCGCGCCCGCCACCACGCCCAGTCCGCACAGCAGCAGCGCCACCGTGCCGGGCTCGGGAACGGGCGGCGGCAGGGACAGGGGGGTGGCCTCGAGCTTGCCCCCGGCGGTGATCCCGGCCTGCAGGTAGCCCATCACCGCCGCGCCGCTGGCGTTGCTCAGGCTCAGGCTGAAGGCCGAGTCGAAGCCCTGCCGCGTCGGCGCGCCGTTCGCGGGCGTCACCAGGTCGTGGATGAAGCTGCCCACGGTGGAGAGCGCGGCGTCCTCCAGCGTGAAGTACACCGAGGCGTACGCCAGCTCCCGGGTGGCCTGGCTCGGCGCCACCGTGGACTCGGCCCGCAGCGAGGCGTGGCCGCTCCAGACCACCTGCGTGTACGGCGCGAGCAGGAAGTTGTTGGTGCCGCCGTTGCCGCCGACGACCAGGGCTGCCAGCGCCACCGCGTCGAAGAAGGTGCCCTCGCGGCGGCCGGCACGGGCGCCGTCGTTGAGCAGCTGGCCCTGCGCCGACAGGCTTGCGCCGTGCCCGGCCAGGGAGCCGCCGATGGCGGCCGAGGACGACACGCCCGGCAGGCCCGCCGTGGCGCTCAGGGGCACGAACATGTTCAGGCTGTCCTGGGTCCGGTCCTCCGAGCGCAGGGCGAAGCCGGCGGCCGAGAGATCGCGGTCGACCTGGAAGGCCCGCGCCGCGCCCAGGGTGCCGCCGTGGAAGCGCGGCGCCGTCAGCAGGGTGATGCCGGGGTCGATGCCGTCGTCGGGCCGCAGGTCGATGAGGCTGTAGCCGAAGCCGCTGACCACGGCCGAGCTGCGGATGTCGGCGCGGGCCGCGCCGCTGCCCAGGGCGAGGGCCAGGGCCGCCAGGGCCAGCGCGTGGGTCTTAGCGTGCATGGCGCGCCTCCCCGGCTTGCCGGCGCTGCCGGCGGTGGCAGGCGCCGATCACGCCCAGGCCGCACAGCGTCAGCCACGCCACGGCGGGCTCGGGCACCGGCTGGAAGGACTGGCCCTCGACCCGCATCTGGCTGCTCAGGACGGCATAGGCCGGGGCCGCGCTCTCGTTGGCGAAGAACAGCTCGATGTCATGGCTCGCGCTGGCGTGGCCGGGGCGGTACCTCGGCACTTCGACCGCGGCCGTGAACGAGTCGCTGAAGCTGCCGCCGTAGCTCCAGACGCTGATCCCGGCGCCGGCGTAGGCGGACTCGCGGCCGCCCTTGACCTTGGGCAGCGTGGTGAGCGCATCCAGTGCGATGCGGCCGGTCCAGACCACCTGCGTGAACGGCGTCAGCAGGATGGGCTGGAAGCCGCTCACCCCGCTGAGGCGCGCCGGTGCGGCGTCCACCAGGAATCGGCCGCCCAGGGCCGGGTCGGCCAGGGGATTGCGGGCCTGGCCCTGCAGGACGGCGCTGAAGCCGTGCTCGGCCAGCGCGCCGGACAGCTGCGCCGAAGCCTCGACATGGGGCGTGGCCACGGCCCGGCCGACACTGGGGAAGAACTGGTAGGCCTGTGTCCAGTCGCGGCTGCGGGAGAGCTGGGTGCGCGGGCTGCCGGGCTCCCCGGCCTGCGCCCACTCCGACGCGTTGGTGCTGAGCTCCGCGAAAAAGCTCACCGGGTTGACGCTCATGGCCGGCGCGATGCCGTCGTCGGGATTGAGGTCGATGAGGCGGTAGCCGAAATCCGTCAGCCGCACGCTGGCCGACGCGTCGGCCCAGGCCCCCGGAGGTGCTGCCCCCAGGGCGGCAGCCAGGGCCAATGCAACACGCTTGTCCATCGGGTACTCCTGAAAGCGGCAAAAGCGAGCCGCCCCCGACATTGAAAACAAATGTCCTGAATTTTGAATCCCGCTCTCATACTGCCGCAAATCGATGGAAATATTAAATTGCTGACACGCAGCCCAACAATGGAAGACGATTGATGACGGACAGAAATTTGATTTCGTGTCCTGGTGTATTGGCCTGACGCAACTATTTCATTTGTCCTGTGGCGGCTGGGCGCGCCATGGGCGACAGGCACGACGGCGCCGTGCTTGCCTCCAGGCCGGGCGGATGCGCCGCAATGGTGCGCCGCGCACCACGCGCCGCACCAGAACGGCCTTGCCGGCCACGCCGCGCCGCCGCGCGGTGCATGGGGGCGTGAATCCTCCGCACCATTGCGGGCACCGAACTTGCGGTGAAGGTGCATGCCGCCTGCAGGTGGTGCGAACACGGCGAACACGGCGCGGACGAGGGCCGCGCAACGGAGGAGCAATGGATCAGGTCAAACAGGGCACTGACGCCCTGTTCATTTTGTTGGGCGCCATCATGGTGCTGGCGATGCACGCGGGTTTCGCCTTCCTGGAACTGGGCACGGTCCGCAAGAAGAACCAGGTGAATGCCCTGGTGAAAATCCTGGTGGATTTCGCCATTTCCACCATTGCCTATTTCTTCGTGGGCTATACCGTGGCCTACGGCGTGAATTTCTTCAGCGGCGCGGAAACCCTGGCGGCGCGCAATGGCTTCGAGCTGGTGAAATTCTTCTTCCTGCTCACCTTCGCGGCGGCGATTCCGGCCATCGTCTCCGGCGGCATTGCCGAGCGGGCCAAGTTCCATCCGCAGCTGGTGGCCACGGCCATCCTGGTGGGCTTTTTCTATCCGATGTTCGAAGGCTCGGTCTGGGCCCACAGGTTCGGCTTCCAGGATGCGCTCAAGGCCCTGGGCGGTGCCGAGTTCCACGACTTCGCCGGCAGCGTGGTGGTGCATGCCGTGGGCGGCTGGATCGGTCTGGCCGCGGTGCTGTGGCTGGGCCCGCGCAACAACCGCTACCGCAAGGACGGCGCCATGAGCGCGCACCCGCCGTCGAGCATTCCCTTCCTGGCGCTGGGCGCGTGGGTGCTGGCGGTGGGCTGGTTCGGCTTCAACGTCATGAGCGCGCAGACCATCGACAAGATCTCCGGCCTGGTGGCGGTGAACTCGCTCATGGCCATGGTCGGCGGCACGCTGGTGGCGGTGCTGATGGGCAAGAACGACCCGGGCTTCGCCTACAACGGCCCGCTGGCCGGGCTGGTGGCGGTGTGCGCCGGCTCCGACCTGATGCACCCGGCCGGCGCGCTGGTGGTGGGCGCGGTGGCCGGCGCCATCTTCGTGCTGATGTTCACCCTCACGCAGAACCGCTGGAAGATCGACGACGTGCTGGGCGTGTGGCCGCTGCACGGGCTGTGCGGCGCCTGGGGCGGCATCGCCGCGGGCATCTTCGGGCAGCCGGCGCTGGGCGGGCTGGGCGGCGTGAGCTTCGTGTCGCAGCTGCTGGGCACCCTGGCCGGCGTGGCCTGGGCCTTCGCCGGCGGGCTGCTGGTCTACGGCGGGCTGCGCTTCGCGGTGGGCTTGCGCCTGTCGCAGGAACAGGAGTACGACGGCGCCGACCTCTCCATCCACAGGATCGGCGCCACGCCGGAGCGCGAGGCGAGCTGGTGAGGCGCTGGGCGGGACCACGCCGCCTGGCCCGTCCGCTGCTTGCACCCAGCTGAGGGCGGCCTGTTTTAGCGTGTGCCCGCAGCCACGGGATTGCGTCGAAAGCCGTTCCATTACCCTGGATTACGCCCTTGCCGCGACCAGGGAGACGCCGCCGTAGATTGGTGCCTTTATCCGCCCGGGAAGCCGCAGGAACGGACATGGACAACGGCGCAATCGGCCACGGCCGCGAATCGGAAGACGCCCTGGTGCTGCAGGGGCGGCGCTACAGCCTGACCGTGGCGCCGGCGTACCAGGACCCGCTGGTGCAACGGGAGAGCAAGAACGTGCTGCGGCAGCTGAGCCTGCACGACGTGACGGAGCACCTGGACCTCGCGGTGGAGCTGTTCCAGATGGCCTACCACGCCGCCGCCGGGGCGCGCTGCGGCGCGGTGCCGGTGGAGATCGCGGCCCTGCAGAGCCAGCTGTCGCTGCTGTGCAGCGACGCGCTCAAGACCATGGCGGGCTTCCGCGCCGAAACCAACCACATCGTCGGCCAGCTGGTGCAGACCTACCGTGCCCTGCTGGCCGGCCAGGAAGGGCTGGCCGCGCTGCGGCTGGCGCACTGCGCCGAGGCTTCGGCCAGCCTGTCCGCCGCGGCCGAGGCGCTGGCGATGCAGATGCGCCAGCTGCAGGTGGAGACGGCCAAGGTGCGCGCCAGCACGCTGCAGGCGCTGTCCAGCCAGCGCGAGCGCCAGCTCGGCGCCGAGAAGGCCGGGCTGGAGATGCTCAAGCGCCAGCGCGCCGAGCGCACGCTGCGCACCGAGCTGGTGGAGCAGCTCGCGGGCATGGAGGCGCTGCACCACGAGGCGCGCGCGCTGCAGGAAAGCGACTCGGCCCGCGCCCTGGTGATGGGCATGGTGTCGGCGCTGGCCGGCACGGCCGGCGTGGGCCTGGGCGCCTTCACCGCCATGCTGGACCCGGTGGACACGCTGCTGGCCGCCGATGCGGACGGCGCGGAAGGCGCCGACACGGCGCAGGCCCGGCGCGAGGCGCAGGCGTGCCGCGAGGCCGCGGAGGCGGGGCTGGGCCAGCTGCTGGAGGTGCGTGACCGGCAGGCCGGGCTGCAGGCCCGCGTCAACGAGCTCAGCAACCTGCTGGCGCGCATGAACCAGCGCATCGCCGAGCGGACACTGGGCGGCGGGGCCGGCCAGCCGGAGGCCGCGGGTGGCGAGGACGCCGCCGTGCTGGCGCGCTGGCGCGCGCAGCGCGACGCCCTCGGCGACGAGCTCTCCGCCGCCGTGAGCGCGCTGGCCGGCGTCCGCGGCGAGCTGCAGCCGCTGGAGCCCGCCGTCCGCGAGGCGCTGGCCGCCTACGCCGCGGCGGGCGCCGCGCTGCAGGAGCTGGCGCGCCAGGGCGCCACGCGCCAGCGGGCCGCCACCGGCGCGCACGACATCATTCGCGACGAGAAGCTGCGCGTGCTGCAGCGGCAGCTGACGCTGGAGCAGGACCGGCGCCGCTCGCTGCTGGTGCTGGCGGGCTACGCCCAGGCCCTGCACGGCTTCAGGGCCGTCACCGATGCCGAGGGCGCCACGCTGGCGGTGGGCACGCTGCAGGCGGCGGTGGAGGCGCTGGGGCAGGTGATGGGCTCGCTCACCGACGCCAGCCTGTACTGGAACCAGATGTCGGCCTGCTGCGACCGGCTGTCGAGCGAGGAATTCCAGGCCGAGATCCGCGAGCTCACCGACCCCGGCAGCGGCGTGGACGCCGCGCAGCGGCTGCGCGAGTACCGCGACGCGCGCGTGCTGCGCAGCTTCCTGCGCGACCTGTGCCAGTGGGTGGCCGTCAACGGCCTGGCCGCCGAGCAGCTGCAGGCCGCGGACGAGGCGCAGCGCAAGGCGCTGCAGGGCCTGGCGCCGTCGCCCTCGCTGGAGGCGGCGCTGCGCCAGGCGCCGGCGCTGGCGCGCTACCTGGAGGACCTGGTCGGCCGTCACCTGCGCGCCTCGCGCCGGGCCCAGGTGGCGCTGGAGCGGCAGCAAGCCCTCGTCGCCCAGGTGGCGGTGGCCTGAAGCCGGGCCGGACTCGGCGCCGGACCCGGACCCGGCCCCGGCCCCGTTTCAGCCGCCGGCCGCGGCGCGCCGGCGCGAACGTGCCGCGGCGCCGATGACGCCCAGCCCGCACAGCCACATCGCCCAGGTGCCGGCTTCGGGCACCGGGGGCGCATTCGGGCCCAGGGCCTCCTGGACCGAGCCGAAGGCGGCCACCCGCACGTAGAGATTGCCCAAGGCCGGTGCGGCAGTCTCGTTGGCGAAGGACACGCTCAGCGAGCCGCCGTCCGTCAGCAGCCCGGGCTCCGTCTGGACCAGCTCCAGGTTCTTGAAGAAGCCGTCGAAGGCCTCGCCGCTCCAGGGGTCCGCGGCCTGCACCGTCAGCGCGGCGGTGGCAATCTCGTTGCTGTCGGCGAAGCGGCCCAGCGTGGTCTGCGCGCGCATGGCGTAGTCGCCGCTCCACACCACGCGCGTGAACGGCGTGAGCCGGAACATGGTGGTACCGCTCCAGGGGTCGTCCGCAGGTTGCGTGATGGCCTGGTACGCCGAGCCCTGGTAGGCCGACCCGCCCGCGGCCTCGTTGCGCATCCGGCCCTGGGCTTCGAACAGGAAGCTGTGGTTCGCCACCGCGCCCTCCATGCGTGCCGAGGCCTCGATGCCCGGCGCGATGCCGACGGACGCGGCCATGGGCGTGAACATGCGCAGCCCGTCGGTCTTGAGCTCGCTGCCCGTGAAGGTGTGGCCTCCCGGGTCCAGCCGCGGGTCGCGGCGCCAGAACTCGGCCTCGACGCGCGAGCCGCCCGAGCCCAGGCCGGGCTGCACCGAGAACTCGATGCCGGTGGCGATGCCGTCGCCGGGGTTGAGGTCGATGAGCGTGTAGCCAAAGTTCGTGACCCGGGACCAGGTCTGGATGTCGGCCTGGGCCGGCGCCGTCGCCAGCCCGGCCAGCGCCACCAGGGCCGGCCAGGCCCTGCGTGCCTGCCGGCGCCGCCGCGCCAGGGCCAGCACGCCCAGGCCGCACAGCATCAGCCACGGCGTGCCGGCCTCGGGCACAGGGAGGTAGGTCTGGCCCCAGATGCCCATGTCGGCCCGCAGGAAGCCGAAGGCCGGGGCCGCGCCGGCATTGCTGAAGCTCAGCGACAGGTCGTAACTTTCCGAGATCCCGCCCGGCCCCCCGCGCGGCGTGCGGATCTCGGCATGGAAGGCATCGACGATGCCGGCGCTCTCCGAGTGCAGTTCCAGCCCGACATCGGCCGTGGCCCATTCGTAGCGCAGTCCGGGCCTGAAGCCCGTCTTCTGCGCATCCAGGCTGAGCTGCCCGGTCCAGACCAGCCGCGTGAACGGCGTGAGGGTGATGGCATGGCTGTTGGAGAGGGCGTAGCCCGAGGCGGGCTGGGCGCCGGCGATGAATTCCGTGAAAAACAGGCCGTCGCCGCGCTGGTTGCGGGCCCGTCCTTCCACCACCGCGCTGAAATCATGGGTGTGAATATCGCCGGACAGCAGCGCTGACGCATCGGCGCCGGACAGGCTGGCGGAACGGCCGATGTCGGGGAAAAAGGAAAAATCCGAGCGCCAGCTTTCCTCGCGGTAGACATTCCCGCAGCAGGGGCTGAATTGCTGGGTGACGCGGGCACGCACGCCGGCGCCGTGATTCAGGGCCTCGAAACTCACGGCCGGTGCAATGCCGTCACCGGGATTCAGGTCGATGAGCGAATAGCCGAAACGCGTGAGGCGTACGCTGGCGGTGGCATCGGCCGAAGCAAAACCCGGCGCGGCGGCCAGCACTGCGGCCAGGGTCAAGAATGAATAAGGGGAGCGCATGGCGGACCTCCAATCCTGAAAACAGCCGGCCGGTCCACATCATGGTAGGAAGGGATTTTGACGGACAGAATCCCCGCCTCGCGCTGGCGCAGGCCGGGGAACATATTCATGCCCGGAAACCGGCGGACGACGTTTGCAGAAGATTCATGACAGACGGACATGCCGAAATAAGGCAGCGGCCCTGCGCTCGGCGGGGCGGCCCGGCGCCGGTTTTCCTGCTGCAGGACCGGGGTGCGAATTGATTTCGTCCTGGCCTGTGCCGTGGAATTGTCAGCGTCGCGTCAGGATTCGCGGTGCTGCCATGGCGAGGGCGCCAAAAAGTGCGCGGCCGCGTCTTCCGCGTGGTGGTAACGCCGATGGCCGGTGCCAAAATCTACAGATGATTTACGGCATCACCGATCTGACCACCTTCATCCTCGGCACGGTCTTCATCGTGCTGCTGCCCGGGCCCAATTCGGTCTACGTGATGACGGTGGCCTCGCGCAAGGGCGTGGCAGTGGGCTACCGCGGCGCGGCCGGCATATTCCTCGGCGACACCATCCTGATGATCCTGTCCGCCACCGGCGTTGCCTCGCTGCTGCACAGCACCCCGGCGCTGTTCTACGCGCTGAAATACGCCGGCGCCGCGTATCTCGCTTGGCTGGGATTCAAGCTGCTGAAGGCGGCGTGGCAGGGCTGGAAAGGCGATGAGGTGAGGGCGGGCGAATCTGTGCCGTCGGACGAGGAAAAAAACCTGCGGCCTTTCCGCACCGCGCTGGTGATCAGCCTGATGAATCCGAAGGCGATCCTGTTTTTCGTCTCCTTCTTCATCCAGTTCGTGGCCCCGGGCTACGCGCACCCGGCGCTGTCCTTCCTGATCCTGGGGCTGATCGTGCAGTTGTGCAGCGCGCTGTACCTGACCGTCCTGATATTCGCCGGCGCCCGGCTGGCCGAGAAATTCCGGCGGCACCAGAAGCTGGCGGCGGCGGGCACGGGCGGGGTGGGTGCGGCGTTCATCGGGTTTGGCGTGAAGTTGGCTGGGGCGACGCTGCGCTAATCATTTTCATTATCTGGAGACACTCATGAGCAAACTCCGCCCGCAAATCACCATCGACATCCTGAACCAGCGCGGCCAGGAATACCTGCCCGGCTACCTGGGCATCGAGATGCTGGAAATTTCAGAAGGCGCGTTGCGCAGCCGCATGCCGGTAAAGAAACTCCACATCGCGCCCAACGAATTCCTGCACGCCGCCAGCGTGGTGGCGCTGGCGGATACCACCTGCGGCTACGCCACCATCGCGCATTTGCCGGAAGGCGCCACTTCTTTCACGACCATCGAGCTCAAGAGCAACCACTTGGCGACGGTCAGGGAAGGGGTGATTTCCTGCGTCGCCACGGCCCAGCACCTGGGAAGGAATACGCAGGTTTGGGATGCGGTGGTTTCGGATGAGGCGACCGGGAAGAAGATTGCGTTGTTTCGGTGTACGCAGATGGTGTTGTGGGGTGTCAAATAATTTGCTGAAAATCTAGTGGAATTGGGTGTTGTGGACAAACGGTGTATCGAATATTGACGCTGGATGGTGGACGGGTCAAGGGTTTTTATGCGTTGGGTGTTCTTGGTCAACTAGAGGCAGTGCTGGGAAGAAAGTCGCAAGGCGTAAAGTAACCAAAGTTACGCCTGCCTTCATAAATTGGCGCCACGCAAGCCAGTTGTATGGCTAATTTGAAATAACTGGGTATTGCAGCACCGTGAATGCAGGGCGAGGTCGCAAGCCCGGGGCGTGCTTTGTGCTTTGAATCCTTCAGCCCTGCCAGGGGTTCGAGCCGGAGGAGAAGGCTATGGCAAAGAATCGATGTTCGTCTGTCGCCATCGCATGCTTGGCGGCTTTGCCGGGCGTCGCGCTTGCGGGCAATTTTGCGACAGGGACTTCCGGGAGCAGTGACCGACTTGTCACCGACAACAGCAATTGGACCACCCTGAGAACTGTTTCTATTGCAATCAGTTCGTCCGACACCGCGGTACACGGCTGTGTCGTGAATGCAAGCGCGGACGTTTCCTTCGAGGTGGCTGACGAAGGCGTCAGAAACCGGTATATTTTCACCGTCACTCGGAACGATATCAATCCTCTTACTGACAGCGGCTTCGAGCGTACGCTTTTCTTTGTGGACAACCCGAATGTTCGCGACACCGGAATCAAGCCCGTGGCCACGACGGGCCAATTTACCGGGCTGACCCGGTCAAATGGCTTGAACGGGACCGGTACCCATACCTTCCGTCTTCTGGGAAGAAGGCTGACTGCCGAACCTTCCACCATCGCCGTGACGGATTCGTCCCTGACTGTGGTGTGCCTCCATACGCCCTAGAGATTCACACGGCTGCCGGCGCCGGGGTCATTGTCTTGGTGGTTGAGGTTTTATGTCGCGAACGTCTTTTCTGACAGCCCTAAGTATCGGACTGGGCGTGTTGAATATCATCCAATTTGGATACTGGAGTGTGCAGAGTGGGCAGGACGCGGCTCAGACAACTCCAGTGCCAGGATTGGCGGCAACTCCGGCTCCGAGGCCGATGGCTCCCGAACCGCTGTCGCAGGGGCAGGGCCTCAGCCCGGCTGCTGAGCCAGGCAAAGCCGTTGGCATTTCCGACGGTCTCCTCAGCCTGTCGGTCAAAAATCAGGCGCTGGGCTCAGTGCTGAATGAGATCGGGCGCCAGAGCGGAATTGACTTTCATGTGCCAGGCGAGATTGCCGCGCATCCAGTTTCCGTCTCCATGCGCGGCATGCCGGTTGAGCAAGGCTTGGCCCGGGTGCTGGCCCATTACGACAGCATCTATTATTTTGCTGCGCGAAATTCTGCCGCGCGCAGTCTGGTTTCAGTATGGGTTTATCCGCAAGGCCAAGGTTTCGCTGCGGGAAGCGATAACGGGCACAGGGACGCGGGTCGGCGACTCGACGCGGAATTGGCCTATCGCTCGCCTATTCGGTTGGCCACGGATGCCGATCCCGCCATTCGGCTGCAGGCCATCTCGACGCTCGCTGAAGGCAGTGAGGCGGGCGTGGATCGGGCCACGGCCCGGGCCGCCTTGGAAACCGCCCTGTCCGACCCTGATGCGCAGGTGCGCGCGCAGGCATTGAGTGGATTGGTGAGCAACGACTCGAACGCGGCGTTCGCTTACCAAATTCAGGGCTTGCGTGATGCCGACCCCGCGGTGCGGCTGATGGCCGTGGAAACACTCGCGGCGGAAGGCGAGGGCAGGGCGCTGTTGCAGTCGGCGCTCAACGATCCCGATGAGGCGGTGCGTCAAGCCGCGCGGCTGCAATTGGAGCCACACAGCCCAAAGTGATGGCCGCCTTGCCACTGCGGCTGCTTCCTGAAAGCACGCGCAAATTGCTGATTTCTTGAGCTGACATTCCAAGGCTGGTATTCGTGGCGGGGCAATTTGGCATCTCGCTCGAAGCTGAACTATTTCCTCGTCATGCCCACGCTGGCGGGCATCCACAGGGATTTACACGCAGTTTGGGAGCGCTGGCGTCGTGCGATACAGACCCAGGTCGCACCCCGGCGATCGTGGATGCCCGCCTGCACGGGCACGACGAAGGAGGGTGCGGGCCAGTTGGAACGGGCTGATGCCGAAGTCCGGTCGTCCCCTCGCTCACCCTCCGAATCAGCCATACCTCCCAACTGCTCACCTGTCACGCATCAAGCCACGCCGTCCCTCGGTTGCTATAGAAAAGCCGGCAGCGGAAGGAGGCGCGCATGGCGCTGTTGGTGGTGGGCTTGTTGGCCGGCTTCTGGCTCAGTTTCGGGGCCGCCCTGTGGCTGCTGGGGCGCTTCTGGCCGGAGCTGTCCTACGACACCGCCCTCACCACCATGCTGGGCGCCGGGGTGGTGGGAGGCCTGATCGTTGCACTGGCTCTGCGCCACTGGCGGCGGCGCCGGACGCGGTAGCGCGGGGCGGCAGGGCGGGGCCCCTGCCGTGCGTCCGGGCCGGAGCCGCGCCTGCGGGTTTGGGCTGATGACGCTGGGCGGCAGGCCTTGCGCTCCGCGCCCGCGGGCCGGCCTGCAGCCGATGCTCGGCACGCCGGACCAGGGCGCCGACGGCGGCCCGGCTGTCGCGCAGCTGCTTTGCGCCGAGGCGGCCTGGGCGTTGTGACTTTCGGCCTATTCGCGCCGCCGGCCAGCCCGGTAGAAAACGCCCCCAAGCACTGGTCCCGTATTCCGGTTTCGCGCGGCTTGCAATACCGCCGTCCGGAGTGCCCTGTCGCGGCCGCTCGCGGCCCATAACCCGGAGGACATACCGTGCGAAAAGAAGAAATTCGCAGCACCCTGGGCAGTCGCCCGCTCAGGAGCCTGCTGACAGCGCTGTTGACCGCTGTCGTGCTCGCCGCCTGCGGCGGAGGTGGGGATGGCAGCCACTCGGTTTTCCGGCCGCGGGTCGTGCAGCCTCCGCCTTCCGGGCCGGCGGCGGATGCCCGGAGCGAGATCTCCGATGCCGGCGGTACGCTGGTGGTGACTTCGCCCAACAGCCCCATCCGCGGCGCCAAGGTGGAGATTCCGGCCGAGGCCATGCCCGGCGCCAAGGAAACCATTGCCATCAGCCACCAGGACGCCTTGCCCGGACCGCTCAACGCCGAGGCCCTGGCCTTCGGCGCCAAGGCCATCAGCAAGACGCTGGTGCTCACCCGCTCCGGCACGATCGACTTCGGCCAGGCCGTGCGCGTCACGGTGCCCTTCGACAGGAATGCCCTGGGCGCGAACGCGGTGCCCATCGTCGTGGTCTGGGACGAGAACATCCGCGGCTACAGCCCCGTCACCATCCGCTCGCTGGACCGCGCCAACGGCCAGCTCAGCTTCATGACGGCTCACTTTTCCAAGTACGTCGTCCTGGTGCTGGACCGGCTCTTCGGCACCACGCCGCCGACGCCGGCCTCGCTGGCGACGAATGTCGGCTTCTCGCCCGCGGTGGACGGCTTTTTCGCCCACAACTTCGGCAGCTACGACTCGCCCGGGGGTAACTGCTTCGGCATGGCGGGCTTCTCGGCCTGGTATCACGTGGCCCGTAAGCCCTCCAAAGGCGCCGGCCTGTTCAGCCTCTACAAGGAAGGCAACGGCACGCTGGAAGAGGATGACCAGACCGTGCGCGAGCTGATTTCACGGGCCTACCAGGCCGGTAACCAGAAGGCCCACATCCAGGCCCTGGACTGGGCCAACGACATGAGCTTCCTGACCCGCGCCCTCAATGACCGCTTCACGGGCTTCAGCCTGCTGTCGCAGCTCATCGTCACGAAGCAGGCGCAGATCCTGGCCATGGGCGTGGGCGGCTTCTTCAAGTGGACCAAGGGCCATGCGGTGACGGTGTACGCCTACGACGGCGCGAAGAAGGCCTTCCTGTTCTACGACAACAACTTCCCGGCCGAGGTCGTGGAGCTGCCGTGGGACCCGGTGGCCGGCTTCGGCACCTACACGGTCAAGGCCACCACCTGGGACCGCTTCGCCTTCGCCAGCTTCAACCAGGCCTACTCCCATGCCACGCTGGACAACCTGTTCCAGGGCGCGGAAAGCGGCTGGGCCTCCAGCAAGTTCCCGCGCATCGCGCTGACGGCCCCGACCGAATCGGCCACCGTGAAGAACACCTTCGAGGTGGGCTCGGACAGCAACGTCGCCATCACCGGCGCCGTGCCCCGGGCGGCCGGCGCGCAGAACCCCAATGCCCAGCGCTACGTGCATGTCTACCTCAACGGCACGAGGTTCGGCAGCGCGGTGCCGGTGTCCGGCAGCGACAACACCTTCCGCATCAGCGTGCCCAAGCTGCCCGCCGCCGCGGGTACCGACGTGATGCTGCTGGTGTCGGAAAGCAGCAAGTCCTGGGGCGGCGGTTTCCATGCCTTCAAGCAGTTCAAGGTCCGCGTCGCCGGCCAGTTCTTCTTCCGCAACCTCGGCTTCGAGACCGGCGACTTCACCGCCTGGGCGTCGGAGCGCCATGTCTGGGGTGGCGGCAGCCAGGTCGTGCCCTCGGACAAGAGCGCGGTGGTGGCCGGTGGCAGCTTCGACCCCATTGCGACCGACCTGGGCACCTCGATGTTCGGGCGCTATGCCGGCCGGCTGAACAACCAGGACAACAGCTACCACATCAGTACCCTGGCCCAGGCTGCCGTGGTGCCGCAGGCCACCAACCCGGTGCTGCGCTTTTACTGGGCGGCGGTGCTGGAGGACCCACAGCACGCGCCCAAGGACCAGCCCTACATCGAGGTGACGGTCACGAATCAGACCAAGGGCACCACCCTGTACCACCGCCGCTTCTACAGCAATGACCCCAGCTACACCGGCTGGAAGTCCTACCGCAACGGGCAGTGGAAGTCGATTCCGTGGCAGCTGGTGGAAATTCCCGCCGCCGCCCACGTCGGCGACACCTTCGCGCTGAAGGTCGAGGCCGCCGACTGCGCGCTGGGCGGGCATGGCGGCTACGCCTACATCGACGCCGAGGAGTGATGCGGCCTGTTCGCCGTCAGGCCCCTACGGAAAGCCGCCCCGAGGGCGGCTTTTTTCCGCGCCGACGGTCCGGAGCTCACGCCGCCTGCAGCAGCTGCCGCAGCACGAACGGCAGGATCCCGCCGTGCTTGTAGTAGTCCACCTCGATGGGCGTGTCGATGCGCAGCGTCAGCGTCACGCGCTGGGTGGAGTCGCCGCGGCGGATCAGCAGCGTGGCCTCGCTCTGCGGCCGCACCTCGCCCGGCGGCAGCTCGATGTCGATGACCTCGTCGCCACGCAGGCCCAGCGAGCGCCAGGAATCGTCACCTCGGAACTGCAACGGCAGCACGCCCATGCCGATCAGGTTGCTGCGGTGGATGCGCTCGAAGCTGCGCGCCACCACGGCCCGGATGCCCAGCAGCTGCGTGCCCTTGGCCGCCCAGTCGCGGCTGGAGCCGGTGCCGTACTCCTCGCCGGCAAAGATCACCGTCGGCACGCCCGCGGCCTGGTACTTCATGGCCGCGTCGTAGATGAACATCTTCTCGCCCTGTTCCGGCCCGTCGAGCTGGAACAGCGTCAGGCCGCCTTCCTCCACGGAGCCGTCCGGCTTGGGCGGCAGCATCAGGTTCTTGATGCGCACGTTGGCGAAGGTGCCGCGCATCATCACCTCGTGGTTGCCGCGCCGCGAGCCGTAGCTGTTGAAGTCGGGCTTGAGCACGTGGTGCTCGATCAGGTACTGGCCGGCGGGCGAGGCCTCCTTGATCGAGCCGGCGGGCGAGATGTGGTCCGTGGTGATCGAGTCGCCGAACAGGGCCATGATGCGCGCCCCCTTCACGCCGCTGACCAGCGCCTGCGGCTGGATCGTGAAGCCCTCGAAGAAGGGCGGCCGGGCGATGTAGGTGCTCTCCGGCCAGTCGTAGACCTGCCCGGCCACGCCCGAGATCGCCTGCCACAGCGGGCCCGGCGCGCTCTCCACCTTGGCGTAGTTGGCCTTGAAGGCCTCCGGGTCCATGGCGTGGCGCATCAGCGCGTGGATCTCGTCGCTGCTGGGCCAGATGTCGCCCAGGTACACCGGCTTGCCGCCGCTGCCGTGGCCCACCGGCTCGCTCATCAGGTCCCTGAGCACCGTGCCGGCGATGGCGAAGGCCACCACCAGCGGCGGCGAGGCCAGGAAGTTGGCCTTGATGTTGGGGTGGATGCGCGCCTCGAAGTTGCGGTTGCCCGACAGCACCGCCGCGCACACCAGGTCGTTGCGCCAGATCACCTCGTTGAGCTCGGGCGTGAGGTCGCCGGCGTTGCCGATGCAGGTGGTGCAGCCGTAGGCCGCCACCGCGAAGCCCAGCTTCTCCAGGTAGGGCAGCAGCCCGGCCTTCTGCAGGTACTCCGTGACCACGCGCGAGCCCGGCGCCAGCGAGGTCTTGATGTGCGGCTGCACCGTCAGCCCGGCCTCCACCGCCTTCTTGGCCAGCAGCCCGGCGGCCAGCAGCACGCCGGGGTTGGAGGTGTTGGTGCAGGAGGTGATGGCGGCGATCAGCACGTCGCCGTTGCGGATCTCCAGCCCGCTGCCGGTGGTGGTGAAGACCTGCCGCAGCTTCTCCGGCGGCTGGTTGAAACCGTTCTGCGGCACCGGCTTGCTGAACAGCTCGGTGAAGGTGCTGGCGAGCTGGCCCAGCTCGATGCGGTCCTGCGGACGCTTCGGGCCTGCCACGCTGGGCTGCACGGTGGAGAGATCCAGCGACACCACCTGCGAGTAGTCGATGTCCCCGGCATGCGACACGCCGAACAGGCCCTGCGCCTTCCAGTAGGCCTCGAACAGCTCGATGTCGGCCTCGGGGCGGCCGGTGCCGCGCAGGTACTCGACGGTGCGCTCGTCCACCGGGAAGAAGCCCATGGTCGCGCCGTACTCGGGCGCCATGTTGCCGATGGTGGCGCGGTCGGGCAGGGCGAGGGACCGGGTGCCCTCGCCGAAGAACTCCACGAACTTGCCCACCACGCGGTGCTTGCGCAGCAGCTCCGTGACGGTGAGCACCAGGTCGGTGGCGGTGACGCCCTCGTTGAGCTTGCCGGTGAGCTCGAAGCCGACCACGTCGGGCGTGAGCAGGTACACCGGCTGGCCCAGCATCGCCGCTTCCGCCTCGATGCCGCCCACGCCCCAGGCCACCACGCCCAGGCCGTTGATCATGGTGGTGTGGCTGTCGGTGCCGACCAGGGTGTCGGGATAGCTCACGCCGTCGGCGTTGCGGTGCAGGCCGCGCGCCAGGTACTCCAGGTTGACCTGGTGCACGATGCCGAAGCCCGGCGGCACCACGCGGAAGGTCTCGAAGGCCTGCATGCCCCACTTCATGAACTGGTAGCGCTCGCGGTTGCGCTCGAACTCCAGCTTCATGTTGAGGTCCAGCGCCTCGGGCTTGCCGTAGTGGTCGATCATCACCGAGTGGTCCACCACCAAGTCCACGGGCACCAGCGGCTCGATGAGCTTGGGGTTGCGGCCCTGGTCGGCGGCGACGTTGCGCATGGCGGCCAGGTCGGCCAGCAGCGGCACGCCGGTGAAGTCCTGCAGCACCACGCGGGCGACGACGAAGGGAATTTCCTCCTGCCGCTCGCCATTGGGCTGCCAGCCCGCGAGCTGCTCGACGTGGCTGGAGGTCACTTTCTTGCCGTCGCAGTTGCGCAGCACGCTCTCCAGCACGATGCGCAGCGACACCGGCAGCCGCTTCACCTGCGGCCATTGCTCGGCCAGCCGCGGCAGTGAGAACAGCTTGCCGCTGCGCCCCGAGGGCGTGGAGAACTCGGTGAGGGTGTTCGCGAAGGCATGCGCCATGGCCAGGACTCCCGGGGTTGTGAGCCGCAAATGCCGGCAAGTGCCGCGCCTGCGCGGCGGGTCGCGGGCGTTGACGGCGAGCAGGCGTTGGGCGGAGCGGCCACCCCGGCTCAAGCCAGCCGCTCGCGCAGCCGCGGCACGGCCCAGTCCATGAAGGCGCGGATGCGCGGCGACAGCAGCCGCGCCTGCGCATGCACGAGGCTGACCTGCACCGGCGGCGGCTCCCACTCGCGCAGCACGCGCACCAGCTGGCCCGCGTCCTCCAGCGCGCGCGACTGGTAGCCCAGGAAGCGGCCCAGCCCCAGGCCCTGCCGGCAGGCTTCCAGCACGGCATCGACCTGGTTGGACGCAAGAACCTCCGGCACAGCGACGCGCAGGCTCTCCGCCCCGCGCGCGAAGCCCCATTCCGCGCCGCTGAGCCCGGTGAAGCGCACGGCGCGGTGGCTGGCCAGCTCGCGCGGATGGCGCGGCTCGCCATGCCGCGCCAGGTACTCGGGGCTGGCGCACAGCACCCGCGCGGTGTGGCCCAGCGCCACCGCCACCAGCGAGGAGTCCGGCAGCGGGGCGATGCGGATGGCCAGGTCCACGCCTTCCTCCAGCAGGTCGATGACGCGGTCCAGCAGCAGCAGCTCGGCGCGCAGCGCCGGGTACGCGGCCACGAAGCCGGCCACCAGCGGCGCCACGTGCAGGCGGCCGAACATCACCGGCGCCGTGATCACCAGCCGCCCGCCGGGCTGCAGCCGGCGCTCGGTGAGGGCGCTTTCCATCTCCTCCACCTCGGCCAGCACGCGGCGGCAGCGCTCGAAGTACTCGCGCCCCTCGTCGGTGAGCGCCAGGCGGCGCGTGGTGCGGTTGAGCAGCCGCACGCCCAGCGCGCGCTCCAGCGCCGCCAGGCTGCGCACCACGGCGGTCAGCGACACGTCCAGCCGCTGCGCCGCCGCCGTCAGGCTGCCGGACTCGACGATGCGCACGAACGCGGTCATGGCCTTGAGCTTGTCCATGGCCGTGCATTGAACCGCAAGGCGCAGTAATGAAGTGCGCTCGCCTCTATTTATTGCACTCGGCGTTGGGTCGAGCATCGGGGCTCCCGCCACCCGCCGAGTCCGCCGCCATGTCCAGACACTTCGCCGACATCGCCTACACCCCCGGCGTGCGCGCCATGCAGCGCCGCTACGCCGGGCGCGAGGCGCCCCCGCACCCCGGCCCGGCCGAGGCGGTGCTGGGCTCGCGCGAACGGGACTTCATCGCCGCGCGCGACAGCTTCTTCCTCGCCACCGTGAGCGAGACGGGCTGGCCGCATGTGCAGCACCGCGGCGGGCCCGCCGGCTTCCTGCGGGTGCTGGATGACACCACGCTGGCCTTCGCCGACTACGGCGGCAACCGGCAGTTCGTCAGCGTCGGCAACCTGCAGGCGCAGCCGCGCGCGGCGCTGATCCTGGTGGACTACCCTGAGCGCCGGCGCCTGAAGCTGCTGGCCGAGATGGAAGTCTTCGACCTGGAAGCGGCTTCACTCGGGCTGCGCGAGGCCGTGCTGCGCCCCGGCGCGCCCGCCGCGGAGCGCGTCATGGTGCTGCGCCTGGCGGCCTTCGACTGGAACTGCTCCCAGCACATCACGCCGCGCTACTCGCAGGCCGAGCTGGCGGCGCTGGGCGTGCCACTGCCCGATTTCCCATCACGCCAAGGAGGCGCCCTGTGACCGCGAAGCTCTACGACTTTCCCCTGTCCGGCAACTGCTACAAGGTCCGGCTCTTTGCCGCGCTGGCCGGCATTGCGCTGGAGCTGATCCCGGTCGATCTGCGCGCCGGCGAGCACAAGCAAGCGCCGCTGATCGGGCTCAATCCCTGGGGCCAGGTCCCGGTCCTGGTCGATGGCGAGGTGGTGCTGCGCGACTCGCAGGCGATCCTGGTCTACCTGGCCTCGCGCCAAGCCGACGAAGGCTGGCTGCCGCGCGACCCGGCCGGCCTGGGGACGGTGATGCAGTGGCTGTCCACGGCCGCCAACGAGGTGCAGAACGGCCCCGGCGCGGCGCGCCTGGTGCGCAAGTTCGGTTACGACCTCGACCACGAGGACGCGCTGCGGCGCGCGGCGCGGCTCCTGGGGCTGATCGACGCCCACCTGGCGCGCCACGACTGGCTGGCGCTGGGGCGGCCCACCATCGCCGACTGCGCGGTGTTCCCCTACGTGGCCCTGGCGCCCGAGGGCGGGGTGGCGCTGGAGGACTTCCCTCACATCGGGCGGTGGATGGAGCGCATCAGGGCGCTGCCGGGCTTCGTGCCGATGCCGGGGCTGTGAGGCCCGTGTGAGGGAGGCCGCGCAGCCTCAGCGCCCTCTCAGGAACAGCGCGTCCAGCTCCTTCATGCTCACCTGCCGCCAGGTGGGCCGGCCGTGGTTGCACTGGTCGGCGCGCTCGGTGGCTTCCATCTCGCGCAGCAGGGCGTTCATCTCTTCGAGAGTGAGACGCCGGTTCGCGCGCACCGCGCCGTGGCAGGCCATGGTGGCCAGCATCTCCTCGCGGGCGCGCTGCACCACGCGGCTGGAGCCCACCTGCGCCAGCTCGGCCAGCACCGAGCGCACCAGCTCGGGCAGGTCCGCGTCGGGCAGGGCGGCCGGGCGGCTGCGCAGCGACAGCGAGGTGGCCGACAGCGGCGCCACGTCCAGCCCCAGCGCCAGCAGCGCCTCGCGCTCGCCTTCGGCGGTGGCGATCTCGGTGGGCGTGGCCGGCATGGCCTCGGGAATGAGCAGCGGCTGCGCGGGCAGCCGGCCCTCCAGCGCCTGCGAGCGCTTGAGACGCTCGTAGACGATGCGCTCGTGCGCGGCGTGCATGTCCACGATCACCAGGCCCTGGGCGTTCTCCGCCAGCACGTACACGCCGCCCACCTGCGCCAGCGCCCGGCCCAGCGGCCAGGCCGCGGGCTCCGCGCCGCGCTCCACCGGCGCGGCGCGCGGTGCCTCGCGCAGCGCGGTGGCGGCGGCACTGCCGCCCATGGACGCCGGCACGGCGCCGGCCGCTGCCGCCGCGGGAACGAAAGCCGGGGCGGACGCGCGCGGCGGCACGGCCGATTCGCCGCGCAGCGCGCCCCAGGCCGCCAGGCCGCCGCTGCCCGAGGGCGTGCGCCAGGGGCCGTCGTCCCAGCGCCGCGGCGTGGGCGCGTCGGCCAGGGCCAGGCCGGCCTGGTGCCGCAGCGGCGGGGCGGACTCGATGCGCGGCGCGGTGATGGACACGCCACCCGGCGCGGCCGCCATCGCCAGGCCGGCGTGGACCGGGCGCGGTACGTCCACCTCGTCGGACGCGCGCGTGAGCGCCAGCGCCTGCACCAGCGCCTGGCGCACCGCCTGGTGCACGGCGCGGCTGTCGCGGAAGCGCACCTCGATCTTGGTCGGGTGCACGTTCACGTCCACCAGCTCCGGCGCGATGTCCAGGAACAGCACGTAGGCCGGCTGGCGGCTGCCGTGGAGCTGGTCCTCGTAGGCCGAGCGCACGGCATGGGCGACCAGGCGGTCGCGCACGAAACGGCCGTTGACGTAGAGGTACTGCACGTCGGCGCGGCTGCGCGCGGCCTCGGGGTTGCCGGCGCGGCCGTCGATGCGCAGCGGCCCGGCGGCGGCCTGCACCCCGCGGCTGGCGGCGATGAAGTCGATGCCCAGCACCTCGCGCATGCGCTGCGTCAGCGGGTTGTCCTCGGGCAGCAGCCCGGCGCCGGCGGCGCGCCACTGCGCGGCGAGCTTGCCGTCATGCCAGACGGAAAAGCTCACGTCCGGCCGCGCCAGCGCGTGGCGGCGCACGGCGTCCAGCGCATGCGCGAACTCGGTGCCCTCGCTCTTGAGGAACTTGCGCCGCGCCGGCGTGTTGAAGAACAGCTCGCGCACCTCCACCGTGGTGCCCACCGCGCGCGCCGCGGCCGTGAGCTCGCCGGTGCGCGCGTCCAGCCGGTGGGCATGCGCGGCTTCCAGGGCGCGGCTGGCGATGCACAGCTCCGCCACCGAGGCGATGGCCGCCAGGGCCTCGCCGCGGAAGCCCATGCTGCGCACGTGCTCCAGCTCGGAGAGCGAGGCGATCTTGCTGGTGGCGTGGCGCTTGACGGCCAGCGCCAGCTGCGGCGACGGGATGCCGCCGCCGTCGTCCTCGACCACGATGGCGCGCAAGCCCCCGCCGGTGAGCCGCACCGTCACCTGCGTGGCGCCGGCATCGAGCGCGTTGTCCACCAGCTCGCGCACCACCGAGGCCGGGCGCTCCACCACCTCGCCGGCGGCGATCTGGCTCACCAGGGCATCGGGCAGTTCGCGGATGGGGCGGCGCGGGGCCAGGGCGGCAGGGGCATTCATTGCCGGGATTGTAGGAAGCGGGCCGCGGGCGCCCGGGATAATGGGCTCCATGGACATGTTCGCCCAGCTCCTCGATTTCATCCTGCACGTGGACGTGCACCTGATGGCCTTCGTGCAGGCCTATGGCGCGTGGGTCTACGCGCTGCTGTTCCTGATCATCTTCGTCGAGACCGGCGTGGTGGTGATGCCCTTCCTGCCCGGCGACTCGCTGCTGTTCGTGGTGGGCGCGCTGTGCGGCCTGGACCTGATGAGCCTGCCGCTGGCCATGGTGCTGCTGTTCGTGGCGGCGGTGCTGGGCGACCAGCTCAACTACAGCATCGGGCGCTGGTTCGGCCCGCAGGTGTTCCGCTGGGAGAACTCGCGCTTCTTCAACAAGGCCGCCTTCGACGCCGCGCACCGGTTCTACGAGAGGCATGGCGGCATCACCATCGTGCTGGCGCGCTTCATGCCGTTCATCCGCACCTTCGTGCCCTTCGTGGCCGGCGTGGCCGAGATGACCCGGGCCAAGTTCAGCTTCTACAACGTCTCCGGCGGCGCGCTGTGGGTGGCGTCGCTGACGCTGGCGGGCTACCTGTTCGGCAACATCCCGTGGGTCCAGGCCAACCTGAACCTGATCATCTACGCCCTGATCCTCGTGCCCGCCGCCATTGCGCTGCTGGGCGCGTGGAAGGCGCGCCGGGCCGGGACGGCCTGAGGCTCGGCCATCAATGACAAAGCGGCCCCGAGGGGCCGCTTTCGTTTTGAAGGCGCGAACGGCCTACAGCGTGCGGTTGCGCGCCAGCGGCGGGTTCTTGGCGAAGTAGCGCCGGATGCCGGTGCTCACCGCCTGCACCAGCTCGGCCTGGTAATCGGCGCTGGCGAGCTTGCGCTCCTCCTCCGGGTTGGAGATGAAGGCCGTCTCCACCAGGATGCTCGGGATGTCGGGCGCCTTGAGCACCGCGAAGCCCGCCTGCTCGACCTGGCGCTTGTGCAGCCGGCCCACCTTGCCGATCTGGCCCAGCACCTCGTCGCCGAGCTTGAGGCTGTCCTTGATCTGCGCCGTGGTGCTCATGTCCAGCAGCGCGCGCATCACGTGCGCGTCGCCGTTCTTGAGGTTGGTGCCGCCTATCAGGTCCGAGGCGTTTTCCTTCTGCGCCATCCAGCGCGCCGCGGCGCTGGACGCCCCCTTGTCGCTGAGCGCGAACACGCTGGCGCCGCGCGCCTCGGGCGTGAAGAAGGCGTCGGCGTGGATGGAGACGAACAGGTCGGCCTGCACGCGGCGCGCCTTGTTCACGCGCTCGTGCAGCGGCACGAAGAAGTCGTCGTCGCGCGTGAGCATGGCGCGCATGCCGGGAATGGCGTTGAGCCGGTCGCGCAGCTGCCGCGCCACGGACAGCACCACGTCCTTCTCCTTGAGGCCGCTGGGGCCGACGGCGCCCGGGTCCTCGCCGCCATGGCCCGGGTCCAGCGCGACCACGATCAGCCGGTCGATCTTCCTGAGCTGCTCGGCCGTGGGCGGCGGGGGCGGGGCGGGCGTCATCGGCGGTGCCGGGGGCGCGGCGGCCACCTGCGGCGGCCGGCCTGCCGGGTTCGCCGGCTTGGGCGCGGGCGGCTTGGCGGCGGCGACGGGCGGCGCTTCGGGAATGCCGGGCCGATCCATGCGGCCGATGAACTCGCCCAGCGCGTCCTGCACCGAGCGCGCGGCCTGCTGCTCGGCCTGCGTCTTCTCGCGCAGCAGCGCCAGCAGCGGGTCGGGCGCCTGGGTCGGGTACAGGTCGAACACCAGCCGGTGCTGGTAGGCCGCCACGGGCGTGAGGCGGAACACCTGCGGCGCCGTGGGCTGCTTGAGGTCCACCACCAGCCGCACCGTGCGCGGCTGGTTCTGGCCCACGCGCACGCCGGCAATGAAAGGATCGTCCGCGCGCACCTTGCCCACCAGCTCGCGCAGCTCGGGACTGAGCTCCAGGTTGTCGATGTCGATCACCAGCCGGTCGGGTGACTCCATCAGCTGATGCCGCGCCACCAGCGCCTGGTCGGCCTCGATGGTCACGCGCGTGTATGCCTCCGCGGGCCACACGCGCACGGCCACGATGCCCGCGCCCCAGGCCAGCTCGCCCGCGCCCAGCAGCAGCGCCAGCGCGCCGCCGCGCTTCAACAGCCCGCGGCGGTCGAAGGAGGGATGCGGAATACAGCGCGGCTTGAAGTCGCTCATGCCAGCACCTCCAGCAGTTCCAATCCGCGCGCACTTTGCGCCCGGGCTTGCAGTTCGCGCGAGTCGTCGTCGCATATGCGCAACGTCAGCACCAGGTCGGCCGGCGGCAGCACGCCCGCGGCCTTGTCGGGCCACTCGGCGAGCTTGAGCCCCGGCGCGGCGAAGACGTCCCGGAAGCCCGCGTCCTCCCACTCGCGCGGGTCCTCGAAGCGGTAGAAGTCGAAGTGCGAGATGGCCAGCCCCTGCGCCTCGTGCGGCTCCAGCACGGCGTAGCTGGGGCTCTTGATGCGCCCGCTCACGCCCAGCGCGCGCAGCAGGTGCCGCACGAAGGTGGTCTTGCCCGCACCCAGCGGCCCGTGCAGCTCGATGAAGGCGTCACGCAGCGCGGGCGCGGCCGCCAGGCGCTGCGCGCAGGCGGCGGCATCGGCCTCCGTCGGCCAGTGGAAAAGGCGGCTTTCTAGAATTGGGGGATGGGATTGCAGGGTCATGAAGCGCTCGCATTGCTGGAGCCACTGCGCGGCTGGGCGCGCGAGCTGGGATTTTCCCAGATCGGCATCAGCGGCGTGGACTTGAACGATGCCGAGCCGGGCCTGCGCGCCTGGCTGGAGGCGGGCTTCCACGGCGGCATGCACTACATGGCTGCGCATGGCATGAAGCGCGCACGGCCCGCGGAGCTGGTGCCGGGCACGGTGAGCGTGATCACGGCGCGCATGGACTACCTGCCGCGCGCCACGCCCGATGGTTGGCAGCGCATCGAGTTCGAACGGCTCGACCAGCCGCTGGCCGCGGGCGTGTCGATGTATGCGCGCGGTCGCGACTATCACAAGGTGTTGCGCGCGCGGCTGCAGAAGCTGGCCGACCGGCTCGCCGCGGCCGTCGGCCCGTTCGGCCACCGCGTCTTCACCGACTCGGCGCCGGTGCTGGAGGTGGAGCTGGCCACCCGCGCCGGGCTGGGCTGGCGCGGGCGCCACACGCTGACGCTGGCGCGCGACGCGGGCTCGACCTTCTTCCTGGGCGAGATCTACGTGGACCTGGCGCTGCCCGAGAGTGAGCCGGCCTCGGGGCACTGCGGCGCCTGCAGCGCCTGCGTGGACGCCTGCCCGACGCAGGCCATCGTCGCGCCGTACCGGCTGGATGCGCGGCGCTGCATCTCCTACCTGACCATCGAGCACGACGGGCCCATCCCCGTCGAGCTGAGGCCGCTGCTGGACAACCGCATCTACGGCTGCGACGACTGCCAGCTGGTGTGCCCCTGGAACAAGTTCGCCCGGCGCTCGCCGCTGCCGGACTTCGACGTGCGCGCGCATTTTGAGGCGCCCACGCTGCTGCAGCTGTGGGGCTGGAGCGAGGCCGAGTTCCTGTCGCGCACCGAGGGCAGCCCGATCCGGCGCATCGGCTTCGACCGTTGGCAGCGCAACCTGGCGGTGGCGCTGGGTAATGCACTGCGCTCGGGGTTGGGCGCGGCGGACGAGGCCGCCGTGGTGCAGGCGCTCAGGGCGCGGCGCGAGGCGGCCGGCGAGCTGGTGCGCGAGCACATCGACTGGGCGCTGGCACAGGCCGGCGCGGCGGCAGCCGAAGGCCTGGAAGCCGTCGCTTAACCCTGCAGCCTGGCCAGCGACCACAGCGCCACCGGCACGCTGACCATGCCCAGCAGCGTGGACAGCGTCACCAGCCCGGCGACGAAGCCCGGGTGCCCGCCCAGCCGGGCCGCCAGCACGTAGCAGGTGGAGGCCGTGGGCAATGCGGCGAAGGCCACCACCACCAGCTGCTGCACCGGCGGCAGGCCCAGCAGCTGCACCAGCCCCAGCGCCACCAGCGGCAGCACCGCGTGGCGGATGGAGAGGAAGGCCGTGGCCAGCCGCGGCGCCTCGCGCAGCGCGCCCAGCTGCAGCCCGGCGCCCACCGCCATCAGGCCCAGCGGCAGCGCCGCGGTGCCGACGCGGTGCAGGCTGGTGGCCACCGCGTCTGGGAACTTCAGGCCGATCAGGTTGCCGGCGAGCCCGGCCACGGTGCTGAGGATGAGCGGGTTGCGCATCAGCTCGCGTCCGAAGTGCTGGCCGCCATGGCGCGCCAGCGGCCACACCGCGGCGACGTTGCACAGCGGGACGCAGAACGCGATCACCAGCGCGATGGCCGCCACCGCCGGCGCACCACCCAGGCGCTCGGCCAGCGCCAGGCCAATGTAGGAGTTGAAGCGGAAGGCCGTTTGTGCGCCCGAGGCGTGGGCAATGCGGTCCACGCCGCGCAGCAGGCCCAGCGCGTAGGCCAGCACGATGCCGCAGCCCACCACCGCCATGCCGCTGAACACCAGCGACAGCATCGCGCCGGGCTGCAGCGGGTTGCGCACGATGGCGTTGAACAGCAGCACCGGGAACAGCAGGTAGTACACCAGCCGTTCGGTCGCTTCCCACACCGGGCGGTTCAGCGCGGTGTAGCGGCAGATCACGAAGCCCGTGGCGATCAGCAGGAAGTCGGGCAGCAACAACAAGGCTTCGTTCATCCCGGCAGTGTGCCAGCGCGGTTTTCACGGGGCCGGCAGCGGGGCGGCGTGGGCCGGCACGGCAGCCCGCGATACGGGACGGGCCGCGCGGCGTCGGGCGCGTGGCTGTAACCATCGGCCACAATCACCCGGAGGCCGGACGGTCCGGCCCTTGGATGGAGACGAGCGGATGAAAAGACAACGTCTGCGGATGCTGGGCGCGCTGCTGGGCCTGGCCGCGGCCAGCCCGCTGCTGATGGCGCAGGGCTATCCCGCCAAGCCGGTGCGGCTGGTGGTGCCCTTCGCGCCCGGCGGCACCACCGACATCATTGCGCGCACCGTGTCCGAGCGGCTGGGCGCGGCGCTGGGCCAGACCGTCGTGGTCGAGAACAAGGGCGGCGGCGGCGGCATCGTCGGGGCGATGGAGCTGGTGAAGTCCGCGCCGGACGGCTACACGCTGGGCGTGGCCACCGTCTCCACCACGGCGGCCAATCCGGCCATCAACCCGCGCGCGGGCTACAACCCGCTCACCGACTTCACGCCGATCATCAACCTGGCGGCCACGCCCAACCTGATCGCAGTGCACCCGAGCTTCCCGGCGCACAACTACGTCGCCTTCATGGACCTGCTCAAGAAGAACCCGGGCAAGTTCAGCTACTCCAGCTCGGGCACCGGCGGCATCGGCCACCTGCAGACCGAGCTGTTCAAGAGCCTCACCGGCGTGTTCATCACGCACATCCCGTACCGCGGCGCGGGCCCGGCGCTCAACGACACGGTGGCGGGGCAGGTGCCCATCATCTTCGACAACATGCCCTCGGCCCTGCCGTTCGTGAAGGAGGGCAAGCTCATTCCCATCGTGGTGGCCGCGCCACAGCGCCTGGCCGTGCTGCCCAACGTGCCGACCTTCAAGGAGGTCGGGCTGGAGCCGGTCAACCGCATGGCCTACTACGGCATCGTCGGCCCCAAGGGGCTGCCCAAGGACATCGTCGAGAAGGTGTCGGCCGCGGCCAAGCAGGCGCTGGCCGATCCGGCGGTGAGGAAGCGCATCGAGGACACCGGCTCGCTGGTCGTGAGCAACACGCCCGAGCAGTTCGCGGAGCAGATCCGCGCCGAGTACGAGGTCTACAAGGGCGTGGTCGCACGCCAGAACCTGCGCCTGGAGTGACGTGACAGCAGCAGTACCCGACATCGCGGCCGCCGCGGCGGCCTCCGCGCCGCGCGAGGCCAGCCGCGTGGCCATCGAGCGCTTCGTGCAGGCGCTGTGGGTCGAGGACGGCCTCTCGGCCAACACGCTGGAGGCCTACCGGCGCGATCTCTCGCTGTACGCCGACTGGCTGGCCGGGGAGGCCGGGCGAGCGCTCGACGCCAGCACCGAGGCCGACCTGCGCGGCTACATCGCCGCGCGCCACGAGGGTACGCGCGCCGCCACCGCCAACCGGCGGCTGACGGTGTTCAAGCGCTACTTCCGCTGGGCGTTGCGCGAGCACCGGCTGCAGCAGGACCCGACGCTCAAGCTGCTGGCCGCGCGCCAGCCGCTGCGCGTGCCCAAGTCGCTGTCGGAGGCGCAGGTGGAGGCGCTGCTGGCTGCGCCGCCGGTGGCCGAGCCCCTGGGCCTGCGCGACCGGGCGATGCTGGAGCTGATGTACGCCAGCGGGCTGCGCGTGAGCGAGCTGGTGCAGCTGGGGATGCTGTCGGTGGGCCTGGCCGAGGGCGTGCTGCGCGTGGCCGGCAAGGGCGCCAAGGAGCGGCTGGTGCCCTTCGGCGAGGAGGCGCACGGCTGGCTGCGGCGCTACCTGGCCGAGGCGCGCCCGGCCATCCTGGGTGCGCGCCAGAGCGACGCGCTGTTCGTGACGGTGCGCGGCGAGGCCATGACGCGGCAGATGTTCTGGCAGCTGGTGAAGAAGCACGCGCGCGCCGCGGGCATCGACGTGCCGCTGTCGCCGCACACGCTGCGCCATGCCTTCGCCACGCACCTGCTCAACCACGGCGCGGACCTGCGCGCGGTGCAACTGCTGCTGGGGCACGCCGACATCTCCACCACCACGATCTACACCCACGTCGCGCGCGAGCGGCTGCGCGCGCTGCACGCGGCGCACCACCCGCGCGCCTGAGCCGCGCCGCACCAAAACGCACGGGCCAGTTGCCGGCTCAACCGCCCATGAAAAAAGGCCGGTCTCGCGACCGGCCTTCTTCATGCTTGCCGAGGCAGCGGGAAGCTGCGATCAGAAGTTGTGGCGCACGCCCACGGCGAAGGACGAGAAGTCGTTGCCCAGCGCAGACACGCCGCCGTAGTCGACGTTGTCCTTGTTGTTGATGCGCGTGTAGAAGGCGTAGACCTTGGTGCGCTTGCTCAGGTTGTAGTTGTAGGCCAGCGTGTACTGCAGGGCGCTGGTGTCGTCTTGCTTGACGCCGTTGACCTTGAGCTTGTTGGCATAGCCCACGTTGGCATGCAGCTCGCTGCCGCCGAAGGTGTACATGGCCGCCACGCGATAGGAGTCGCGCTTGACATCGCCCGAGCCCGCGCCAGCCACTTCCACGTCGAACTTGTCGCGGATGTAGTAGGCGCCGACGGTGACGGGGCCCAGCTCGTACAGGGCGCGCAGGCCCAGTTGCTTGGCTTCAACCGACAGGCCAGGGGTCCCGCCGATCGCGTCCGTCACGAAGTCCGGGGCGGTGCCGTCAAGATAGGACGCACCCAGGTGCAGCGGGCCGCGATCATAGTTCGCGACGACTTGAGCCGTGTTCTTGGCGCCGGCTTCCTTCAGGCCGAACTGGGCCTCGACCACCAGGCCGCCGAAGCTGGGCGTGTTGTAGGAGATGGTGTTCTGCTTGAAGCCCGAACCCAGATACAGGGCGTCCGAAGACGTGCCGGTGTCATGGTTGTGCAGGCTGATGTAGTCGGCCGTCGCGTAGTACGCGGCGGTGGCGCCCATGTTGCCCAGGCGCACGCGGCCGAAGTTGCCTTCCACACCGACCCACGACTCGCGGCCGAAGATCGCGCCAGTCTGCGTCTGGCGGCCATCGTCGGAGTTAAAGCCGCTCTCCAGCAGGAACAGGGCCTTCAGGCCGCTGCCCAGGTCTTCGGTGCCGCGCAGGCCCCAGCGCGAGGAGTTGTTGACCATCTGCGTCGAGGTCGCGTCGCCGTCCTTCAAGCGCTCGACGGACGTGTTGACGCGGCCATAGACCTGGACCGAGCTCTGGGCGAAAGCGGTGCCGGCGGCCAGCACGGCGGCCACGGCGATGAGGGAACGCTTCATCGAAGAATCCTTTGAATGTGATTCGGGTCTGTTTCGACCCGATGTCACTCATTCTAAAAAGGCCTTCCTGCATTCCTCCGGAGCCGACCGCCCGGCGGGCGTTTTCTGTGACTTCGGCGCAACAGTGGGATGCGGACATTGGATGTCCGCACAACCAGCTTGCCGGCAGCTCAGCGGCCGCGCAGGTGGGCCGGCGCTTCCAGCCGCTTGGCCAGCGTGGACAGCAGCAGCGTGAGCACCAGGTACAGCGCCGAGATGGCGAGATAGGGCTCCCAGTAGCGCGAGTACGCGCCCGCCACGGTGCGCGCGGCCAGCGCGAGCTCGGCCAGGCCGATGGCCGACACCAGCGACGAATCCTTGATGAGCGTGACGCCCTCGTTGACCAGCGCCGGCACCATGCGCCGGAAGGCCTGGGGCAGGATCACCTCGCGCATGGCCTGCGCATGCGTCAGGCCCAGGCTGTAGGCGGCCTGGGTCTGGCCGCGGTGGATGCTCTGGATGCCGGCGCGAAAGATCTCGCTGATGTAGGCCCCGGCGTTGAGCGTGAGCGCCAGCGCGCCGGAGAAGAAGGCGCCATGCTCCTGGCGGAACTCGCGCGCGGCGTCACCCGTGAGCAGCAGCCCGGTCTCCGGATGGATCAGCGTGGGCATCAGCGCGAAGTGCACCAGCAGGATCTGCACGAACAGCGGCGTGCCGCGGAAGAAGGTGACGTAGCCCAGCGTCACGGCGCGCGCGAGCTTCATCAGCCAGCGCACCACCGGCGCCTTGGGCTCGGGCGCGTCCGCGGAACTGCTCACCAGCCCCAGCAGCGCGCCCAGCACCAGCCCGGCGCCCACGGCCACCAGCGCGAGCTTGACCGTCATCCACAGCGCGGACGCGAACAGCGGGCCGTAGCCCGCCAGGATCTCCCAACGTAAATCCACTTCGGCCCGGCCTTACTTCGAAGCGGCCGGGGCCGCGTTGGCGGCGGCCGGGGCGCTGCCGAAATACTTGGCGTAAATGCGGTCGTAGGTACCGTCGGCGCGGATGCCGGCCAGGCCCTGGTTAATCATCTCCAGCACCGCGGTGTTGCCCTTGCGCACGGCGATGCCGTACTGCTCGGGCGTGAAGCTCGGGTCGCTCACGGTCTTGAAGCCCGCGCCGGCGTTGTTGGCCACGTAGTGGATGACCACGCCGTTGTCGGCCACGACCGCGTCCACGCCACCGGATTCCAGCTCCTTGAGCGCCAGCGGCGTGGACTCGAAGCGCTTGATGGCCGCGCTGTTCTTGCCCAGCAGCTTGGTCACGACCTCGTCACCGGTGGTGCCAGTCTGCACGCCGACCTTCAGCGGCTTGAGATCGTCGAACTTCGCGACCTTGGAGCCCTGCTTGACCGCGATGAGCTGCACGGCGTCGAAGTAGGGCGCCGTGAAGTCCATGGTCTGCTTGCGCTCGTCGGTGATGGTGATGGCCGACACCAGCACGTCGCGGTCGCCCTGCTGCAGGGCGTTGAAGATGCCTTCCCAGGGCGTGTTGACGAACTTCACCTGCACACCGGCCTTGGCGGCGATGGCGCTGACGACGTCGATGTCGAAGCCGACGATCTCGCCCTTCTCGTTCTGCGACTCGAAGGGGGCGTAGGCCGCGTCGGTGCCGACGACATAGACCTTGGCCGGGGCCGAGGCGGTGGCGGCGGGGCCCGACGCCGCGGGTGCCGTGGAGGTGGCGGTTTCTTGCTTGCCGCAAGCGCCCAGCAGCATGGCGGTAGCCAGCATGCCGGCGCTCAGAAAGGTGCGGCGGGTGGAAAGTCGGCTCATGGCGTGACCTGTCCGAAAATGGTGTTGTGGAATGTGGGGCGGGAGTGTAGGCCTTGCGTGCACGCACCATGCCCGCCCGGCGTCAAGCCTGCCGGGCGAAAGTTCACGGCGCAAGGCAGTCCCGGGCCGCGTTTACCCGGGCGTGCCGTCTTCAGGGCATGAGCCCGGCACGCTCAGCCCTGCTGCTCCAGCGCCAGCAGCTCGGCCTGCGTGAACTCGGCCGCCAGCCGCGCGGCATGGTTGAAAGGCGGGCGTGGGCGCGGCGCCTGGTAGCGCTCGGTGAGCACGGGATAGTGCGCGATCGGGTCCAGGCCCCGTTGCGCGCACAGCCAGCGGTACCAGCGGTTGCCCACTGCGACATGGCCAACCTCGTCGCGCAGGATCACGCTCAGGATCTCCACTGCGCGCGGATCGCCGGCGCGGCGGAATTTCTCCTGCATCGGCGGCGTGGCGTCGAGCCCGCGGGCTTCGAGCGTGCGCGGCACCAGCGCCATGCGCGCCAGCGCGTCGCCCGCGGTGCGTTGCGTCATCAGCCACAGGCCGTCGTGGGCCTCGAAGTCGCCGTAGTCGTGGCCCAGGCTGTGCAGGTGCTCGCGCACCAGGCTGAAGTGCAGCGCCTCCTCGGCCGCCACGCGCGTCCAGTCGCGATAGAAGGCTGGCGGCAGGTCGGCAAAGCGCCACACCGCGTCCAGCGCCAGGTTGATGGCGTTGAACTCGATGTGCGCCACCGCGTGCAGCAGCGCCGCGCGGCCGGCCGGGGTGAAGGGCGAGCGCAGGGGCACCTGCTTGGGCTCGACCAGGCGCGGCCGCGCCGGGCGCCCGGGCAGGCCCGGCGGTTCCTGCAGTTGCACGGCCGGGTCCAGCGCGAACGCGTCGAAGTCGTCATGCAGCGCGCTGGCGAGAGCGCACTTGGCGGCGGGATCGGGCTCGCACAGGGCGCGCAGCGCGGCGCGGCGCAGGCAGGGCAGATCGGTCATGGCGGTGGCGGCAGGCGCGGCGGTGGTGGCGTTCAGGCGGCGCCGAAGGGGGCGGCGCGGCCGGGCGCAAGTCTTGCCCTCGGGGCGGGGGTGAAGGCGGCTCCTAGAATTATCGGCTCGCGGCAGGCCGGGCTCGTTCCGGCCGCCCCTTTGCCGTGCCGCGCCCCCGGCGAGCGCATCGTCCGCACCCGAGCCCCGGCCCGGCGCGGCTTCCGCAGTACACAAACCCCAATCACGACACCATGAGCGATCTGCACAAATTCCTGTTCGAGGGCCTGCCCGTGCGCGGCATGCTGGTGCGGCTCACCGACAGCTGGCGCGAGGTGCTGCAGCGTCGCGAAGCCAGCGGCGGCTACCCGGCCCCGGTGCGCGAGCTGCTGGGCCAGATGACGGCCGCGGCCGTGCTGATGCAGTCCAACATCAAGTTCAACGGCGCCCTGGTGATGCAGATCTTCGGCGACGGCCCGGTCAAGATGGCCGTGGTCGAGGTGCAGCCCGAGCTGCATTTCCGCGCCACGGCCAAGGTGGTGGGCGAGGTGCCCGAAGGCGCGCAGCTGGAGGCCATGCTCAACGTCCACAACCGCGGCCGCTGCGCCATCACGCTCGACCCGCGCGACCGCCAGCCGGGCCAGCAGCCCTACCAGGGCGTGGTGCCGCTCTCCGCCATGGGCGAGGAGTTCCACGCGCTGCAGAGCATCTCGGCCGTGCTGGAGCAGTACATGCGCCAGTCCGAGCAGCTGGAGACGCGCCTGGTGCTGGCCGCCAACGACGAGGTCGCCGCCGGGCTGCTGATCCAGCGCCTGCCCATCGAGGGCGAGGGCAACCTCGAAAAGCGCGAGAAGCGGGCCGAGGCCGAGCTGCTGGCCGAAGGTTTCAACCGCATCGCGCACCTGGCCAGCTCGCTCAAGGCCGAGGAACTGCTGACGCTGGACGCCGAGACCATCCTGCACCGCCTGTTCTGGGAAGAGGACGTGCGCCGTTTCGAGCCGCAGCAGCCGCGCTTTGCCTGCACCTGCTCGCGCGAGCGCGTGGGCTCGATGCTCAAGAGCCTGGGCCGCGAGGAGATCGACTCCATCGTGGAGGAGCGCGGCGAGGTGGAGATCGGCTGCGACTTCTGCGGGCGCCAGTACCACTTCGACGTGGTGGACGTGGGCGAGCTGTTCACGCCGGAGCGCGACCAGCCGCCGTCATCGACGGCGGTGCAGTGAGATCGGTCCCAAGACTGTTTCCAGCGGGTTTACGGTTTTCGCAACCGGCACGCTGTTTGTGCGAAAACGGTGTTCTCTGAGTTGACAATCCAGCGACTCAGACGTCGCTGGCCTTGTGCCCCGTCGCCCGCAGCGCGTGCTCGCACTGCGGGTCGTCGCAGTCTTCGCACACCCACTGCCAGGCCGGCTGGGCCGCTTCGCGCTGCTGCAGCCGCGTGAACAGGCCCGCGCGCGGCGCGGGCAGCGTGCGCAGCCAGGGCGAGAGCGCGTCCAGCGCGTGCTCCAGGCGCGCTTCGCCTGCGCCGTGCACCACCGACCACGACAGGCCCTGGGCCAGCAGCAGGCCGCGCACGAGGCGGTCCACCGGCGCGCGCACCTGCGCGCCGTCGCGCAGGTGGGCGTCGGCGACCCAGGGCAGGTCCAGCGCGGTCAGCAGCGTCGCGGCGCAGCGGCGCTGGAAATCGGCCGCCATCGCGTGCAGCGAGCGGTCGTCGAAGAGGTATTCGCTGTAGACGGCGGTCATCAGCGGCGTGGTGTCGGCCACCACCAGGTCGTGCGCGGCGGCGACTTCCTCGATGCGCCGCTGCTGCGCCAGGGCGATGGCGGCCTGCTCGTCGGCGCGCGGCGTGCGTCCCTCGCGCTCGCACCACTCGCGCAGCACCTCCGGCACCCAGGCGGTGCGCAGGCCGGTGTCGCGCGCCAGCCGCTCGGCCAGCGCCTGCGCCAGCGCGGTCTTGCCGGTGCTTTCGGCGCCGAGCAGGGCGATGACGTTGAGGCGATCGGACATGAGTTAAGGACCGGCCAGCAGCCCGGCAAAGTTCATTGCAATCTCGCCTTGATCTTGAAATGACCCGTTCGCCCTGAGGTATCGAAGGGCGAATCGGCAAGGCTGCAATGGCGGTCGCACAGCGGGGGCCGTTCATCCTTCGATACCTCAGGACGAACGGAATACTTCACTGTGAGCGCAGAAATGATCAGGCGGAAGCGGGTTCCAGCCCCTGCGGCCGCCGCGCCAGGCGCGCCCAGCGCCGCCAGCCCACGGCCGAGAGCACCGCGAACACGCCATAGAGCAGCACGGTGAGCCACAGGCCCTTGAAGGCGAAGAGCGCGACGCTGGCGATGTTGACCACCAGCCAGGTCGGCCAGTTCTGCACGTACTTGCGCCCCAGCAGCCATTGGCCGGCCAGGCTGGCGACGGTGGTGAAGGCGTCGGCGTAGGGCACGTCGGAGTCGGTGACGCTGTGCAGCAGCCATCCTGCCAGCGGCCAGGCCGCCAGCGTGACGGCGCCCAGCCGCAACAGCCCGCGGCGGCCGAGGTCGCGCACCTGCAGCGCGCGGCCGTCGTCCTGCGTGCCGCGCAGCCACTGCCACCAGCCCCAGAAGGCGGCGGCGATGAAGACGAACTGCAGCAGCGCCTCGCCGTAGAGGCGGTTGCCGGCGAAGAGCAGGGCGTACAGCGCGCTGCTGGCAATGGCCAGCGGCCACGCCAGCGGGTTCACGCGCAGGTTGCAGTGCACCATCCACAGCGCCAGCACGAAGGCCAGCACCTCGGCGCGGCTGACCGCCACGCCCCACAGCGTGAACGCCGCCGCCTGCAGCCAGTCCATCACGGTGCCGTCAGTGCCGCGCCGGGCTGAGCTGCACCAGGATCTCGTCGGGCTTGAGCATGCCCAGCTCGGCGCGGGCGCGTTCCTCGACCATCTCCAGGCCTTCGCGCAGGTCGGCCACCTCGGTGGCCATGCGCTGGTTGACCTCGCGCGCCTGCGCGTTGGCCTGCTGCTGCGCCTGGACCTGCGCGCGCAACGCTTCCACGTTGCGCACGCCGCCCTTGCTCCACCACAGCTCGTAATGCACCAGCGCCAGCAGCGCCAGCAGCACGAGGGTCACCAACCGCATGACGGGCTCCTGGTGCTCAACGGCCGTCCGCCCGGTGGCGGAGCAGGGACTTCATGGCGCGGCGGACCTTCAGCGCAGGTTGTAGAAGGCGGCGCGGCCGGGGTAGACGGCGATGTCGCCCAGGTCCTCTTCGATGCGCAGCAGCTGGTTGTACTTGGCCATGCGGTCGCTGCGGCTCATCGAGCCGGTCTTGATCTGGCCGGCGTTGGTGGCCACGGCGATGTCGGCGATGGTGGAGTCCTCGGTCTCGCCCGAGCGGTGGCTGATCACGGCGGTGTAGCCCGCGCGCTTGGCCATCTCGATGGCGGCGAAGGTCTCGGTCAGCGTGCCGATCTGGTTGATCTTGATGAGGATCGAGTTGGCGATGCCCTTGTCGATGCCTTCCTTCAGGATCTTGGTGTTGGTGACGAACAGGTCGTCGCCCACCAGCTGCACGTTCTTGCCCAGGCGCTGCGTCAGGTGTGCCCAGCCTTCCCAGTCGCCTTCGGCCATGCCGTCCTCGATCGAGATGATCGGGTACTTGTCGCACCAGGTGGCCAGGATGTCGGTCCACTGCGCGGCGGAGAGCTTCAGGCCGCCTTCGCCTTCCAGGACGTACTGGCCGTCCTTGTAGAACTCGCTGGCGGCACAGTCCAGGCCGATGGCGATCTGCTCGCCGGCGGTGTAGCCGGCCTTGTCGATGGCTTCCAGGATCAGCTGGATCGCGGCCTCGTGGCTTTCCACGCTGGGGGCGAAGCCGCCCTCGTCGCCCACCGCCGTGCTCATGCCCTTGGCGTCGATGATCTTCTTGAGCGCGTGGAACACCTCGGCGCCGTAGCGGATGGCCTCGCGGAAGCTCGGGGCGCCCACGGGGATGATCATCATCTCCTGCAGGTCCAGGTTGTTGTTGGCGTGCGCGCCGCCGTTGATGACGTTCATCATCGGCACGGGCATCTGCACCGCGCCCATGCCGCCGAAGTAGCGGTACAGCGGCAGGCCGGACTCTTCCGCGGCGGCGCGCGCCACGGCCATCGAGACGGCCAGCATCGCGTTGGCGCCCAGGCGGCCCTTGTTGTCGGTGCCGTCGAGGTCGATCAGCGTCTTGTCCAGGAAGGCCTGCTCCGAGGCGTCCAGGCCCAGCACGGCCTCGGAGATCTCGGTGTTGATGTGCTGCACGGCCTTGAGCACGCCCTTGCCCAGGTAGCGGCTCTTGTCGCCGTCGCGCAGCTCGATGGCCTCGCGCGAGCCGGTGGAGGCGCCCGAGGGCACGGCGGCGCGGCCCATGGTGCCCGACTCCAGCAGCACGTCACATTCCACGGTGGGGTTGCCGCGGCTGTCCAGGATTTCGCGTCCGACGATGTCGACGATGGCACTCATGGGGAAGTCTCTCCGGTGGGGTTTCAGTTGGAAAAGGCACGCGCTGCGCGGCGTGCCGGCCGTTGCATGGACGGCCTTGGGGCTGGCCGCGGCGCCGTCAGGCGACGCCTTCGACCAGGATCATGCGCATCACACCCGCGCCTTCACGCAGGCTGCGCGCATGGGTGTAGGTCTCGCTGCGGTAGAAGCCCCGCGCCTGGTCGGCGTCGGCAAAGCGCAGCACCACCAGGCGCTCGGGCGTCCAGGGCCCTTCGAGCACCTCGATGGCGCCGCCGCGCACCAGCACCTCGGCGCCATGCTCCTGCATGGCGCGGGTGCTCCACTCGCGGTAGCGGGCCATCTTCTCGGCGTCGGTGATGGTCACGTCGGCAATGATGTAGGCGCTCATGGGCAGGGCTCTTCTTCTCAGCAGCTGAAGTCGTTTTCGAGCAGGGGCTGCGACTTGATGACGCGGTCCAGCGCCAGCAGCTGCTCCAGCAGCGCGCGCATGTGCTTCAGGGGCACGGCATTGGGGCCGTCCGACAGCGCCTTGGCCGGGTCGGGGTGCGTCTCCATGAACAGGCCGGAGATGCCCACCGCCACCGCCGCGCGCGCCAGCACCGGCACGAACTCGCGCTGGCCGCCGCTGCTCGTGCCCTGGCCGCCGGGCAGTTGCACGGAGTGCGTGGCGTCGAAGACGACCGGCGCGCCCGTCTCGCGCATGATCGCGAGGCTGCGCATGTCGGAGACGAGGTTGTTGTAGCCGAAGCTCACGCCGCGCTCGCAGGCCATGAAGGCGTCCTCGTCCAGGCCCTTCTCGCGCGCGGCGGCGCGGGCCTTGTCGATCACGTTCTTCATGTCATGGGGCGCCAGGAACTGCCCCTTCTTGATGTTCACCGGCTTGCCCGACTGGGCCACGGCGCGGATGAAGTCGGTCTGGCGGCACAGGAAGGCCGGCGTCTGCAGCACGTCCACCACCGCGGCCACGCGCTCGACCTCGGCCTCGCTGTGCACGTCGGTAATCACGGGCACGCCCAGTTGCGAGCGCACCTTGGCCAGGATCTCCAGGCCCTTGTCCATGCCGGGGCCGCGGAAGCTGGTGCCGCTGGAGCGGTTGGCCTTGTCGTAGCTGCTCTTGAAGATGAAGGGGATGCCGAGCTCGCCCGTCATCTCCTTGAGCCGTCCGGCCACCTCGATCTGCAGGTCCTCGCTTTCGACCACGCAGGGGCCGGCCATGAGGAAGAAAGGCTTGTCGAGGCCGACCTCGAATCCGCACAACTTCACGCGGGTCTCCTTCAGCGCTGGGCTTTCTGGGCGGCGCGGTGGTCCAGCGCGGCCTTGACGTAGCTGATGAACAGCGGGTGGCCGTCCCAGGGCGTGCTCTTGAACTCGGGGTGGAACTGCACGCCGACGAACCACGGGTGCACTTCCTGCGGCAGCTCCACCATCTCGGTGAGCTTTTCGCGCTGCGTGATGGCCGAGATGATCAGCCCGGCCTGCTGCAGCTTGTCCAGGTACAGCTCGTTGGCCTCGTAGCGGTGGCGGTGCCGCTCCGTGACCACGTCGCCGTAGATGCGGTGCGCGATGGTGCCGGGCTTGACGTCCGAGCTCTGCGCCCCCAGGCGCATGGTGCCGCCCAGGTCCGAGCCGGCATGGCGCTTCTGGATCGTGCCGTCGGCCTCCTGCCACTCGTCGATGAGCGCGATCACCGGGTGCGGCGTATTGGGCTCGAACTCGGTGCTGTTGGCGCCGGTCAGGCCCGCCAGGTGGCGCGCCACCTCGATGGTCGCGACCTGCATCCCGAGGCAGATGCCCAGGTACGGGATCTGGTGCTCGCGGGCGTACTGCGCGGCCAGGATCTTGCCCTCCACGCCGCGCTTGCCGAAGCCGCCGGGCACCAGGATCGCGTCGTACTGCGCCAGGCTGTCCACGGTCTCGGGCGTGAGCAGCTCGGAGTCCACGTACTCGATGTTCACGCGCGCATGGTTGTGGATGCCGGCGTGGCGCAGCGCCTCGTTGAGCGACTTGTACGAGTCCGACAGGTCGGTGTACTTGCCGCACATGGCGATGGTGACCTCGGTCTTCGGGTTGGTCACCTCGTACACCAGCTTGTCCCACTGGCGCAGGTCCGCGGGGCGGGTGAGCAACTGCAGCTTCATGCAGATGAGCTCATCGAGCCCCTGCTCGTGCAGCATGCGCGGCACCTTGTAGATGGTGTCCACGTCCCACATCGAGATCACGCCGGCTTCCTGCACGTTCGTGAACAGCGAGATCTTGTCGCGCTCGTCGTCGGGGATGCGGCGGTCGGCGCGGCACAGCAAGGCGTCGGGCTGGATGCCGATCTCGCGCAGCTTCTGCACCGTGTGCTGCGTGGGCTTGGTCTTGAGCTCGCCGGCGGCGCCGATCCACGGCACGTAGGTCAGGTGCACGAAGGCGGTGTTGGCCGGGCCCATGCGCAGGCTCATCTGGCGCACGGCTTCGAGGAAGGGCAGCGACTCGATGTCGCCCACCGTGCCGCCGATTTCCACGATGGCCACGTCCACCGCGTCGGCCGTGCCGTAGCCCGCGCCGCGCTTGACGAAATCCTGGATCTCGTTGGTGATGTGCGGAATGACCTGGACGGTCTTGCCGAGGTAGTCGCCGCGGCGTTCCTTCTCCAGCACCGACTTGTAGATCTGGCCGGTGGTGAAGTTGTTGCTGCGCTTCATCCGCGTGGTGATGAAGCGCTCGTAGTGTCCCAGGTCCAGGTCGGTCTCGGCGCCGTCGTCGGTGACGAACACTTCGCCATGCTGGAAGGGCGACATCGTGCCGGGATCGACGTTGATGTAGGGGTCCAGCTTGATGAGGGTGACCTTGAGGCCGCGCGATTCGAGGATCGCGGCCAGGGACGCCGACGCGATGCCCTTGCCCAGCGAGGACACCACACCGCCGGTGACGAAGACGAACTTGGTCATGGAGCGCGCATCCGCTTGGAGTGCCCGGGTGCCGGCGCACGGATGCCTTGGTGGTAAAGCGCGATTATACGGGCCGCCTCCGGCGCTCCCCTGACGCGCGGGCTTGCCTCAGGGCATGTCGGCCAGCAATTCGAGCACGAGTGCCGCGGTGTCTTCGGGGCTTTCCATCGGATACAGGTGCGTGCCCTCGATCCAGCGAAAGCGCGCGCCGGCCAGGCGCCGGGCCAGCTCGACGCCGCCCTGGCGCATCTCCTGCGAGCGCGTGCCCGCGACGAAGCCCATGGGGCATTGCAGCGGATGGCGGCGCAGCGTGCGCGCCAGGTCGTGCGGCAGCGTGTCGTAGATGCGCGTCTCCACCTCGGGCTCGAAGGCCAGCCGCACGCGGCCCTCGCGCTCGACGAAGCCGGCCTGCACGTAATCGGCCAGCACCCGCGGGTCCCAGGTGCTGAACACCGATTTGCTCACGAAGTGCTGGCGCACGGCCTCGCGCGTGGGCCACTCGCGCCGGCGCCGGCGCGACACCCGCCCCGGCGAGATGCGCTGCATCAGCCCGGTGAGCTTGACCAGGCGCACGGCCTGCGCGCGCCAGCCGGCGAAGATCGGCGAGTCCAGCACCACCACGCCGCGCGCCAGCCCCGGGCGGCGCGAGGCGGTCTTCAGGCACAGCAGCCCGCCCAGCGAATGCCCGACCAGGAACACCGGCGCCTTGGCGTGCTGCTCGATGAAGTGCGCCAGCTCGTCGCGCAGCCGGCCCCAGCCGTCGCCGACCGGGAAGTGCGGGTCATGGCCGAACTGCCGCGGCGCCAGCACCTCGTAGCCGGCCGCGCGCCAGGCCTCGAACAGCCGCGCGTAGGTGCCGGCCGGGAAGCCGTTGCCGTGGGCGAAGACGATGCAGCGCTTGCCGTCGCTCATCCCGCGGCCAGCCGCGTCTCGGGACCGACGACCTTGGTCAGCGGGTCGTAGCGCGCCGAGCTCGCCAGCAGCGGGTGGGCGCTGTCGCCGCCGTCCCAGCGCGGGTTGTCCATGCCGTCGAACACCTCGCGCAGCCGCTGGCCCCAGGTGCCGCGCACCATCTCGAAATAGGGGTTGTGCTCGTCGATGCAGATCATGCGGTCGCAGCGCAGCTCGCCGGCGCGGTAGACCAGCAGGTCCAGCGGCAGCCCCACCGAGAGGTTGGACTTGAGCGTGGAGTCCATCGACACCAGCGCGCACTTGGCGGCCTGGTCCAGCGTGGTGCGCGGGTTGATCAGGCGGTCCAGCACCGGCTTGCCGTACTTGCTCTCGCCGATCTGGAAATAGGGCGTCTCGCGCGTGGCCTCGATGAAGTTGCCTTCGGAATAGATCAGGAACATGCGCATCGGCTCGCGCCCGATCTGGCCGCCGAAGATCAGCGAGGTGTTGAAGTCGATGCCGTGGCGCTTGAGCGAATGCCCGTCCTGCTCGTAGACGCGGCGCACCGCGGCGCTGAGCACGCGCACCGCGTCGAACATGCTGCGCGCGTTCCAGATCGTGATCGGCGGCTCGCCCGCGGGGCCCTCGATGCGCTCGACCTGCAGCAGCTCCCGCACCGACTGCGAGATGCTGAGGTTGCCCGCCGACAGCAGCGTCATGAAGCGGTCGCCCGGGCGCTCGTACACCATCATCTTGCGGAAGGTGCTGATCTGGTCCATGCCCGCGTTGGTGCGCGAATCGGACAGGAAGACGAGGCCGGCGTCGAGCCGGATACCGATGCAGTAGGTCATGTCGCCTCCGCGAGGAGAGTTTTCAATCGGTACAGAGCGTCCAGCGCTTCGCGCGGGGTGAGCGCGTCGGGGTCGATGCCCGCCAGCGCCTCCTCCAGCGCCGAGGGCTCGCGGGCGGGCTCTTCAGGGATCGCGGGCGGCGCGGCGAACAGGTCCACCTGCGTCTGGCCGCTGCGCTGCTGCGCTTCCAGCGCCTCCAGCGTCGCGCGCGCCTGGCGGATCAGCGAGGCGGGCATGCCCGCCAGCCGCGCCACCTGCACGCCGTAGCTGCGGCTGGCCGGCCCGCTCTGGATCTCGTGCAGGAACACGATGTCGTGCCCGCTGCCCTCCACGGCGCTGACGTGCGCGTTGAGGGCCTGCGGGTGCTTCTCCGGGAAGGCCGTGAGCTCGAAATAGTGCGTGGCGAACAGCGTGAAGGCGCGGTTGCGGTCGTGCAGGTGGCTGGCGATGGCGCCGGCCAGCGCCAGGCCGTCGAAGGTGGAGGTGCCGCGCCCGATCTCGTCCATCAGCACCAGGCTGTGCTCGGTGGCGCCGTGCACGATCGCGGCCGCCTCGGTCATCTCCAGCATGAAGGTGGACTGCGCGTTGGCCAGGTCGTCGGCCGCGCCGATGCGGGTGTGGATCGCGTCCATCGGACCCAGCCGGCAGTTCTTGGCGGGCACGTAGGAGCCCATGGCCGCCAGCAGCGCGATCAGGGCCACCTGGCGCATGTAGGTGCTCTTGCCGCCCATGTTCGGGCCGGTGATGACCAGCATGCGCGTGCGCGCATCGAGCCGGCAGTGGTTCGAAATGAAGGCGCCGCCGCCGGTTTCCGCCAGGCGGGCCTCGACGACCGGGTGGCGCCCGGCCTCGATGTCGATGCAGGGCTGCGGCACGAACTGCGGCCGGCACCAGTTGAGCGTGGCGGCGCGCTCGGCCAGGGTGGAGAGCACGTCCAGCTGCGCCAGGGCGCGCGCCAGCGCCAGCAGCACCGGCAGGTGCGGCTGCAACTGGTCCAGCAGCTGCTCGTAAAGCCACTTTTCGCGCGCCAGGGCGCGCTCCTGCGCCGACAAGGCCTTGTCCTCGAAGGCCTTCAGCTCCGGCGTGATGAAGCGCTCGGCGTTCTTGAGCGTCTGGCGGCGGCGGTAGTCGTCGGGCACGCGGCCGAGCTGGCCGGTGGTGACCTCGATGTAGAAGCCGTGCACCTTGTTGTACTGCACGCGCAGGTTCGAAATGCCGGTGCGCTCGCGCTCGCGCGTCTCCAGCGCCAGCAGGAAGGCGTCGCAGTGCTCGTTGATGCCGCGCAGCTCGTCGAGATCGGCATCCAGCCCCGGCGCGATCACGCCGCCGTCGCGCAGCAGCGCCGCGGGCTCGGCCAGCAGCGAGCCCTGCAGCAGCCCGGCGATGTCGGGCGGGGGTTGCAGCGCGGCCTTGAGCATCAGCAGCAGCGGCGCGCCCTCGGGCACGGTGGCTTCCAGCGCGGGCAGTGACAGCAGCGTCTCGCGCAGCCCGGCCAGCTCGCGCGGGCGCACCTGGCGCAGCGCGATGCGCGAGGCGATGCGCTCCACGTCGCTGATGTGGCGCAGCCGCTCGCGCAGCGGCTCGAAGCCCTGGGTGTGCAGCTCGGCGATGGCCTCGTGGCGCGCCTTGGCGGCGTCGCGCGCGCGGGCCGGCTGCGTCAGCCACTGGCGCAGCAGCCGGCTGCCCATGCCGCTGCGGCAGCAGTCCAGCAGCGACAGCAGGGTAGGGCCGTCGTCGCCGCGCAGGGTCTGCACCAGCTCCAGGTTGCGCTGCGTCGCCGGCGGCAGGTCCAGCAGCTCGTCGGCGCGCTCCACGCGCAGCGTCGCCACGTGCGACAGCGCCTGCCCCTGGGTGTGCTCGGCATAGGCCAGCAGCGCCGAGGCCGCAGCCTGGGCCACGCTCAGCTCCTGGGCATTGAAGGCCTGCAGGCTCTGCACCTGCAGCTGCGTGCACAGCTTGCGCAGGCCCCCGGCGCTGTCGAACTGCCAGGCCGGGCGGCGGGTGAGCGCCGCGCCCGCGGCCACCAGCGCGGCCGGCGCCTCGCCCTCGGCGCCGTGGATGATCTCCGCCGGCGCCAGCCTTGTGAGCCAGCCCGGCAGCTCGCGCTCGCTGCACTCGGTCAGGCCCAGCTGCGCGCTGGACAGGCCCAGCCAGGCCAGGCCCCAGACGTTGCCCTTGCGGTGCGCGGCCAGCAGCAGCGTGTCCTGGCGCTCGTTGAGCAGCTCGGTGTCGGTGACGGTGCCGGGCGTGACCACGCGCACCACCTTGCGCTCCACCGGGCCCTTGGCGTTGACGTCGCCCACCTGCTCAGCGATGGCCACGGCCTCGCCCAGGCGGATGAGCTTGGCGAGATAGGTCTCCAGCGCGTGCACCGGCACGCCGGCCATGAGCACCGGCTCGCCGTTGCTCTGGCCGCGGCTGGTCAGCGTGACGTCGAGCAGCCGGTTGGCGCGGCGGGCGTCCTCGTAGAACAGCTCGTAGAAGTCACCCATGCGGAACAGCACGAGCGCTTCCGGAAACTCCGCCTTGATGCGGAGGTACTGCTGCATCACCGGCGTGTGGCCGGCCAGTGCCTTCTCGTCCAGGGCCATTGCGCAGTGGGCCTCGATCAGAACGGGGCGTCTTCGCCGGGCGGCGTGGCCGGGGCCGCCGGCGCGGCCGCAGCGGTAGGCGCGGCCGGCGCGCTGGCGTCGCCCTTGCGGATGCGCACCGGGCCCTTCTTGGGCGTGGGCTCGGCCGCCGCGGCGGGCTCGGCCTTCAGGCTGTCGGCCAGCGCCTGCTCAGGCGTGGGCAGGTCGGCCGGGGCGGATTGCGCGCCTTCGGTCTCGTCGGCCTTGATGACGCGGGAATAGGGCGCCAGGGTCTGCACCAGCTGGCCGAAGATGCGCGGCGTACCGGCCACGACCTCGCGCTGGAACAGGTAGTCGCTCTCGCCGGTGAAGTTGCCGATGAGGCCGCCGGCCTCGGTGATGATCAGCGAGCCCGCGGCCACGTCCCAGGGGTTCAGGCCGGTCTCGAAGAAGGCGTCGTAGTAGCCCGCGGCGACATAGCACAGGTCCAGCGCGGCGGCGCCGGGGCGGCGCAGGCCGGCGCACTGCTGCATCACCTCCTCGAACATCTTCAGGTAGCGCTTGAAGTTGTCGCCGCGGCGGAAGGGAAAGCCCGTGCCGATGAGCGCGTCCTGCATGCGCGTGCGCTTGGACACGCGCAGGCGGCGGTCGTTGAGGTAGGCGCCGCGGCCCTTGGTGGCGTAGAAGAGGTCGTTGCGCGTGGGGTCGTACACCACGGCCTGCTGCACCACGCCGCGGTGCGCCAGCGCGATGGACACCGCGTAGACCGGGAAGCCGTGGATGAAGTTGGTGGTGCCGTCCAGCGGGTCGATGATCCAGACGTACTCGCTGTTGCGCGCGCCATGCTCACGGCCCGACTCCTCGGCCAGGATGCCGTGGCCGGGATAGGCCTGCAGCAGCGTCTCGATGATCACCTGCTCCGCGGCCTGGTCCACCTCGCTGACGAAGTCGTTGGGGCCCTTGGTGTTGATGCGCAGCAGGTCCAGGTCCAGCGAGGCGCGGTTGATGATCGCCCCCGCCGCGCGAGCCGCCTTGATGGCGATGTTGAGCATGGGGTGTAGCGCTTGGGACATGGATCGGCCTTGAAAATGAGATCGGGTGGGCGCCATGCCAAAGGCACGGCGGCGGCGCGGGAGACGGCTGCGGGAAGGAAAGAGCGGGCAGCGACAATCCGCGCTGCGCAAAACCCTGAATTCTAGAGCCGATGCCCGATTCCGCAGCGCCAGCAAGCCCCACGCCCAGCCCGGGCCAAGGCGAATCCGCGCGCGCCGTGACGCCTGACACGACCCGCTTCGTATTGCTCCACACCAGCCATCCCGGCAACGTCGGCGCCGCCGCGCGCGCCATGAAGGTGATGGGCTTTGCCGACCTAGTGCTGGTGCGCCCGCGCTTCGCGGACGTGCTCGCGCGCGAGGAGACCGTGGCCATGGCCAGCGGCGCGGCCGACATCCTGGCGCGCGCGCGCATCGTGGACAGCCTGGCCGAGGCGCTGGAGGGCGTGTCCTTCGCCTGCGCCACGGCCATGACGCCGCGCGACTTCGGCCCGCCCACCCACGCCCCGCGCGAGCTGCTGCCGCGGCTGGCCGCCGGGCCGCACCGCGTGGCCTTCGTCTTCGGCAGCGAGCGCTACGGCATGAGCAACGAGGAGGTGTACCGCTGCCACGCCTGCATCAGCGTGCCCACGCATCCCGAGTACGGCTCGCTCAACCTCTCGCAGGCGGTGCAGCTCGTCGCCTACGACTGGCGCCAGGCGCTGGGCGGCTTCGGCGTGCAGCCGCGCGTGCCGGACGCCACGCTGGCCGACGGCGTGGCGGTGCAGGGCGCGCTGGAGCACTGGCGCGAGGCGCTGGTGGAGATCGGCTTCCTCGACCCGGCCGCGCCCAAGAAGCTGCTGCCGCGGCTGCAGCAGCTCGTCAACCGGGCCCAGCCGACGGCGGAAGAAATCCACATCCTGCGCGGCATCGCGCGCGCCGTGCAGCGCGCCGCGCGCAAGGGTCGCCACTGAATTTGCATTCGTGGTGGCGCTGCGTGCGCAACAGGGTCCGCCCGCGTTGCCTACACTTCGCTACCCCCTCGGGAAGTCATGACCATGTTCAGCCGCCTGCGTGAAACCATCTCCTGCATCCGGGAGCGCGACCCTGCCGCGCGCTCCAACTGGGAGGTGCTCACCTGTTATCCGGGCGTGCATGCGCTGATGTTTCATCAGCTGTCGCATTGGTGCTGGCGGCACGGGCTGCGCTGGCTCGGCCGCTTCGTCTCGCACCTGGGGCGCTTCTTCACCGGCATCGAGATCCACCCGGGCGCGAAGATCGGCCGGCGCGTGTTCATCGACCACGGCATGGGCGTGGTCATCGGCGAGACAGCCGAGGTCGGCGACGGCTGCACCATCTACCAGGGCGTGACGCTGGGCGGCACCTCGCTGACGCGCGGCTCCAAGCGCCACCCGACGCTGGAGCCGGGCGTGATCGTGGGGGCCAATGCGCAGGTGCTGGGCGGCTTCACCGTGGGTGCGGGTGCGCGCATCGGCTCCGGCGCTGTGGTGGTCAAGCCGGTGCCGCCGGGCGCCACGGCGGTGGGCAACCCGGCGCGCGTGCTGCAGGCCGAGGTCGAGGCCGCGCGCGAAGCCGCCGCCGCGCGCATGGGCTTCTCGGCCTACGGCGTGACGCAGGGCGACGACCCGGTGGCGCAGGCCATGAAGGGCCTGATCGACAACGCCTCCAGCCACGAGCACCAGATCGCGCTGCTGTGGCAGGCGATTGAAAAACTCTCGTCCCGCGCCCGCGAGCTGCCCGCCGACGAGTTGCCGCGCGACGCCCACACCACCGAGCAGTTCGACGCCGAGCGGCTGAACCGGCTGGTGAAGTAGGGTTTTGAAGGCCGCGCGCCCAAAACGCCAGCCCGCATGAGAAACGGCGCCCGCGGGCGCCGTCGTCACGTCCGGAAGCGAGCCTTCAGGCCTTGGGCGGCCGGATCGCCGACTTGGGCCGGAACGCCTTGCAAACGGCCGGATCGGTTTCGAGGTACGGCCCGCCGATGAGGTCGATGCAGTAGGGCACCGCGGCGAAGATGCCCGGCGCCGGGGGCGTGGCCTGGGGCAGGCCTTCCAGCGTTTCCGCAATGGCCTTGGGCTGGCCGGGCAGGTTGATGATCAGCGCCTGGCCGCGGATCACCGCCACCTGGCGCGAGAGGATGGCCGTGGGCACGAAGCGCAGGCTGATCTGGCGCATCTGCTCGCCGAAGCCCGGCATTTCCTTGTGCGCCACGGCCAGCGTGGCCTCGGGCGTGACGTCGCGCGGCGCGGGGCCGGTGCCGCCGGTGGTCAGCACCAGGTCGCAGCGCTGCTCATCGACCAGCTCGCGCAGCGTGGCACTGATGCCCTCTTGCTCGTCGGGAATGAGCCGCTCCACCCACTGCACCGGGTTGCGCAGCGCGCGCGACAGCCAGTCGCGCAGCGCGGGCAGGCCCTGGTCTTGGTAGACGCCGGCGGAGGCGCGGTCGCTGATGGACACCAGCCCGATGCGGACCGGGTCGAACTCGTTGCCGGTGGCGTTAGCAGGCTCACTCATCGTCGCGGATCTCCGGCTTGATGAACTGGAACAGCTCACGCCAGGCGCGGCCATGGCGCTGCTCGGGCGGGGCGGCGGCGTCCTTCTGCGCGGCGCGGATGAGGCTGCGCAGCCGCTGCACGTCGCTGTCCGGATGCGCGCGCATCCACCGCGTGACGGCCTCGGGGTCGGCGACCAGCTCCTCGCGCCAGCGCTCGGCGCGGTGCAGCTTCACGGCGTCCTGCGCGTGGCCGAGCTTGAAGGCCGCGACGGCCTCGCGCAGCGGCTCCACGTCGGCCGAGCGCATGAGCTTGCCCACGTACTGCAGTTGGCGCCGGCGCCCCTCGTGCGAGCGCGTCTTCTTGAGCTCGCGCAGCGCGGTGAGCAGGCCTTCGTCCATCGGGATGGCGGCCAGCCGCGTGTCGGGCAGCTCGATCAGGTCCTGCCCAAGCTTCTGCAGCTCATGGGCTTCGCGCTTGAGCGCGGACTTGCTGGGGCGTTCGCCCTCGCCCTCGTCGGGCTGGAAATCGGATTCAGGGATGGACATAGCGATTCAAAAGCGCTGGGTATGATAGCCCCGGCCCCTCTACACACCCCTGCAGCAAGCCCTCCATGACCCGTTCCAACGCCCCGGTTTTTGCCTACACGCGCGAGCAGTTCGAGCAGATCGTTGATGACGCCCTGGCGCTTGCCAAGAAGCTCGGCGCCAGCGATGCCGGTGTGGAGGTCTCCGAGGGCGTGGGCCTGTCGGTGTCGGTGCGCAAGGGCGAGCTGGAGAACGTCGAGCGCAACCGCGACAAGTCCGTGGGCATCAGCGTCTACATCGGCCAGCGCCGCGGCAACGCCAGCACCTCCGACTTCTCGCCCGCCGCGCTGGAGCAGACCGTGCGCGCGGCCTTCGACATCGCCCGCTTCACCGCCGAGGACCCGGCCGCGGGCCTGCCCGACGAGCAGGACCTGGTCTCGGCCGAGGACGCCGCGCGCGACCTGGACCTGTTCCACCCCTGGGACATCGACGCCGAGGCCGCCGCCGAGCTCGCGCGCCGCTGCGAGCAGGCCGCCTTCGACACCGACCGCCGCATCACCAACTCCGAAGGCGCCGGCGTGTCGGCGCAGCAGGCACACTTCCTGTCCGCCAACACCCGCGGCTTCAAGGGCGGCTACGCCAGCTCGCGCCACTCGCTGTCGGTCGCGCCCATCGCCGGGCGCGGCGACGGCATGCAGCGCGACCACTGGTACACCTCGATGCGCAACGCCTCCGAGATGGCCAGCCCGGAGGCCGTGGGCCGTTACGCCGCCGAGCGCGCGCTCTCGCGCCTGAAGGCCCGCAAGATCGCCACCTGCGAGGTGCCGGTGCTGTTCGAGTCCACGTTGGCCGCTGGCCTGATCGGCGGCTACGTGCAGGCCACCAGCGGCGGCGCGCTCTACCGCAAGGCCACGTTCCTGCACGACAGCCTGGGCAAGCAGACCATGGCCGAGCACCTGGACCTCGTCGAGGACCCGCACATCCTGCGCGGCAAGGGCAGTGCGCCCTTCGACGACGAGGGCGTGGCCACGCGCCGGCGCACCGTGGTCGAGGCCGGCGTGACGCAGGGCTACTTCCTCTCCAGCTACTCGGCGCGCAAGCTGGGCCTGCGCACCACCGGCCATGCCGGCGGCTCGCAGAACCTGCACTTCACCAGCCGCCTCACCCAGCCCGGCGACAACCTCGACGCGATGCTGCGCAAGCTCGGCCGCGGCCTGTTCGTGATCGAGCTGATGGGGCAGGGCGTCAACTTCGTCACCGGCGACTACTCGCGCGGCGCCACCGGCTTCTGGGTCGAGGACGGTCGCATCGTGCACCCGGTGCAGGAGATCACCATCGCCGGCAACCTCGCCGAGATGCTCAAGCAGATCGTGGCCGTGGGTGCCGACGAGTACACCATGGGCAGCAAGACCACCGGCTCGGTGCTGATCGAGCGCATGAAGGTCGCCGGGCTCTGAGCCTGGTTCTCGTTCTTCGCATCGAAGGCATTCCGTTCGGGCTGGGCCATTCGACAGGCTCAGGGCGAACGGAAACTTTCAACCTCGATCCGGGTCGCCCAGCCTGTGGAACGGCTCGCGCTTCGCTTGCACTTACGCGCTTCTGACGCATTTGGTTGCCGGCGTACACTTGCCGGTTGGCCCGCGCGGCGGGTCCGTCACGCGCATTACCCCTACCGCTGAGACAAGCTCATGAAGAAACTGCTCACCCTCCTGAGTGCGGCGCTGGCCGCGACCTTCGCGCAGGCGGCCGACATCAAGGTTGGCGTGGCCGAGGCGCTGTCCGGCGGCGCCGCCCAGTACGGCACGGCCATCCGCAACGGCTTCCAGCTGGCCGCCGACGAGATCAACGCCGCGGGCGGCATCAACGGCAACAAGATTGCGCTGGTCATCGAAGACGAGCAGGGCAAGAAGGAAGAGGCGATCAACGTCTTCAAGAAGCTCATCTTCCAGGACCAGGTCCTGATGGTCTTCGGCCCGACGCTCTCCAACTCCGCGCAGGCCGCCGACCCGATCGCGCAGGGCGCCAAGACCGTGGTGTTCGGCACCTCCAACACCGCCGACGGCATCACCTCCATCGGCGACTTCGTGTTTCGCAACTCCGTCACCGAGGCCGACGTGCTGCCCGAGACGCTGAAGATGGCGGTCAAGAAGGCGGGCGTGAAAAAGGTGGCCGTGCTCTACGGCAACGACGACGTCTTCACCAAGAGCGGCTACGACAACTTCAAGAAGGCGCTGAGCGACCTCAACATCCCCGTCACCACCACCGAGACCTTCGCCAAGGGCGACGTGGACTTCAAGGCGCAGCTCACCAAGATCAAGGCCACCAACCCCGACGCCATCGTGCTGTCGGCGCTGCTGGCCGAGGGCGCGCCGATCATGGTGCAGGCCCGCCAGCTGGGCCTGAACGTGCCCATCATCGGCGGCAACGGCATGAACTCGGTCAAGGTCTTCGACCTGGCCAAGGAGCGCGCCGAAGGCCTGTGGGTGGGCAGCCCCTGGTCCATCGAGAACCAGTCGGAAGCCAACCGCAAGTTCGTGGTGGCTTACACCTCCAAGTTCAAGACCGCGCCCGACCAGTTCGCCGCCCAGGCCTATGACGGCCTCTACATCGCCTCGCAGGCGATGAAGAAGATCAAGCTCAGCGGCAACATCGCCGCCGACCGCGTGGCGCTGCGCAACGCGCTGCCCGACGTGAAGCACAACGGCGTCACCGGTGCCTTCCAGTTCCGCCGCGCCACCGACAAGGCCGGCCGCCCCGCGGGCTATGACGCGCAGCAGACGGCCATCGTCAGTGTCACGCGCGGCGGCAAGTTCACCATCGAGAAGTAATAGGGAATAGGGCGCTACCAAGTTCCGGGCCCTTACTGACCCGTTCGTCCTGAGGTATCGAAGGACGAATCCGTCAGGCTCGAACGCCAACCGCACAGCCGGGGCCGTTCATCCTTCGATGCGCCGCAAGGCGCACCCTGTGCTGAGGTATCGAAGCATCAGGACGAACGGATTCATCAGATCCTGGACTTCTTGAGCTGCGTTTGAGCCAGCGGCGCGCCCCAAGGCGCGCCGCGCTCACTTTGGCCTCAAGGACTTTTCATGCTTGAACAACAACTCATCAACGCGCTCTCGCTGGGCTGCGTGTATGCCCTGTTCGCGCTGGGCTTCACGCTGGTCTTCGGCGTGCTGGGCGTGATCAACCTTTCGCACGGCGCCATGTTCACCGTGGGCGCCTACGCGGCGCTGGTGTTCGTGGAGCAGTTCCAGCTGCCGCTGTGGGCCGCCACGCTGGCGGCGGCGCTGGTCAGCGGCGTGTTCGGCCTGCTCATCGACCGCCTGGTGCTGCGCCGGCTGCGTGCCAACAACGCGCCGCACCTGATCCCGATGATCACCACCATCGGCATCGGCATCGCCGTGACCAGCGCCATGCAGGGCCTCTTCGGCGCCGAGAACAAGCGCTTCCCGCAGGAGGTGGTGCCGGAGTCGGCGCTGGACCTGGGCGGGCTGCACCTGACGGTGCTGGAGCTGGGCATCATCCTGCTGTCCTTCGCGCTGATGGCCGTGCTGCTGCTGGGTATCCAGCGCACGCAGCTGGGCCGCGCGCTGCGCGCCATCGCCGAGTCGCCCAAGGCCGCGTGGCTGCTGGGCATCAACGTCGAAGGCCTGTTCATGCTGACCTCCTTCGTGGCGGCGGGGCTGGGCGGGCTGGCCGGCGTGCTGATCGGGCTGTCCTCCAACGCCATCTTTCCGCTCATGGGCCAGCCCATGCTGCACAAGGGCATCGCCGTGATCATCCTGGGCGGCATGGGCGACATCCGCGGCGCGCTGCTGGGCGGGCTGTTCCTGGGCTTCGCCGAGGTGATGTCGGTGGCCTACATCGGCTCGACCATGCGCGACGCCGTGGCCTTCGGCCTCTTGTTCCTGATCCTGCTGGTGCGGCCCACGGGCCTGTTCGGCAAGATGCAACAGCGCAAGGCGTGACGACCCGATGGATGCCTTCGACAACTTCTGGGCCGTCTACAGCAACCTGGTGCTCACGCTGGGCACCAACGCGCTGCTGGCGCTGTCCATCTACCTCACGCTGTCCTGCGGGCTGCTGGCCATGGCCAACGCCGCGTTCATGGGCATCGGCGCCTACACCGCCTCGCTGCTCACCATGAACACCGCCACGCCGTTCCCGCTGGCGCTGCTGGCCGGCATGGTGGCGCCCTCGCTGGTGGCCTTCCTCATCGGCAAGCCCACGCTGCGGCTGTCGGGCGTGTACCTGGCCATGGCCACGCTGGGCTTCGGCGAGGTGGTGCGCATCCTCATCCTCAACACCGAGGACTGGACCGGCGGCGCGCTGGGCCTCAACGGCATTCCGCAGCTGACGCAGTGGTGGCATGTGGCGCTGGCCGTGGTGCTGGCGCTGTTCGCGCTGTGGCAGCTGCGGCGCACGCGCATCGGGCGGGCGTTCGAAGCGATCAAGGAAGACGAGACCGCCGCGGCGCTGATGGGCATCGACGTGGCCGCGCACAAGATGCTGGCCTTCGTGCTGGGCGCGGCGCTGGCCGGCCTGGCCGGCGCGCTCAATGCGCACTTGACCTTCTTCATCGGGCCCAACGAGTACGGCTTCGACCGCGGCGTGGAGATCCTGACCATGGCGATCCTGGGCGGCATCAACGGCCTGAGCGGCCCGGTGCTGGGCGCGGTGATCCTGACGCTGCTGCCCGAGCTGCTGCGCGGGCTCAAGGATTTCCGCCTCGTGGTCAACGGCCTGATCCTGGTCGTGATCACGCTGTTCCTGCCGCGTGGGCTGTGGGACCCGATGCGGTTCCGCCGCCTGCTGGGCCGGGGAGGGTAATGCGATGCTGAAGCTCGCCAACGTCTCGATGCGCTTCGGCGGCCTGCACGTGCTGCAGGACGTCAACATCGAGCTGCCCCCCGAGGGCAGCATCTTCGGTCTGATCGGCCCCAACGGCGCCGGCAAGACCACCGTCTTCAACCTCATCACCGGGCTGTTCCGGCCCACGGGCGGCGCCATCACCTTCGGCGGCCAAAGCCTCATCGGGCTGCAGCCGCACGAGGTCACGCGCGCCGGCATCGCGCGCACCTTCCAGAACATCCGCGTGTTCAAGGAGATGAGCCTGCTCGACAACGTGGTGGTGGGCATGCACCGCCACCTGGGCTACGGCGCTTTAGGCACGCTGCTGTCCAGCCCCGGCGTGCGCGCCGCGGAAAAGCGCGCCCGCGAGCGCGCGCTGGAGCTGCTGAGCTGGGTGCGGCTGGACCACAAGGCCGGCTCCACCGCCGACAGCCTGTCCTACGGCGAGCAGCGCCGCCTGGAGCTGGCGCGCGCCCTGGCCACCGAGCCCAAGCTGCTGCTGCTGGACGAGCCGGTGGCGGGCATGAACGCCAGCGAGAAGACGGAACTCATGCACGAGATCCGCAACATCCGCGGCCGCGGCTACGCCATCTTCATGATCGAGCACGACATGCGCTTCGTGATGGGGCTGTGCGAGCGCGTGGCGGTGCTGAACTTCGGCCGCATCATCTGCGACGCCACGCCCGAGGTGGTGCAGAACGACCCGCAGGTGATCGAGGCCTACCTGGGCCGCGACGAGGACCCGCTCCAGGAAGCCACGCAGGAGGCACGGGCATGAGTGCGAACGTGAGCCACACCCCGCTGCTGCGCGTGGAAGGGCTGCAGGTGGCCTACGGCCACATCGAGGCGGTCAAGGGCATCGACTTCGAGCTGCGCGAGGGCGAGATCACCGCGCTGGTGGGCGCCAACGGCGCGGGCAAGTCCACCACGCTGATGGCCTTGTCGGGCCTGGTGAAGCCGCGCGCCGGGCGCTTCCTGTTCGAGGGGCAGGACCTGGGCCAATTGAAACCGCACGAGCGCGTGGCGCGCGGCATCGTGCAGGTGGCCGAAGGCCGCGCCATGCTGACCACGCTGACCGTGCGCGAGAACCTGGAGCTGGGCGCCTACAGCCGCCCGGGCCGCAAGGCCGCGGCGGGCGAGCTGGAGCGCATCTTCGAGCTGTTCCCGCGCCTGAAGGAGCGGCTCGACGGCTACGCCGGCAACCTCTCCGGCGGCGAGCAGCAGATGCTGGCCATCGGCCGCGCGCTCATGGCCAAGCCGCGCGTGCTGCTGCTGGACGAGCCCTCCATGGGCCTGGCGCCGATCGTGGTGCAGGAGATCTTCAGGACGCTGGTGAGCATCAACCGCAGCGGGCTGACCATCCTGCTGGTCGAGCAGAACGTGCGCCAGGCGCTGCGCATCGCCAGCCAGGCCTACGTGCTGGAGACCGGCCGCATCGTGCTGCAGGGCAACGGCCGCGCGCTGCTGGACGATCCGAAGGTGCAGGCGGCGTATCTGGGGGGCTGATCCCACTTCTGGCTTGTGAGTGAAGTCATCCCGTTCGTCCTGAGATATCGAAGGATGAACGGCCCCTACCGCGGTGCCGCCATCGCAGCCTGTCGGATTCGTACTTCGATACCTCAGTACGAACGGGTCATTTCACGACCAAAGTGGAATCGGTATGAGGCGGGCGGGCCCGGACGGCCTCCTTGAGCGGCGCGTCGCCACCTCCTCAAACCGCCTCCCGCTCCACCCCCGCGCCCTCGCGCCGGTAGGCCTGGAGCCACTCCACCAGGGCCGCCGCCGGCAGCGGGCGGCTGAAGAAGTAGCCCTGCGCCTGGTCGCAGCCGGCCTGGCGCAGGAAGTCGCGCTGCGCCTGCGTCTCCACCCCCTCGGCCACCACCTCCAGCCGCAGCTGCTGCGCCAGCGCGATGACGCCGGTGGCGATGGCGGCGTCCTTGGGCGCGTCGGGCAGGTCCTGCACGAAGGAGCGGTCCAGCTTCACCGCGTCCAGCGGCAGCCGCTTGAGGTAGGCCAGCGAGGAATGGCCGGTGCCGAAATCGTCGATGGACACCTGCACGCCCAGCGCGCGCAGCGCCTGCAGCAGCCGCGCCGCCTCCTCCGGGTCGCGCATCACCATGCTTTCGGTGAGCTCCAGCTCCAGCAGGCTGGGCGGCGCGCCGCTGTCGTGCAGCGCGCGGCGCACGTTGGCCAGCAGCTCGCCGTCGGCGAACTGGCTCACCGACAGGTTCACCGCCACCCGCAGCGGCCCCAGGCCGCGCTGGTGCCAGGCCGCCGCGTCCGCCAGCGCCTGCGACAGCACCCAGCGGCCGAGCTCGGCGATGAGGCCGACGTCCTCCGCCAGCGGGATGAACTCGCCCGGACTGATCGCGCCCCACTCCGGATGCACCCAGCGCGCCAGCGCCTCCACGCCGGTGACGCGGCCGTCGGCCAGGGCGATCTTGGGCTGGTAGGCCAGCGTCAGCTCGCGCCGGTCCACGGCCCGGCGCAGCGCCGCCTGCAGCGCCAGGCGGCGCTGCGCCTGCGCGTCCATGCGCGCGGCGTAGAAGGCGTAGCGGTTCTTGCCCGCCTCCTTGGCGCGGTACATGGCGATGTCGGCATGGCGCAGCAGCGTGGCGGCGTCCTGGCCGTCCTCGGGGTACACCGCCACGCCCACGCTGCCGGTCACGGGGCATTCGTGGCCCTGCACCAGGTAGGGCACGGCCAGCACGCTCACGAGCTTGCGCGCCAGCTTCTCCAGCGTCTCGGGGCTGCCCACGTCCTCGGCCAGCACCACGAACTCGTCGCCGCCGTGGCGCGCCACCAGGTCGGCGCGGCGCAGGTTGGCGCGCAGCCGCGCGGCCATCTGCCGCAGCAGCTGGTCGCCGGCGGTGTGGCCCAGCGTGTCGTTGATGGCCTTGAAGCGGTCCAGATCGACGAAGCACACCGCCAGCCGCGCCTGGGCGCGGCGGCTGCGCTCGATGGCGTGCTGCAGCTGCGTCACGAACAGGTTGCGGTTGATGGCGCCGGTGAGCGGGTCGTGGTGCGCGGCGTGCAGCAGCTCCTGCTCGGCCCGGCGGCGCTGCAGGAACTGGCCGAACTGCGAGCCCAGCGTGCGCGCCAGCGCCACCAGCCCGGCGTCGGGGGCGCGCACGCTGCTGGCGCGGCGGAACTCCAGCACCCCGGCCGCCGTGCCGGCGAAGGCCACCGGCACTGCCAGCGCGCCCGGCGTCGAGGCGGCCGCCGCGGCGCCCGCGTCGTCGGGCAGTGCCCGCGCCGTCCAGGCCGGCTCGCGCTGGTGCCAGGCGCGCTGCACCCATTCGCCGGGCGTGTCGGAGGGCACGGCGCTGGCCTCGGCGCCCGGCGCGCACCAGCGCTGGGTGCAGCGCAGGGCAGAGCCGTCCCACTGCCAATGGGCCGCGGCCTGCCAGTCCAGCGTCTCGCACCAGATGTGGAACAGCTGCTGCAGCGCCCGGGCCTCGTCGCTGCTGTCGGCCAGGATGCGCGTGGTGGCGTGCTCCACGGCCAGGCGCAGCTCGCCGTGCTTGCGCTCGCTGATGTCCATGAGCGTGCCGCGCAGCTGGCGCACGCGCCCCGTTGCGTCGCGCTCGGCCCGCACGATGGCGTGCAGCCAGCGCTGCTCGGCATGCTCGCCCGGGCCCGGCGGCGCGTCGGTGTCCGCCTCGCCCGACCAGGGCAGCAGCCGCAGCTCCAGCTCGAAGCCGGCGCCGTCGGCGGCCGCCTCGCGCAGGCGCTGGTTGAAGAGCGCGCGGTCGGCGGGATGCAGCCGCTCCAGGGCCGGGGCGCCGAGCAGCCGCTGCGCCTGCGTGGAGGCCTGGAACTCGTCGGTGTCCACGTCGAAGCGCCAGCTCCCGAGGCGTGCCACGCGCTGGGCCTCGGCCAGCTCGGCTTCGCTGTGGCGCAGCTCCTGCGTCATGGTCTGCGCCAGCGCGATGGCGCGTCCGCGCGCGCTGGACAGGGTGTGCACCAGCGCGAACATCAGCAGCGACATGCCCAGACCCGCCGCCAGCACCGTCCAGGGCAGGGCGACGTTGGAGGCGTAGTCATCGGCAAAGATCTCGGTGGGGCCGACCTGCAGCAGCCAGCGCCGTCCGCCGATCTCCAGCAGGTGCTCGGCGCGCAGGTCCGCCGGCATGGCCGCGTCCGCGTCGGGGTTGGCGCTGTCGTAGAGCAGCGAATCAGGGTCCGCGGGCAGCGGCGCGCCGTCGATGGGACCGTTGTCGTAAATGCGCAGCTGCAGGTTGCGCCGCATGCCGGGCGAGAGCGTGGCGGCCACGAAGCTGTTCATGTTCAGCCCGGCGCCGACCACGCCAAGGAAGGCCTGGCGGCGCTGCTCCACGCTGTCCAGCGGCATGCCGGCCTGGTAGACCGCCATGCGCAGTTGGAAGTTGGACGTGGTGGTGGTGGGGCTGGCCGGCAGCACGCGGCCCGAGGCGGAGAGGCGCCCGCTGTCGCGGGCCCGCTCCAGCGCCGCGCGGCGGGCGCCGTCGCTGGCCAGGTCAAAGCCGAGGTTGGGCTCCATGCCCTCGTGCGGCTCGATGTACTTGACCACGTAGTACGCCTCGCGCCGGATCTCGGGATGGATGCGGAACGCCGCGTAGCCGCCGGGCTGCAGGCTGTGGTCCTGGCGCACCGCGCGCTCGAAGGCGTCGCGCTCCTCGTGGCGCACGAGCTCGGTGAAGCTCAGCAGCTGCAGGCCCGGGTAGCGCCGGGCGAGGTCGAGGCTGTGGGCGTAGCGGCGGAAATCCGCGCGCGAGACGGTGTCGGAGCCGTTGAAGAAGGCCGAGAGCCCGTGCAGCACGTCGGCGTAGGCGCGCAGCCGCATCTCGATGGCATCGCGCGCCTCGCGCGACTGGGCCTGCAGGCGATGCTCCAGCGCCTCCTGCGCCTGGGTGCGCAGCCAGGCGAAGGCGGCGATCGACAGGAGCATGCCGGCTGCCAGCACGCACCAGGCCAGACGGCCCGGGGACGAGGCGAACAAGGCGGTGCGAGGCATGAGGGCGCGGGGCGGCCGGCGATGTTGGACGGGAGAAAGGCGAAGGCGTGCCGCTGCGGCGGGGCCGTGCTGCCGGTCGCGGCGGCGCGACGCGCGGCGGCCCCATGGTGCGGCGCAGCACCGGCTCAGTGTCGCTGATGGAATCGACGCGGACCTTGTGGCGCCAGCCGCTGCAACCGGGCCGGTTGCGCACTATTGCCGCGAAACGAGGCCGGCGGATGAGACGAAATGCCGGCGCTGGAGGCGCCGTCCAGGCCCGCCCGCGGCGGGCCTGGCGCCGTCAGCTCAGCCCTGCTGCTGCTGGGCCTGCACGAACAGCTTGGTGCTGCGCGTGCCGGTGCGGCAGAAGGCCAGCACGGGCTTGGGCAGCTCCTGCAGCAACTGGCCGAAAGCCGCGGCCTCCTCGGGCGACTGGTAGCCCGGCGCCACCGGCAGGTGCCGGTACTCCAGGCCGGCGGCGCGGGCCGCGGCCTCGACGGCGGCGCTGGTGGGCTGCTCGGGGCCGCCCTCGAAGTCGGGACGGTTGTTGATCACGCTGCGGAAGCCGGCGCGCGCGACCTCGGCCATCGCCTCGGGCGGCAGCTGCGGCGCCACGCACAGCTCGGCGGTCAGGGCGCGCACGGGGAGTTCGGTGGGGGTGCTCATCGCGCCAGCTTAGCGGCTGAGGGCCTGCTTCACGGCGGCGGACACCAGCGCCATCTCGGCCTTGCCGGCCAGCCGCGCCTTGGCCGCGCCCATCACCTTGCCCATGTCGCCCGGGCCGGCGGCGCCGAGCTCGGCCACCAGCGCATCGACCTCGGCCTGCACCTCGGCCTGGCTCAGGCGCTGCGGCAGGTAGCCCTGCAGCACCGCCATCTCGGCGCTCTCGACGTCGGCCAGGTCCTGGCGCCCGGCCTGGGTGTAGGCCGCGATGGAGTCCTTGCGCTGCTTGACCAGCTTGTCCACCACCGACACCACCTGCGCATCGTCCAGCGTGATGCGCTCGTCCACTTCCTTTTGCTTGATCGCCGCCAGCAGCAGCCGGATGGTGGACAGCCGCGCCGTGTCCTTGGCGCGCATGGCGGACTTCATGTCCTCGGTGATCTGGTCCTTCAAGGCCATCGTCGAATCTCCAAATTCGGTTCCGGAAATGCAAAAGCCCGCGACGGCGTCCCGCGCGGGCTTGACTGTCTCCACAGTGACGAGCCGCGAGGCTCGCGCCGGATCAGTACAGCTTCTTGGGCAGCTGCATGCTGCGCACGCGCTTGTAGTGGCGCTTGACGGCGGCAGCCTTCTTGCGCTTGCGCTCGGCGGTGGGCTTCTCGTAGAACTCGCGCGCACGCAGCTCGGTCAACAGGCCCAGCTTCTCAATGGTGCGCTTGAAGCGGCGCAGGGCCACATCGAACGGCTCGTTCTCTTTGACGCGAATCGTGGTCATGAAAAGGGATTTCCTTCGGTAGTTGCGCTCGGTGTCCAGCACCGGATGTTCCGGAGTCCGAGAACCGGATCGACACGCGCAGGTTTGCCAGCAAAACGCGGAGTATAACCCACGTGAACCGGTGCTCGGCAAGATGATGAGTATCAAGACCTGCAGAAAGCGCGCGATCCGCAAGTGCCCGGTCCGGTGATGCGCCCGTGCCGCGACTGTGATCCATCACGCCGCGGCGTCATCTCAGCCGCTCATATGGATCTCATTTGGTTCTCGAACGCTGAAAGCCCGTTCGTGCTGAGGTATCGAAGTACGAACGGGCGCTGCGGCCTGCCGCGCAGCCGGGGCCGTCCACCCTTCGATACCTCAGGGCGAACGGAATACGGGTTTCGGAACTTCATGGGGCACTTATCACCCCCGGCGGCTCACTGCCCCGCCATCGCCCGCGCGCAGGCCGCGGCGCTGGCCCAGGCCCACTGGAAGTTGTAGCCGCCGAGCCAGCCGGTGACGTCCACCACCTCGCCGATGAAGTGCAGCCCCGGCTGGCGCTTGCTCTCCATCGACTGCTGATTCAGCTCGCGCGTGTCCACGCCGCCGGCCGTGACCTCGGCCTTGCGCCAGCCCTCGCTGCCGTCGGGCGTGAGCTCCCAGCGCGACAGCGCCGCGCCCAGCGCCGCGAGCTCCTTGTCGCGCGTCTGCGGCATGGGTGTGCTGGCATCGACATCCGCGCGCGCCAGCCAGGCGTCAGCCAGGCGCTGCGGCAGCAGCGCGGCGACTTCGTTGCCGAGCTGCCGCTTGGACTTGCCCTTGGCTTCGCGCAGCAGGGCGCCCACGTCGCGCCCGGGCGCGAGGTCGATGCGCAGCGGCTGCCCCGGCTGCCAGAAGCTGCTGATCTGCAGCACCGCCGGGCCGCTCAGGCCGCGGTGCGTGAACAGCAGGTCCTCCAGGAAGCGCATGGGCTTCTTGCCGCTGCCGGTCTCGATGTGGACTTCCAGCGCGATGCCCGACAGCGGCGCGAAGGCGGCCCAGGTCGGTGCGTCGAAGGTCAGCGGCACCAGGGCAGGGCGCGGCTCGATGACGCGATGCCCGAACTGCTTCGCCAGCCGGAAGCCGAAGTCCGTGGCGCCGATCTTGGGAATGGACAGCCCGCCCGTGGCGACCACCACCCGCGCGGCGCTCTGGGTGCCGCGGTCGGTGTCGATCTCGAAGCCGGTGGGCGTGGCGCGCACGTCCAGCACCTTGCACGGCTGCCAGCGCGTGACGCGCCCGGCCTCGCACTCGGCCAGCAGCATCTCGATCACGTCCTCGGCCGAGCGGTCGCAGAAGAGCTGGCCCTTGTGCTTCTCGTGGAAGGGGATGGCGTAGCGCTTGAGCAGGTCGATGAAATCCGCCGGCGTGTAGCGCGCCAGCGCCGAGCGGCAGAAATGCGGGTTCTCGCCCAGGTAGTTGGCGGGGGCGGCGTCGCGGTTGGTGAAGTTGCAGCGCCCGCCGCCGGAGATGCGGATCTTCTCCGCCACCTTCGGGGCGTGGTCGATGACCAGCACCCGCAGGCCCAGCTGGCCCGCAATACCGGCGCAGAACAAGCCGGCCGCGCCGGCGCCGACGATGACGCAATCCCATGGTTCAGACATGGGGCGCGATTGTCGCGGCAGGGCGCTGTCAGGCGCTGCGGCGGGTGCTTTGCAGTGCGCCGTCCGTGACGGCCTGCGCAGCCTCGACCTGGTTTTCAGCCTGCAGCGCCAGCGTGCGCGCGTGCAGCACCTCGCCGATGACCATCACCGCCGGGCTGCCCAGCCCGGAGGCCTGCAGCGCCTGCGGCAGCTCGGCCAGCGTGGTGACGAGCTCGCGCTGCTGCGGCAGGCTGGCGTGCTGGATCACGGCCGCCGGCGTGTCGCCCGGCAGGCCCTGCATCAGCCCGGCGTGGATGCCGCCCACCTGCGCCACGCCCATGTAGATCACCAGCGTCAGCCCCTGCGCCGCCGCGGCGCCGAGCACGGCCCAGTCCGGCGTGCTGCCGCCCGGCTTGGCATGGCCGGTGACGAAGATCACGCCCTGCGCATGCGCGCGGTGCGTCAGCGGCACGCCGATGGCGGTGGCCGCCGCCAGGCCGGAAGTGATGCCGTTGACCACGCGCACCGGGATGCCCTGCGCCTGCAGCGTCTGCACCTCCTCGCCGCCGCGGCCGAAGATGAACGGGTCGCCGCCCTTGAGCCGCACCACGCGCTCGCCGGCCAGCGCCTCGGCGGCCATCAGCCGCTCGATGAAGGCCTGCGGCGTGCTCTCGCAGCCGCCGCGCTTGCCCACCGGCACGAGGCGCGGCGGGCGTTTCAACCCGCGCAGCGCGAACTCCACCAGCGCCTGCGGCACCAGGTCATCGACCAGCAGCACCGTGGCGCGGCGGATGGCGCGCAGCGCCGCCAGCGTCAGCAGCTGCGGGTCGCCCGGGCCGGCGCCCACCAGGGTGCAGTCGCCCACCGCGCGGCGGCTCGTGCGCCTGTGCCCGGACAGGGCCTGCAGCGGGGAGGCCGTCGTGGCGGCAGCGGAGGAGGCGGGGTCGGTCCGGTCGGTCATGGATCTGCAACGTTGTTCAGGCGCTGGGAGCCAGTGCTTCGTCCTGCATGGCGGCCAGCGCGCCCATCAGCAACTCCACCTGGCGCTCCAGCGGCGCGGGCGCGGGCTTCTCGCCGCTGAGCACGGACTGGATGTAGAGCGCCGTGGTGGCGGCGTCGTTCTCGCGCGGCAGCACCGGCAACTGCGCCAGCGCACCTTCCTGGGGCGCGCAGGACAGCGCCGGGTGCGGCACGCCGCGCAGCGTGAGGTCCATGCGCGGCAGCCGGCGCGCGTCGGCCACCGGCTCGCCCTCGGTGCCGCGCAGCAGCAGCATGTCGGCGCCCTCGGCCTGCGCGTACTGCGCCAGCAGCTGGCCGAACTCGGGATGGGTGTAGTTGCACACCCGCAGCCCGCGCGCGCCGCTCACCGGGTCGAGCATCTTGGCGATGGTGTGCCCGGAGTTGCGCAGGCCCAGCACCCAGCGCACATCCAGCAGCCGCGCCAGCGAGGGGCACAGCGCATCGATGCGCAAAAAGGCCGGCTCGTGCCGCGCCCAGGCGCGCTCCACGTCCTTCACGCCCTGCGCCACGGGCAGGCCCAGGTCATGGAAGACCTCGGCGCTGGTGACGCGCTTGGGGTCCTGGATCGGGCCGTGCACCAGCACGCGCGCGCCTTCCTGGGCCAGGCGCAACGCCAGCAGCGGCGTGAGGTTGGGCAGCCGCCGCGCGCCGTTGTAGCTGGGCAGCATCACCACGGGCCGGTCCGAGGGGATGGGCACGCAGCGCTCGTGCACCGCGGCCAGGAAGCCCGCCAGCTCCACGGCCGTCTCGCCCTTCATGCGCATGGCGATGGCGAAGGCGCCGATCTCCAGGTCGCTGACGCTGCCGTCCAGCACCTGCGCCATGAGGTCCTGCGCCTGCTCGGCGCTGAGTGAGCGCGCACCGGCAGCGCCGCGGCCGATTTCCTTGATGTAGCTCGAAATGCTCATGTGCCATTGTCCCCCGGCCCGGTTTCGCAAGAAGCGGGCCGGCATGTCGCGCCCGGGGCGATGAATTTGCTTCTCGGACTGGAAGAGCCCCGTTCGGGCTGGGCTTGTCGAAGCCCCTGCCATGCCCGCGGGCCAGCGCCTGCCCTTCGACAAGCTCAGGGCGAACGGGAGACTCATCCCCAGCGGCGAATCGCCATCAAGCCGCCACCGCGGGCGCGACGCCCGCGGGCGTGGTTTCGACCAGCGTCTTGAGCGCGGGCACGCAGGAGCCGCAGTTGGTGCCGCAGCGCAGCCGCGACTGCAGCTGCGCCAGCCGCTCGCCCGCGCCGCCGCTGCAGCTCGCCAGCGTCTCGCGGATCTGCGGCTCGCTGACGTTGAAGCAGGCGCACACCTGCTTGCCGCGCGGCGCCAGCGCCACCGGCGCCTTCGATCCCGGCGCCAGCAGCAGCCGGCCGTAGGCCTGCGCCGGCAGCTCGTCCTGCAGCAGCGCCTTGATCCAGCCCTCGGCGCTGGCGTCGCCAGCCAGCAGCACGGCTTCGAGGCGGCTGTCGCTATCGACGGTGGCCAGCCGCACGCTGCGGCGCTGGCCGCGCTTGCGGTCCTCGTAGCGCAGCGCGCGCACGCCCGCGCCGGACAGGCCCAGCAGCCGCTCGACCTCGTCGACCAGCTCCAGCGGCGGCGGGCTGTCGGCCGCGGCGCGGAACAGCAGGCCGCTGCGCGCGTGGCCGAAGGGCACGCAGCTGGCGTAGTCGAAGCGCTCCATCAGCGCGCGCAGGCCCGCGCGCGCCGCGTACGCGTCCTCCTGAGGCAGCCAGGCCAGCCCCAGCAGCCGCCACGGCAGCTCGGCTTTCAGCAACTTCACCGCGGCGTGCTTGAGTTCGGGCTGCTTGGAGATGGGGCAAAACGTGGGCGAGGTCAGGACGTTCACGCCAGCCAGCGGCTCACCGCGGCTGCTGCGGCCGGAGACGAACTCCGAGCCCCAATGCATCGGGATGAACGCCTGCGTCAGCGGTACGGCCTCGCTGGCCACGGCCGGCAGCACGATGGAGCCGCGCCGCGAGGTGACATGCACCAGCTCGCCCTCGGCCAGTTTCAGTCGCGCCATCTCCTGCGGATGCAGCTCCACCGCCGCCTCGGGCACATGCCCGAACAGCCGGCCCAGCACGCCGGTGCGGCTCATGCCATGCCACTGGTCGCGCAGGCGCCCGGTATTGAGGCTGAACGGGAAGCGCCCGTCGCGCGGCTCGGCCACCGGCTCATAAGCCAGGTCGGCGAACTTCGCCTTGCCGTCGGCGGTGGGGAACACGCCGTCCTCGTAGAGCCGCTGCCGGCCCTCGGTGGCCCCTTCGGGCAGCGGCCACTGCTGCGGGCCCTGGCCCTCCAGCATCGCCCAGCTCAGGCCGGTGATGTCCAGGTCGCGCCCGCGCGTGCTCTCGCGGTGCTCCAGCCAGGCGGCCTCCGGCCCGGCATAGGGGAATAGTGAGGGTTTACCCGGACGCAGCCGCGCCTCCAGCCGCTGCGCGAACTCGGTGGCAATCGAAAAGTCGGTGCGCGCCTCGCCCGGCGCCGGCACCGCGGCGCGCACGCGGCTGATGCGGCGCTCGCTGTTGGTGACGGTGCCTTCCTTCTCGCCCCACGAAGCGGCCGGCAGCAGCAGGTCGGCGAAGGCGGCGGTGGCGGTGTCCCTGAAAGCCTCCTGCACCACCACGAACTCCGCGCGCTGCAAGGCGCGGCGCACGGTGGCCTGGTCGGGCAGCGACTGCGCCGGGTTGGTGCAGGCGATCCACAGCGCCTTGATCTCGCCGTCGGCCGCCGCCTCGAACATTTCCACCGCCGTCCGGCCCGGCTGCGCCGGCACGTCGTCTACGCCCCACAGCCGCGCCACCTCGGCGCGGTGCGCGGGGTTGGCCAGGTCGCGGTGCGCGGACAGCAGATTCGACAGGCCGCCCACCTCGCGCCCGCCCATGGCATTGGGCTGGCCGGTGAGCGAGAAGGGCCCGGCGCCGGGCTGGCCGATCTGGCCGCAGGCCAGGTGCAGGTTGATGAGCGCCGCGTTCTTGGCCGTGCCGTTGCGGCTCTGATTCAGGCCCTGGCAGTACAGGGACAGCGTGGGCGCGCGCCGGCCGTCCCCGCTGTCCAGCCCGGCGAACCACTTGGCGGCCGTCACGATGTCCGCCTCGCGCAGCCCGGTGATGCGGGCCGTCTCGCGCAGGGTGAACTCGCGCACCCGGCTCCTCAGCGCCTCGAAGCCGCTGGTGTGGGCGGCGATGTAGGCGTTGTCGGTGAAACCCTCCCACAGCATCTGGTGCAGCAGGCCGTGGAACAGGGCCACGTCGGTGCCCGGCTGCAGCGCCAGGTGCAGGTCGGCCAGGGCAGCCGTCTCGGTGCGACGCGGATCGACCACGATCAGCCGCAGCGCCGGATTGGCGCGCTTGGCGTCCTCGATGCGGCGCATGAGGATGGGGTGCGCCCAGGCGGTGTTGGAGCCGGCGATGAAGAGCGTGCGCGCGTGCGCCAGGTCCTCGTAGCAGGCGGGCGGGGCATCGGCGCCCAGCGTGGCCTTGTAGCCGGCCACGGCCGAGCTCATGCACAGGCGTGAGTTGGTGTCGACGTTGTTGGTGCCGACCAGGCCCTTGGCCAGCTTGTTGAAGACGTAGTAGTCCTCGGTGAGCAGCTGGCCCGAGAGGTAGAAACCCACCGCGTCCGGGCCGTGGCGGCGGATCACGCCCTCGAAGGCGTCCACCGCCTCCGACAGCGCCTCGTTCCAGCCCAGGCGCTGCGGCGCCGCGCCGCGCTCGGGGCGGCGCAGGGGGTGCAGCAGGCGCTGGCGCAGCGTCACGGGCGCGGCGGCGGTGAGGTGCAGCGTGCTGCCCTTGCTGCACAGCCGGCCGAAGTTGGCCGGGTGCAGCGGGTCGCCGCGCACGCCGCTGATCTGCGTGCCGTCGGATTCGATGATCACGCCGCAGCCGACGCCGCAGTAGGGACAGGTGGAACGGGTTTCAGCCATGGCGAAGCCGTGTGTGGTGATGCGGGGTGGGGCGGTCAGGTGGCTTGCGGAGCGGGCTGCTGCCCGGGGCGCGCGCCGCGGCAGGGGCCGGCCTGGGGCAGCGGCAGGTCGATGCCCAGGGTGTCGATCTGGTGCTGGTCCAGGTACACGACGCCGCCGTCCACCTTCACGGCAAAGGCGGGCGTGCAGCCCTCGTCGGGCGCGGCGGCCTGGCCGTCGTCCAGGCCGATGCTCCAGTTGTGCAGCGGGCAGGCGACGCGGCGGCCGCTGACGAGGCCCTGCGACAGCGGGCCGCCCTTGTGCGGGCAGCGGTCAAGCAGGGCGAACACGTCGTTCTCGGCATTGCGGAACAGGGCCACGGCCGGGCCTTGGGTGCGCTCCAGGCGGCGGGCGCCCAGCACGGGCAGGTCGTCCACGGTGCAGACGGGAATCCAGGTGCTCATCGGTTCTCTCGCTGGGTGGGGATGCGGGCCACGGTCAGGCCTGGGCCGGCGTCTGAGCTTCGGCCGGGGTGGGGACGGGCAGGCGCAGCGGCTCGAATTGGCGCGTGTCCACGCCGGCCTGCACGCTCTCGTGCCAGGGGTCGGGCTGGCCGTCGAGCGCGAACTGCAGCCGCGCCCACAGCGCCTGGCGGCCCTCGGCGTCCTCCAGCACGCGCTTCTTCACGTAGTCCAGCCCCACGCGCGCGACGAAGTGCACCGTGCGCTCCAGGTAGACACCTTCCTCGCGGTAGAGCTGCAGGAAGGCGCCGGCGTGCTCCAGCACCTCCGCGGCCGTCTTGACCTTGACGAGGAACTGCGCCACCTCGGTCTTGATGCCGCCGTTGCCGGCGACATGGATCTCCCAGCCGGAATCGACGCCGATGACACCCACGTCCTTGGTGCCGGACTCGGCGCAGTTGCGCGGGCAGCCGCTGACGGCCATCTTGACCTTGTGCGGCGAGTACATCGCCCACAGCGCGTGCTCCAGGTCCTTGCCCAGCTGCGTGCTGTCCTGGGTGCCGAAGCGGCACCACTCGCTGCCCACGCAGGTCTTCACCGTGCGCAGCGACTTGGCGTAGGCCAGGCCGCTGGGGAGCCCCAAGTCGCGCCAGACGGCGCGCAGGTCCTCCTTCTTCACGCCCAGCAGGTCGATGCGCTGGCCGCCGGTGACCTTGACGGTGGGGATGGCGTACTTGTCCACCACGTCGGCGATGCGGCGCAGGTCGGCGGCGCTGGTCTCGCCGCCCCACATGCGCGGAATCACCGAGTAGCGGCCGTCCTTCTGGATGTTGGCGTGCGAGCGCTCGTTGACGAAGCGGCTCTGGGGATCGTCCTTGGCCAGCTTGGGCCAGGTGCTGATCAGGTAGTAGTTCAGCGCCGGGCGGCAGCTGGCGCAGCCGTTGGGGTTGCGCCAGCCCAGGTGCTGGCAGACCTCGGGGATGGACAGCAGCCGGTCCTGGCGGATGGCGTCGCGCACCTCCTGGTGGCTGCGGTCGGTGCAGCCGCACATCGCCTTCTGCTGCGGCGTGGCGGAGTAGTCGCCGCCGGCGGTGAACATCAGGATCTGCTCGACCAGCCCGGTGCAGGAGCCGCAGGAAGCGCTGGCCTTGGTGTGCCTGCGCACTTCCTCCAGCGTGAACAGGCCCTTGTCCTTGATGGCCTTGCAGATCGTGCCCTTGGTGACGCCGTTGCAGCCGCACACTTCGTCGCCGTCGGCCATCGCGGCGGCCTTGTTGTGGCCCTGGTGGCCGGCGTCGCCGAGGTGGTCCTCGCCGAACATCAGCTTGTCGCGGATCTGGGCGACGCTGCGGCCTTCGCGCAGCAGCTTGAAATACCAGGCGCCGTCGGCGGTGTCGCCGTAGAGGCAGGCGCCCACGAGCTTGTCGTCCTTGAGCACGAGCTTCTTGTAGACGCCGCCGAAGGGGTCGCTCAGCACGATCTCCTCGCAGTCCGCGCCGCCGTTGAAGTCGCCGGCGGAGAACAGGTCGATGCCCGTGACCTTGAGCTTGGTGCTGGTCTGGCTGCCCTGGTAGCGGCCGATGCCGAACTGCGCCAGGTGCGTCGCGCACACCTTGCCCTGCTCGAAGAGGGGCGCCACCAGCCCGTAGGCCACGCCGCGGTGCGCGGCGCATTCGCCCACGGCGTAGATGCGCGGGTCGGTGACGGTCTGCAGCGTGTCGGTGACGACGATGCCGCGGTTCACGTGCAGCCCGATCTTCTCGGCCAGCGCGGTGTTGGGGCGGATGCCCGCGGCCATCACCACCAGGTCGGCCGGGATCTCGCGGCCGTCCTTGAACTGCACCGCCATGACCCGGCCTTGCTGGTCGCCGATGAGCGCCTGCGTCTGCGCGCCCATCTCGAAGCGCAGGCCGCGCTCCTGCAGCGACTTCTGCAGCATCCGGCCGGCCACGTCGTCGAGCTGGCGCTCCATCAGCGTGGGCGCGAGGTGCACCACGCTCACCTGCATGCCGCGCAGCATCAGCCCGTTGGCCGCCTCCAGGCCGAGCAGGCCGCCGCCGATGACCACGGCGTGCCGGTGCGTCCTGGCCGTTTCGATCATGAACTCGGTGTCGGCGATGTCGCGGTAGGCGATGACGCCGTCGAGCTCCTTGCCCGGCACCGGGAGGATGAACGGGTTGGAGCCGGTGGCGATCAGCAGCCGGTCGTAAGGCGCCTCGATGGTTTCGCCGGCCTTGGTGGTGCCGCGCACGATGCGCCGGGCGCGGTCCACGCCGGTGACCTCGCAGCCCAGGTGCAGCGTGATGCCGTGCTCCTCGTACCAGGACAGCGGGTTGAGGATGATCTGGTCGAGCGTCTGCTCGCCCGCGAGCACGGGCGACAGCAGGATGCGGTTGTAGTTCGGATGCGCTTCGGCGCCGAACACCGTGATGTCGTAGAGATCGGGTGCGATCTTCAGTAGCTCTTCGAGCGTGCGCACGCCGGCCATGCCGTTGCCGATCAACACCAGTTTCATCTTCTTCATGGCTGCGTTCCTTCAGGCGGCACAAGGACGGGACATCGGGATGCGGACAATCGCCGCATGAGCTTCGAGGTGGACATCGGGCACGCCAGCCGGCGCGGCCCGCGGGCGGTCAACGAGGATTTCGCCGGCGCGCTGCGCGAGAAGCGCGGCCTGGTGGCGGCCATCGCCGACGGCGTGTCCACCGGCGGGGGCGGGCGCGAGGCGGCGCAGACCACGGTGATGGGGCTGCTGTCGGATTTCTTCGCCGCGCCGGCCACCTGGGACACCACCGTGGTGCTGGACCGCCTCATTGCCGCGCAGAACAACTGGCTCGTGGCCGTGAACCGCCAGCGCCAGCTCGGCGGCGGCTGGCACCGGCGCGAGGCCGGCCGCGTGGACGAGCCCACCACGGCGCTGACCACGCTCACGGTGCTGGCGCTGGAGGGCCGCGGCTACACCGTGGCGCACGTGGGCGACACGCGCGCCTGGCTGCTCAGTGGCGGCGAGCTGGCGCCGCTGACGCTGGACCATGCCTTCGACCACCCCGACCAGCGCAGCCGCCTCACCCGCGCCGTCGGCCTGGACGAGGCGCTGAGCGTGGACTACGCGCAGGGGCCGCTGCGCGTGGGCGACCTGTTCCTGCTCAGCACCGACGGCGTGCACGGCGTGCTCAAGCCCGCGCGGCTGGCGGCGCTGGCCGGGCAGGGCAGCGCGCAGGCGGCCAGCGAGGCCATCGTCGAGGCGGCCATCGCCGCCGGCGGGCGCGACAACGCCAGCGCGCTGGTGGTGCGCGTGCTGGGGCTGGACGCGGGCCGGCTGGAGGACGAGCTCACCCGTGGGCGCCAGCTCGCCGCGCCGGGCCGTCTGAAGGTGGGGGATCGGCTCGACGGCTTCACCATCACGGCGCTGGTGGCCGACAACGGCGTGCACCGCCTCTACCAGGCGCGCGGCCCGCAGGGCGCGCTGGTGGCGCTCAAGACGCTGCACGAGGCCCGCGCCAGCGACCCCGAGGAGCGCGCCATGCTCGCTCACGAGGCCTGGCTGGGCCAACGCCTCGCCGAGGCCGACGCCGAAGGTTTCATTGGCGTGCACGAGGTGCCCAATGCCAGCGCGCTGTACACGGTGTTCGACTGGCATGGCGGGCAGACGCTGGAGCAGATGCTGGCGGCGGGCCGGCGTTTCACGGTCGATGAGGTGGTGCGCGGCGCCATCGCCGTCACGCGCGCCGTGGGCCGGCTGCACCGGCTGGGCGTGGTGCACCGTGACCTGAAGCCCGGAAACCTGCACCTGGGCGAGGACGGGCGCTGGCGCCTGCTGGACCTGGGCGCCGCGCTGAGCGCGCATGCCCCCGAGGCGCAGCGCGAGCTGCACGCGGGCACCCCCAGCTACATGAACCCCGAGCAGTGGGAGGGTGCGCCGGCCGACGCCGGCAGCGACCTGTTCGCGCTGGGCGCGACGCTGTACCAGTGGCTCGGCGGCCGGCTGCCCTACGGCGAGGTCGAGCCCTACCAGAGCGGCCGCTACCGGCGCGACCCGCGCCCGCCGTCGCGGCTGCGGCCGGACGTGCCGATCTGGCTGGACCACGTGGTGCTCAAGGCCGTGGCGCGCGACCCGCGCCAGCGCTTCGAGACCGCCGAGGAGCTGCTGCTGGCGCTGCAGCGCGGCGCCTCGCGCGGCGGCGTGGGCGCGCCGCCGGCCACGCCGCTGGCCGTGCGCGACCCGCTGGCGCTGTGGAAGGCGGCGCTGGCGGTGTCGCTGCTCTTCAACGCGCTGCTGGTCGTGTGGCTGCTGTTCCTGCCGCGCTAGCGAAGCCATGGCCATCCTCGGCATCGTCACTTGGTGAGTGCAGCCTCAGGCGCGGCGGCGGGCGCCGACGCGGGTCACGCGCGGGGCGGCGGGCTGGGCCGCCGGCGTCGCGGTGGCGCGGGCACGGCCGCCCTTCTCGGCCCAGGTGCGGGTCCAGCGGATCTGCACCACGCGCAGCATCGCCAGCATCACCAGCGCCAGGGCCGTGAAGGCCAGGAAGCCGCCGAGGTAGCTGCCGGTGAACTCCTTGGACAGGCCCATGGCGTTGGGCAGGAAGCCGCCGCCCAGGGCGCCGACCTCGCCGATCATCGAGCCCGCCACCGCGGTGGCCAGCGGCCAGCGCAGCGGCACGAGCTGGAACAGGGCGCCGTTGCCCGCGCCCAGAGCGGCGAAACAGAGCATGAACAGCAGCGTGGTGCCCACCAGCGAGGTGCCGGCGAAGCCGCAGGCCGCCAGCGTGGCCGCCACCAGCAGCAGCACGCCGGAGAGCGTGTTGACGCCGCCGATGCGGTCGGAGATCCAGCCGCCGAGCACGCGCACCGCCGAGCCCATGAGCGTGGCCAGCATGGTGAGCTGGCCGGCCTCGACCTTGGTGACCTTGAACTGGTCGTGGAAGTAGGTGGGCAGGAAGCTGGCCAGGCCGATGAAGCCGCCGAAGGTGACGACGTAGATCAGGCTGAAGGCCCAGCCGTCCTTCTCGAACAGGCAGCTGATGTGCTCGCGGAAGCTCTGGTGCTCGCGGTCCGGCGGCTCCTTGGCGGCGAACCACATCACCGCCAGCGGCAGCAGCATGGTGGCCGCGGCCAGGCCGTACACCGTCTGCCAGCCGTAGGCCGTGGCCAGCGGCGGGGCGAACAGCACGGCCAGCACGGTGCCGGAGTTGCCCGCGCCGGCAATGCCCATGGCCAGGCCCTTGTACTGCGGCGGGAACCAGCCGCTGCCCAGGCTCAGCGCCACGCCGAAGCTCGCGCCGGCGATGCCCAGCAGCACGCCCATGGCCAGCACGCCGTCGTAGCTGTCCACGAACACGAAACCGAACAGCAGCGCCGCGATGATCAGCGTCATCTCGACCATGGCGGCGTTCTTGCGGCCGATGTACTGGGCCAGCACGCCCAGCGGGAAGCGCATCAGCGCGCCGGCCAGGATCGGCACCGACACCATGAAGCCCTTCTGCGCGGCCGACAGGCCGTAGGCCTCGCTGATGAACGGGCCCATGGCGCCGTTGAGCACCCAGACCGCGAAGCAGAAGTCGAAGTAGAGGAAGGAGGCGGCCAGCGTGGGCCAGTGGCCGGCGCGGGCAAAGGTCTTGAAGCTCGACATCGTGGCGAGGCGCTCAGCGGCGCGTGAGGCGGGAGGACGTGAAGGCAGATGACGACAGCGGTCTCATGTGGCTTCTCCAGGGGGGTACTGCTGGGCGCCCGCGGCGGGCGCGGGCAACGGAGGCACATGCTGGTCACGACGCTGTGGCCAGGACCGGGCGTGCGGGGCCGGCGGTCCGGGCGCAGCGGTGCGCCCGGCGGCCTTTCTGCACCATCCGTGCCAACCCCGAGAGCCGGGTCGGCGCAGGCCCGGCTGCCTGCGGGCGGCCCGAAGCTTGCGGAGCCTTTCCCATGCTGTCTTCCTCCTCTAGCCGCCCGGCCGCTGCGCCGGCCCGCTCCATGACTTCCGCCCTCGTCGTCTGCGCCCCCGGCACCTCCGCGCCGCCGCTGTCCGAAGAGCTCCAGGCCGCCGGCATTCACGTCCTTGGTGCCTGCGAGTGCGACAAGCTGGTGCAGCAGGCCCTGCGTTGTGCACCGGACGTGGTCGTGTGCTGGGAGCCGCAGCCGGCGCAAGGCGGCTTGTTCGAGGCCCTGGAGCTGCTGGCGCGCACGCAGCCCATGCCGGTGCTGGTGTTCACCGCCGATGCCAGCGTGGAGGGCGCGCAGCGCGCGCTGGCGCTGGGCGTGGCGGGCTGGGTGGTGCACGGCTACGCGCCGACGCGGCTGCGCGCGCTGCTGCAGCTCGCGCGCACGCGCTTCGAGCATGAGCAGCGCCTGCGCGGCGAGCGCGACGAGGCGCAGCAGCGGCTGGAGGAGCGCAAGCTGGTGGACCGGGCCAAGGGCATCCTGATGCGCTCGCACGGGCTGTCGGAGGACGAGGCCTTCCGCCGCCTGCGCGGCGCGGCCATGCAGGGCAAGCTGCGCGTCGGGCGGCTGTCGCAGCATCTCATCGACGCGGCGCGCGATGCCGAGGCCATCAATCGTGCCGGGCAGCTGCGCATGCTGTCGCAGCGCCTGGTGGCGCTGCAGGCGCTGCGGCTGGCGCCCGCGCCCGATTTCGAAGCCGCCGCGGCCCAGGCCGCCGCGCGCCAGCAGGCGCAGCGCAACCTGGAGCACCTGGACCGCACGCTGTCGCAGGCCACGCTGGGCGACCTGCTGCAGCCGCTGCAGTCGGCCTGGACTCTGCTGGAGCGCTCACTCGATGCCGCGCCGCAGCTCCCCGACCTGGGTGCGCTCGACACCGCGGCCGAGGCGCTGCTCGGGGCGGCCGAACGGCTCACGCGCGCGCTGGAAGCCAACAGCGCGCTGCAGACCCTGTCCGCGGTGAACCTGGCCGGGCGCCAGCGCATGCTGGGCCAGCGCCTGCTCAAGCAGGTGCTGATGGGGGCGCTGCTGGACACATCCGAAGGCGCGCAGGCGCTGTCGCAGGCCGCGGCCACGGCGCGCGAGTTCGACCAGGCGCTGCAGCGGCTGCAGCAGCTGCCGCTGAGCTCGCCGGCCATCCGCATCGCGCTGGATGCCGCCGCGCGCGAGTGGCTGCGCATGCAGCAGGGCGTGCGCGAGGCCGGGCACCCGACCGGACGCCGCCAGCTGGCGCTTGCGGCCGAGGCGCTGCTGGCCCGCTTCGAGGAGCTCACCAGCGACTACGAGCGCAGCGCGCAGCAGCTCTTCGACTGATTCGGCTTTCTCCATCGAAGCTGAAATATTTCTGTGTCATGTCCGCACAGGCGGGCATCCACGCGGGCCGGGATGCAGCCCGGAGTTCGTGGACACCCGCCTACGCAGGTGTGACGAGGTTTTTTCAGGGCGAACGACGACCTGGAATGAAACCCCGTCGCCACGGCGTACCCTCGCTGCATCGACGGCGTCCCGATCCGATCCCGCATGGACATTGAACCTTCCTCACTCGCCGCCACGCCCGGCGCTCCCGCACCGGCCGACACGGCCCTGGCCGCCGAGCTGGGCCGGCTGCTGCCGGCCTGGCTGTCGCGCCAGGGCACGCTGCTGGCGGTCAAGGACGTCAACAGCGGCGCCTACGTGCACGTCAACGAGGCCATGGCCCAGTGGCTGCGCTGCGACTGGGCCGAGCTGCTGGCGCAGGGCGATGCGGCGCTGGACCCGCCGCTGCCGGCGCCGCTGCGCGCCGCCGAGACGCACGCGCTGCAGCTGCCGCCGGACAAGCCGCTGCACAGCGAGCACCGCTTCGAGTGGCGCGGCGAGCAGCACGAGTTCAGCGTCTGGCGCGAAATCCTGCTGCTGCCCGATGGGCGGCGGCTGCTGTGCAGCCTCTGGACCGACCTGGCGCCGCGGCGCCGCGATCAGCAGCGGCTGCGCGAGCTGCTGCAGCAGCTGGAGCAGCAGCAGCGCCTGAATGACGAGCTCTCGCGCCAGGGCATGAACAGCGGCGCGCTGGACCGGAGCACCGGGCTGCACCTGCGCGCCTACTTCGACGAGCAGCTGGAGCGCGCGCTGAGCGCCTTCAGGCAGGAGCAGCGCGAGTTCGCGCTGGTGTGGGTGGCGCTGGACCCGCCCGGCACGCGCTCCTGGGACGAGCCGGCGCTGGCCAGCGTGCGCGCGGCGCTGGCGCGGCTGCTGCGCGGCAACACCCGGGCGGCGGATTCGACCTGCCGCCTCGACGGCCAGCGCTTCGCGGTGCTGATGTCCAACATGGGGCTGGCGCTGGCCTACGGCCGCATGGAGCAGCTGCGGCGCGAGTGCGCGGCGCAGATCGTGGTCAGCGCGGGCCAGGAGCTGCGCTTTACGGTTTCCATGGGCGTGGCGAGCTGTCCGCACACCGCCCCGGAGGGCGGCGCGCTGGTGGCGGCCTGCGAGGCGGCGCTGGCCGAGGCGCAGCAGCGCGGGGGCAATCAGGCCGTGCTGGCGCGCGTGCCGTTCGAGCCCAGGCGCTGAGCCGCCGCGCGTGGCGCGCGGCCTGTGCCGGCGTGCCGGCGTGCCGGGGCGGTTGCGTCCGCACCGGCATGGCCCGCGTCCTCAGCCCTGCAGGCCCTTGTAGAGCATGTAGGCGGCCAGCAGGTACAGCAGCACGGCGAAGGCGCGCTTGAGCTGGCGCACGTCCAGCGCGTGCGCGGTGCGCGCGCCCAGCGGGGCCAGCATCACGCTGGCGGCCGCGATGACGCCCAGCGCCGGCAGGTACAGGTAGCCCACCGCGCCGGGCAGTGCCGGCGTCAGGCCGATGCCGCCGATGAGATAGCCGGCCGTGTTGGCCAGCGCGATCGGAAAGCCCAGCGCCGCGCTGGTGGCCACCGCCTGGTGGATGGGCACGTTGCAGCGCGTCATGAAGGGCACCGACACGAAGCCCCCGCCCGCGCCCACCAGGCCGGAGAGGAAGCCGATGCCGCTGCCCGCGGCGGCCTGGCCGAGCCGGCCCGGCATGTCACGGTCGGGGTGCGGCGCGCGCGCGCGCAGCATCTGCGTGGCCGAGAAGGCGACGAAGGCCGCGAAGAACAGCGCCAGCGCCTGCCCCTTGATGAGGGCGAAGGCGCCCGCGCCGGCCAGCATGCCGCCCAGCACGATGCCCGGCGCCATGTTGCGCACCAGGGGCCAGCGCACCGCGCCGCGCTTGTGGTGCGCGCGCACGCTCGACAGCGAGGTGAACACGATGGTGGTCATGGACGTGGCGATCGCCATCTTCACCGCCATGTCCGACGGCACGCCGCGATGCGACAGGATGAAGCTCAGGAAGGGCACCAGCAGCATGCCGCCGCCGATGCCCAGCAATCCGGCCAGAAAGCCGGTGCAGCAGCCCAGCAGCAGCAGCTCGGCCGCGAGAGTCAGGTCCATGGTGCAGAGGAAACCAACGGGCTTGGCCGCGGCAACGCGCAAGCAGGCGCTGCACTGGCCGGAACCGCACCAGCTGCCGCAAGGGCTGAACCCGTGTGAGGAGAGAAGAAGGGGTGTCCACCGCGAGCCGTGGGCCGCATTCCTGAACCCAGGGGATTCAGGTGGGTCCGGTCAGCAGGACTTCGGGTTCGTCTGACGCGAGACGATCGCGCCCATCCAGCAATTTTCCAGGCCCTTGCTCGCGAGAGCATCGGTTCAAGGAAATATAGAACCCACGCGAACGCGGCGGACGAGGTGGATTTTACGCCCTGCCTCCACCAGCTTCGGAGGAGGCCGCGCATCAACCCTGTCAAGTCGTGCGCGAAACCGCTTCGTCCGCCTCCAGCGCGCGGTCGATGCGGTCGATGAGCGCCTGCAACTGCGCGGCCGTGGCGCTGTCACCGGCCGGCGCGGCCGGTGCCGGGCTCGGCGCCTGTGCCGGGCGCTGCACCAGCTGGTAGGCCAGGTTGAGCGCGGCCAGCACGGCAATGCGCTCGCGCGCCTTGATGCGGCCGGCATCGCGGATGGCCGTCATCTCGCGGTCCACCTGGGCAACGGCAGCCTGCAGCGCCTGCTCGCCGCCGTCGGGGCAGCCCAGCAGGTAGCTCTGGCCGAGGATGGTGACTTCGAGCTGTTTCATGGGTTCGGGGCGCGGCAGCGGCGGGATCAACCCTGGCGGGTGTCGGTGGCGGAGATCCGCTCGATGAGGACATCGATGCGCGAACGCGCGGCGTTCAGGCGGGAGCGCAACTGGTCGCGCTCGGTGCTGAGCTCGGCATGCTGGCGTTGCAGCTCGGCATGGGCGTGCTGGAGCTGCTCATGTCGGCGCGCAAGCAGCTCGATGCGCTCGGCAAGTTCTTCCAGGGTCGGCATGGTTCGGAGGGCGGGACGAGGCCGGGGATTGTAGGCGGCAGCACCCTCAGGCCCGGGCGCTCTGGAACAAGTCGCAGCAGTCGGTCACACCGCAACGCTCGCACAGCGGGCGCCTTGCCTGGCACACGTAGCGGCCATGCAGGATGAGCCAGTGGTGCGCATCGACGCGGTACGGCTCGGGCACCCGGCGCAGCAGCCCCTGTTCGACCTCCAGCGGCGTGCGCCCGGGCGCCAGCCCGGTGCGGTTGCCGACGCGGAAGATGTGCGTGTCCACCGCCATGGTGGGTTCGCCGAAGGCGACGTTGAGCACCACGTTGGCCGTCTTGCGTCCCACGCCGGGCAGGGCCTCCAGCGCCTCGCGGCTGCGCGGCACGCGCCCGCCATGCTGCTCCACCAGGATGCGGCTGGTGTTCCAGAGGTTCTTGGCCTTGGTCGGGTACAGGCCCACGCTGCGGATGTAGCCGGCGATGCCCTCGATGCCCAGCGCCATCATCTTGCGCGGCGTGTTGGCCACGGGGAACAGCCGCCGCGTGGCCTTGTTGACGCCCGCGTCGGTGGACTGCGCCGACAGCAGCACCGCCGCCAGCAGCTCGAACACGTTGGTGAATTCCAGCTCGGTGGTGGGCTGCGGATTGGCCGCGCGCAGCGTGGCAAAGAGGCGCTCGACCGCCTGATCGTTCATGGGACTCGTCACACCCTGGATGCGCGCTGCGCGCGGGCCCGGGCCAGCGCGGCCTCGATCACGGCGCGCTTCTTGTCCAGCGTGGCCGGGTCCTGGTGCTGGCTGTGGGCGGGCAGGTCGGCCAGCTTCAGCTCCGCCCTGGCGATGAGGCGCTCGCGCGTGTCTTCCTCGGCCTGCGCCAGGCGGGCGCGGTGCGCGGCATAGCGCCGGCGCGCATGCTCGGCCTGCGCCGGGCTCCAGGCGGCCCAGCCGGTGGCGGTGGTCACGGGCTCCATCACGATGCAGTCCACCGGGCAGGCCAGCAGGCACAGCGCGCAGCCGGTGCACTCGCTCTCGATGACGGTGTGCATGCGCTTGGTGGCGCCGGCGATGCAGTCCACCGGGCAGGCCTTGATGCACAGCGTGCAGCCGATGCACCAGGCCTCGTCGATGAAGGCCACTTGGCGCGGCCCTTCGCTGCCGCAGGCCGCGTCCAGCGGGCGCGGCGCCTGGCCGGTGAGCTCGGCCAGGCGGCGCACGCCCTCGGCGCCGCCGGGCGGGCAGCGGTCGATGGCGGCCGTGCCCTCGGCCACGGCCTGGGCGTAGGCGCGGCAGTCGGCGTAGCCGCAGCGCGTGCACTGCGTCTGCGGCAGGGCCGCGTCGATGGCCGCGGCCAGGCCCTGCAGCGGCAGCAGCGCGCCGGTTTCAGTCAGAACTTCAGGCACCGGCTTTCGTGGTGGAGCGCTTGGAGCGCGTGGGCGCCGGCAGTGGCTCGGCGGACGTGTCGGCGATGGCGGCGGGCTGCTGCGCCTGGGCGGGGGCGTCGCCGTCGTAACGGGCGATGAAGTCGCGCACCTGCGGGTACACCTTCTCGCGCCAGCGCCGGCCCGAGAAGATGCCGTAGTGGCCGGCGCCTTCCACGTCGTAGTGGAATTGGCGCTCCTTGGGGATGCCGGTGCACAGGTCGTGCGCGGCGCGGGTCTGGCCGGCGCCGGAGATGTCGTCGAGCTCGCCCTCGATCGTCAGCAGCGCGCTGCTGGTGATGTCCTGCGGCCTGACCAGCTCGCCGTTGACCACCCAGGTGCCGTTGACCAGCGCGAAGTCCTGGAACACGGTCTTGATGGTTTCCAGGTAGTAGTCGGCCGGCATGTCCAGCACGGCGTTGTACTCGTCGTAGAACTTGCGGTGCGCCTCGGCGCTGTCCTCGTCGCCGCGGATGAGGTCGAGGAAGTAGTCGTAGTGCGAGCTCAGGTGGCGATCGGGGTTCATGGCCACGAAGCCCGTGTGCTGCAGGAAGCCCGGGTACACGCGGCGGCCGGCGCCGGGGTAGTTGGGCGGCACGCGGTAGATCACGTTGTTCTCGAACCACTCGTGGCGCTTGTTCATCGCCAGGTTGTTCACGGCCGTGGGCGAGCGCCGGGCGTCGATGGGGCCGCCCATCATGGTCATGGTGCGCGGCGTGGCCTCGCCGCGGCTGGCCAGCAGCGACACCGCAGCCAGCACCGGCACCGTGGGCTGGCACACCGAGATCACGTGGACGTCCGGGCCGATGTGGCGGATGAAGTCCTGCACGTAGGCCACGTAGTCGTCGAGGTGGAACGCGCCGGCCTCGGCGGGCACCATGCGCGCGTCGGTCCAGTCGGTGATGTAGACCTTGTGGTCGTGCAGCAGCGCGCGCACCGTGTCGCGCAGCAGCGTCGAGTGGTGGCCCGACAGCGGCGCCACCACCAGCACCGTGGGCTGGCCCTTCATGGCGGTCAGGGCCTGCAGGTCGTCGCTGAAGCGCTTGAAGCGCAGCAGCCGGCAGAAGGGCTTGTGCAGCGCCACGCGCTCCTGCACCGCGACTTCCACGCCGTTGACGGTGGCGGACGTGATCTCGAACTGGGGCTTCTCGTAGTCCTTGGCCAGCCGGTGCAGCAGGTCCAGGGCCGCGGAGATGCGCTGCGCCAGGGGCGAATGCGCGAATGGGGACAGCGGATGGTCGTACAGCTTGGAGGCCGCGCTGGCGAACTCGGAGAAGGGCGCCATCAGGGCGCGCTGGCTTTCATACAGCTGGTACAGCATCGGAAAGAACCTCGCAGGCAGGATTTAGGGGGCGACGTCAGGGACGGCAATCAGAATGCGCGCGCTTCTTGAGCCGGACCTGACGAATGTGCGACTGCAGCAATTTTCGTGCGTGGCACGGCCAGAGGCTGCCACTGCCCGGGATGCCAAGGATGGACAAAGGGCCGAAATCCGGCCCTTGTGCGATGCAGTTCACGCAAATCAAACCGCCGCCGACTGCCCCGGCGGCGGCCTGAGGCCGCAACGGCCTTAGGCGACCTGCGCGATGGCCTTGGCCACGGCGTCGATGTTGCGGCTGTTGAGCGCGGCCACGCAGATGCGGCCGGAGTCCACGCCGTAGACGCCGAACTCGCCGCGCAGGCGCTGCATCTGCTCCTTGGTCAGGCCCGAGTAGCTGAACATGCCCTTCTGGCGCACGATGAAGGAGAGGTCCTGCTTCACGCCGGCGGCCTGCAGCTTCTCCACCAGCAGCGAGCGCATCAGCTTGATGCGCTGGCGCATGCCGGCGAGCTCCTCTTCCCATTGCGCACGCAACGAGGGCGTGCTCAGCACCGTGGCCACCACCTGCGCGCCATGGGTGGGCGGGTTGGAGTAGTTGGTGCGGATCACGATCTTGAGCTGGCTGAGCACGCGCGCGGCCTCGTCGGCGCTGTCGCACACCACGCTGAGCGCGCCCACGCGCTCGCCGTACAGCGAGAAGCTCTTGGAGAAGGAGGTGGAGACGAAGAAGTCGATGCCCGCGGCCAGGAACTGCTGGATCACGGCGCCGTCCTCGGCGATGCCCTCGCCGAAGCCCTGGTAGGCCATGTCGAGGAAGGCCACCAGGCCGGCGCTCTTGACGGCCTCGACCACCTGCGTCCACTGCTGGGGCGTGATGTCGTAGCCGGTGGGGTTGTGGCAGCAGGCGTGCAGCACCACGACCGTGCCCTTGGGCGCGGCCTGCAGCGCGGCGAGCATGGCGTCGAAGCGGACGCCGCGGTTCTCGGCGTCGTAGTACGGGTAGGTGCCGACCTCGAAGCCGGCGTTGGTGAACAGGGCGCGGTGGTTTTCCCAGCTCGGGTCGCTGATCAGCACCTTGGCCGCCGGGTTCACGCGCTTGAGGAAGTCGGCGCCGATCTTGAGGCCGCCGGTGCCGCCCAGGGCCTGCACGGTGGCGATGCGGCCACCCTTGACGGCGTCGCTGTCGGCGCCGAAGACCAGGCCCTGCACCGCCTTGTCGTAGGCGGCGATGCCGTCGATGGGCAGGTAGCCGCGGGGCTTCTTGGCTTCGAGCAACTGCTGCTCGGCCGCGGCGACGCACTTCAGCAGGGGCAGCTTGCCTTCATCGTCGAAGTACACGCCCACGCCCAGGTTGACCTTGGCGGGGTTGGGATCGGCGGCGAACTGTTCGTTGAGGCCCAGGATCGGGTCGCGCGGGGCCATTTCGACGGCGGCAAACAGGGACATGGGTGCTTCCAGGAAGAAGGAGAGGGGCGCTGCCGGTGGGGGTACGGGCAATGCGCTAGGCTGTCGGATTGCCCGCCGGCCTGGCCGGAGGGCGCGCAATTCTAAGCGCCGCGCTCCGGCGCCACGCCGTTTTCCCAGGTTTTCCAGAGACCGCCCGATGCCTTCTCCCAAGCCCGTCCCGAGCGCCGCCGCTGCCCCCGAGCCGCAAGAGGTGGCGCCAGCCGCCGCGCCGCAGGGCGAGTTCGTGCGCTATCCCGGCTCGCCCTTCGAGCTGTTCCAGCCGTACCCGCCCGCGGGCGACCAGCCCACGGCCATCGAGCAGCTGGTGGAGGGCGTGCAGGACGGCCTGAGCTTCCAGACGCTCCTGGGCGTCACGGGCTCGGGCAAGACCTTCACCATGGCCAACGCCATCGCGCGGCTGGGGCGTCCGGCCATCGTGTTCGCGCCCAACAAGACGCTGGCGGCGCAGCTCTACAGCGAGTTCCGCGAGTTCTTCCCGAAGAACGCGGTCGAGTACTTCGTCAGCTACTACGACTACTACCAGCCCGAGGCCTACGTGCCGCAGCGCGACCTGTTCATCGAGAAGGACAGCGCCATCAACGAGCACATCGAGCAGATGCGCTTGTCGGCCACCAAGAGCCTGCTGGAGCGCCGCGACGTGGTGATCGTGGCTTCCGTCTCGGCCATCTACGGCATCGGCAACCCGGCCGACTACCACCAGATGGTCATGACGCTGCGCGTGGGCGACAAGATGGGCCAGCGTGACGTGATCGCGCAGCTGGTGCGCATGCAGTACGCGCGCAATGACATGGAGTTCGCACGCGGAAATTTCCGCGTGCGCGGCGACACCATCGACGTGTTCCCGGCCGAGCACTCGGAGCTGGCCATCCGCATCGAGCTGTTCGACGACGAGGTGGAGTCGCTGCAGCTCTTTGACCCGCTCACCGGGCGCATCCGCCAGAAGATCCCGCGCTTCACCGTCTACCCCAGCAGCCACTATGTGACGCCGCGCGAGCGCGTGCTCTCGGCCATCGACGGCATCAAGGCCGAGTTGCGCCAGCGCGTGGACGAGTTCGTGGCCAGCGGCAAGCTGGTGGAGGCGCAGCGCCTGGAGCAGCGCACGCGCTTCGACCTGGAGATGCTGCAGGAGGTGGGCCACTGCAAGGGCATCGAGAACTACACCCGCCACCTCTCCGGTTCCGAGCCGGGCTCGCCGCCGCCGACGCTGGTGGACTACCTGCCGCGCGACGCGCTGATGTTCTTCGACGAGTCGCACGTGCTCATCGGCCAGTTCGGCGGCATGTACAACGGCGACCGCGCGCGCAAGACCACGCTGGTGGAGTACGGCTTCCGCCTGCCTTCGGCGCTGGACAACCGGCCGCTGAAGTTCGAGGAGTTCGAGACCAAGATGCGCCAGTGCGTCTTCGTCTCGGCCACGCCCGCGGACTACGAGCAGCGCCACGCCGGGCAGGTGGTGGAGCAGGTGGTGCGGCCCACGGGCCTGGTCGATCCGGAAATCGAGGTGCGCCCGGCACTGCACCAGGTGGACGACGTGCTGCAGGAGATCCGCGACCGCGTGGAGCGCGACGAGCGCGTGCTCATCACCACGCTGACCAAGCGCATGGCCGAGCAGCTCACCGACTACCTCACCGACAACGGCGTGAAAGTGCGCTACCTGCACTCCGACGTGGACACGGTGGAGCGGGTGGAGATCATCCGCGACCTGCGCCTGGGCCTCTTCGACGTGCTGGTGGGCATCAACCTGCTGCGCGAGGGCCTGGACATTCCGGAGGTGTCGCTGGTGGCGATCCTCGACGCCGACAAGGAGGGCTTCCTGCGCGCCGAGCGCAGCCTGATCCAGACCATCGGCCGCGCCGCGCGCAACGCCTCGGGCAAGGCCATCCTCTACGCCGACAAGATCACCGACTCGATGCGCCGCGCCATCGGCGAGACCGAGCGCCGCCGCGCCAAGCAGGTGGCCCACAACGCCGAGCACGGCATCACGCCACGCACGGTGCGCAAGCAGGTGCGCGAGATGATCGACGGCGTGGTCTCGGACAAGACCGCCAAGGACGACCTCAAGAACGCCCAGGCCGCCGCCGCCGTCGAGGCGATGAGCGAGAAGGACCTGGGCAAGCGCATCAAGCTGCTGGAAAAGCAGATGCTGGAGCACGCGCGCAACCTGGAGTTCGAGCAGGCGGCGCGGCTGCGCGACCAGCTGGCGCTGCTGCGCGAGCAGGTCTTCGGCGCCGCCACGCACGACAGCAACGTCGTGCCCTTGACCGGGCGCGGTTGACCCGCACCTGTGAGCCTGTCCCGCCCCGGTGTGTGGCGGGCCGGCGGCGCCGGCTCCGGGGTTGCGCCAGCGCAAGCTTCTTGCTGGCGCACCATCGTTGCAGGGTGTAAACCCCGATGACGTCAAGGGAACTTGCGCCTAGCTCCCCCAGATCCAAAGGGTGGCTTCATGTATAATCGACCAAAACACTCGGAATAAGCCGGGTGGGGGCCCCAGGAAGGGGCACGGTCGCATGACGGCCGACCCGTGTGATCCGCGGGAGGACAGGGTCAGCGATTGCCGCCGGTTGCGGCACAGGAGTACTTCGATGCGTCTTACCACCAAAGGCCGTTTTGCCGTCACCGCGATGATCGATCTGGCACTGCGCTCGCATTCGGGCCCGGTGGCTTTGGCGGCGATCAGCCAGCGCCAGCAGATCTCGCTGTCGTACCTGGAGCAGCTGTTCGGCAAGCTGCGCCGCCACGAGCTGGTCGAGAGCACCCGCGGCCCGGGCGGCGGCTACTCGCTGGGCCGCAAGGCCGAGGACATCACGGTGGCCGACATCATCGTCGCCGTGGACGAGGCCCTGGACGCCACGGGCTGTGGCGGCAAGGAAAACTGCATGGGCGAGGACTCGGGCAAGTGCATGACGCACGAGCTCTGGACCAACCTCAACAACAAGATGATCGAGTACCTGGACTCGATCTCGCTGCAGAAGCTCGTGGACGACCAGATCGCCAAGGGCGTGTCGGTGGAGGAGGCGCCCGTCAAGCGCGCCATCTCCAGCACGCCGGTGGTCAAGCCGATCAAGGTCACGGCGCCGAACTCGGTGTTCGCCCTGGGCAACGCCTTCACCAAGTGAGCTCGGCCGGCGCCTGAAGGCGCCGCCTTCCGCAGCAGTAACCACCCGCGGGCGGCGCGTGCCGCCCGCCCAACGCACGACAAAGCTTCCTTCCCATGGACATGACGCCGCACTTCCCGATCTACATGGACTATGGCGCCACCACGCCGGTGGACCCGCGCGTGGTGGACGCGATGGTGCCGTGGTTGCGCGAGCATTTCGGCAACCCCGCCTCGCGCAGCCATGCCTGGGGCTGGGAAGCGGAAGAGGCCGTGGAGAAGGCGCGCGCGCAGGTGGCGGCGCTGATCAATGCCGACCCGCGCGAGATCGTCTGGACCTCCGGCGCCACCGAGTCCAACAACCTGGCCATCAAGGGCGCGGCGCATTTCTACAAGACGCGCGGCAAGCACATCATCACCGTCAAGACCGAGCACAAGGCCGTGCTCGACACGGTGCGCGAGCTGGAGCGCCAGGGCTTCGAGGCCACGTACCTCGACGTCCAGGAGGACGGCCTGCTCGACCTGGAGCAGTTCAAGGCCGCGCTGCGCCCGGACACGATCCTGGTCTCGGTGATGCTCGTGAACAACGAGATCGGCGTGATTCAGGACATCCCGACCCTGGGCGCGATCTGCCGTGAGCGCGGGATCATCTTCCACGTCGACGCGGCGCAGGCCACCGGCAAGGTGGACATCGACCTGCAGACGCTGCCGGTGGACCTGATGAGCCTGGCCTCGCACAAGACCTACGGGCCCAAGGGCATCGGCGCGCTGTACGTGCGCCGCAAGCCGCGCGTGCGCCTGGAGGCGCAGATGCACGGCGGCGGCCACGAGCGCGGCATGCGCTCGGGCACGCTGCCCACGCACCAGATCGTGGGCATGGGCGAGGCCTTCCGCATCGCCAAGGAAGAGGGCCCGGCCGAGCGCGAGCGCATCCGCGCGCTGCAGCAGCGGCTGCTCAAGGGCCTGTCGGACATCGAGCAGACCTTCGTGAACGGCCACCTCGACAAGCGGGTGCCGCACAACCTCAACATCAGCTTCAACTTCGTCGAGGGCGAGTCGCTGATCATGGGCATCAAGGGCATCGCCGTGAGCTCGGGCTCGGCCTGCACCTCGGCCAGCCTGGAGCCCAGCTACGTGCTGCGCGCGCTGGGCCGCAGCGACGAGCTGGCCCACTCCAGCCTGCGCATGACGATCGGCCGCTTCACCACGGAAGAGGAGATCGACTACGCGATCACCACGCTCAAGGACCGCGTGGCCAAGCTGCGCGAACTCTCGCCGCTGTGGGAGATGTACCAGGACGGCATCGACATCAGCACGATCCAGTGGAGTGCGCACTGAGCCATGAGCTGAAGGCGCGTTGGTTTTCTAGACATTTGGAGTAACGGTCATGGCATACAGCGACAAGGTGGTGGACCACTACGAGAACCCGCGCAACGTGGGTTCCTTCGCCAAGGGCGACGAGACGGTGGGCACGGGCATGGTGGGCGCGCCGGCCTGCGGCGACGTGATGAAGCTGCAGATCAAGGTCAACCCGGCCACGGGCTTGATCGAGGACGCCAAGTTCAAGACCTACGGCTGCGGCTCGGCCATCGCGTCGAGCTCGCTGGTGACGGAATGGGTCAAGGGCAAGTCGCTGGACGAGGCGCTCACGATCAAGAACACCCAGATCGCCGAGGAGCTGGCGCTGCCGCCGGTCAAGATCCACTGCTCGATCCTGGCCGAGGACGCGATCAAGGCTGCGGTGGACGACTACAAGGCCAAGCACGGCTCGACCGTGGCGCAATAAGGCCATGGCAGTCACGTTGACCGAAGCGGCGGCGCGCCACGTCACGCGCTACCTGGCACGCCGGGGCAAGGGCGTGGGCGTGCGGCTGGGCGTCAAGACCACCGGCTGCTCGGGCATGGCCTACAAGCTGGAGTACGCCGACGAGGTGGCGCCCGAGGACCATGTCTTCGAAGGCCATGGCGTCAAGATCCTGATCGATCCCAAGAGCCTGCCCTACCTGGACGGCACCGAGCTGGACTTCGTGCGCGAAGGCCTCAACGAGGGCTTCAAGTTCCACAACCCGCGCGAGAAGGATCGCTGCGGTTGTGGCGAGTCCTTCCGGGTCTGAGTCCCTTGCGCTCGCATGCCGGTGCCGCCTTCGGGCGGCACTGTCGTTGCGTGGCTGACAATGCGCGCGCGCCGCGCCACACGATCCACCGGCCCGGCCCGCGTTCATGAACCTCTCCGACGACGATTTCACGCTGTTCGGCCTCGCGCCGAAGTTTTCCATCGACCGTGCCGCGCTCGACACCTGCTGGCGCCAGTTGCAGGCCCGGGTCCACCCCGACCGCTTCGCGGCCGAAGGCCCCACCGCGCAACGCCTGGCCATGCAGTGGTCGGTGCGCGTCAACGAGGCTTACCGGCGGCTGCGCGATCCGCTCACGCGCGCGGCCTACCTGTGCGAGCTGCGCGGCGCGCCCATCGAGGCACACAGCAACACCGCCATGCCCGGCGCCTTCCTGATGCAGCAGATGGAATGGCGCGAGGCGCTGGAGGAGGCCCCCGATACCGCGGCCGTGGAGGCGCTGGACGAGGAAGTGCGGGCCAGCGAGCGGGCATTGCTGGACGAGGTGCGGCAGCTGCTCGACGAGCGCAACGACCCCCCCACGGCCGCGCAGCGCGTCAGAGCCCTCATGTTCGTCGCGCGCTTTCGAGAGGACATCGAGGCCCGACTGGACGCGCTGGGACAATAACGGCCCTCCCAGAGCACGCAAAACAAAAGACATGGCACTGCTGCAGATCTCCGAACCCGGCCAGACGCCGGACCCGCACCAGCGACGCATCGCCGTGGGCATCGACCTGGGCACCACGCATTCGCTGGTGGCCGCGGTGCGCCATGGCGTGGCCGAGTGCCTGCCCGACGAGCAGGGCCGCGTCATCCTGCCCTCGGCCGTGCGCTACCTCGACGGCGGCCGGCGCCAGATCGGCCACGAGGCCCTGGCGGTGCAGGCCGACGATCCGGAGAACACGGTCGTCTCCGTCAAGCGCTTCATGGGCCGCAAGCTCGCCGACCTCAGCGGCCACGCCAAGCTGCCCTACCGCTTCGTGGACCAGCCCGGCATGGTGGCCGTGCACACGCGCGAGGGCGTCAAGTCGCCGGTGGAGGTGTCGGCCGAGATCCTGGCCACGCTGCGCTACCGCGCCGAGGACACTTTCAACGACGACCTGTTCGGTGCCGTCATCACGGTGCCCGCGTACTTCGACGATGCGCAGCGCCAGGCCACCAAGGACGCCGCCAAGCTCGCCGGCATCAACGTGCTGCGCCTCATCAACGAGCCCACCGCGGCCGCCGTGGCCTACGGCCTGGACAACGGCAGCGAGGGCCTCTACGCCGTCTACGACCTCGGCGGCGGCACCTTCGACATCTCGCTGCTGCGCCTGACCAAGGGCGTGTTCGAGGTGGTGGCCACCGGCGGCGACGCCGCGCTGGGGGGAGACGATTTCGACGCCGTGCTGGCCGACTGGGCGCTGGCGCAAAGCGGCCGGGAGGCCGTGGGCGCGGACTTCAGCGCCCACGACAAGCGCGCGCTGCTGGTGAGCGCGCGCGCGGCCAAGGAAGCGCTCAGCAGCCAGGAGCAGGCCGTGCTGCGCTGCGAGCTGGCCGACGGCGTCATCGAGGTGCCGGTGACGCGCGCGCAGTTCGAGGAAGTCACCAAGCCGCTGGTGGACCGCACCCTGGGCAGCGTGCGGCGCGTGCTGCGCGACGCCAAGGTTGCGCGCGACGAGGTGCAGGGCGTGGTGATGGTGGGCGGCTCCACCCGCATGCCGGTCATCCGCCACGCCGTGGGCGCGTACTTCGGCCGCGAGCCGCTGGTGAACCTCAATCCGGATGAAGTCGTGGCCCTGGGCGCGGCGGTGCAGGCCCACCAACTCGCCGGCCATGCCGGGGCCGACGACATCCTGCTGCTGGACGTGATCCCGCTGTCGCTGGGCATCGAGACCATGGGTGGCCTGGTGGAGCGCATCATCGAGCGCAACACCACCATCCCCGTGGCCAAGGCGCAGGAGTTCACCACCTTCAAGGACGGCCAGACCGCCATGGCCATCCACGTGGTGCAGGGCGAGCGCGAGCTGGTGGCCGACTGCCGCTCGCTGGCGCGCTTCGAGCTGCGCGGCATCCCGCCGCTGGTCGCGGGCGCGGCGCGCATCCGCGTGACCTTCGAGGTCGATGCCGACGGCCTGCTGCATGTCTCGGCCCGCGAGCAGAGCACCGGGGTCGAGGCCTCGGTGCAGGTGAAGCCCAGCTACGGCTTGGCCGACGAGGACATCGCCCGCATGCTGCAGGAAGGCTTCTCGCAGGCCGATGCCGACATGAGCGCCCGCGCGCTGCGCGAGGCCCGCGTCGAGGCCGAGCGCATGCTGCTGGCCACGCAATCGGCGCTGGCCGCCGATGCCGACCTGCTCGATGAGCAGGAACGTGCCGACATCGACGCGCTCATGCGCGAGCTGGCCGAAGTGGCCGAGGGCGAGGACCACGCCGCCATCAACGCCGCCGTGGAGCGCCTGGCCAAGGGCACCGAAGCCTTTGCCGCCGCGCGCATGAACCGCGGCATCCAGTCGGCGCTCACCGGCCGCACCATCGAAGAAGTCTGAAGGGAAAGCTCTCCATGCCCGTCATCCGCATCCTCCCGCATGAGGAGTACTGCCCTGAAGGCGCCACCATCCAGGCCGAGCGCGGCACCTCGATCTGCGAGGCATTGCTGGACAACCACATCGAGATCGAGCACGCCTGCGAGCTGAGCTGCGCCTGCACCACCTGCCACGTGGTGGTGCGCGAGGGTTTCAACTCGCTGGGCGAGATGGACGAATCCGAGGAAGACCTGCTCGACCGCGCCTGGGGTCTGGAGCCCACTTCGCGCCTGTCCTGCCAGGCCATCATTTCCGACAAGGACGTGACCATCGAGATCCCGAAGTACTCGATCAACCACGCGCGCGAGAAGCACTGAGCTTCTTTCGTTCTTGGCAAAAAAACGCCTGCGTGCCGAAGCAGCGCAGGCGTGAAGGATGGGACGGCCCGCATGCGGTCGGGCTGTCCCGCCGCAGCTTCGGTCAGGCGGCGCGCTTCTCGCCGTGGCGGGTGTAGAGGAAGTCCAGCACCTGCTTGCGCAGCCGGATGTAGCCCAGGTCCTCGGCCAGCGCGACGCGGTCGCGCGGACGCGGCAGGTCCACGGTGGCGATCTCGCCGATGGTGGCGGCCGGGCCGTTGGTCATCATCACGATGCGGTCCGACAGCAGCACGGCCTCGTCCACGTCGTGCGTGACCATCACCACCGTGCTGCGCGTGCGCGCCACGATGCGCAGCAGCTCGTCCTGCAGCTTGGCGCGGGTGAGCGCGTCCAGGGCGCCGAAGGGCTCGTCCATCAGCAGCACCTTGGGCTCCATGGCCAGGGCGCGCGCGATGCCCACGCGCTGCTTCATGCCACCCGAGACCTCGTTGGGGCGCTTGGCGATGGCGTGGCTCATGCCCACCAACTCCAGCGCCGCGAGCGTGCGTTGCCTGAGCTGCGCCTTGCTTTCCCTGGCGCCGAACACGCGCTCCACGCCCAGGTACACGTTGTCGTGGCAGCTCAGCCAGGGCAGCAGCGAGTGGTTCTGGAACACCACCGCGCGCTCCGGGCCGGGGGCCGTGATCTCACGGTTCTCGCACAGCAGCACGCCCTGCGTGGGCCGGGTCAGGCCGGCGATGAGGTTGAGCAGCGTGCTCTTGCCGCAGCCGGAGTGGCCGATCAGCGACACGAACTCGCCGTGGGCGATGCGCAGCTCGATGCCCTGCAGCGCGTGGAAGCGGCCCTTCCTGGTGTCGAACACCATCTCGGCGCCTTCGATGCGGATGAAATCTTGCATGGCGGGTCTCCTTGGGCGTCTGCCCGGCTCACTCGTCGAAGGAAAAACGCTTGGCCAGGGCCACCAGCGCCTGCTCCAGCAGCAGGCCCACCACGCCGATGACGACGATGGCGATGATGATGTGCTGCACGTTGAGGTTGTTCCACTCGTCCCAGACCCAGAAGCCGATGCCCACGCCGCCGGTCAGCATCTCGGCCGCGACGATCACCAGCCAGGCGGTGCCCACCGACAGCCGCACGCCGGTGAGCATGTAGGGCAGCACGGCGGGGAAGAGGATCTTGCGCGCCAGCGTCAGCTCGCTGAGGTTGAGCACGCGCGCCACGTTGAGGTAGTCCTGCGGCACGCGCTGCACGCCCACGGCGGTGTTGATGACCATGGGCCAGATCGAGCAGATGAAGATGGTCCAGATCGCCGCCGGGTTGGCGGCCTTGAACACCAGCAGCCCGATGGGCAGCCACGCCAGCGGCGACACCGGGCGCAGCAGGCTCACCAGCGGCGACACCATGCGGTTGAGCAGGCTGAAGCGGCCGATGAGAAAGCCCAGCGGAATGCCCACCAGCGCCGCCAATCCAAAGCCCACGGCCACGCGCTGCAGCGAGTTGAAGATGTTCCAGCCGATGCCCTGGTCGTTGGGGCCGTTGCGGTAGAAGGGGTCCGCGAACAGCTGCACGGCGGCTTCCCAGGTTGCGGCCGGCGTGGGGAAGGTGCTGCTGCTCATCGTGAGCAGGGCCCACACGCCGATCAGCAAGGCGATGCCGGCCAGCGGCGGCAGCACGGCGCCGGTGAGGGCGCGCAGGTCGATGAGCGGGCGGCGCTCCACGGCGGGCCTGGCGGCCGGGGCGGCCTTGACCGCAGTGGGCGCGGGCTGCGCCGCGGCCTCGGCCACGGCTTCGGCAGGGGCGTGAAAGACGGCACTGACCATGGTCTTCTCCTGTGGTGCGGTTCGTGGCTCAGGCGGCCTTGGACTTGAAGGAGTCGGCGTACCGGGCCGGGTCCTTGCCGTCCCACACCACGCCGTCGATGAGCTTGCTGCTGCGCATCACGTCCTTGGGCACGCTGACCTTCAGGGCGGAGGCGGCCTCGCGGTAGAGATCGATCTGGTTGATCTGCTTCGCCACGCCCAGGTAGTCGGGGTGCGCCTTGAGCAGGCCCCAGCGCTTGTGCTGGGTGAGGAACCACATGCCGTCCGACAGGTAGGGGAAGTTCACGGCCCCGTCGTTGAAGAACTTCATGTGGTTGGGGTCGTCCCAGGTCTTGCCCAGGCCATTCTGGTAGCGGCCCAGGATGCGCTGGTTGATGGCGTCCACGCCGGTGTTGACGTAGGCCTTGTCGGCCACGGTTTCGGCCATCTTCATCTTGTTCTGCAGGCTGGCGTCGATCCAGCGGCTGGCCTCCATCACGGCCATCACCACGGCGCGGGCGGTGTTGGGGTACTTCCTGACGAAGTCGCCGGTGCAGCCCAGGACCTTCTCGGGGTGGTCCTTCCAGATGTCCTGCGTGGTGACGGCGGTGACGCCGATGCCGTCCATGATGGCGCGGTGCCCCCAGGGCTCGCCCACGCAGTAGCCGTCCATGTTGCCCACGCGCATGTTGGCCACCATCTGCGGCGGCGGCACGGTGATGACCTTGGCGTCCCTCATCGGGTCGATGCCGGCGCTGGCGAGCCAGTAGTACAGCCACATGGCGTGCGTGCCGGTGGGGAAGGTCTGCGCGAAGGTGTATTCGCGCTTGTCCTTGGCCATGAGCCTGGCCAGCGACGGGCCGTCCACCGCGCCGGCCTCGGCCAGCTTCTTCGACAGCGTGATGGCCTGGCCGTTGTGGTTGAGCGTCATCAGCACGGCCATGTCCTTCTTGGGGCCGCCCACGCCCAGGTGCACGCCGTAGACGAGGCCGTAGAGCACATGCGCCATGTCGAGCTCGCCGTTGACGAGCTTGTCGCGCACGCCGGCCCAGGAGGCTTCCTTGGTCGGGACGATCCTGACCCCGTACTTCTTGTCGAAGCCCAGCACCGAGGCCATCACCACCGAGGCGCAATCCGTCAGCGGGATGAAGCCGATGCGCACCTCCTCCTTCTCCGGCTTGTCGGAGCCGGCGGCGTGGACCGCGGCTTGCAGGCCAGGCACGAAGCCGGTGGCGGCGGTGGCTGCCGAGGCGGCAGCGGCCCTGACGATGGAGCGGCGTCCCATGTTGATCGCGTCCTTGTTCATCGAAGTCCCTGTGGGTTTGTCGTGCGGGCAATGAAAAACGGCGTCCCTGTGACCCGCGGTGCTCGCGCCTGCGGGGCATGGGGACGCCGTCGTCCTGATGGCTTGCCCGACCGGCCTTGGCCGGGTGCCGTGATTCGTCGGGAGACCGCCTTTGGCCTCCCGGCGTGAATGTCGCAAGCCCTGTGCCAGGCTGCGCTCCCGGGAAAAGCCGTTTCAGGGCCGTCCTTGTGCACCAAGGCGAGCCGTCGTGGCCCGCCGCGGTGCGCGGCCTTGGTGCTTATCCGAGCAGATCCGCCACGTCGATGATGCGTTGCGCCACTTCGGCGAGCCTGAGGCCCTTGTCCATCGCGGTCTTGCGCAGCCGGGCGTAGGCCTGGGCCTCGTCGATGCCCTGGCGCTTCATCAGCAGGCCCTTGGCGCGTTCGATCACCTTGCGCTCGTCGAGCTGGTTGCGCGCGTCGGCGAGTTGGCGGCGCAGGTCCTCCTCGTGGCGAAAGCGCGCCAGGGCCACCTCCAGCACCGACTTGATGCGCTCCGGCGCCAGGCCCGCCACCACGTAGGCCGTCACGCCGGCGGCGATGGCGGCGCCGACATGCGAGGTGTCCTCGTCGTCGGTGAACAGCACGATGGGGCGGCGCGCGTCGCGCGTGGCCATCACGACATGCTCCAGCGTGTCGCGCGCCTGGCTTTCGGCGTCCACGATGATCATGTCGGGCTGGATCTGCGCCAGCCGCTCGGGCAGGAAAGGGTCGATGGGCAGCACGGCGACGATGTTGTAGCCATGCTGCAGCAGCCCGATGCGCAGGCTGCGCGAGCGCTCGACCTCCACCAGGGCGGCGGTGTCGGCCGGGTCTGGGCTCAGGGAATCAGGCGCAACGATGACGATGCGCAGGGCCTTCTGGGCGTTCATGGCGCCGGCGGCTTGCAAGCTTCACGCCATTGCGCCGGGGAGGGGCGGCGGGTGCTGGCTACACTGCCGCGCGATGAATGTGCTGGGAATCGAATCCTCCTGCGACGAGACGGGCGTGGCCCTCGTTCAGCTCTCGCCCGACGGCGGCGTGCCGCGCTTGCGCGCCCACGCGCTGCACAGCCAGATCGAGATGCACCGTGCCTACGGCGGCGTGGTGCCAGAGCTGGCCTCGCGCGACCACATCCGCCGCGTGCTGCCGCTGGCGCGCCAGGTGCTGACCGAGGCCGGCAGCACGCTGGACGACGTGGACATCGTCGCCTACACGCGCGGCCCCGGCTTGGCCGGCGCGCTGCTGGTGGGCGCGGGCGTGGCCTGCGCGCTGGCCGCGGCGCTGGGCAAGCCGACGCTGGGCATCCACCACCTCGAAGGCCACCTGCTGTCGCCCTTCCTCTCCGATGATCCGCCGGAATTTCCCTTCGTGGCGCTGCTGGTGTCCGGCGGCCACACGCAGCTCATGCGCGTGCAGGGCGTGGGCGACTATGAGCTGCTGGGCGAGACCATCGACGACGCCGCGGGCGAGGCCTTCGACAAGTCGGCCAAGCTGCTGGGGCTGGGCTACCCGGGCGGGCCGGCGCTGTCGCGGCTGGCCGAGTTCGGCGACCCGGAAGCCTTCGCGCTGCCGCGTCCGCTGCTGCACAGCGGCAACCTGGACTTTTCCTTCGCCGGCCTGAAGACCGCCGTGATGACCCAATTGCGCAAGCTCGGCCCCGAGGTGTGCGAGCAGCCCAAGGCGGACCTGGCGGCCAGCACGCAGGCGGCGATCGTGGACGTGCTCAGCGCCAAGTCCATGAAGGCGCTCAAGCAGACCGGGCTGAAGCGGCTGGTGGTGGCGGGCGGCGTCGGTGCCAACCGCGCGCTGCGCGCCAACCTGAATTCGCTGTGCCGGCGCGCCGGCGTGCGCGTGCACTACCCGGAGCTGCACCTGTGCAGCGACAACGGCGCCATGATCGCCCTGGCCGGCGCCATGCGGCTGCAAAGCGGCCGTGCCAGCGCCGAGCACGACTACGCCTTCGACGTGAAGCCGCGCTGGCCGCTGGCCGAGGTTTGACACGGGAGGCCGGGCCGGTGCGGCTGGCGTCCACCGGGTTGCTGTCCCACTCCACCGTCCGTTCGGACCTTTTGCCGATGCACGACTTCATCCGCTCGTCCCTGGCCGCGCTGCCGGCGTCCAAGATCCGCGAAGTGGCCAACGCCGGCCTGGGGCGTCCCGACGTGCTGGCCTTCTGGTTCGGCGAGAGCGACGAGGTGACGCCGCCCGAGGTGCGCGAGGCGGCGGCCGCCTCGCTGGCCCGCGGCGAGACCTTCTATTCGCACAACCTCGGCCTGCCGGAGCTGCGCGAGGGGCTGTCGCACTACATCTCGGCGCTGCATGCGCCGGTGGGTGTGGAGCGCATCGCCGTGACCAGCGCCGGGGTGAGCGCGCTGATGGTGGCGGCGCAGCTGCTGCTGTCCGCCGGTGACGAGGCCGTGGCGGTGGTGCCGGTGTGGCCCAACATCACGGCTCAGCCCGAGATCCTGGGCGCGAAAGTGAAGCGCGTGGCGCTGCACCCGCAGCGCGGCGCCTGGCGGCTGGACCTGCAGGAGCTGCTGGACGCGATCACGCCCGCCACGCGCGCGCTGCTGGTCAATGCGCCCAACAACCCCACGGGCTGGACGCTGTCGCGCGCCGAGCAGCAGGCCCTCCTGGCGCACTGCCGCCGCACGGGTACCTGGATCGTGGCCGACGAGGTCTACGAGCGGCTGTGGTGGGGACAGGGCGATGAGCCCGGTGCCGAAGCCGGCCCGGCGGCGCCCAGCTTCCTGGACATCGCGGCGCGGGAAGACCGGCTGATCGTCACGCAAAGCTTCTCCAAGAGCTTCCTCATGACCGGCTGGCGCCTGGGCTGGCTGGTGCTGCCCGCTGATCCACGCGGGCAGGCGCTGGAGGCGGCGGGCAAGCTGCTGGAGTTCAACAACTCCTGCGCGCCGGTGTTCATCCAGCGCGGCGCGCTGCAGGCCCTGGCGCTGGCTGAGGACTTCGTGCCCGGCCTGGTGGCACGGCTCAAGGCCGGGCGCGACACGCTGCTGGACGGTCTGGCCCGGCTGCCCGGCATCGAGGTCGCCGCGCCGGCGGGCGGGATGTACGCCTTCTTCCGCGTCGAGGGGCAGGACGACTCGCTGGCCCTGGCCAAGCGGCTGGTCACGGAGCACGGCCTGGGGCTGGCGCCGGGCGCGGCCTTCGGGGCGGAAGGCGAGGGCTGGCTGCGCTGGTGCTTCGCCTCCAAAGACCTTGCGCGGCTGGGCCTGGGCGTGCAGCGGCTGGCCGGGGCGCTTGGCCTATAATCGAAGGCTTCGCGCGCCCCCAAGGCGCGTGAAGTTCCAAGCGCACGGCGCGGGTCGGTTTCACCCGCGACCGCAAGTGAAAACGGAAACCGCGGCAAGCCCGAACAGGTCTGCGCCCGGTTTCCAGCACCAGGAAATCCCATGGCCATTGCAGACATCATCAAGGCGGACATCATTGCCGCCAACGCCCGCGGCACCGCCGACACCGGTTCTCCCGAAGTCCAGGTCGCCCTGCTGACGGCTCGCATCAACGAGCTGACGCCCCACTTCAAGACCCACGCCAAGGATCACCATGGCCGTCGCGGCCTGCTGAAGATGGTCAACCAGCGCAAGCGCCTGCTGGCCTATCTGAAGAGCAAGGACGCCGACCGCTACGTGGCGCTGATCCAGAAGCTGGGCCTGCGCAAGTAAGCCTTGCATGAATGACGGGAGCCTGTACTGCAGCCGCAGCACAGGCTCTTTGTCTTTGGAGAGCTGGGGAAACCGGCGTTGATGTGTCATTCCAGGGGGGCTGCCGCTTGCTGCAACCTCGCTGGAATGGCATCCGCCCCGTCCTCGACGCGCTCCCGGTTCCCAGGCACCACCGCCCCAAGCGTGCCGAACATCCGGAGAAAACAATGAGCCTGTTCAACAAGGTCACCAAGACGTTCCAGTGGGGTCCGCACAGCGTGACGCTGGAAACCGGCGAGATCGCGCGCCAGTCCAGCGGCGCCGTCGTCGTCAACATGGAGGACACCGTGGTGCTGGCCACCGTCGTGGCCGCCAAGAACGCCAAGGCGGGCCAGGACTTCTTCCCGCTGACGGTGGACTACATCGAGAAGAGCTACGCCGCGGGCAAGATCCCGGGCAGCTTCTTCAAGCGCGAAGGCCGTCCCAGCGAGCTGGAGACGCTGACCAGCCGCCTCATCGACCGCCCGATCCGCCCGCTGTTCCCTGAGGGGTTCTACAACGAGGTGCAGGTGGTCATTCACGTGCTCTCGCTGAACCCGGAAGTGCCGGCCGACATCCCGGCCATGATCGGCGCCAGCGCCGCGCTGGCCATCAGCGGCATCCCCTTCAACGGCCCGATTGGCGCGGCCCGCGTGGGCTACGCCAACGGCGAGTACCTGCTCAACCCGACCAAGGAACAGCTTGCCAGCTCCAAGATGGACCTGGTGGTGGCCGGCACCGAGGCCGCCGTGCTGATGGTGGAGTCCGAGGCCGACCAGCTCGGCGAGGAAGTGATGCTGGGCGCCGTGGTCTTCGGCCACGAGCAGGGCAAGATCGCCATCGCCGCCATCAACGAGCTGGTGCGTGACGCCGGCAAGCCCGAGTGGAACTGGCAGCCGCCGGCCAAGGACGAGGCTTTCATTGCCACCGTCAACGGCCTGGCCGAGGACAAGATCCGCGCCGCCTACCAGATCCGCTCCAAGCAGGCCCGCCGCCAGGCCACCGACGAGGCCTACGCCGCCGTCAAGGCCGCGCTGGCCGAGCAGGGCGCCGCCTTCGACGCGGTCAAGCTCGAAGCGATGCTGTTCGACATCGAGGCGCGCGTGGTGCGCAGCCAGATTCTCAACGGCGAGCCGCGCATCGACGGCCGCGACACCCGCACGGTGCGCCCGATCGAGATCCGCACCGGCGTGCTGCCGCGTACCCACGGCTCGGCGCTGTTCACCCGCGGCGAGACGCAGGCCCTGGTGGCCGCCACGCTGGGCACCGAGCGCGACGCGCAGCGCATCGATGCGCTGGCCGGCGAGTTCGAGGAGCGCTTCATGCTCCACTACAACATGCCCCCGTTCGCCACCGGCGAGACCGGCCGCGTGGGCAGCCCCAAGCGCCGCGAGATCGGCCATGGCCGCCTGGCCAAGCGCGCGCTGGTCGCCGCGCTGCCGAGCAAGGACGACTTCCCCTACACCATCCGCGTCGTTTCCGAGATCACGGAGAGCAACGGCTCCTCGTCGATGGCCTCGGTGTGCGGCGGCTGCCTGAGCCTGATGGACGCCGGCGTGCCGATGAAGGCGCACGTGGCCGGCATCGCCATGGGCCTGATCAAGGAAGGCAACCGCTTCGCGGTGCTGACCGACATCCTGGGTGACGAGGACCACCTCGGCGACATGGACTTCAAGGTGGCCGGCACGCCCTCGGGCATCACCGCGCTGCAGATGGACATCAAGATCCAGGGCATCACCAAGGAGATCATGCAGGTCGCCCTGGCGCAGGCCAAGGAAGCGCGCCTGCACATCCTGGGCAAGATGCAGGAGGCCGTGGGCGGCGCGCGCGAGGACGTGTCGCAGTTCGCCCCGCGCCTGTACACGCTCAAGATCAACCCCGAGAAGATCCGTGACGTGATCGGCAAGGGCGGCGCCACCATCCGCGCGCTGACCGAGGAGACCGGCACCCAGATCGACATCGCCGAGGACGGCACCATCACCATCGCCTCCACCGACGCCGAGCGTGCCGAGTTCGCCAAGAAGCGCATCGAGGAGATCACGGCCGAGGTCGAGGTGGGCAAGATCTACGAAGGCCCGGTCACCAAGATCCTGGACTTCGGTGCCCTGATCAACCTGCTGCCCGGCAAGGACGGTCTGCTGCACATCAGCCAGATCGCCCACCAGCGCGTGGAGAAGGTCACCGACTTCCTGACCGAAGGCCAGGTGGTCAAGGTCAAGGTGCTGGAGACCGACGACAAGGGCCGCGTCAAGCTGTCGATGAAGGCGCTGCTGGAGCGTCCGGAAGGCATGCCGGCGGAAGAGGATCGCCCGCGCCGCGAGTACGGCGACCGTCCGCCGCGCCGCGAGTACGCCGACCGCGGTGAGCGTCCGCGCCGCGAGCCGCGCGAACCGCGCGAGCCGCGTGCCGAAGGTGGCAACGGCAACGGCGAGCCGCGCGAGCAGCAGCCGGTGCTGGCGCAGCCGCAAGCGGGCGAAGGCCAGGGCGAGTAAGCGCCATGCGTGCCGTCGAGATCGGCCAGTTCGGCGGGCCCGAGGTGCTGCGTCTGGCGACGCGGCCCGATCCGGTGCCCGCCGCCGGCGAGCTGCTGGTGCGCGTGACGGCGTCGGGCGTGAACCGTCCCGACGTGGTGCAGCGCAAGGGCCATTACCCGCCGCCGCCGGGCGCCTCCGACCTGCCCGGGTTGGAGATTGCCGGCACGGTGGCGGGCGGTGATCCGGCCGAGCTCGCGGCTGCCGGCTTCAAGCTCGGCGACCGCGTGTGCGCGCTGGTGGCCGGTGGCGGCTATGCCGAGCTCTGCGTGGCGCCCATTGCGCAGGTGCTGCCCGCGCCCGCGGCGCTGTCCGACGTGGAGGCCGCGGCACTGCCCGAGACCTTCTTCACGGTGTGGCAGAACGTGTTCGAGATCGCGCGGCTGCAGCCCGGCGAGACGCTGCTGGTGCAGGGCGGCTCCAGCGGCATCGGCGTCACCGCCACGCTGCTGGCCAAGGCGCTGGGCTCGAAGGTCATCGTCACGGCCGGCAGCGACGACAAGTGCGCGGCCTGCGTGGCGCTGGGTGCTGATCACGCCATCAACTACCGCACGCAGGACTTCGTCGAGGAGGCCAAGCGCCTCACCGGCGGGCGTGGCGTGGACGTGATCCTGGACATGGTGGCTGGCGACTACGTCGGACGCGAGCTGCAGTGCCTGGCCGACGACGGCCGCCTGGCGATCATCGCCGTGCAAGGCGGTACCAAGAGCGCCATCGATGCCGGCCTGGTGTTGCGCAAGCGGCTGCAGATCACGGGCTCCACGCTGCGCGCGCGCAGCGTGGCCTACAAGGCCCAGCTCGCCGCGGCGCTGCGGGTCAAGGTCTGGCCGCTCATCGAGGCCGGGCGGGTGAAGCCGGTGATTCACAAGGTGTTCGAGGCCGCGCAGGCGGCCGAGGCGCATGCGCTCATGGAATCGAGCACGCACGTGGGCAAGATCGTTCTGACTTGGTGAACAGAAAAAAATGACTTCTAGACGCAAGCTGGTGGTGGGGAACTGGAAGATGCACGGCAGCCACAAGGCCAATGCCGAGCTGCTCGAAGGCGTGCTAGCGGCACGGCCCTTCGGCGCCGACGTGGCGGTGTGCGTACCGTTCCCGTTCCTGTCCGAGACCGCCGTGACGCTGGCTGCCGGCGACATCCGCTGGGGTGCGCAGGACTGCTCCGCGCACGAGCAGGGGGCTTACACCGGTGAGGTGTCGGCCGCCATGCTGCGCGAGTTCGGCTGCCGCTACGTGATCGTGGGTCACTCCGAGCGTCGGGCCTATCACGCCGAGAGCGACCAGCTCGTGGCCGACAAGGCCAAGATTGCCCTGGCCCATGGCGTGACGCCCATCGTGTGCGTGGGCGAGACGCTGGCGCAGCGCGAGGCCGGTGAGACGGCCGCCGTGGTCAAGCGCCAGCTCTCGGCCGTGATCCACACCCTGGGCCATTGCGTGGCCGAGATGGTGGTGGCCTACGAGCCGGTCTGGGCCATCGGCACCGGCAAGACCGCTTCGCCCGAGCAGGCGCAGGAAGTGCACGCACTGCTGCGTGCGCAACTGCAGGCCGCTACGCCGCGCGCGGGCGAGATGCGGCTGCTCTATGGCGGCAGCGTCAAGCCCGACAACGCCGCGCAGCTCTTCGCGCAACCCGACATCGACGGCGGCCTCATCGGCGGCGCCGCGCTGAAGGCAGCGGACTTCGCCGCCATCTGCCGCGCCGCGGGCTGAGGTCGCATCCGACACGAGAGATTTATGAGTATTTGGTTCAACATCGTCCTGGCGCTGCAGCTGCTCACGGCCCTGGCCATGATCGGCTTGGTGCTGGTGCAGCATGGCAAGGGTGCCGACATGGGCGCCTCGTTCGGCAGCGGCGCTTCCGGCAGCCTGTTTGGCGCCACGGGCAGCGCCAACTTCCTGTCGCGCTCCACCGCCGTCTGCGCCACCGTGTTCTTCGTGTGCACGCTGGCGCTGGCCTATCTCTCGGGCTCACGTCCTGAGCCTGTCGGCAACGATGCCAGCGTGCTCGATCGCGCGGTGCCCGCGGCCAGCGCTCCGGCGGCCTCTGCGCCGGCGCAGATTCCGGGTGCGATTCCGCCGGCTGTGGCGCCCGCCGTGCCGGCGCCGATTGCGCCTGCAGCTTCGGAGGCGATTTCGCGGTAGAATCTTCGTTTCGCTGCTGACTTGTTGATGCAAGTCAGCGCGTTGCGAAGGGGCCGCGCTCATTGAATTCTTGGGCGCAGCATCGGTCCGATGCGGACCACTGCTGCGGCGCTGGCCTGCTTTGGGTGGCAGGGTGGTGCAGTGGCTCACTTGATGAGCCAGCGACAGCAAAAAACCTTCGGGTTGACCCTCAAATCAGGGAAAACTGTTATAGAATTCAGGGCTGCCGACAAGCAATTCCTCAAGCGAGTCGTGCAATGCCTGATAAGGCCGACGTGGTGAAATTGGTAGACACGCTATCTTGAGGGGGTAGTGGCGAAAGCTGTGCGAGTTCGAGTCTCGCCGTCGGCACCAAACAAGCTTGACCTCCTTGCAGGGTTCTGGACCGGCGCCTTGCAAAGCGCCCTGGCACAGAGGCAGGGAAACCGCGGGCGCGCTCGGTAGGCAGTCAACATTGGCTGCCAGGGCGCGCTTTTTTGTGGCCGGTCTTCTTTCACACCCAACCAACACAGCACGCTCATGGACCTGCAGCAGTACCTGCCCGTCATCCTGTTCATCCTGGTCGGCGTCGGAGTTGGTGTAGCGCCCCAGATCCTGGGTTTCCTGCTGGGCCCGAGCCGACCTGATCCGGCCAAGAACTCGCCCTACGAGTGTGGCTTTGAGGCCTTCGAGGATGCGCGCATGAAGTTCGACGTGCGCTACTACCTGGTGGCCATTCTCTTCATCCTGTTCGACCTGGAGATCGCGTTCCTGTTTCCGTGGGCGGTCTCGCTGCGCGAAATCGGCGTGTCAGGTTTCGTGGCCATGATGGTGTTCTTGACCATCCTGGTGGTTGGCTTCATCTACGAGTGGAAAAAGGGCGCCCTGGATTGGGAATGAGCCCTGCTGCATTTCACTCGGCAAAAGGACATTGACGGACTGACCCCATGGGCATCGAAGGCGTTCTCAAGGAAGGCTTCGTCACCACTTCGGTGGACAAGCTGATCAACTGGTCGAAGACGGGCTCGCTGTGGCCCATGACCTTCGGCCTGGCATGCTGCGCGGTGGAGATGATGCACGCGGGCGCCGCGCGCTACGACATCGACCGCTTCGGCATGCTGTTCCGCCCCAGCCCGCGCCAGAGCGATCTCATGATCGTGGCGGGCACGCTGTGCAACAAGATGGCGCCGGCGCTGCGCAAGGTCTACGACCAGATGGCCGAGCCGCGCTGGGTGCTCTCGATGGGCACCTGCGCCAACGGCGGCGGCTACTACCACTACAGCTACTCCGTGGTGCGCGGTTGCGACCGCATCGTCCCGGTGGACGTCTACGTGCCGGGCTGTCCGCCCACGGCCGAGGCGCTGCTCTACGGCATCCTGCAGCTGCAGGCCAAGATCCGGCGCGAGAACACGATCGCGCGCTGACCGCTCCCCGGTAGCAAGAACCGCATGACCACCTCCCTCGACAATCTGCAGTCGGCGCTGGAATCCGCGCTGGGCAACAAGATCAAGGCCTTCAAGCGCGATCGCGGCGAGATCACCATCACCGTCTCCGCGGCCGACTACATGGACGCGGCGCGCGTGCTGCGTGACGACGCGCGGCTGAAGTTCGAGCAGCTCCTTGATCTGTGCGGCGTGGACTACTCCACCTACAAGGACCAGCCCTGGGACGGTCCGCGCTTTTGCGTGGTGCTGCACCTGCTGTCAGTGAGCCTGAACTGGCGCGTGCGCGTCAAGGTGTTCGCGCCGGACGACGACCTGCCCATCGTGGCCTCGGTCACCGAGGTGTGGAGCGCGGCGAACTGGTACGAGCGCGAGGCCTTCGACCTCTACGGCATCGTCTTCGACGGCCACGTCGACCTGCGCCGCCTGCTCACCGACTACGGCTTCATCGGCCACCCGTTCCGCAAGGACTTCCCGGTCTCCGGCCACGTGGAGATGCGCTACGACACCGAAAGCAAGCGCGTCATCTACCAGCCCGTGACGATCGAGCCGCGCGAGATCACGCCGCGGATCATCCGCGAAGAGAACTACGGCGGCCTGCACTGAGTATCGCGCCATGGCAGAGATCAAGAACTACACCCTGAACTTCGGTCCTCAGCACCCGGCCGCGCACGGCGTGCTGCGCCTGGTGCTGGAGCTCGACGGCGAAGTCATCCAGCGCGCCGACCCCCATATCGGACTGCTGCACCGCGCCACCGAGAAGCTGGCCGAGACCAAGACCTACATCCAGTCGCTGCCCTACATGGACCGGCTGGACTATGTCTCGATGATGTGCAACGAGCACGCCTACTGCCTGGCGGTGGAGCGGCTGCTGGGCATCGAGGTGCCGCTGCGCGCGCAGTACATCCGCGTGATGTTCGCCGAGCTCACCCGGCTGCTCAACCACCTGCTGTGGCTGGGGGCGCACGGCATCGACTGCGGTGCGATGAACATCCTCATCTACTGCTTCCGCGAGCGTGAGGACATCTTCGACATGTACGAGGCGGTGTCGGGCGCGCGCATGCACGCGGCCTACTTCCGTCCGGGCGGCGTCTACCGCGACCTGCCCGACAGCATGCCGCAGTACAAGCCCTCCAAGATCCGCAACGCCAAGGCGATTGCCAAGCTCAACGAGAACCGCCAGGGCTCGATGCTGGACTTCATCGAGGACTTCTGCAACCGCTTCCCCAAGAACGTCGACGACTACGAGACGCTGCTGACCGACAACCGGATCTGGAAGCAGCGCACCGTGGGCATCGGCGTGGTCAGCCCCGAGCGCGCGCTGAACCTGGGCTTCAGCGGCCCGATGCTGCGCGGCTCGGGCATCGCCTGGGACCTGCGCAAGACGCAGCCCTACGACGTCTACGACCGCATGGAGTTCGACGTCCCTGTCGGCACCAACGGCGACACCTACGACCGTTACCTGGTGCGCGTGCAGGAGATGCGCGAGGCCAACAAGATCATCAAGCAGTGCGTGCAGTGGCTCAAGGCCAATCCCGGCCCGGTCATCACGGACAACCACAAGGTGGCGCCTCCTCCGCGCGTGGACATGAAGGCCAACATGGAGGAGCTGATCCACCACTTCAAGCTCTTCACCGAGGGCTTCCACGTGCCCGAGGGCGAGGTCTACGCCGGGGTGGAGCATCCCAAGGGTGAGTTCGGCATCTACTTCATCAGCGACGGCGCCAACAAGCCGTACCGCATGAAGATCCGCGCCCCCGGCTTTGCCCACCTCGCGGCACTGGACGAGATGGCGCGCGGCCACATGATCGCCGACGCCGTGGCGGTGATCGGCACCATGGACATTGTTTTCGGCGAGATCGATCGATGAGTTCGCAATCCTTCTTCGCGCCCGCCACGCTGGAGCGTTTCGCGCGCGAGGTCGCCAAGTACCCCGCCGGGCAGCAGCAGTCCGCCGTCATGGCCTGCCTGTCCATCGTGCAGCAGGAGCAGGGCTACGTGTCGCGTGAGGCCGAGCTGGCCATCGCCGAGTACCTCAACATGCCCGTCATCGCGGTGCACGAGGTCACGACCTTCTACAACATGTACAACCAGCGCAAGCTGGGCAAGTACAAGCTCAACGTCTGCACCAACCTGCCGTGCCAGCTGCGCAACGGCCAGGGCGCGCTGGAGCACCTGTGCCAGAAGCTGGGCGTGGAGGAGGGCGGCACCACCGCCGACGGCCTCATCACGGTCCAGAAGTGCGAGTGCCTGGGCGCCTGCGCCGACGCGCCGGTGATGCTGGTCAACGACCGCCAGATGCTGAGCTTCATGAGCAACGAGCGTCTGGACGAGCTGGTCGACACGCTCAAGGCGCAGGGGTGATCCGCATGCTCGACCTCTCCAAGTTCCAGGCGACCGGCCGCGAGACCTGTTTCCACGGTCGCCACATCCAGCCCCAGATCTACGCCGGCCTCGACGGCAGCAACTGGCACCTCAAAGACTACGAGTCGCGAGGCGGCTACCAGGCTCTGAAGAAGATCCTGGGCCTCGACGGCGGCCCCGGCATGACGCCGGAGCAGGTCATCGCCGAGGTGAAGGCCTCGGGCCTGCGCGGCCGCGGCGGCGCGGGCTTTCCGACCGGCCTGAAGTGGAGCTTCATGCCGCGCGCCTTTCCGGGCCCGAAGTACCTGGTGTGCAACTCCGACGAGGGTGAGCCGGGCACGTGCAAGGACCGCGACATCCTGCGCTACAACCCGCACATCGTCATCGAGGGCATGGCCATCGCCGCCTACGCGATGGGCATCAACACGGGCTACAACTACATCCACGGCGAGATCTTCGAGGTCTACGAACGCTTCGAGGCGGCCCTGGAAGAGGCCCGTGCCGCAGGTTTCCTGGGCAACAACATCCTGGGCAGCAGCTTCAGCTTCCAGCTGCATGCGCACCACGGCTTCGGCGCCTACATCTGCGGCGAAGAGACGGCGCTGATCGAGTCCATCGAGGGCAAGAAGGGCCAGCCGCGCTTCAAGCCGCCGTTCCCGGCCAGCTTCGGCCTCTACGGCAAGCCCACCACGATCAACAACACCGAGACCTTCGGTGCGGTGCCCTGGATCATCCGCAACGGCGGCCAGGCCTACCTGGAGGTGGGCAAGCCCAACAACGGCGGCACCAAGATCTTCTCGGTGGTCGGTGACGTGAACGCGCCGGGCAACTTCGAGGTGCCCATGGGCACGCCCTTCGCGACGCTGCTGGAAATGGCCGGCGGCGTGCGCAAGGGGCGCAAGCTCAAGGCCGTGATCCCGGGCGGCTCCTCCGCGCCGGTGCTGCCCGCGCAGATCATGATGGACTGCACGCTGGACTACGACTCGATCGCCAAGGCCGGCTCCATGCTGGGCTCGGGCGCGGTGATCGTGATGGACGACAGCCGCTGCATGGTCAAGAGCCTGCTGCGCCTGTCCTACTTCTACCAGCACGAGAGCTGCGGCCAGTGCACGCCGTGCCGCGAGGGCACGGGCTGGCTGTGGCGCGTGGTGGACCGCATCGAGCACGGCAAGGGTCGCATGGAAGACCTCGACCTGCTCAACTCGGTGGCCGACAACATCCAGGGCCGAACCATCTGTGCGCTGGGCGACGCTGCGGCGATGCCGGTGCGCGCGATGCTCAAGCATTTCCGCGACGAGTTCGCGTACCACGTCGAAAACAAGCGCTGCCTCGTGGGCGGTGCCTGAGACACAACTTCAAGGTGAAGGTGCACCGCACCGGGGCGCCCCGTGCCTGAGCGCGCGGCGGCGCCTTCACCCCGATAAGCCATGGTTGAAATCGAACTCGACGGCAAGAAGGTCAGCGTAGCCGAAGGCAGCATGGTGATGCATGCGGCCGAGGCTGCCGGCACCTACATTCCGCACTTCTGCTACCACAAGAAGCTCAGCATCGCGGCCAACTGCCGCATGTGCCTGGTGGAAGTGGAAAAGGCTCCCAAGCCGTTGCCCGCCTGCGCCACGCCGGTGACGCAGGGCATGATCGTGCGCACCAAGAGCGACAAGGCGGTCAAGGCCCAGCAGTCGGTGATGGAGTTTCTGCTCATCAACCACCCGCTGGACTGCCCGATTTGCGACCAGGGCGGCGAGTGCCAGCTGCAGGACCTGGCCGTGGGCTACGGTGGCTCCAGCTCGCGCTACGCCGAAGAGAAGCGCGTGGTGTTCCACAAGGACCCGGGCCCGCTGCTCTCCATGGAGGAGATGACGCGCTGCATCCACTGCACCCGCTGCGTGCGCTTCGGCCAGGAGATCGCCGGCGTGATGGAGCTGGGCATGCTGCACCGCGGCGAGCACTCCGAGATCACGACCTTCGTCGGCCAGACCGTGGATTCCGAGCTGTCGGGCAACATGATCGACCTGTGCCCGGTCGGCGCGATCACCAGCAAGCCCTTCCGCTACAGCGCCCGCACCTGGGAGCTGTCGCGCCGCAAGAGCGTCAGCCCGCATGACAGCACCGGCGCCAACCTGATCGTCCAGGTCAAGGCCAACCAGGTCAAGCGCGTGCTGCCGCTGGAGAACGAGGCCGTCAACGAGTGCTGGCTGGCCGACCGCGACCGCTTCAGCTACGACGCGCTCAACAGCCCCGCGCGCCTGACCACCCCGATGATCAAGCAGGGCGGCGAGTGGAAGACCGTGGACTGGACCACGGCGCTGGAATACGTCGCCAACGGCCTCAAGCAGGTCAAGGCCGAGTTCGGTGCGCAGTCCATCGGCGCCATCGGCTCCGCCCACAGCACCGTGGAAGAGCTGCACCTGCTGGCCAAGCTGGTGCGCGGTTTCGGCAGCGACAACATCGACTACCGTACCCGCCACGCCGACTTCGCCAACGTCGATGCGCCGGGCACCGCCCGCTGGCTGGGCCTGCCCATTGCCGAGCTCTCGACGCTGGACCGTGCCTTCGTGATCGGCTCGTTCCTGCGCAAGGACCATCCGCTGTTCGCGCAGCGCCTGCGCCAGGCCGCCCGCCATGGCGCCCAGATCAGCAGTCTGCATGCGCTGCATGACGACTGGGCCATGTCCGTGGCGCACCGCCTCACCGCCGCGCCCAGCGGCTGGGTGCAGGCCCTGGCCGAAGTGGCTGCTGCCGTCGCCGCCGGTGCCGGCGTGGCCGCGCCCGTGAAGGCGGAAGCCACCGACGCCGCGCGCGCCGTGGCCGACTCGCTGCTGTCGGGCGAGCGCAAGGCCGTGCTGCTGGGCAATGCCGCCGCGCAGCATCCGCAGGCCGCCACGCTGCTGAAGCTGGCCAGCTGGATCGCCGAGCACACCGGAGCCAGCGTGGGCTACCTGACCGAAGCGGCCAACACCGTGGGCGCGCAGCTGGTGGGCGCGCTGCCGCAGAAGGGCGGCCTCGACGCCGGCCAGATGCTGACGCAACCGATGAAGGCGCTGCTGCTGCTCAACACCGAGCCGGTGTGGGACGCCGCCGACGCCGCCGCGGCCACGGCCGCGCTGCAGGGCTCGGGCCTGGTGGTGGCGCTGACCTCGTTCAAGGACGCCGCGGTACCCAACGCCGACGTGCTGCTGCCCATCGCCCCCTTCGCCGAGACGGCGGGCAGCTTCGTCAATGCCGAGGGCCGGCTGCAGAGCTTCTACGGCGTGGTCAAGCCCGTGGGCGACACGCGTCCGGCCTGGAAGGTGCTGCGCGTGCTGGGCAACCTGCTGGGCCTCGACGGCTTCAATCAGGAGAGCGCCGAGGAAGTGCGCGCCGAGGCGCTGGGCGACGGCAGCGGCATCGCCGCGCGGCTGTCCAACCGCAGCGCCGCGCAACTGCCGGCGACCATCGCCCCGGCCACGCCGGGCCTGTTCGAGCGCATCGCCGACGTGCCCATCTACGGCAGCGACATGCTGGTGCGCCGCTCCGGTCCGCTGCAGCTCACCGCCGACGCCCGTCCGCCCGTGGCCAATCTGCCCAGCGCGCTGTGGCAGGCGCTGGGTCTGGCCGAAGGCCAGCGCGTGCGCCTGACCCAGGGTCAGGCCATTGTCGAACTGCCGGCCCGCGAGGATGCCACGCTGGCCCCCAACGCCGTGCGCGTGAGCGCGGCGCACCCGGATACCGCCACGCTGGGCGCCATGTTCGGCGCCATCACCGTGCAGAAGCTCTGAGGATGGCCAAGCGATGATCGATTCCCTCTATCAATTTGGCAGCGCCAGCATGGACGCCACCCTGTGGACGGTGGTGTGGTCGCTGATCAAGATCGTGGCGGTGCTGCTGCCGCTGCTCGGTTGCGTGGCCTACCTCACGCTGTGGGAGCGCAAGGCCATCGGCTGGTCGCAGATCCGCCCGGGCCCCAACCGCGTGGGCCCTTTCGGCCTGCTCACGCCGATTGCCGACGCGGTCAAGCTGATCTTCAAGGAGATCATCCGCCCGACCGCGGCCAACAAGGGCCTGTTCTTCCTGGGCCCGATCATGACGATCATGCCCGCGCTGGCGGCTTGGGCCGTGGTGCCTTTCGGCCCTGAAGTGGCGCTGGCCAACGTCAACGCCGGCCTGCTGTTCCTGATGGCCATCACCTCGCTGGAGGTGTACGGCGTGATCATCGCCGGCTGGGCCTCGAACTCGAAGTACGCCTTCCTGGGCGCGCTGCGTGCCTCGGCGCAGATGGTGAGCTACGAGATCGCCATGGGCTTCTGCTTCGTGGTGGTGCTGATGGCGGCGGGCAGCCTGAACATGACGGACATCGTGACGTCGCAGGACCGCGGCCGCTTCGCCGACATGGGCCTGAACTTCCTGTCCTGGAACTGGCTGCCGCTGCTGCCGATCTTCGTCGTCTACTTCATCTCCGGCCTGGCCGAGACCAACCGTCACCCCTTTGACGTCGTGGAAGGCGAGTCCGAGATTGTGGCCGGTCACATGATCGAGTACTCGGGCATGAGCTTCGCCATGTTCTTCCTGGCCGAGTACGCCAACATGATCCTGGTCTCCACGCTGGCCGTGATCCTGTTCCTCGGCGGCTGGCTGCCCCCGATCGACGCACCTTTCCTCAATTGGATCCCGGGCTGGATCTGGCTGGCCGCCAAGGTCTTCGTCGTCGTGACGATGTTCCTGTGGGTGCGCGCCACGTTCCCCCGCTACCGCTACGACCAGATCATGCGTCTGGGCTGGAAGATCTTCATTCCGGTCACCCTGGTGTGGCTGCTGGTGGTGGGCCTGTGGATTCAGTCGCCCTGGAACATCTGGAATTAAGCCATGTCTGCCCTCAAGGACTTCTTTTCGAGTTTCCTGCTGCTGGAGCTCTTCAAGGGCATGGCCCTGACGGGGCGCCACTTCCTCTCCAAGACCATCACGGTCCAGTTCCCGGAGGAGAAGACGCCGCTGTCTCCGCGCTTTCGCGGCCTGCACGCGCTGCGCCGCTACGAGAACGGCGAGGAGCGCTGCATCGCCTGCAAGCTGTGCGAGGCGGTGTGCCCGGCCATGGCCATCACGATCGAGTCGGACATCCGTGACGACGGCAGCCGCCGCACCACGCGCTACGACATCGACCTGACCAAGTGCATCTTCTGCGGCTTCTGCGAAGAAAGCTGCCCGGTGGACTCCATCGTCGAGACGCACATCCTCGAGTACCACGGCGAGAAGCGCGGCGACCTGTACTACACCAAGGACATGCTGCTGGCGGTCGGCGACCGCTACGAGCGTGAGATCGCAGCCAACAAGGAGGCCGACGCCCGCTACCGCTGACGGCCCCCGCGTGCCGCCCGCACGCATGCCCCTTGCGGCGCATGCGTGAGGGCTGCCGCGTGCCCGCGTGTCTCAAGCGTCCAACGACATGACCACGACCGCTCTGTTCTACCTCTTCGCCACGGTGCTGCTGCTGGCGTCCTTCGCCGTGATCACGGCGCGCGACACGGTGCACTCCGCCTTGTACCTGGTGCTCGCCTTCTTCACCGCCTCGTGCGTGTGGATGCTGCTCAAGGCCGAATTCCTCGCCATCACGCTGGTGCTGGTGTACGTGGGCGCCGTCATGGTGCTGTTCCTCTTCGTGGTGATGATGCTCGACATCAACACCGACGCCTTCCGGCACAACTTCTGGAAGCACTTCCCCATCGCCGGGCTGGTGGGCGCGCTCATCGCCCTGGAGATGGCACTGGTGCTGACCAGCGGCTTCAACGTGCCCGAGGCGGCCCCGGTGGACCCCAGGCTCGCTGAGCTGGGCAACACCAAGCTGCTGGGCATCGAGATCTACACCAACTACCTGTACCCGCTGCAGATCGCGGCCGTGCTGCTGCTGGTGGCCATCGTGGCGGCCATCGCGCTGACGCTGCGCCGCCGCAAGGACTCGCGCTACCAGGACCCGTCGCAGCAGGTGCGGGTGAAGAAGGCCGACCGGCTGCGCATCGTGCAGATGCCGCCGGTGGTGCAGGCCAAGAACGCCGCGGAGGAGGGCAAGGCATGAATCTCGGACCCATCACGTTGGGGCATTACCTGTCGCTGGGCGCGATCCTGTTCGCGCTGTCCGTGATCGGCATCTTCCTCAACCGCCGCAACCTCATCGTGCTGCTGATGGCCATCGAGCTGATGCTCCTGGCCGTCAACCTGAACTTCGTCGCCTTCTCGCACTACCTGGGCGACATGGCGGGCCAAGTCTTCGTGTTCTTCATCCTGACCGTGGCGGCCGCCGAGTCGGCCATCGGCCTGGCGATCCTGGTGGTGCTGTTCCGCAACCGCTCGACGATCGCGGTGGAAGAGCTCGACACGCTCAAGGGTTGACGCGGGAAGGCCATAAAAAATGTCTGCAGAACTGTCCAAGAACCTGCTGCTGGTCGTGCCGCTGGCGCCGCTGGCGGGCTCCATCGTGGCGGGCCTGGCCGGGCGGGCCGTCGGCCGCCGCGGCGCGCACCTGATCACGATCCTCGGGGTGCTGATCTCCTTCATCGTCTCGGCCATGGTGCTGGCCGATGTGATCAACGGCGCGCGCTTCAACGGCACGGTCTACGAGTGGATGACGCTCGGCGACCTGAAGATGGAAGTCGGCTTCCTCGTCGACGGCCTCACGGCCATGATGATGTGCGTGGTGACCTTCGTGTCGCTGATGGTGCACATCTACACCATCGGCTACATGCACGAGGACCCGGGCTACCAGCGCTTCTTCTCGTACATCTCGCTGTTCACCTTCTCGATGCTCATGCTGGTCATGAGCAACAACTTCCTGCAGCTGTTCTTCGGTTGGGAAGCGGTGGGCCTGGTGAGCTACCTGCTGATCGGCTTCTGGTACACGCGGCCCACGGCGATCTTCGCCAACATGAAGGCGTTCCTGGTCAACCGCGTGGGTGACTTCGGCTTCATCCTGGGCATCGGCCTGCTGGCCGCGTACACCGGCACGCTCAACTACGGCGAGGTCTTCGCGCAGTCCGAGAAGCTCTCTACGCTGGTGTTCCCGGGCACCGACTGGATGCTGATCACGGTGGCGTGCATCTGCCTGTTCATCGGCGCCATGGGCAAGAGCGCGCAGTTCCCGCTGCACGTGTGGCTGCCCGACTCGATGGAAGGCCCGACCCCGATCTCGGCGCTGATCCACGCCGCCACCATGGTGACGGCGGGCATCTTCATGGTCACGCGCATGTCGCCGCTGTTCGAGCTGTCGGACACCGCGCTGAACTTCGTGCTGGTCATCGGCGCCATCACGGCCCTGTTCATGGGCTTCCTGGGCATCATCCAGAACGACATCAAGCGTGTCGTTGCGTACTCCACGCTGTCGCAGCTGGGCTACATGACGGTGGCGCTGGGCGCGTCGGCCTACTCGGTGGCGGTGTTCCACCTGATGACGCATGCGTTCTTCAAGGCGCTGCTGTTCCTGGGCGCGGGCTCGGTGATCATGGGCATGCACCATGACCAGGACATCCGCAACATGGGCGGCCTGCGCAAGTACATGCCCATCACCTGGATCACCTCGCTGCTGGGCTCGCTGGCGCTGATCGGCACGCCGCTGTTCTCGGGCTTCTATTCCAAGGACAGCATCATCGAGGCGGTGCACGCCAGCCACCTGCCGGGTGCGGGCTTCGCGTACTTCGCGGTGATGACCGGCGTGTTCGTGACGGCCTTCTACTCGTTCCGGATGTACTTCCTGGTCTTCCACGGCAAGGAGCGCTTCGGCCAGGCTCACCATGATCACCATGGCGACCATGACGACGAGGAGCCTTCGGAAGACCACCACCACGGCCTGGCGCCGGGGCAGAAGCCGCACGAGTCGCCGCTGGTCGTGACGCTGCCGCTGCTGCTGCTGGCCATCCCGTCGGTGATCATCGGCTACTTCACGATCGAGCCGCTGCTGTTCGGCGACTTCTTCAAGGATGCGATCTTCGTCAACCTGGAGAAGCACCCGGCGATGGAAGAGCTGGCGCACGAGTTCCACGGCGCGCTGGCCATGGCCGCGCACGGTCTGCAGACGGTCGTGTTCTGGCTGGCGCTGGCCGGCGTCGTGACCGCCTACGTGTTCTACATGATGGTCCCGGCCATTCCGGCCGCCATCAAGCGCGCCGCGGGCCCGATCTACCGCCTGCTGGACAACAAGTACTACATGGACGCGTTCAACGAGCATGTGCTGGCCGCCGGTGCCCGGCTGCTGGGCAAGGGCCTGTGGAAGGGCGGCGACGTCGGGATCATCGACGGCGCGCTCATCAACGGCTCGGCCAAGGCCGTGGGCGGTATCGCGGGCATCGTGCGCCTGGTGCAGACCGGCTACCTGTACTGGTATGCCCTGGTCATGATCCTGGGCGTGTTCGGGCTGATGACGTGGCAGCTGTGGCCCCAGCTGACGAGCCTCTTCGGGCGTTGATAGGCAGGGCGGAGAAAAAAGATGGGATTGTTGAGTGTGGCCATCTGGCTGCCGGTCGTGGTGGGCGGCCTGCTGCTGGCGTTGGGACGAGATGATCAGGCCAAGACCGTGCGCTGGCTGGCCCTGCTGGGCTCGGTGGCGGGCTTCCTGGTGACGCTGCCGCTGCTGTCGGGCTTCGACAACAGCACCGCCGCGATGCAGTTCGTGGAGCGCGCGCCCTGGATCGAACGCTTCAACGTGTTCTACCACCTGGGCCTGGACGGCATCTCGCTGTGGTTCGTGCCGCTGACCGCCTTCATCACGGTGATCGTGGTGATGGCGGGCTGGGAAGTGATCACCGAGCGCGTGAACCAGTACATGGGCGCGTTCCTGATCCTCTCGGGCCTGATGATCGGCGTGTTCTCGGCGCTGGACGGGCTGCTGTTCTACGTCTTCTTCGAAGCGACCCTGATCCCGATGTACATCATCATCGGCGTCTGGGGCGGCCCGCGCCGGGTGTACGCGGCCTTCAAGTTCTTCCTGTACACGCTGGCCGGCTCGCTGCTGATGCTGATCGCGCTGATCTACCTGTACTACAAGTCGGGCGGCAGCTTCAGCATCCTCGACTGGCACGCGCTGCCGCTGCCGCTGTCGGCGCAGACGCTGCTGTTCTTCGCCTTCTTCGCCGCCTTCTCGGTGAAGGTGCCGATGTGGCCGGTGCACACCTGGCTGCCCGACGCGCACGTCGAGGCGCCCACCGGCGGCTCGGTGGTGCTGGCGGCGATCATGCTGAAGCTGGGCGCCTACGGCTTCCTGCGCTTCTCCATGCCCATCGCCCCCGATGCGGCACGCGAGTACGACTGGTTCATCATCTCGCTGAGCCTCATCGCGGTGATCTACATCGGCCTGGTCGCGCTGGTGCAGAACGACATGAAGAAGCTGGTGGCCTACTCGTCCATCGCGCACATGGGCTTCGTGACGCTGGGCTTCTTCATCTTCAACGAGCTGGGCGTCTCCGGCGGCCTGGTCCAGATGATCAGCCACGGCTTCGTCTCCGGCGCGATGTTCCTGTCCATCGGCGTGCTCTACGACCGCGTGCACTCGCGCGAGATCGCGGCCTATGGTGGCGTGGTCAACACCATGCCCAAGTTCGCGGCCTTCGCGCTGCTGTTCTCCATGGCCAACTGCGGCCTGCCGGGCACCGGCGGCTTCGTGGGCGAGTGGATGGTGATCCTGGGCACGGTCAAGTCCAACTTCTGGCTCGGCATGCTGGCCGCCACCGCGCTGATCTCGGGCGCCGCCTACACGCTGTGGATGTTCAAGCGCGTGTACTTCGGCGCCGTGACCAACGACAACGTGCGCTCGCTCAGCGACATCAACCTGCGCGAGTTCGCCATGCTGGCCGTGCTGGCCGTGGCCACGCTGTGGATGGGCCTGTATCCGAAGCCCTTCACCGATTCGATGCACGTGTCGGTGAACCAACTGCTGGCTCACGTCAGCACCTCCAAGCTGGCCAACACCGCCGAGGTGAAGGACGCCGCCACGGTGGCCAACGCCTCCAAGCCGAACTGAGCCGCACGGGGAGTCTCAGACAATGAACCAATTCAACTGGCTGGTGGTCCAGCCCGAGATCGTGCTGCTGACGATGGCCTGCGTGGTCGCGCTGGCGGACCTCTTCGTCAAGGACGAGCAGCGCCGGCTGACCTTCTGGCTGGCCCAGCTGTCGCTGGCCGTGGTGGCCTTCCTGCAGGTCGATCAGCTCAGCGCCATGATGCAGGCCGACCAGCTCGGCACCGGCCTGACCAGCATGTACGGCATGCAGAAGATGGTCGTGGCCGACCCGATGGGCCGGCTGCTGGCGGTGTGCGCCACGCTGACGCTGATGGCCACGCTGGTCTTCGCGCAGTCCTACATCAGCACGCGCGACATGCTCAAGGGCGAGTTCTTCTCGCTGTCCATGCTGTCGCTGCTGGGCGTGCTGGTCATGCTCTCGGCCAACAACTTCCTGGTCATCTACCTGGGCCTGGAGCTGATGACGCTGTCGCTGTACGCCCTGGTGGCGCTGCGGCGTGAACATGCCGTCTCCACCGAGGCGGCGATGAAGTACTTCGTGCTGGGCGCGCTGGCCAGCGGCTTCCTGCTCTACGGCCTGTCGATGATGTACGGTGCCACCGGCACCCTGGACATCGGCGGCACGTTCGAGGCCATCCAGGGCGGGCTGATCAACCGTGACGTGCTGACCTTCGGCCTGGTGTTCATCGTGGCCGGCCTGGCGTTCAAGCTCGGCGTGGTGCCCTTCCACATGTGGGTGCCCGACGTGTACCAGGGCGCTCCCACGGCCGTGACGCTGCTCATCGCCGGCGCCCCGAAGCTGGCGGCCTTCGGCATCACGATCCGCCTGCTGCACGAGGGCATGAACGGCCTGGCCCGCGACTGGCAGCAGATGCTGATCGTGCTGGCCGTGGCCTCCCTGGTCATCGGCAACCTGGCCGCCATCGCGCAGACCAACCTCAAGCGGCTGCTGGCCTACTCGACCATCGCGCAGCTGGGCTTCATGCTGCTGGGCCTGACGCCCAGCGTCATCGGCTCCAACACGCTGTCGGCGCCCAACGGCTACAGCTCGGCGCTGTTCTACCTGGTCACCTACGTGCTGACCACGCTGGGCACCTTCGGCCTGATCATGCTGATCGCGCGCCACGGCTTCGAGGCCGAGGAGATCAGGGATCTGGCGGGCCTGGGCAAGCGCAGCCCCTGGATGGCCGGCGTGATGCTGATCCTGATGTTCTCGCTGGCCGGCATCCCGCCGACGGTGGGCTTCTACGCCAAGCTGGCGGTGCTGCAGTCGCTGGTCACCACCAACGATCCGGCCTACATCACGCTGGCCGTGGTGGCGGTGCTGCTGTCGCTGATCGGCGCCTTCTATTACCTGCGCATCGTCAAGGTCATGTACTTCGACGAGCCGACCGAAGGTGTGGCCATCACCGGCCCGGCGGGTGCCCGCGCGCTGCTGGCGCTCAATGGCGCTGCGGTGCTGGCACTGGGCGTGCTGCCGGGTGGTCTGATGGCGCTGTGCCGCGACGTCATCGTCAAGGCGCTGGCGACCTGAGCCCGAGGCCGACATGAGCCACGGCGCCGAAGTCACGCTGGTGCTGCTTGCCGCCGTGGTCGCCGCCAACTTGCCGTTCTTCACCGAGCGGCTGCTGCTGGTAGGCCCGCGGCGTGCTCCCAAGGCATTTGGCTGGCGGTTGCTGGAGCTGCTGCTTCTGGCACTGCTGACGCTGGGGCTGGGTCGCCTGCTGGAAGCCCGCATCGGCCAGATCTACCCGCAAGGCTGGGAGTTCTATGCCGCGATGGGCTGCCTGTTCCTGACGCTGGCCTTCCCCGGCTTCGTCTGGCGTTACCTGAGGCGGCACCACCATGGCTGAGGACGATCACCTGCGCGAACACCGGCTCCAGTCGGAGACGGTGTTCGAAGGCAACTTCCTGAACGTGCAGCGCGACAAGGCGCGGCTGCCCGGTGGTCACGAGACCGAGCGCGAGTACATCCGCCACCCCGGGGCCTCCGTGGTGGTGCCGGTGCTTGATGACGGGCGGCTGGTGCTGGAGCGCCAGTACCGCTACCCGCTGCAGCGCGTGATCCTGGAGTTTCCGGCCGGCAAGATCGACCCCGGCGAGCCGCCGCTGCACACCGCCGTGCGCGAGCTCATCGAGGAAACCGGCTACTGCGCCGACGAGTGGGCCTATGCCGGGCCCATCCACAACGCCGCCGCCTATTCCGACGAGGTCATCCACCTGTTCTTCGCCCGCGGCCTGCGCGAGGGCGAGGCGGCGCTGGACCACGGCGAGCACCTGGACGTGGTGCTGATGACCGAGGAAGAGCTCGACGCCCTGGCCGCGCGTGGCGAACTCAGCGATGCGAAGACGCTCATCGGGCTGCTGTGGCTGCACAAGTGGCGGCAGAAACAGTGGTCACTGGACTGGCAACCCGCTCCCGAGCTGGGCGGCGACGATAATTCCCCGCATGAAGGTGCTTGATCTGCGCTGCGACCGCGGCCATGGCTTCGAAGGCTGGTTCGGCTCGGAAGACGACTTTGCGAGCCAGCACGGCCGCGGGCTGGTGGAATGTCCGCTGTGCGGCAGCCAGAGCGTGAGCCGCCTGCCCAGCGCGCCGCGCCTGAATCTGTCCAACGCGCGCGAGCCCGTGGCGCAGCAGCCCAAGAGCGGCGAGCCGGTAGCGGCCACGCCGGAAGCGCAGCAGCTGCAGGCGCTGTGGATGCAGGCCGTGCGGCATGTGATGGCCAACACCGAGGACGTGGGCGAGCGCTTCGCCGACGAAGCGCGCCGCATTCACTACGGTGACGCGCCCAGTCGCGGCATCCGCGGCCAGGCCAGCCCGGACCAGGCGGCCGAGTTGGTGGAAGAGGGCATCGACGTGATGCCTCTGCCCATTCCCAAGGTGCTCAAGGAACCGATTCAGTAGGCAGTCGCGCTGCCCCCATGACGACCCGGCCACTGGCCGGGTTTGTCTTTTGGGGCATCAGTGGGCGTGGCGCTGCAAGGCTTTCCGTTACAGCACGCGCCCGGGATTGAGCACACCCTGCGGGTCCAGCGCCTGCTTGATGGCCCGCATCAGCCCCAGCGCCGTGGGCGACTTGCGCTGCGCCAGCTCCTCGCGCTTGAGCGAGCCGATGCCATGCTCGGCCGAGAAGCTGCCGTCGAAGGCCTGCACCGCGTCGAACACGACCCGGTTCACCGCCGCCTCGTGTTCGCGCAGGAAGGCCGCGCCATCGCCCCCCTCGGGCACCTGCACGTTGTAGTGCAGGTTGCCGTCGCCCAGATGGCCGAAGTTGACGATGCGCACGCCGGGGAACGCCGCCTGCAGGGCCGCGTCGGCTTGCGCACAGAAGGCCGGGATGTTGGACACCGGCAGGGCGATGTCGTGCTTGATGTTGAGCCCTTCCTGGGCCTGCGCCAGCGAGATCGACTCGCGCACATGCCACATCGCCTTGGACTGCGCCTGGCTCTGTGCCACGGCGGCGTCCTCGATCAGGCCGTCCTCCAGCGCCGCGGCCAGCAGTGCCTCGAAGCGCTCCTGGGCGTGCGTCTCGCTTTCCTCGTCGCTCTGTTCCAGCAGCACGGTCCAGGCGGCGCCGGGCAGGGGGCGGGGCAGCTCGGGGAAGTGCTTGGCCACCAGGTCCAGCGCGAAACGGCCCATCACCTCGAAGCCGGTGAGGCCGGCGCCCAGCCTGGCGCGGGCCGCCTTCAGTAGCGCCACCGACTGCTCCAGCGATGCGCAGGCCGCCATGGCCGTGGTCACGGCGGCGGGCTGCGGGAACAGCTTCAGCGTCGCGGCGGTGATGACGCCCAGCGTGCCCTCGCTGCCGATGAACAGGTCGCGCAGGTCGTAGCCGGTGTTGTCCTTGCGCAGCCCGGACAGGCCGTCCCAGACCTCGCCCTGCGCCGTCACCACTTCCAGCCCCAGGCACAGCTCGCGCGCATTGCCATAGCGCAGCACCTGCGTGCCGCCGGCGTTGCTGGCCAGGTTGCCGCCGATGGTGGCGCTGCCCTCGGCCGCCAGGCTCAGTGGAAACAGCAGACCCTGTGCCCCGGCCGCTTCCTGCACCGCCTGCAGCACGCAGCCGGCATCGACCGTGAGCGTGAGGTTGGCGGTATCGAACGAGCGCACGCGGTTCATGCGGCGCAGGCTCAGCACCAGCTGGCGCCCGGTGTCATCCGGCACGCTGCCGACCACCAGCCCGGTATTGCCGCCCTGCGGCACCACCGTCACGCCATGCTGCGCGCACAGGCGCAGCACGGCCGCCACCTGCGCCGTGTCGGCCGGTCGGGCCACCGCCAGCGCCTTCCCATGCCAGCGCTTGCGCCAGTCCACCTCGTAGGCACTGAGGTCCCCTTCGCTCAGCACATGCTCGGGGCCCAGGGTGGCCCGCAGGGCGTCCAGAAATTCCGCGCTCATGACTTCTTCCCTTCAGCGGCAGGCGCATGCTTGAGGCGCCAGCGCACATGCGTGGCGCAGGCGACGAACAACAGCAGGCACAGCAGAACTTCAATCAGCGCCAGCCAGGCCCCTGGCGGCGGCTCGCTGGTGGCACGCACCACGCCCTCGGCGAAGTAGATCCACACCAGCAGGCTGACCCAGCGGTAGGTGTACATGCGCCGCTTGAGCAGCCCGGCCAGCGGCACCACCAGGGGCAGCACCTTCAAGGCCAGCGTGCCGCGCCCGGTGGGCGCCAGCCACAACTCCCAGGCCAGTCCCAGGACGATGAGCCCCAACAGGCTGGCCACGGCCAGGTCGCGCGTGCGGCGCACCATCGGTGGCAGCGGATTCAAGATTGGCTCAATCGACATGTTTGGCATCATAGTGTTGATGAATACTCCCCCCGCCCGCTGGCGTGGCCGGTGGTTGGGCGCGTGGCGGATGCTGCGCCACTGGCCCTGGCGCGACACCTTTCTGACGCTGCATCAGCGCTTCCGCGACGACAAGCTGAGCCTGACGGCCAGCAGCCTGACCTTCACGACGCTGCTGGCGCTGGTGCCGCTCACCACCATGGCCTTCGCGCTGTTCTCGGCCTTCCCGGTGTTCGGTGCGTTCCAGACCGCGCTGGAGAAGTACTTCATGCAGTCCCTGGTGCCGGACAACATCTCGCGCCAGGTGCTTGGCCAGTTGACGCAGTTTGCCGCCAAGGCCCGGCGCCTGAGCGGCGTGGGGTTGGTGCTGCTGGGCGGCACGGCGGTGGCGACCATGCTCACCATCGACCGCGCGCTCAATGCCATCTGGGCCGTGCGGCGGCCGCGTCCCATCGGCCAGCGCGTGCTGGTGTACTGGGCCGCGCTCACGCTCGGCCCGCTGGTGATGGGCGTGAGCCTGTCCGTCACCTCGTACGCGCTGTCGGCCTCGCAGGGCTGGGTGCACACGCCGCCCTGGGGCGTGAGCCTGCTGCTCAACGTGTTCGAGTTCGCGCTGCTGGTGGCCGGCGTGGCGGCGCTGTTCCGCTACGTGCCCAACACGCTGGTGCGCTGGCCGCATGCCTTGGCCGGCGCGCTGTTCGTGGCGCTGGGCTTCGAGCTGGCCAAGGACCTCATCGGCTGGTACTTCAGCAAGGTGCCGACCTACTCGGCCGTCTATGGTGCCTTCACCACGCTGCCGATCCTGCTGGTGTGGCTGTATGCGGGCTGGGTGATCGTGCTGCTGGGTGCGGTGATCGCCGCCAGCGCGCAGAGCCTGACGCAGCGCACGGCACGGCTGCCCAGCGGGCCGGGCCAGCCCTTCGCGCTGGCGCTGGCGACGCTGCGGGTGCTGGTGGCGGCGCAGCGCGAGGGCAGGCCGGGCCGTTCGCAGCCGGCCCTGGCCGAGGTCCTGGGCGTGGACCCGGTGCGGCTGGAGCCGGTGCTCGACACCCTCATCGCGCTGGACTGGATCGGCCGCCTGGAAGAGGGCGGCGCCCAGCGCCTGGTGCTGCTGTGCGACCCGGCGCGCACGCCGGCGGCGCCGCTGATCGACCGCCTGCTGCTGGAGCCGGCGCCGGTCACCGGCGCCTTCAGGGCGCAAGCCGGCGTGGAGACGATGTCGCTGGAAGAACTGCTGCGCTGAGCGCGGCGCGGCTCTCCCGGCGCGGTCTATGCTCCCGATCGAGCGGCGTGCCGTCACGGTGCGCCGCCGCATGCGGCCTTGCCGCGGGGAGCAGCCAGTGAACGCCAGCGACGAATTCACCGCCTTTGTCACCCGGGAGCTGCAAAGCCTGCGCCTGGCCGGCCTGTTCAAGGAGGAACGCGTCATTGCCGGCCCGCAGGGGCCGCGCGTGCGCCTGGCCGACGGGCGCGAGCTCATCAACCTGTGCGCCAACAACTACCTGGGGCTGAGCGCGCACCCGCGCGTGGTGCGGGCGGCGCAGCAGGCCATGGACACCCATGGCTACGGCATGAGCTCGGTGCGCTTCATCTGCGGCACGCAGGACCGGCACAAGGCGCTGGAGGCGCGGCTGTCGCGCTTCCTGGGCACCGACGACACCATCCTCTACGCCGCGGCCTTCGACGCCAACGGCGGGCTGTTCGAGCCGCTGTTCACCGAAGAGGACGCCATCGTCAGCGACACGCTCAACCATGCCTCCGTGATCGACGGCATCCGGCTGTGCAGAGCGCGCCGCTACCGCTACGCGCATGACGACATGGCGGACCTGGAGCGCTGCCTGCGCCAGGCCCGCGCCGACGGGGCCCGCTTCGTGCTGGCCTTCACCGACGGCGTGTTTTCCATGGACGGCAGCGTGGCGCAGCTCGACCGCATGCGGGCGCTGTGCGATGCGCATGGCGCGTTGCTGGGCATCGACGACAGCCACGCCACCGGCTTCGTAGGCCCCACCGGCCGCGGCACGCACGAGCACCGCGGGCTGCTGGTGGACGGCGCGGCGCGGGTGGACTTCATCACCGGCACGCTGGGCAAGGCGCTGGGCGGCGCCTCGGGCGGCTTCACCAGCGGCCGGCGCGAGGTCATCGAGCTGCTGCGGCAGCGCTCGCGGCCGTACCTGTTCTCGAATTCGCTGGCGCCGGCGATCGTCGGCGCGTCGCTGGCGGTGCTGGACCTGCTGGAGGAGAGTGCCGAGCCGCGCCGCCGCGTCATGGACAACGCCCGCTGGTTCCGCGCCGCGATGAGCGAAGCCGGCTTCGATCTCAAGCCGGGCGAGCATCCCATCGTGCCGATCATGGTCTACGACGCGCCCAAGGCGCAGGCATTGGCGGCACGGCTGCTGGAGCTGGGCGTGTACGTGGTGGGCTTCTTCTACCCGGTGGTGCCGAAGGGCCAGGCGCGCGTGCGCGTGCAGCTCAGCGCCGCCCACGAGCGCGGGCAGCTGGAGCAGGCCGTGGCCGCTTTCAGGCAGGCTGGACGGGAACTGGGGCTGGTGCCATGAGGGCGGCCGGCGTGGTACGGCAGGGGGAGGTGGCGTGGTGAGCGGTGGTCCGAAGATTCTGGTGGTGGGGGCCAACGGCCAGATCGGCAGCGAGCTGGTCGAGGCGCTGGCGCAGCGGCATGGGCGCGAGGCGGTGGTGTCCGCCGACCTGGCGCCCACGGGCCGCGTGCCCGGCGTGGCGCACGAGGTGCTGGACGCCACCGACGCGGCGGCGCTGGGCGAGGTGGCGCGGCGCCATGGCATTACGCAGCTGTACCTGCTGGCCGCGGCGCTGTCGGCCCGCGGCGAGCAGCACCCGACCTGGGCCTGGGACCTCAACATGAGAAGCCTGCTCAACGTGCTGGAGCTGGCGCGCACGCTGCCGCTGCAGCGCGTGTTCTGGCCCAGCTCGATCGCCGCCTTCGGCGCCTCCACGCCCAAGCAGGCCACGCCGCAGCACACCGTGATGGAGCCCGACACCGTGTACGGCATCTCCAAGCTCGCCGGCGAGGGCTGGTGTGCCTGGTACCACCGCCGCCATGGCGTGGACGTGCGCAGCCTGCGCTACCCCGGCCTCATCAGCTGGAAGACCGCACCCGGCGGCGGCACCACCGACTACGCCGTGGAGATCTTCCATGCCGCGCTGGCCCATAACCGCTACACGTGTTTCCTGCGCGAGGACCAGGCGCTGCCGATGATGTACATGCCTGACGCCATCCGCGCGACGCTGGAGCTGATGAGCGCGCCGGCCGGGTGCATCCGCGAGCGCCGCGCCTACAACCTCGCCGGCATGAGCTTCACGCCGCGGCAGATCGCCGATGCCATCGCGCGCCGCCTGCCGGGCTTCACGCTGCACTGCGAGCCCGACTTCCGCCAGGCCATTGCCGAGAGCTGGCCCGGCTCCATCGACGACGCGGCGGCGCGGGCCGACTGGGGCTGGACGCCGCGCTACGACCTGCAATCCATGGTGGACGACATGCTGGCCGCGCTGCGCCCATCGTGATTGCGCGTAAGGGATTGACCTGCGGGCTGTGCTATGTTGGTTGCAGTCCGTTTTTTCATTGTTTCCGAGGAATTTCATGAAGGTCAGCGACATCCTTCGCGTCAAGGGCAACACCCTTTTCACCGTCACGCCGGACGAGTCTTTGGCCGTGGCGCTGCAGACCATGGCCGACCACGACATCGGCTCGCTGGTGGTGGTGAGCTATGGCGACGTGGTGGGCATGCTCACTTTCCGCGAAGCCATCCAGGCCGTGGTGCGGCTGGGCGGCAAGCTCGAAAACTCCACGGTGCGCAGCGTGATGGACGACTTCCCGCTGAGCTGCACGCCCGAGACGCCGATGGACGAGGTGCGGCGCATGATGCTGCAGCGCCATGCGCGCTACATGCCCGTGCTGGACAAGCGCACGCTCATGGGCGTGATCTCCTTCTACGACGTGGCCAAGGCCGTGGTGGACGCTCAGGACTTCGAGAACCGCATGCTCAAGGCCTACATCAAGGACTGGCCGGCCGAGGAGGGCGCCGCCGCGTCGCTGCCCCCGGCGGCCTGAGCCACGGCCTGCGGCTGTCACAATGCAGGGCCCGCGCCAGCGGGCCCTTTTTCTTTTGACCTCCTCGCAGCAGCGCACTCCCATGTCCGGCAGCACCCTTGGCGAACTCTTCCGCGTCACCAACTTCGGCGAAAGCCACGGCCCGGCCATCGGCTGCGTGATCGACGGCTGCCCGCCGGGGCTGGAGCTCAGCGAGGCCGACATCCAGGCCGAGCTGGACCGGCGCCGCCCCGGCACCTCGCGCCACGTCACGCAGCGCAACGAGCCCGATGCCGTCGAGATCCTCTCCGGCGTGTACGAAGGGCAGACCACCGGGGCGCCGATCTGCCTGCTGATCCGCAACACCGACCAGCGCAGCAAGGACTACGGCAATCTGCTCGACACCTTCCGCCCCGGCCATGCCGACTACAGCTACTGGCGCAAGTACGGCGTGCGCGATCCGCGCGGCGGCGGCCGCTCCTCGGCGCGGCTGACGGCGCCCACGGTGGCAGCCGGCGCGGTGGCCCGCAAATGGCTGCTGCAGAAGCACGGCACGCGCTTCATCGGCTGGATGTCGGCGCTGGGCGCGACCGAGATTCCCTTCGAGGGCTTCGAGCACATCCCCAACAACCCGTTCTTCGCGCCCAACGCCTCGATCATTCCCGAGCTGGAAGCGCAGATGGACCAGCTGCGCCGCGACGGCGACTCCATCGGCGCGCGCATCAGCGTCATCGCGCAGGGCGTGCCCGCCGGGCTGGGCGAGCCGCTGTTCGACCGGCTCGACGCCGACATCGCGCACGCCATGATGGGCCTCAATGCTGTTAAGGGCGTGGAGATCGGCGACGGCTTCAAAAGCGTCGCCCAGCGCGGCTCGGAGCATGGCGACGAGCTCACGCCCGAGGGTTTCACGAGCAATCATGCCGGCGGCGTGCTGGGCGGCGTGAGCACGGGGCAGGACTTGGTCGTGTCCATCGCCATCAAGCCCACCAGCTCGATCCGCACGCCGCGCGCTTCCATCGACCGCGCCGGCAATCCCACCACGGTGCAGACCTTCGGGCGCCATGACCCCTGCGTTGGCATCCGCGCCACGCCCATTGCCGAGGCGCTGCTGGCGCTGGTGGTAATGGACCATGTGCTGCGCCACCGCGCCCAGTGCGGCGACGTGGTGCTGCCGCTGCCGCCCATCCCGGCCGCCGCGCCGCGCTGAGCCCGACAACGGATTCGGTCAATCCCAAAGCAAACCGGCCCGCGAAGGGCCGGTTTTCGTTGCGGCTCGCCGGCGTGCGAGGCCAGCGAGAGAGGGCGCGGCTTCAGTGCCTGGCCTGTGTCGCACCGCTGAACAGCGTGCGGCCGGCGTCGGCGAAATGGCCGCCCCAGTTGAGCCAGTCGTTCCAGCCGCTGGCCGCCATCTGCGCCATCTGCCGCGTTGCCTCCTGCAGCGGCCACATCAGCGGGCCCGCGGCCATCGGGCTGAGCACATGCTCGACCTCGGCCTGCAGCATCTCGGAGTCGCCGCCGAAATGGGTCTGCAGCCGCAGCCAGTTCAGCGCCGACTCCCAGTAGGCGCTCTGCAGTCGCACCAGCCCGTTGCTCGCTTCCTGGCACAGCTGCAGCGCCTGGTTGGTGCCCAGCTCGGTCAGGCGCCGCGACAGGCGCAGCAGGCCGTCGAAGTCGGCCTGCGCCAGGCTGGTCTGTACCGTTGCCAGGTCGCTCAGGTTGCGGGCGTCCTGCAGCTGCTGGCCCAGCCGCTCCAGGCTCTGCAGCAGCTGCTGGCTGAGCTCGGCCTGCGCCTGGCCCAGCTCCTGCGTGCCGCGCAGCGCGGCGTTCAAGGCGGAGAGCTGCCAGCGCAGCTGCTCGCGCGTGGTGCGCTCGCCCCAGCTGTTGATCACGCTGTCCAGCGTGGCGTTGCCTTCGGCCAGGGGCTCGTTGGCCGAAGCGGTCAGTTCGATGGCGGGCGCGCCCAAGGCAGTGTGGGCCGCCGGCGTGCGGGCGCTCTCCAGCGCGGCGTCGGCGGCGGCAGCCAGCGGCGAGCGCGGGCTGCGGTTGGAGGAGGTGGCGCGTTGCGGGGAAGTCGACACGTGGTTCACTCCTTCGAGACCTGGCGGCGGTGGCCGGGTGGGGCCGTGCGCGGCCCGTCGAGACAAAGAGTCCGTGACCATAGTGGCTGCCGCAGCCCCGGACAACCCGGGGTTTCCTGTCGTGACACTTCGCCAACCAGGGCTTGGCCGACTCAGGTGCTGCCGCGCACGACCAGCGTGCAGCCCACGTCGATGGCGGGGCGCGGCACGCTCTGGCCCTGCATGAGCTGCAGCAGCATCGCGGCGGCCTGGCGCCCGATCTCCTCGCGCGGCGTGTGCACGGTCGTCAGCGGCGGCAGCATCTGGTCGCTGCCGGCCAGGTCGTTGAAACCGGCCACGGCCACGCGCTGCGGCACCGGCACGCCCAGGCGCAGCGCGGCCAGCAGCCCGCCCTGCGCCAGGTCGTCGTTGCAGAAGAAGAGGGCGTCGGCTTCCTCGTGCTCGCGCAGCGCGCGCTCGAACAACTCCGCGCCCAGCGCCATGGAGGAGCGGCGCGGATCGAGCAGCTCCAGCGCTTCGTCGTACAAGCCGGCGCCGCGCAGCGCGTCGCGGTAGCCCTGCAGCCGCTGCAGCGTGCGCGGGTCGAGCTGCGCGCCGATGAACATCACGCGCCGGCGCCCGCGCTCGACGAGGTGCCGCGTCATGGCGTAGCCCGCCGCCGCCTGCGAGAAGCCCACGCTGTGCACGCCCGGCGCCTCGCTCGTTTCCATGACATGCACGCAGGGCACGCCGCTGGACTCGATCAGGCGCCGGCTGCCCTCGGTGCGGTCGAAGCCGGTGAGCAGCAGCCCGGCCGGGCGGTGCGCCATGTAGCCGCGCAACAACTGCTCCTCCTCGCCCGGGTCGTAGTGCGTCACGCCGATGAGCGTCTGGTAGCCCGCGGGCAGCAGCGTGGCGTGCACCGCCTCCAGCAGATCGACAAAGAGGTTGTTGCTGAGCATGGGCACCAGCACCACCACCTGCGAGCTGCGCGCCGAGGCCAGCGCGCGCGCCGCCGGATCGGGCACGTAGCCCAGCCGCTCCGCCGCCTCGCGCACGCGCGCCACCAGCGCCGGGTCCACGCTGCGCTGCCCGCGCAGCGCGCGCGAGGCGGTGATGGGGCTCACGCCCGCGGCGTGGGCGACCTCGTCCAGCGTGATGCGGCCCGTGGCGCGGCGTCGGAGGGTGGTCATGTCGGTGTTTTCCCTGGCTTTGTTATAGTTGCGGCCCATTTTAGGATAGCGCTGTCCCAGTCAAATTCCATGGTGCTGTAGAACAGCCTCGGATTGCGATGGGTTGGGCGGACCATGAGGTCCGATTTTTTGAATCTTTTGGGACAGCGCTATCCCATATCCAGCCTGACTCGGACAGCCGGGTGGATGCGACGAAGGAGACTTGCATGGACTCGATTGTGGTCATGGGGGTGGCCGGTTGCGGCAAGTCCAGCCTGGGCGCCGCGCTGGCGCGCTCGCTGGGCCTGCCGCTGGTCGAGGGTGACGATTTCCACCCCGAGGCCAACCAGCAGAAGATGCGCGCCGGCGTGCCGCTGACGGACGAGGACCGCGCCGGCTGGCTGGACGCGCTGGCCGCGCAGCTGGCCGCCGCGCCGGACGGCGTGGTGCTGACCTGCTCCGCACTCAAGCGCGCCTACCGCGAGCGCCTGCGCGCCGCTGCGCCGGGCCTGCGCTTCGTGCACCTGGTGCTGGAGCGCGACGAGGCGCTGCGCCGCGTCGCCTCGCGCTGCGCGCACCTGTTCCCGCCCAGCCTCGTGGCCAGCCAGTTCGCGACGCTGGAATCCCCGGCCGGCGAGCCCGGCGTGATCGAGGTGGACGCGACGCTGCCGCCCGAGGAGCTGGCAGCCGCCGTGCTGAAGCAGCTGCAAGGGGGTGCCCGATGAGCCGTGCCGCCACGACGCGGCTGGCCGAGTCCGCCATGGCGCTGTGCCTGGCGGTGATGGCCGGCGCGGTGTTCGTCAACGTGGTGCTGCGCTACGGCTTCGGCGAGGGCATCGCCGCCAGCGAGGAGCTGTCGCGCCTGCTGTTCGTGTGGATGGTGTTCATCGGCGGCACCGCCGCCTACCCGGCCGGGCAGCACATGGCCTTCACCAGCCTGCTGCGGCCGTTGCGCGGCAAGCCGGCCATGCTCAAGGCCGTGACGCGGCTCATCCACGCGCTGACGCTGCTGGCCTGCGTGCTGCTGGGGCAGGGCGCCTGGCAGCAGGTGGTGGTGGGGCTGGACAGCCACAGCACCGTGCTCAATTACCCGGCCGCGCTGCTGCCGCTGCCGGCTTTCCTGTGCGCCGCGGCCATCGGGCTGATGGCGCTGGTGGACCTGCTGCGCGGCAAGGCCATCGATTTCGGCCACGACTCCGAGGTGGAATGACATGACGGCGGAAGCCTGGGCCTTCGTGGTCTTCTCGGGCGGCATGCTCGCCTTCATGGGCATCGGCATGCCCATGGCCTTCGCGCTGGTGCTCACGGGCGCCGGCATGGCCTACGTGCTGGAGTTCTGGGACACCCAGCTGCTGGCGCAGAACCTGGTGGCCGGCGTGGACAGCTTCCCGCTGCTGGCCGTGCCCTTCTTCATCCTGGCCGGCGAGCTGATGAACGCCGGCGGCATCAGCCGCCGCATCATCGAGATGGCGCGCGCCTGGGTCGGCCACATCCGCGGCGGGCTGGGCTTCGTGACCATCGGGGCGGCCATCATGATGGCCAGCATGAGCGGCTCGGCCCTGGCCGACACCGCGGCGCTGGCCACCATCCTGCTGCCCATGATGCGCCAGCACGGCTACCCGATGAACTCGTCGGCGGGCCTGATGGCCGCGGGCGGCATCATCGCGCCGATCATCCCGCCCTCGATGCCGTTCGTGATCTACGGCGTCACCACCAACACGTCGATCTCGGCGCTGTTCCTCTCCGGCATCGCGCCGGGGCTGATGATGGGCGCCGGGCTGATCATTGCCTGGAAGCTGCAGCTCAAGAAGTTCGACGTCGCCACCGACGCGCCGCTGCCGCTCTCCGGCCGCCTGCGCGCCACGGCCAAGGCCTTCTGGGCGCTGCTGATGCCGCTGATCATCATCGGCGGCATGAAGAGCGGCGTGTTCACGCCGACCGAGGCGGCGGTGGTGGCGGCGGCCTACGCGCTGTTCATTGCCTTCTTCGTGCACCGCGAACTGACGCTGGGCGAGTTCCACCAGGTGCTGGTGCGCGCCGCGCGCACCACGGCCATCGTCATGTTCCTGTGCGCCGGCGCCCAGGTGGCGAGCTACATGGTGACGCTGGCGGATCTGCCCACCACGCTCACCGGCTGGCTGGGCCCGATGGTGGAGCACCCGCGCGTGCTCATGGCCGTGATGATGCTGGTGCTGGTGCTCATCGGCACGGCGCTGGACCTCACGCCCACCATCCTCATCTTCGCGCCGGTGATGCTGCCCATCGCCGTCAAGGCCGGCATCGACCCGGTCTACTTCGGGCTGATGTTCGTGCTCAACGGCGCCATCGGCCTGATCACGCCGCCGGTGGGCACGGTGCTCAACGTGGTGGCCGGCGTGGGCCGGCTGCAGCTCCACCAGGTGATCCGCGGCGTGAACCCGTTCCTGGTGACCTACGCCGCCATCCTCGTCCTGCTCGTCGTCTTTCCCCAGCTCGTGACCGCGCCCGTCGCCTGGATGCGCTGACACGTCGCGAGCCCGTTCCTTTCAGGAGTGTTTCTCTCATGAAGTCCCTTCGCCGTTCCCTGCTGGCGCTGGCCGCCGGCTCCCTGACCGCCACCGCGCTGCTCGTCGCCACGCCGGCCACCGCCTTCGCGCAGGACATCAAGCCGCGCCTGATCCGCTTCGGCTACGGCCTCAACGAGCAGAGCAACCAGGGCCGCGCCGTGAAGCTGTTCGCCGAGGAGGTGCAGAAGGCCTCGGGCGGCAAGATGAAGGTGCGCGCCATCGGCGGCGCCGCGCTGGGCCCGGACACGCAGATGCAGCAGGCGCTCATCGGCGGCGCGCAGGAAATGATGGTCGGCTCCACCGCCACGCTGGTGGGCATCACCAAGGAAATGGCGCTGTGGGACACGCCCTTCCTGGTCAACAACGTCAAGGAGGCCGACGCGCTGCTCGACGGCCCCGTCGGCCAGAAGGTGATGGACAAGCTCCAGGAGAAGGGCCTCGTCGGCCTCGTCTACTGGGAAAACGGCTTCCGCAACCTGACCAACTCCAAGCGCCCGGTGACCAAGCTGGAGGACATGAGCGGCATCAAGCTGCGCGTGATGCAGAACCCGGTGTTCCTGGACAGCTTCAAGAGCCTGGGCGCCAACGCCGTGCCGCTGCCGTTCTCGGAGCTGTTCACCGCGCTGGAAACCAACGCCGTCGACGGCCAGGAAAATCCCTTCAACACCATCGTCTCCAGCAAGTTCTACGAGGTGCAGAAGTACCTGACCGTGACCAACCACGTCTACAGCCCGTGGATCGTGCTGGTGAGCAAGAAGTGGTGGGATGGCCTCTCCGCCGCCGAGAAGAAGGTGCTGAGCGATGCCGCGAAGAAGAGCCGCGACTTCGAGCGCCAGGACACCCGCACCGAGGCGGCGCAGGCGCTCAAGGACCTCAAGGCCAAGGGCATGCAGATCAACGAGCTCTCGCCCGCCGAGGCCAACCGCATGCGCGAGAAGCTCACGCGCGTGAACGCAGGCATCGCCGCCAACGTGGGCATGGACCTCTGGACCGATACCCAGAGCCAGCTCGCCCAGCTGCGCGGCGGCAAGTAAGCCACCGTCACGGGCAGCGCGTGCCAAGCGCGTTGCACCGTGTTGCATCCGGTGGGCTGTGGGTTCCTAAGTGAAAACCCTAAAAACTCAAAAAATTTGGGCCGGACTGTCATCCGGCCCGGCGATTGCCTCGTTGTGAGCAGACCGTCCCGATGGACGCCACGCAGATGCAAGCCATGACGAAGCACGCCGCCCACACTCGCCCCGCCGAGCGCAAGCACGCCGACCCGCTTTTCGACGGCACCGACAGTGCCGACAAGGGCCGCAAGTTCGAGCCGTTCTACATCGCTCCGCTGGGCCACGACCGGCGCGTCGGCGGCCGTGCCCGCCGCTTCGACCAGAAGCGTTAACTCCCGCTTACCGATGGCCGCCGCCGCGCGGCCCTCGGGCTGAGCCAGCGCAAGGTGCCCGCCGCGGCACCGCGCGATGCTGGACTTCCCAATGCGCCGGCGGCCGCCTTCGCGGCCCGCGCTGCACCAAGGAGTCCGCATGCCCAACGCGCCTCATCAGTCTTTCCAGCCCCTGGACCCGGGCCGCGTCAACACCATGGACCCGGTCGAGCTGCGCTACTGGTGCGACCAGCTGCACTGCGGCGAGGACGAGCTCAAGGACATCGTCGATCGCGTCGGCGAGCATGTCGCCGCCGTGCGGCAGGCGCTGGAAGAGCGACGCGGGCAGCGCTGAGCGACCTTGACGCTCGCCTAGTTCAAGCGCGCAGGCAGCGGCTTGATTGTTTACTAGAGCTGAGCAATCGAGCTGCGGAGTGTCACTCGGTGACTAGACCGTTGCCCGTGGGTTGACGATCGACGCTGCAAGCCGCTTCTTCGCGCGGCTCAGCACTCCACGATGTTGACCGCGAGGCCGCCGCGGGCGGTTTCCTTGTACTTGGTCAGCATGTCGGCGCCGGTCTCGCGCATGGTCTTGATGACCTTGTCCAGGCTGACGTGGTGCGTGCCGTCGCCGCGCAGCGCCATGCGCGCGGCGTTGATCGCCTTGACCGAGGCGATGGCGTTGCGCTCGATGCACGGGATCTGCACCAGACCGCCCACCGGGTCGCAGGTCAGGCCCAGGTGGTGCTCCATGGCGATCTCGGCCGCGTTCTCCACCTGCGCCGGCGTCCCGCCGGTGACGGCGCACAGGGCGCCGGCCGCCATCGAGCAGGCCACGCCCACCTCGCCCTGGCAGCCGACCTCGGCGCCGGAGATGCTGGCGTTTTCCTTGTAGAGGATGCCGATCGCCCCGGCCGTGAGCAGGAAGTCCACCACGCCCGCGTCGGTCGAGCCCGGCACGAAGCGCCGGTAGTAGTGCAGCACCGCCGGCACGATGCCCGCGGCGCCGTTGGTGGGCGCCGTCACCACGCGCCCGCCGGCGGCGTTCTCCTCGTTCACCGCCAGTGCGAACAGGTTCACCCAATCAATGACGGCCAGCGGGTCCTGCGGCCCGCCCGCCGCCTCCTGTGCCGCGAGCTGGCGCCACAGCTCGGGGGCGCGCCGGCGCACCTTGAAGCCGCCGGGCAGCACGCCCTCGGTGCGGCAGCCGCGCTCCACGCAGCGCTGCATCACGTCCCAGAGGCGCAGCAGCCCGGTGTCGATCTCCGCGTCGCTGCGCCAGTGGCGCTCGTTGCGGCGCATCAGCTCGGCAATGCCGCAGCCCTCGCGCTCGCACAGCGCCAGCAGCTCCTCGCCACTGTGGAAGGGGTAGGGCAGCACCGTGGTGTCGGGCGCGATGGCGCGGTGCCGGCTGCCGTCGGCCGCCACCTCCTCGCTGATGACGAAGCCGCCGCCCACCGAGTAGTAGGTGCGTTCGGCGATGGGGCTGCCGTCCGCGTCCAGCGCCCGCAGCGTCATGCCGTTGGCGTGGAAGGGCAGCGTCCGGCTGCGGTGGAAGCGCAGGTCCGTGGCGCCGAAGGCCACCGGCTGCGTGCCGCCCAGCGGCAGCCGCTGCTCGGCCTGCAGGCGCTGCAGCAGGGCGGGGATGGCGTCCACGTCCACCGTCTCCGGGTCGTGGCCGGCCAGTCCCAGCCACACCGCCTTGTCGCTGCCGTGGCCCTTGCCGGTGGCGCCCAGCGAACCGTAGAGGTCGCACTGCACGCGGGCCGTGGCCTCCAGCAGGCCCTCCTGGCGCAGCCGCTCGGCGAACAGCCGCGCCGCGCGCATCGGCCCCACCGTGTGGGAGCTGCTGGGGCCGATGCCGATGCGGAACAGGTCGAAGACCGACACCGCCATGGTTGAACTCCTTCAGGCGCTGCCGGCCGCGCGGTCAGTCCTCGTAGGACGCCGTGGGCGGGCAGGTGCAGAACAGGTTGCGGTCGCCGTGCACGTTGTCCACGCGGCCCACCGGCGCCCAGTACTTCTGGCGCCGCAGGGCGGCCACCGGGTAGGCGGCCTGCTCGCGCGTGTAGCCGTGCGGCCACTCGGCCTTGAGCAGCGATTCGGCCGTGTGCGGCGCGTTCTTCAGCGGGTTGTCCTCGCGCGGCCAGGCGCCGGACTCGACCTGCGCGATCTCCTGGCGGATGGCGATCATCGCGTCGCAGAAGCGGTCCAGCTCCACCAGCGGCTCGCTCTCGGTGGGCTCCACCATGAGCGTGCCGGCCACGGGGAAGGACAGCGTCGGCGCGTGGAAGCCGTAATCGATGAGCCGCTTGGCCACGTCCTCGGCCGTGACGCCGGAGCTGTCCTTGAGCGGGCGCAGGTCCAGGATGCACTCGTGCGCCACGCCGCCACCCTGGAGGCCCTCGACACTGCCGCTGAAGTGGATGTCGTAGTGCGCCGACAGGCGCGCGGCCACGTAGTTGGCCGACAGGATCGCCGTCTCGGTGGCGGCCGTCAGGCCTTCGGCGCCCATCATGCGGATGTACATCCAGCTGATCGGCAGCACCGCCGCGTTGCCCAGCGGCGCCGCCGACACCGGGCCCACGCCGCCCTGCGCTTGCGCGCCGCCCGGCTGGCCGGGCAGGAAGGGCACCAGGTCTTCCACCACGCACACCGGGCCGACGCCGGGGCCGCCGCCGCCGTGCGGGATGCAGAAGGTCTTGTGCAGGTTCAGGTGGCTGACGTCGCCGCCGAACTCGCCCGGCGCCGCCAGGCCCACCAGCGCGTTCATGTTGGCGCCGTCCACGTACACCCGGCCGCCATGCTGGTGCACCAGCGCGCACAGCTCCTTCACGTGGCCGTCGTAGACGCCGTAGGTGGAGGGGTAGGTGATCATGATCGCCGCCAGCTTGTCCGAGTGCGCCTCGCACTTGGCGCGCAGGTCGGCCAGGTCCACGTTGCCCATGGCGTCGCACTTCACGACCACCACCTTCATGTTGACCATGCCGGCGCTGGCCGGGTTGGTGCCGTGGGCGGACTCGGGGATCAGGCACACGTCGCGATGGCCCTGGCCGCGCGAGGCATGCCAGGCCTGGATCGCCAGCAGCCCGGCGTACTCGCCCTGCGAGCCGGCGTTGGGCTGCAGGCTGATGCCGGCGTAGCCCGTGGCCTGGCACAGCCAGGCGCGCAGCTGCTCGTCGAGCAGCCGGTAGCCTTCGAGCTGGTCGGCCGGGGCGAAGGGGTGCACATGCGCGAAGGCCGGCCAGGTGATGGGGATCATCTCGCTGGTGGCGTTGAGCTTCATGGTGCAGGAGCCCAGCGGGATCATGCTGCGGTCCAGCGCCAGGTCCTTGTCGGAGAGGCCGCGGATGTAGCGCAGCATCTCCGTCTCGCTGTGGTGCGTGTTGAACACCGGGTGCGTCAGGAAGTCGCTCTGGCGCGCCAGCGCCGCGGGCAGCAGCGGGGCGCTGCGCTCCAGGTCGGCGAAGGTGGGCACGGCCTGCTCGCCGGCGAACACCTTCCACAGCGCCTGCAGGTCCTCGCGCGTGGTGGTCTCGTCCAGCGTGATGCCCAGCGCCTCGTTGCCGGCGCGGCGCAGGTTCATGCCGGCGGCTTCGGCGGCGGCCAGCAGGCCGGCGCTGCGCTCGCCCGTGAGCACCTGCAGCGTGTCGAAGGCTTCTTCATGGGCCAGCGTCCAGCCCAGCTGCTTCAGGCCCGCGGCCAGGATCGCGGTGTAGGCTGCCACGCGGCGCGCAATGCGCTTGAGGCCTTCGGGGCCGTGGTAGACGGCGTACATGCTGGCGATGACCGCCGGCAGCACCTGCGCGGTGCAGATGTTGGAAGTGGCCTTCTCGCGGCGGATGTGCTGCTCGCGCGTCTGCAGCGCCAAGCGCAGCGCCGGCGCGCCGTGGGCGTCCACGCTCACGCCCACGATGCGGCCCGGCAGCGAGCGCTTGTGGCTGTCGCGCGTGGCCATGTAGGCGGCGTGCGGGCCGCCGCAGCCCATGGGCATGCCGAAGCGCTGCGTGCTGCCCACGGCGATGTCGGCGCCCAGCTCGCCCGGCGCCTTCAGCAGCGTCAGCGCCAGCAGGTCGGCGGCGACGATCACCTGGCCGCCGCGGGCGTGCACGGCGTCGGCCAGCGGCTTGAGATCGAGAATGCGGCCGGTCACGCCCGGGTACTGGAACAGCGCGGCAAAGCAGTCGTGCTCGCCGGCGGACTCGGCCGGGCCGGTGACGATCTCGATGCCCAGCGGCTCGGCGCGGGTGCGCATCACCTGCAGCGTCTGCGGCAGCACGTCGTTGGCGACGAAGCAGCGCGTGCTCTTGCTCTTGCCCACGCGCATCGCCAGCGTCATGGCCTCGGCGGCGGCGGTGGCCTCGTCCAGCATCGAGGCGTTGGCGATGTCCAGCGCCGTGAGGTCCGTGACCATGGTCTGGAAGTTGAGCAGCGCCTCCATGCGGCCCTGCGAGATCTCCGCCTGGTAGGGCGTGTAGGCCGTGTACCAGGCCGGGTTCTCCAGCACGTTGCGCAGGATCACCGTGGGCGTCAGGGTGCCGTGGTAGCCCTGGCCAATGAAGCTCTTGAGGATGCGGTTGCGCGCGGCGATGGCGCGCAGCTCCAGCAGCGCCTGCGCCTCGGTGGCGGCGGCGGGCAGGTCCATGGGACGGCTGCGCGCGATGTTGCGCGGCATCACCGCTTCGATCAGCGCGGCGCGCGACGCGGCGCCGATCACCGACAGCATCTGCGCCTGCTCATGCGGCTCCGGGCCGATGTGGCGGAAAACGAATTCGGACCTGTTCTCGAGCTCGGCCAGCGGCGGGAAGTTTTCAGGCATGGTGAGAAGGGCGGCTGAAGGGCGGATGAGGGGTGTGCGGCGCGGGCGGCGGCGCCTGCCGGGAATTCATATCGGCGCGGCAATCGGCTTGCCGCGCGCGGCACGGGCGCCAGGGCCCGTGCCGGAAAACATCACTGTTCGGACTCGACCAGCGCGTCGTAGGCCGGCGCGTCCATGAGCGCTTCGTACTCGGCCAGGTCCTTGACGTGGACCTTGAAGAACCAGCCCTGGCCCATCGGGTCGGTGTTGGCCAGCGAGGGGTCGTCGCGCAGCGCCTCGTTGACCTCGACGATCTCGCCGCTCACGGGCATGTACAGGTCGGCGGCAGCCTTCACGGACTCGACCACGCCGGCCACTTCGCCCTTGGCGAGGGTGCGGCCGACCTCGGGCAGGTCAACGAACACCACGTCGCCCAGCGCGTCCTGCGCGTGCTTCGTGATGCCCACCACGGCGGCCTCGTGGTCTTCTTCGATGCTGATCCATTCGTGGTCGGGCGTGAAACGGGTGCTCATGGGCAGGGCTCCTCGGTGGTGCGAAAGGCGCGGGGCGCCGGGTTGGAAACGGAGTCGAACGATGCGGGAATCGGGGCACGCCTCCTTTGCGGGTCGCTCGGGCATGCCTCGGAGAAAGGGTCAGCCGCGGTGGTAGCGGTGCGGCGCGAAGGGCATGGCCACCACGCGCATGGGCTGCGGCTTGAGCCGCACCTCGGCGCTGAGGTCGGCGCCCGGGACGGCATGGGCCGCGTCCACGTAGGCCATGGCGATGGGCTTGCCCAGCTGCGGCGACAGCGTGCCGCTGGTGACCTGGCCCACGCGCTGGCCCCGTGCGTCCAGCACCGGCGCGCCCTCGCGCACCGGGGCGCGCTCCAGGCCGAGCAGGCCCACGCGCTTGCGCGGCGCGCCGTTGGCGAGCTGCGCCTCGATGGCCTGGCTGCCGGGATAGCCGCCGGCGCGTGCGCCGCCCGGGCGGCGCACCTTCTGGATGGCCCAGGTCAGGCCGGCTTCCACCGGCGTGGTGGACTCGTCGATGTCGTGGCCGTACAGGCACAGGCCCGCTTCCAGGCGCAGCGTGTCGCGCGCGCCCAGGCCGGCAGGCTTTACTTCGGGCTGCGCCAGCAGCGCCTTGGCCAGGGACGCGGCGGCCTCGGCCGGCACGGAGATCTCGAAGCCGTCCTCGCCGGTGTAGCCGCTGCGGCTGACGAAGCACTCGGCGCCGTTGAGGCTGAAGCTGCCGGTGCCCATGAAGGTCAGCGCCGCCACGCCGGCGTCCAGCCGCGCCAGGGCCTGCACCGCCAGCGGGCCCTGCAGCGCCAGCAGCGCGCGCTCGGGCATGGAGACGACGTGGCAGCGATGGCCGATCTGGGTGCGCAGCAGCTGCAGGTCGTGGTCCTTGCGGCTGGCGTTGATGACCATGAACAGGTCCTGCGGGCGGCGCGTGACCATCAGGTCGTCCAGGATGCCGCCGGCGGTGTTGGTGAAGAAACCGTAGCGTTGGCGCCCGATGGGCAGGTCCGCGATGTCCACCGGCACCAGCGACTCCAGCGCCTGCGCCGCTTCCGCGCCCTCCAGCCGCACCTGGCCCATGTGCGACACGTCGAACAGCGCCGCCGCCTCGCGGCAGTGCCGGTGCTCGGCCAGGATGCCGGCGGGGTAGCTCACCGGCATCTCGTAGCCGGCGAAGGGCACCATGCGGGCGCCCAGCTCAAGGTGCAGCGCGTGCAGTGGCGTGCGCTGCAGGACGGGGGGAACGGTGTCGGAGGTGGCGGTCGGAGCGGTCATGCGGGTCTCCCAAGGGCGGGCGGCCACCGGTGAAGGTGGTGCTTATTGCCCCCGCTGTCCGCTTTACCTGAGAGATTGGCGAGGGCCTCCACTTGAGGATGCCACTGCGCTTGCCCCTTCGGTGGACTGCAACACCCGGTACGGGCGCAGTCTCTCTCCAGTGAGGTGTCGCCCCTTCGAAAACGGGCGCTTGCCAGTCCTTTTGCCTGAGCGTTCGGGGCCAAGCCCCTGCGCCTTCGGCGGCCCCGTGATCACGGGGCTCTCTCCTGGCGGCCGGCAGTGTAACAGCGGCTCACACCCGACCGGCCCCGATTGCGACAGGGATGTCGGTTTGAGACAAAAAAGCCGACATGGGCGATGGTTGGGCGCTGTGCCCGGCAACCGTCGCCCGCCCGGGGCTCACATGCCCGCGTAGTTGGGCCCGCCGCCGCCCTCGGGCGTGACCCAGACGATGTTCTGCGTCGGGTCCTTGATGTCGCAGGTCTTGCAGTGCACGCAGTTCTGGGCGTTGATCTGCAAGCGCTCGCCGCCGCCCTCGGCCGGCACGAACTCGTACACCCCGGCGGGGCAGTAGCGGCTCTCCGGCCCGGCGAAGGTGGGCAGGTTGATGCGCGTGGGCACCGCCGCGTCCTTGAGCGTGAGGTGCGCGGGCTGGTTCTCCTCATGGTTGGTGTTGCTGACGAACACCGAGGAGAGGCGGTCGAAGGTCAGCACGCCGTCGGGCTTGGGGTACTCGATGCGCGGGAACTCCGCCGCCGGGCGCAGGTTGACGTGGTCGGGCAGCTTGCGGTTGAGCGTCCACGGCGCCTTCTTCACGCCCAAGCGCGGCAGCAGCCACTGCTCGATGCCGGTCATCAGCGTGGCCGTGCCGCGGCCCTTCTTGAACCACTGCTTGAAGTTCTTGGCTTGCAGCAACTCCTCATGCAGCCAGCTCTTTTCGAAGGCTTCCGGGTAGGCTGAGAGTACGTCGCCGCTGCGCCCGGCGCCCAGCGCCTCGAAGGCACTTTCAGCGCACAGCATCCCGCTCTTGATGGCGGCATGGCTGCCCTTGATGCGGCTGGCGTTCAGATAGCCCGCGTCGCAGCCCACCAGCGCGCCGCCCGGGAACACCGTCTTGGGCAGCGACAGCAGCCCGCCGGCGGTGATGGCGCGCGCGCCATAAGAGATGCGCTTGCCGCCCTCCAGGTGTTTCCTGATCGCGGGATGCGTCTTGAAGCGCTGGAATTCCTCGAACGGGCTCAGCCAGGGGTTCTGGTAGTCCAGGCCCACCACGAAGCCGATGGCAATCTTGTTGTCCGCCGCGTGGTAGATGAAGGAGCCGCCGTAGGTGCTGGCATCCAGCGGCCAGCCGGCGGTGTGCACCACCAGGCCCGGCTTGTGGTTCGCCGCCGGCACTTCCCACAGCTCCTTGAGGCCGATGCCGTAGCTCTGCGGGTCCTTGCCCTCATCCAGCCGGAAGCGCTCGATGAGCTGCTTGCCCAGGTGGCCGCGCGAGCCCTCGGCAAAGATCGTGTACTTGGCGCACAGCTCCATGCCGAGCTGGAAGTTTTCCGTCGGCTCGCCGTCCTTGCCGATGCCCATGTTCCCGGTCGCCACGCCGCGCACCGAGCCGTCCTCGGCGTAGAGCACCTCCGCCGCGGCAAAGCCGGGGAAGATCTCCACGCCCAGCTCTTCGGCTTGCCCAGCGAGCCAGCGCACCACCTCGCCCAGGCTGACGATGTAGTTGCCGTGGTTCTTGAAGCAGTCGGGCAGCAGGGCGTGCGGGGTGGCTTTCGCGCCGGTCTCGGAGAGGAACAGGAACTCGTCCTCGGTGACGGGCTGCCTGAGCGGCGCGCCCTTGTCCTGCCAGTCGGGGAAGAGCTCGTTGAGCGCGATGGGGTCCATGATGGCCCCGGAGAGGATGTGGGCGCCGGGTTCGGAGCCCTTTTCCAGCACCACCACCGAGATCTCCGAGCCCGCGGCGGCGGCGAGCTGCTTGAGCCGGATGGCGGTGGCCAGCCCCGCGGGGCCGGCGCCGACGATCACCACGTCGTAGTCCATGGACTCGCGCGGGCCGTACTGTTCGAGCAGTTGCTGCGGCGTCATCGAGATTTGAGCTGCTGTGGGAAAAGCCCGTCATCTTAGACCGCTCGTTACACCCTCCGCGCCTCGCGCCCAGTCGCGGCAGGCCCGTCCCGGGCGGGCGGCGCGGCCGTGCTATCTTGGCCGGCCCATTTGAACGCAGTCGAAGGAGGCTGCTGCCTCATGAGCTATCAGATCGATCTTTCGGGCCGCGTGGCTTTCGTCACCGGCGCCTCGGGTGGACTGGGTGCGCAGTTCGCGCGCGTGCTGGCGCGGGCCGGCGCCGGCGTGGTGCTCTCGGCGCGCCGCGTGGAGAAGCTCAAGACGCTGCGCGCCGAGATCGAGGCCGAGGGCGGCGACGCGCACGTGGTGGGGCTGGACGTGACCGATCCGGACAGCATCCGCGCCGCCGTGGCGCATGCCGAGACGGAGATGGGCGCCATCGACATCCTCGTCAACAACGCCGGGGTCAATGCGCAGCAGAAGCTGCTGGAGGTCACGCCCGAGGACTACGACTACGTCATGAAGTGCAACCTGCGCGGGGCCTTCTTCATGGCGCAGGAGGTGGCCAAGCGCATGATCGGCCGTGCACAGGGCGCCCTGCCGGGCACCTTCACCGGTGGTCGCATCGTCAACATCTCCTCGATGGCCGCGCAGCGCATCCAGGCCGAGTCCGGCGCCTTCGGCATGAGCAAGGCGGCGCTGATCTACATGACGCGTGCCATGGCGCTGGAGTGGGGTGGTTTCGGCATCAACGTCAATGCCATCTGCCCCGGCTACATCGACACCGAGCAGAACCACCACGAGTGGACGCACAGCACCGCGCAGGATCTGGTGAAGATGACGCCGCGCAAGCGCATCGGCCGCCCGCAGGACCTGGATTCCGTGCTGATGATGCTCTGCGCCAACGAGAGCCACTTCATCAACGGCGCCGTGGTCGCGGCGGACGACGGCTTCGGAGTCTGGTAATGGCCCTGCGCGACCTGACGCCCGCCGAGGGGCGCGTGCTGGCCGTGCTGGTGGAGAAGCAGGCCACCGTGCCGGACACCTACCCGCTGTCGCTCAACGCGCTGGTGGCGGGCTGCAACCAGAAGAGCGCGCGCGACCCGGTGATGAGCCTCTCCGAGGCCGACGTGCTGGAGGCCATCGAGGGCCTGCGCGAGCTGTCGCTGGTCAACGAGGTCAGCGGCATGCGCGTCACGCGCTACGACCACAACGCCCCGCGCGGCCTGGGCGTGCCCGGCGCGGCCGCGGCGCTGCTGACCACGCTGCTGCTGCGCGGTCCGCAGACCGCCGCCGAGCTGCGCGCCAACAGCGAGCGGCTGCACCGCTTCGCCGACACCTCGTCGGTCGAGGGCTTCCTGGAAGAGCTGGCCGAGAAGGACCCGCCGCGCGTGGTACGGCTGGCACGCTCGCCGGGCGCGCGCGAGGCGCGCTGGGCGCAGCTGCTCACCGGCGAGCCCGCGCTGCCCGTGGCCAGCGCCGAGGAGCTGGCGGCGCCGAAGCCGGCACGTGCCGACGAGATCGCCGCGCTGCGCGCCGAAGTGGCGGAGCTGCGCGCGCTGGTGCTGCGCCTGGCTTCCGAGCTGGGCGTGGACGCCAACCTCAAGAGCGAAGCCTGAATTTCCAGTCCACACATCGATGCGATTCGACCTGCCCGAAGAGAAGAAACTCGTTCACGAGATGCGGATTCCCATCCGCTGGGGCGACATGGACGCCATGGGCCATGTCAACAACACCGTCTATTTCCGCTACCTGGAGATCGTGCGCGTGGACTGGCTGCAGTCGCACGGCGTGCCGCCCGACCCCGGCGGCAGCGGGCCGGTGATCATCAATGCCTTTTGCAACTTCCTGCAGCAGCTGGAGTACCCCGGCGAGCTGCTGGCGCGCTTCTACGTGGCCAGGCCCGGGCGCAGCAGCTTCGAGACCTACACCACGCTGGAGCGGGTAGACCGCCCCGGCGACATCGCCGCCAGCGGCGGCGCCAAGGTGGTGTGGGCCGACTCGGCCACCAAGCGCTCGGTGCCGCTGCCGGAGTGGGTCAAGTCCCTGCTGGATTGAGGCCGGCGGCCCCCGCCAGGCGGTTCAGGCGCTCAGCAGCTTGTGCACCAGCTCCGGCGTGGTGGAGGCGCCGTACTTGCGCATCAGCCGCGCGCGGTAGACGTCCACCGTGCGCGGGCTGATGTTGAGCTTTCGGCCGATGAGCTTGCTGGTGAGGCCGTCGATGAGCAGCGCGGCGATCTCGCGCTCGCGCGCCGTGAGCTCGCAGCCCAGGCGCCGGCGCGGGGACAGGTCCTCGAAGCTCCAGATGCCCGCGGCGTGCGGCTGCGCCGGGTCCAGCGCGCGGCCGGAGACATGGCACCAGAACAGCTCGCCGCCCTGCGGGCCGCCCACGCGCTTCATCACGCGCTCGTCGGCGTACCAGCCCTGCTGGTCGAGGCTGGCCACGATGCGCTGCCCGGTGCGCTCGAACTCCTCGACACTGGGGTAGAGCATCTCGAAGGAGCGGCCGACCAGATCCTCGCGCTCGGCGCCGAACATGGCCAGCATGTGGCGGTTGCAGTCCAGCATCTGCCGATTGCGTGAAATCACCAGCCCGATGGGTGCGAGGTCGAAAGCGGTGCGGTAATCCAGCGGTGCGAGTTCAGGCGCATTCGGCGGCGGCAATTGCATTTGTGGTGGCTCCGGAATTGGCTTTAGGCAATTCTACTTAATAACTACTTAATGCGTTAAGTAGTACAGTGCGCCGTTCCCAAGCAGGAGACCCTGGATGAACAAGCTCTACCCAAGCGCCGCGGAAGCGCTGAAGGGCATCGTCAAGGACGGCCAATTGCTGGCCGTCGGCGGCTTTGGCCTGTGCGGCATTCCCGAAGCCCTCATCGCCGCGCTGCGCGACAGCGGCGTCAAGAATCTGACCGTCATTTCCAACAACGCCGGCGTGGACGGCTTTGGCCTGGGCCAGCTGCTGGAAACCCGGCAGATCCGCAAGATGATTTCCAGCTACGTGGGCGAGAACAAGGAATTCGAGCGCCAGTACCTGGCTGGGGAATTGGAGCTGGAATTCACGCCGCAGGGCACGCTGGCGGAGAAACTGCGTGCCGGTGGCGCCGGCATTCCGGCCTTCTTCACGCGCACCGGCGTGGGCACGCTGGTGGCGGAAGGCAAGGAAACGCGCGAGTTCGACGGCCATACCTACATCATGGAGCGCGCGCTCACTCCCGAGGTGTCGCTGGTTAAGGCCTGGAAGGCCGACAAGAGCGGCAACCTGGTGTTCCGCCGCACGGCACGCAACTTCAACCCGGCCGTGGCCATGGCCGGCAAGATCACCGTGGTGGAAGTCGAGGAGATCGTCGAGGTCGGCGACATCGATCCGGACGCCGTGCACCTGCCGGGCATCTACGTGCAGCGCCTCGTGCTCAATCCGCATCCCGAAAAGCGCATCGAGAAGCGCACCACCCGTCCGGCCGCCTGAAGGAGAAGCAACATGCCCTGGACCCAAGACCAGATGGCCGCCAAGGCCGCGACCGAGCTCCAAGACGGCTTCTACGTCAACCTCGGCATCGGCATCCCGACGCTGGTCGCCAACCACGTGCCGCAAGGCATCGAGGTGTGGCTGCAGAGCGAGAACGGCATGCTGGGCATCGGCCCGTTCCCGACCGAGGACGAGGTGGACGCCGACCTCATCAACGCCGGCAAGCAGACCGTCACCACCATTGCCGGCTCCAGCATCTTCGGCTCGCACGAGAGCTTCGCCATGATCCGCGGCGGCAAGATCAACCTCAGCATCCTGGGCGCGATGCAGGTCAGCGAGAAGGGCGACCTGGCCAACTGGATGATCCCCGGCAAGATGGTCAAGGGCATGGGTGGCGCCATGGACCTGGTGGCCGGCGTGCCGCGCGTGATCGTCGTGATGGAGCACGTGGCCCGCAAGAAGGACGGCACCGAGGACCTCAAGATCCTGCCCAAGTGCACGCTGCCGCTGACCGGCGTGGGTGTGGTGCACCGCATCATCACCGACCTGGCGGTGATGGACGTCACCCCGCAAGGCCTGAAGCTGGTCGAGCTCGCCCCCGAAGTGACGCGCGAGTACGTGCAGTCCAAGACCGGCGTGACGCTGCTCTGAGCCGCGCGCCGCGCTGACAACGAGCCGCCTGCGGGCGGCTTGTTCTTTGGGGCGCCGGCTACAGCCACCAGGCCCACAGCCGCGCCGTCTGCTCCATCAGCCGCTGGCGCAGCGGGCGCCGCCGCCACTCGGCCGGCTCGATGCGGCGCGAGGCGGCCAGGTCGCGGTTGAACACCTCGCGCATGCGCGCGCCGAAGGCCGGCCCCAGCACCACGGCGTTGAGCTCCTGGTTGTGCAGGAAGCTGCGCCAGTCGAGGTTGGTGGAGCCCACGGTGGACCACACGCCGTCGATCACCGCCGTCTTGGCGTGCAGCAGCGCGTCGCGGCGCTCGTACAGCTCCACGCCGCTGTCCAGCAGCGCCTGGTAGTAGGCGCGCCCGGCGGCGAGCACGAAGGCGCTGTCGCTGCGGCTGGGCAGCAGCATCCTGATCTTCACCCCGCGCCGCGCCGCCTCCTGCAGGGCGTCGAGCAGCTGCGGATCGGGCACGAAGTACGCGGTGGTGATGAGGATCTCGAACTCCGCGCTGCGCAGCGCCGAGATCAGCGTGGCGTAGATGAAGCTGTAGGGCTCGTCGGGCGAGCTGCCGATGGCGCGCACCACCTCGCTGCCCGCCGGCTGCTGGGTGGGGAAGTAGTCGCGCGGCGGCAGCGCCGGACCGTGCTGCGCGGTCCAGGTGGCCATGAACAGGCGCTGGTACTCCGCCACCACCGGGCCCTCGATCTGGATCTGCGTGTCGCGCCAGGGCAGTTCGTCGGCCCGGTGCTGCCGCTCCTGTTGCCGGCGCACCGAGCGGGCGCGTGAGCCCGAGCCCGAGAGCGAGCCGCCGGAGTAGACGCCGCTGATGTTGATGCCGCCCAGGAAGGCCACGCGGCCGTCCACCACCAGCAGCTTGCGGTGGTCGCGCTGGTTGACGTTCCAGCCGCGGCGCACCTTCAGCGGGTTGACCGGGTTGAACTCCAGCACCTGCACGCCCGCCTCGCGCAGCGGGTCGAAGAACGCCTTGGGTGTGCCGATGCTGCCTACGCTGTCGTAGATGAGGTTGACCTGCACGCCCGCGTGCTGGCGCTCCAGCAGGGCCTCGCGGAAGCGCCGGCCGACGTCGTCGTCTTCCAGGATGTAGAACTCCAGGTTGACGTGGTCACGGGCGCCGCGGATGGCGGCGAACATGGCCTCGTAGGTGTCCGGGCCGTCCTGCAGCAGCTGCACGCGGTTGCCCGCCACCAGGGGCGAACCCACCAGCGCCTCTTCCACGGCGAGGTGGCGATCCAGCACGTCGTTGGGCCGGCCGCTGCGCTGTACCCGCTCCAGGATCGCCTGGCTCTGCGCCGCCGACAACGGCCCGTGCGCGCCTTCGACCTGCACCGGTCGCCGTGACAGCGCCAGGTCCGGGACGATGCTCGGCAGGCCACCGCAACCGGCCAGCCACAGGCACAGCAGCAGCCACGGCAGCTGCGCCAGCAGCCGCCGGCACTCCCGCGTCGGGCTCATGGCAGGGTCCTTGCTGCAGTGGGGCTTCGCATGCCGGTGTCAAGGCAAGCGGTATGCGCGAACAAGGAGAACAACATGCGACGGACCTGCAACCAGGGGATCACCACCATGCCCCGGGCTTTGCCCTGGGCCGGCGCCGCCCGGCGTTGGCGCGGTGGGGTACAGCGCCGGGCGCTGCTGTGCGTGCTGGTGGCCGCGGCCCTGGCGGGCTGCGGCACGTGGCCGTCCGGGCCGTCCGGCGCGGGCGCATCGACGCCGCCGCGCGCCACCTTCAGCCGCATGGCCGTGGCGGCCGCGCACCCGCTGGCGGCGCAGGCTGGCCTGCAGATGCTGCGCGAAGGCGGCTCGGCGGTCGATGCGGCGGTGGCAGTGCAGATGGTGCTGACGCTGGTGGAGCCGCAGGCCAGCGGCATCGGCGGCGGCGCCTTCCTGTTGACTTGGGACGGCCGGCGCGTGCAGGCCTTCGACGGCCGCGAGCGCGCGCCCGGCGCGGCGGGGGAAGCGTTGTTCCTGCGCCCGGACGGCAGCCCCATGGCCTTTGCCGAGGCCGTGGTCGGCGGCCGCTCGGTGGGCGTGCCGGGCGCGGTGGCGATGCTGCAGGCGGCGCAGCGCCAGCACGGGCGGCTGCCCTGGGGGCGCCTGTTCGAGCCCGCCATCCGTCTGGCGGAGGAGGGTTTCGACGTCACGCCCTACCTGCACCGCCAGTTGGTGCAGGAGAAGGCCACGCTGCAGGCGCAGCCGCGCGCGGCGGCCTACTGGCTCGGGCCCGATGGCGAGCCCTGGCCGGTGGGGCACCGGCTGCGCAATCCAGCGCTGGCGCAGGTGCTGAGGGGCATCGCGCGGGACGGCGCCGCGGCCTTCTACGAAGGGCCGGTGGCGGTCGACATCGTCGCCCAGGTGCAGGGCCACCCGGTCAATCCCGGAGGGATGACGCTGGCCGACCTCGACGGCTACCTGCCCCGGGAGCGGGCGCCGATGTGCACGCTGTGGCGGGTGCGATACCGCGTCTGCGGCTTCCCGCCGCCGTCCTCGGGGCACCTGGCCGTGATGCAGATGCTCGGCATGCTGGAGCGGCTGCCGAACGTGGGCGAGCCGCTGCAGCAGGGGCTGCCCGCGCCGGCCTGGCTGCATGCCTACACCGAGGCGGCACGCCTGGCCTTTGCGGACCGCGCCGCCTACGTGGCCGACCCGGACTACGTGCCCGCGCCGGGCAACGACTGGAACACCCTGCTCGATGGCAACTACCTGCGCCGGCGCGCCGCGCTGGTGAAGCCCGTGAGCATGAGGACCGCGCAGCCGGGCCAGCCGGGGCCGTTGCCCCAGGCCCAGGCACCGCAGGCCGAGCAGCCGGAGTACGGCACCAGCCACGTCAGCATCGTCGATGCCCAGGGCCGGGCGGTGTCCATGACCACCACGATCGAGGCCGTCTGGGGCTCGCGGCTGCTGTCCGACGGCGGCACCGGCCTGCCCGGGGGCTTCATGCTCAACAACGAGCTCACCGACTTCTCTTTTGCGCCGCGCGATGCCCAGGGCCGTCCGGTGGCCAATCGTGTACAGCCGGGCAAGCGGCCGCGCTCCAGCATGAGCCCGACGCTGGTCTTCGATGCGCGCGATGGCCGGCTGCTGATGTCGCTGGGCTCACCCGGCGGGGCCGCGATCATCCACTACACGGCCAAGACGCTGTTCTTCACGCTGGGTGCCGGGCTGGCGCCGCAGGCGGCCGTGGAGCTGCCCAACTTCGGCAGCATGAACGGGCCCACGCTGCTGGAGCAGGGACGCTTCCCGGCGGCCACGCTGCAGGCGCTGCGCGAGCGGGGCCACGAGCTCAGTGAGGTGGCGCTGGACAGCGGCATCCAGGCGCTGCTGCGCGTGCCTGGCGGCTGGGTGGGCGGCGCCGATCCACGGCGCGAGGGTGTGGTCGTGGGCGAATGAGCCCTGTTGAATGCGGCTGCGGCCTTGAGGGCATGGGCGCCGTGCCAGTACGCGCAGGCATCCGGCCGGCGTCGACGGCCAGCACCGCATGGGAAGCGATTAAATATTTGAAGACTGGAGATGCAGGTTCATTGGTTGTCTGTTTTTTCAAAATTTGTAAGAAATTTGGGTTTAATGCGTTGAATGGTTATTTCTCTATTCCTTCATTTCGGGTCTTGACCTGCGTTATCCGTGGTTTGAAATGACGTCCTCGTCCTTGGCGATGCTATAAGTCGCAAAACTTCCAAAGGTATCGCAGGGGACTCGCACCGTAGCCTAGTGAAATTCCCGGGTTCTTGAGTTTCCTGGGCGGGCAGCGGGATTTTCTGCAGTTTTGGTGCCAAGGCTTGGCGCCGATTCAGCTTGCAAGACGGGTGTGCACAGGATGTCCGAAGTCAATGTCATCCCACGCGAGGAGCCCCTTGCGCCAGTTTCGACGCGGTCCACCGGACGGGCCGTGGGGCGCTCGCTGCTGTACTTCCATGTGGCGGTGGCGGCGCTGTCGCTCTGGATCGCGCAGTATCCTCCGCTGGGCGACGTGCCCCAGCATGCCGCACAAGTGGCGCTGGCGCTGGACCTGCTGCAGGGCCGCTCGCACTGGTCGGACATCGTCGCCTTCAACTTCTTCACGCCCTACCTGATCGGCTATGGGCTCATGGCGGCGGCGGCCCAGTTCATGTCCATGGCCAGTGCCGTGAAACTGGTGCTGTCGCTTTCCGTCGTGGCGTTCTTCTGGGCCGCTTCGGCACTGCGCCGGCGCTTCCAGGCCCCGGCTTTCCTGGACTGGCTGGTATTGGGCGGGTTTTTCGGTTTCGCCTTCAAATGGGGCTTCCTGACTTTTCTGCTGGCGGCGCCTATCGGCATATTTTTCATTCTGAGGGCTCTTGATTTTGCCGAGCAGGCCACCTGGCGGAATTTTTGGCTGCTGGTGGGTTTGGGGGTGTTGCTTTTCTTTTCACACGGCCTGGTGTTCGTGGCCTGCGTGGGCATCGGCTTCTGCTATGCCGTGCTGGGTATTTCCGATCGGCGCCAAGCGGTCTTCATGCTGCTTCCCTATGCCTTGCTCGGCCTGCTGGCACTGGTTTATTACTACTTTGCCCAGGAGGTGAATCACGGGCAGAACATGGAGGCCAGGGGATTCAACTGGGATTTGACGCCGCGGCGTTTCGTGCGGTTTTTTCGATACCAGTGGGACGTGGCCGCGGTGGAAAAGCAGCAGGTCGGCTACGTGCTCAACAGCCTGGCCTTCGCCTTGTTCTATCTCGCACCCTTCCTGCTGGGCCTGCGCCTGCAGCCCACGCTGCGCCGCGTGATCCCGTTTGCCGTGGTGCTGCTGATCGGGCTGGTCGTGCCCCAGACGGCGATGGCGACGGCCTTCCTGTACGAGCGCTTCGCGCTGTTCCTGCTGCCCTTCTACGTGCTGATGTTCGTTCCGGCCGAGGCGCCGGCGACCGCGTCCGGGCACGTTGTCAGGGCAATGACCCTGGCGGCGGTGCCCGCCCTGTGCCTGGCCATGACGGCTTCACGGGCCTGGCAGTTCCACCGCTTCAATGAGGAAAGCCGGGATTTCAAGGCCATCCTGGATGCCATTCCGGCACAGCAGCGGGTGCTGTCGCTGATGTTCGACAAGGGCAGTTCGGCCGCGGCCAACCCGCACACCTACCTGCATTTCCCTTGCTGGTACCAGGCCGAGAAGCACGGCTTCGTCGATTCCAACTTCGCGCAGATGCTGCCCCAGATCGTGCGCTTCAGGCCTGGCGAAGCGCGGGTGCAGACGCCTTTCGAATGGCGGCCCTACCGCTTCGACTGGACCAAGCACCGCGGCGAGCGCTACGACTATTTCGTGGTCCGCAGCGTGAACCGGCTGTTTCCCCACTTCCTGTCCCTGCCGTGCCAGGTCGAGATGGTCACGACCTCGGGAGCCTGGGCGCTCTATCGCCGCACGCCGGCCAGCTGCCATGGGGTATCGCAGGTGTCGAAGCCCGCAGGCGCTGCCGGGGGCTAGGTACCGACCAGATGGCAGGGGGCCTGGGGCGTCGTCCTGGCCGCCCCCGGCCGATGTCAGCCGGCGGTGGCCTGGGCCGCCTCGCGCACCAGGGCCGGGCCGCGGTAGATCAGCCCGGTGTAGATCTGCACCAAGTCCGCGCCCGCGCGCAGCTTGGCCTGGGCGTCGGCGCCGCTGAGCACGCCGCCCACGCCGATGATGGGATAGCCGCTGCCCAGGGCCGCGCGCAGCTGGGCGATGACGCGGTTGCTGGCCTCGAACACCGGGCGGCCGGACAGCCCGCCGGTTTCCTGCGCGTGCGGCAGGCCCTGCACGGCGTCGCGCGCCAGCGTGGTGTTGGTGGCGATGACGCCGTCGATGCCATTGGCACGCAGCGTGGCGGCGATCACCTTCACCTGCGCCTCGTCCAGGTCGGGCGCGATCTTCACGAACATGGGCACGGTGCGGCCGTGCTGGCGCTGCAGCGCCTGGCGTCGCTCCTGCAGCCGCGAGAGCAGGGCGTCCAGCGCCTCGTCGCTCTGCAGCGCGCGCAGGTTCTTGGTGTTGGGGCTGGAGATGTTGACGGTCACGTAGTCGGCATGCGGGTACACGCCGTCCAGGCAGATCAGGTAGTCGTCCACCGCGTTCTCGATGGGCGTGGCGGCGTTCTTGCCGATGTTCAGGCCCACCAGCCCGCCGCCGGCCCGGAACGTCCGGGCCTGCTGCACGTTGGCCAGGAACGAGGCCAGGCCCTCGTTGTTGAAGCCCAGGCGGTTGATCAGCGCTTCCTTTTGCGGGATGCGGAACATGCGCGGCTTGGGGTTGCCCGGCTGGCCCTTGGGCGTGACGGTGCCGACCTCGATGAAGCCGAAGCCCATGGCGCCCAGGCCGTCGATGCAGCGGCCGTTCTTGTCCAGCCCGGCGGCGAGGCCGATGCGGTTCTGGAAGCGCAGCCCCGCCACCGTTACCGGCGCGCTCACGCGCGGCTGGGACCACAGGCACTGCGCCGGCGTGTTCTGCAGCCGGGCAATGCTGTTGAGGGTCAGTTCGTGGGCCTGCTCCGGATCGAGGCCGAAGAGGAAGGGGCGGGTGAGAGCGTAGGGGACCAGGGACATTCCCGGATTGTCTCAAAGGGCGTCACCGATAATCCGCGCCCATGAATCAGGACCAACTCAAGGCCCTCGTGGGCCAGGCCGCTGTCCAGCACGTCGTGCCGGGCAGCGTGGTGGGCGTGGGCACCGGCTCCACGGTCAATCACTTCATCGACGCGCTGGCCGCGATCAAGGACCGCATCGCCGGCGCGGTGTCGAGCTCCGAGCGCAGCACCGAGCGGCTCAAGGCGCACGGCATCCCGGTGCTGGACACGAGCACGGTGCAGGGCATTCCCGTCTACGTGGACGGCGCCGACGAGATCGACCACCAGGGCTTCATGATCAAGGGCGGCGGCGCAGCGCTGACGCGCGAGAAGATCGTCGCCGACCTGGCCGAGCGTTTCATTTGCATCGCCGACGAGTCCAAGCTGGTGGACGTGTTGGGCAACTTCCCGCTGCCGGTCGAAGTGATCGGCATGGCGGCGGCCCAGGTGGCGCGGCGCTTCAAGGCCCTGGGCGGCGAGGCCAGCATCCGCCCCGGCGTGCTCACCGACAACGGCAACCCGATCCTGGACGTGCGCGGCCTGCGCATCACCGATCCGCTGGCGATGGAAACCGAGGTCAACCAGTGGCCCGGCGTGGTGACGGTGGGCATCTTCGCCCGCCACAAGGCGCAGGTCTGCCTGCTGGGCACGGCCGAAGGCGTGAAGACGCTGAGCTTCTGATGCTGGTTCCGGGCGGCGCTGCAGCCGCCCATTGACTTCCGCGACGGCGCTTCAGGCTCCGTCGTCCGTTTCGGCCGGCGCCTTGCGCGCGCGGCGCACGCCGAAGCGTGCCGGGTCCACCGCCTCCACCAGCTCCGCCTCCAACGGGAAAGGGCCGCCGCCGACCCAGGCAGCGATCAATTCGCCCAGCAGCGGCGCCCAGCCGATGCCGCGCGAGGCCAGCGCCGTGCACACGAACAGCCCCGGCATGCGCGGCAGCTCGCGCACGCGCTGCGCGGACGCTCCCGGCTGCGGCACGGCACCCACCACCGGCAGGCGGTCGTCGGCGAGCGTGCGCCAACCCACGCGGCCGGCCAGGGGCAGCGCCTGCGTCGCCAGCTCGATGCCCAGCCGCCGCAGGCGCTGCAGATTGAAAGCCTGGTCCTCGGCGCGCAGGGCGGGGTCCAGGTCCTGCAAGCTGGCCGTGGCGCCACATACGAGGCTGTCATCCTGCAACGTGAGCGCGTAGCCGCCGCCGGCCACGGGCAGGCGCGGGCGACGCAGGCCCGGCGTGTCGGCCGGGACGAGCGTGACCTGTCCGCGCTGCAGCCCCAGCGGCCAGGTCGGCGCATCGCCCAACAGCGGTCGAAGCAACGTACAGGCTTGTCCCGCATTCGCCAAGACTACGGCGCTGGCCTGCGAGATCTTTTGGCCGACGGCATCCAGGGCGGACCAGGCACCGCCTTCCCGCTGGCACAGCGCCTTCACCTCCACGCCGGTACGCAGCGCGATGCCGGGCCGATTCAGCCAATGGCGCACCAGCGCGCCGGGCTGCAGCCAGCCGCCGCCGGGATAGAGCCAGGCCGGCTCCCGCAACGGCAGGCCACTGCGTTCGCTCGCCGCCTCGGGCGTCAGCGGCTGCACGTAGTCGGCGGGCAGCCCTTGCGTCGCCAGCAGGGCGTGCATGGCTTCCAAGCTCGCATCGGCCCCGGCCAGGCGCAGCAGGCCGCCGAGCTGGCCGGGGATGTGGCCGCCGTGGATCAGCGGGGCATAGGTGCGCTGCGCCAGCAGCGCGGCGGCGCGGTTGAAGCGCGCATGCGGCCCGTCCTGGCCGTTGACCACGCCGTGGAACAGCCCGCCGCGGTTGCCCGAAGTTTCACTGGCGGGCTCGGCATGGCGCTCCAGCACCGTGCAGTGCCAGCCGGCGGCGGCCAGGGCCTGGGCGCAGGCCGCGCCGGCGAGGCCCGCGCCGATGACCAGGGCGGTGCGCGGCGCCTCCGAGTCGACCCGGGCCGACAGCGGATGCCCCGCCGCACGGCGCGGCACGAACACCGGTGCGTAGCGGGCACGCGTCATCTCGCGCTTGCTGTCGAAGCCGGGGGCGCGTTCCACCTCGAAGCCGGCCGAGCGCAGCCCGTCGCGCACCGGGCGCGCCACGCTCCAGGTCGCGGCCGTGGCGCCAGGCGCGGCCAGCCGGCCCAGTGGCTTGAACACCTGCGCGGACCACAGTGCCTCGTTGCGCGCGGGCGCGAAGCCGTCCAGGTAGAAGGCATCCGCTTCCACCAGCAACTGCGGCAGCCATTGCGTGGCGTCGCCCCAGGCCAGCTGCAGCACCACGCGGCCGCCGTCGAGGTGCAGCGTGTGCAGGTCCGGGCTCAGCGGCGGCCAGGCAGCCATCAACTCGGCCGCGAGCTCGGGCAGGGCGGACGCGGCATGGGCGCGGCGCAGGTCCTCCAGGCGCGGCGGGTGCAGGTCGATGGCGACGTAATGCAGGCGCCCGCAGCGCTGCGCGTCGGCACGCCAGGCCTCCCAGGTCGCCAGGAAGTTGTTGCCCAGGCCGAACCCGGTTTCCAGGATCACGAAGCGCGTGCGGCCCTGCCAGCGTTGCGGCAGCCCGTTGCCCTGCAGGAACACGTGGCGCGCCTGCGCCTGCGCCCCGGCGCGGGCGTGGTAGACGTCGCCGAAATCGGGCGCGTGCGGCACGCCCTGCGCATCGAACTCGATGCGGGCCGGTGCGATGGGGAAGCGCTTCATGGGCGGGGAGAAGGGAAGGTCCGGAAACGACAAGGGGCACCGAAGTGCCCCTTGCTGCTCGCGTGGCGCGAAGTGCGCGCGGCGTCGATCAGACGCGCTTGCGGTACTCGTGCGTGCGGGTGTCGATTTCGATCTTGTCGCCGTTCTCGACGAACAGCGGCACGGCGATCTCGAAGCCGGTGCCGACCAGGCGGGCGGGCTTCATGACCTTGCCCGAGGTGTCGCCCTTGACGGCCGGCTCGGTCTCGATCTCGCGCACCACAGTGGTGGGCAGTTCCACGGAGATGGCCTTGCCGTCGTAGAACACCACTTCCACCGCCATGTTGTCTTCGAGGTAGGAGATGGCGTCGCCCATGTTCTCGGCCTCGACCTCGAACTGGTTGTACTCGGCGTCCATGAACACGTACATCGGATCGGCGAAGTACGTGTAGGTGCACTCCTTCTTGTCCAGGATGATCTGGTCCATCTTGTCGTCGGCCTTGAAGACGACTTCAGCCCCGCCGCCATTGAGCAGGTTCTTCATCTTGATGCGCACCGTAGCGGCACCGCGGCCGCCGCGGCTGTATTCGGTCTTGAGCACGACCATCGGGTCTTTGCCCTGCATGATCACGTTGCCGGCGCGGATTTCCTGAGCGAGTTTCATGGCGAGATTCCAGTAGAGAGTGGCTGCACGAATTGAACGCTCGGTGCTGCCTGGTACTGCGCGTTTGACGGTGCGTCTCACGACGCGGCCCTGCGCAAAGCCAATGATTCTACCGTCTGGCAGCTACGAAGCCCTGCAGCTGCGTCGTCAAATCGTGATGGTTTTCAAGGCTTTGGCGCCAGCGGGCACACGCCGCGCGCCAAGGAGCCTCATCCGGCAGGGCCGGCGGCGCCTCGTTCAGGCCGTTCCAGGCGCCCCACAGCCGGCGCAGTGACCCGGCCCATGCGGCGCCTTCGCAGCCCTGCAGGAAGCGGTCGAGGAAGGCCTGCAGCTTGGCCGCGTGCACGCCGTCGTGCTGCTCGTAGATCTGCCACACGAAGGGCTCATTGGCCCACTGCGCGCGCACGAAGGAGTCCTCACCGCGCACGAAATTCAGGTCGCTGGCCCACAGCAGGTGGTCATAGTCACGCTGGGTGAGCCAGGGCAGGCAGTGCAGCCGCACGCCCTCGGGCAATGTGCCGATGTCGGCCTGCGCCGCGCCCGGCGCGGCCAGCAGCAGCGTGGGCCGCTCGGCCAGCCAGGGCCACAGCGCGGGCAGGCGGCGGTAGCAGAACAGGCTCACCACGCGCTCCCGCGGCTGCCAGCCCGTGCCCTGCGCATCGAGCCAGGCGGTGCGGTCGAAGGCGGCGCGGCGCGTGGGCAGGTCGCGCTCGCGCAGCAGCCCGCCGGTGGCCGGCGTGAAGCCGGGATAGAAGAAGAATTTCACGAGCCCGGCGCCCGGCCCCGAGAACTGCGGCGACTGCAGCCCGTGCGAGCGCTCCACGTAGGCCTCGGCGCTCAGGTACTCCAGGTTGATCCACACCGGCGCTTTCACCTGGGCCGCCATGCGGGCGACGAAGCCCGCGGGCGGATCGCAGCCGAACAGCTCCACCACCACCTCGCCGGGTTCAGGAAAGTCGCCGTCCTCGCGCCAAGGAAGCACTTCCACGCCGGGATGGCCTTGCGGCGCCATCCAGGCCAGGGCCGAGGCATCGTCCACCCACAGCCGCGCGCGCTCGCCGCGATCGGCCAGATCGGCGGCCAGGCGCCAGCCCACACCGAGGTCACCGTGGTTGTCGATCACACGGCAGAACAGGTCCCACAACATGGCGCGATTATCGGAAGCCTCAGAATCACGCCCTCCATGAGCCAGCCCCTACCTCCCGAAGACCCCGCGCTCGCCCCCGGCACCATGGCGGGCGACGAGCTCGGCGCCGAGGCCGCCGCGGCGCCGCGGCGCGCCGCGCTGCTGGCCGAGGTGGCGCAATTGCCCGCGCTGCCGGGCGTCTACCGCTACTTCGATGCCGTCGGCAACGTGCTCTACGTGGGCAAGGCCAAGAACCTCAAGCGGCGCGTCTCCAGCTACTTCCAGAAGGACCACGGCGGCACGCGCATCGGCGTGATGGTCGGCCGCATCGCGCGCATGGAAACCACCGTGGTGCGCACCGAGGCCGAGGCGCTGCTGCTGGAGAACAACCTCATCAAGGCGTTGAACCCGCGGTTCAACATCCTGTTCCGCGACGACAAGAGCTACCCGTACCTGCAGCTCGTCTCGCACCGCTTCCCGCGCCTGTCCTACTACCGCGGCGCGGTGGACAAGAAGCACCGCTACTTCGGGCCTTATCCCAGCGCCTGGGCCGTCAAGGAGTCGATCCAGCTGCTGCAGAAGGTGTTCCGGCTGCGCACCTGCGAGGACACCGTCTTCGCCAACCGCAGCCGGCCCTGCCTGCTCTACCAGATCCGCCGCTGTACCGCGCCCTGCGTCGGCCTGATCAGCGACGCCGACTACACGCGCGACGTGCAAAACGCCGAGCGTTTCCTGCGCGGCGAGCAGCAGGAGCTGCTGGACCAATTGCAGCAGCGGATGATGGAACACGCGGAAAGCTTCGAGTACGAGAAGGCGGCCGAGCTGCGCAACCAGATCCAGGCCCTGTCGCGGGTGCTGCAGCAGCAGTCGGTGGAGGCCAACAGCGCCTCCTCGGCCGAGAAGGACGTGGACATCCTGGCCGTGAAGGTGCAGGGCGGACGCGCCTGCGTGAACCTGGCCATGGTGCGCGGCGGGCGGCACCTGGGCGACCGGGCGCATTTCCCGGCGCACCTGGAGGACGCCGCCGCCATCGGCGCGGCCGAGGCGGAGGAGGGCGACGGCGTCGAGGGCGCCGCGCCGCCGGAGGTGCCGGCCGAGGTGCGCGTGCTGGAGGCCTTCATCGCGCAGCACTACCTCGACAGCGCCGTGCCGCCCTCGCTGGTGCTCAGCCATGCGGTGGACCAGGCGCTCATCGACGCGCTGTCGCAGCATGCCGGCTTCAAGGTCAGCGCCCAGCACCAGCCGCGCGAGCAGCGCCGCGTCTGGCTGCAGATGGCGCAGCAGGGCGCGGAGCTGGCGCTGGCGCGGCTGCTGGCGCAGGAGGGCTCCCAGCGTGCCCGCACCCTTGCCCTGGCCGAGGCATTGAGCCTGGAGGTGCAGGACCTGGACACTGTGCGCATCGAGTGTTTCGACATCAGCCACACGGCCGGCGAGGCCACGCAGGCCAGCTGCGTGGTGTTCGAGAACCACCAGATGCAAAGCGCCCAGTACCGCCGCTTCAACATCACCGGCATCACGCCCGGCGACGACTACGCCGCCATGCGCCAGGTGCTCACGCGCCGCTACGGCAAGCTGGCCGAGGGCGTGGCCGCCGGCACGGCGCGCATGCCCGACGTGGTGCTGGTGGACGGCGGCCGCGGCCAGGTCAGCATGGCGCGCGAGGTGTTCGAGGAGCTGGGGCTGGACCTCTCCCTCATCGTCGGCGTGGAGAAGGGCGAGGGGCGCAAGGTCGGGCTGGAGGAGCTGGTCTTTGCCGATGGGCGTCCCAAGGTCTACCTGGGCGCCGACTCGGCCGCGCTGATGCTGGTGGCGCAGATCCGCGACGAGGCGCACCGCTTCGCCATCACCGGCATGCGCGCCCGGCGCGCCAGCGTGCGCACCGGCAGCAGCCGTCTGGAAGACATCCCGGGGGTCGGCCCCAAGAAACGAGCCCGGCTGCTGCAGCGCTTCGGCGGTGTGCGCGGCGTGGGTCAAGCGAGCATCGACGAACTCGCCAGCGTCGAAGGCATATCCAAGGAACTGGCGGAGGAGATCTACCGTGCGCTCCACTGAAGCCCCGCGCCCACTGCGTTGGTGGGCCCTCATCGCAACCGCATTGGGCTTGAGCGCCTGCGGCGTGCCGCGCGCCCCATCCGGGCCGGCCGACATTCCGGCGCACTCGCCCTCGGCCATCGAGCCGATGGCGCCGGTGCCCGGCGTGGCGCCGCTGTCCAGGTCGGGCCGGCCGGCCGACTGGACCGCCTACAAGATGCAGGCGGCCATGCGCCTGGTGGCGGCCAACCCCGACATGTCCTACATGGGCGAGGTGCCCGATCCGCTGCTGGCTATTCCCGTGCTGGAGATCGAGCTCAACCGCGACGGCAGCGTGCGCAACATCAACGTGCAGCGCGTGCCCCGGCAGGCCAAGGACACGGTGCAGCTGGCCATCGACGCCGTGAAGCGCGCAGCGCCCTTCGGCGACGTGTCGCACCTGCCGCGGCCGTGGAAGTTCAGCGAGGTGTTCCTGTTCAACGACGACCGGCGCTTCAAGCCGCGCATCCTCGACCAGTGAGGGGCTCCATGCCGGCCCTGCCCACGGCGGCGGCCGGCGCGTGTTCAGCAGGCACAATGCCGGCATGTTCTTCAACCTGCCCACCCTGCTGACCTGGGCCCGCATCGTGGCCATACCGCTGATCGTGGCGGTGTACGAGCTGCCGTTGCGTCCGACGACGCAGAACCTGGTGGCCACGGTGCTGTTCATCGTGTTCGCGCTCACCGACTGGGCCGACGGCTGGCTGGCCCGGCGGCTGAATCAGACCTCCTCCTTCGGCGCCTTCCTGGACCCGGTGGCGGACAAGTTCCTGGTCTGCGCCTCGCTGCTGATCCTGGTGCAGCTCGACCGGGCCGACGCTCTGGTGGCGCTGGTGATCATCGGCCGCGAGATTGCCATCTCGGCGCTGCGCGAGTGGATGGCCCAGATCGGCGCCTCGCGCAGCGTGGCGGTGCACATGGTGGGCAAGCTCAAGACCACGGTGCAAATGGTCGCCATCCCCTTCCTGCTCTATGACGGGCGCGTGTTCGGGCTGGACACGCGCTTCTGGGGCACGGGCCTGATCTGGCTGGCCGCCGTGCTCACGATCTGGTCGATGGTCTATTACCTGCAGAAGGCGCTGCCCGAGATCCGCGCCCGCGCGCGTTGAGCGCCCAGGCGCCGGCGGTGCGCGGCACCGCGCTCCTGGCCGCCATGCCGGCCGTCTTCGTGCTGATCTGGAGCACCGGTTTCATCGTCGCGCGCTACGGCATGCCGCATGCGCCGCCGCTCACCTTCCTGAGCTGGCGCTACGCGCTCTCCGCCCTGGCCTTCGGCCTGTGGATCGCCCTCAGCCGCCCGGCCTTCCCGCGCAACGGCGCGCAGGTGCTGCACCTGGCGCTGACCGGCGTGCTGATGCACGCGGGCTACCTGGGCGGCGTCTGGGCCGCGGTCAAGGCCGGCATCCCGGCGGGCACGGTGGCGCTGATCGTCGGCCTGCAGCCGGTGCTCACCGCGCTGTGGGTGTCCGCCAGCGGCCAGGAGGCGCGCGCCAGCGCCCGCCAGTGGCTCGGCTTGCTGCTGGGCCTGCTCGGCCTGCTGCTGGTGGTGTGGCGCAAGCTGGGCACCGGCGAGGTGACCGGCTTCAACCTGCTGCTGTCCATCGGCGCGCTGCTGTGCATCACCGTGGGTACGCTCTACCAGAAGCGCCACGTGAAACCGTGCGACGTGCGCACCGCCAGCTTCGTGCAGCTGCTGGCGGCACTGGTGGTGACGCTGCCGCTGGCCGCGCTGGAGTCCGAGGGCATGCGCTGGCACCCGGAGCTGATCGGCGCGCTGGCCTGGTCGGTGGGGGCGCTGACGCTGGGCGCCAGCTCGCTGCTGTACCTGCTGATTCAGCGCGGTGCTGCCACCCGCGTCACCAGCCTGATGTACCTGGTGCCACCCTGCACCGCGCTGCTGGCGTGGCTGCTCTTCGGCGAGCCGCTGGGCCCGGCGGTGCTGGCCGGCATGGCGCTCACGGCGCTGGGCGTGAGCCTGGTGGTGCGCGGCGCCGGGCGTTGAGGACGCCGCGGAGCGTGCCGGCCGGAAGCGCTCAGCGTGGCCGCGAGATGCGCCCGTTGAGCTGCAGGAAGCCCTTGGCCGGCATGGCGCTGATGTCCTCGATCAGCTCCAGCGTGCCGCCGCCGCTGGCGTAGGCGAAGCGGCCCGTGCCGCCGGTGATGGTGAAGCTGCCGTTGAGGCCCAGCTGTCCCGGGACCAGCGGTGTGCTGGTGCCCTCGTAGCGGCCCTGGATCTGCTCGCCGCTCGCCGTGGTGATCACGAACTCGCGGCTCTTGAAGGCGTAGGGCGGCAGGAAGTAGGGGCTGGTGGAGGTCACGCAGTCCTGCGCCGTGAAGCTGAAGCTGCCGATCACGGAGCTCAGCCCGTTGCCGCTGCTGCTGCCCAGCGCGGCGCTGCCGTAGGCGGGCGCCTCGCCGGCACAGGCGTTGGTGGGAGAAGGGTCCAGCCACTCGGTGACCGAGGCCGAGGCCTTGAAGGGGAGGGTCGTGCCGGCGCTGTCGGCCAGCGCCAGGGGCGGGGTGCCTGCCAGGAGGCCAGCGCACAAGGTGGAAGCGAGGAAGGGACGTGAGGCCATGGGAGGTCCAGAGTTTGTTACTTAAAGAAACGAACTCTGGATCATGGTCCCAGCCGGGCGCAGTCCTGGCAAAGCGCGACCGGAATGTGGCGCAGCCACGACGCCCGGGCCCCCGCGTGTAGGCGCGCCATGCGCCTTCCAGGAGTGAAAGTGGTCGCGACGTCCGCAACCGCTTTCACCGTGGTCAGGAAGACCAGCGGCCTGGGTCGGGCGCTCAGAAATCCGCCTGCAGCGACAGCCGCCAGGTACGCGGCGCCAGCGGGTACAGGTAGATGTGGCCGTACTGGTAGGGCGACTCGCGCCAGGCGCGGCGGTCGAAGGCGTTGTCCACGCCCAGGCGCCAGGTGAGCGTGGTGTTGTCCACGCGCTGGGTGTAGCGCGCCGCCAGGTCCACGCGCGTCCAGCCGCCGATGCGCGGGCTGTCGGCTTGGGGCAGCAACGTGCGCTCGCCCTCGTAGACCAGCCAGCCCTGCAGGTTCAGCCCGGGCAGGGCGCCCACGTCGTGGCCGGCCATCAGGCGCAGGGTGCGCTCGGGGACGTTGGCGGGGCGCACATCGGCGCTGAGGCTGCTGTCCTCGATGCGCGCGCGCAGGGCCATGGCGCTGGCGGCGAACTGCCAGGCGCCACTGCGGCGCTCCACCAGGGCCTCGACGCCGCGATGGCGCTGGCTGCCATCCACGAAGTAGTCCGTACCGGTGTCGGTAACCACCGGGCGGTCGATGTCGAAGGCCACCAGCGTCCATTGCAGGTCATAGGCGGTGCGGCCCTTGAGGCCGATCTCGGTCTGGCGGCTCTTCTGGGCCGACAGCGCTTGACCCGCCTGTGCGCCGTAGCTGCTCTTGTTCGGGGTGACGTAGGACTCGATGCCCTGGCCCCAGCTGGCGTAAACGATGTGCTGCGGCGCGAAGGCGTAGCTGACGGCGGCCCAAGGCGTGGTGAAGGACTGGCTGTAGTCCGTGGGGCGCGAGCCGTCGGTGCGCACGCTCTCGCGATCGAGCCGGGTGTGGCGCAGGCCCAGCCAGCCGCGCAGGCGTTCGGTGAGCTGGATTGCGTCGCGCAGATACAGCTCGGTGGAGCGCTCGTCGCGGTTGGTGTTGGGTGCGGTGCCCAGTGCCGGCAGATTCACCACGGTGCGGCCGTCAATGGTGCCGCTGCCGACGATGACGCCGTCGTCCAGACGCGGCTGCAGGCGGCTCTCAAAGCGGGTGAACAGCACGCCGGCGCTCAGGTCGTGGCTGATCGTGCCGGTCTGCACGCTGCCGGCCAGGTTCAAGTCCAGCGCGTCACTGCGGCGGCGCTCGTTGTCGCTCTGGAACGCATAGAAATCAAAGCTGCTGTTGCTGCAGTAGCGGTCGTAGACCCCTTCGGCATCGCAGCCGAAGGGATAGGCCAGCCGGTCATCCGTCTTCAGCCGCTGCGTCATCGCATGCGCCGTGGCCTTCCAGCCGCCTTCGAGCTTCTGGGTCAGGCGCAGCGAGGCGGTGTTGGCGCCGAACACCACCGGCCTCGACCAGGGCTGGTTGTTGAGGTTGATGCGCGGGTCGATGGCGTGCGCGTCCGGCACCACCGGGCCCAGCATGCTGAAGCCCGGCACGCTGGGCTGCGACTGGCGGCTGTGCTCGATCTCCGCTTCCAGCAGCGTGTCGCGTGTGAGCTTCACGTCGCCGGCCAGGGCCAGCAGGTGGCGCTCGCCATGGAGGCTGTAGGTCTGCGGGCGCAGCCGCTCGGCGCCGGCATTGAGGCGCAGGCCGTAGCGCTCGTCCTCGCCGAAGCGCTGCGACAGGTCCACGGCGGCGGCCACGGTGCCGTTCTCGCGCCAGCCGAGGGCGGCGCTGCGCACGGTGCGGTCCGGGCGCTTGACGCTGTAGTTCACCAGCCCGCCGGGCGCGCTGGTGCCGGCCTGGATGCCGCTGGTGCCCTTGAGCAGCTCGATGCCGGCCTTGTTCTCCAGCCCGATGGGCGTCTCGCCGCTGATGGGCAGCCCGTCGCGGCGGTAGTTGAAGCGGTTGTCCAGCACGTAGCCGCGCGCGCTGAGGTTGCCGTAGTAGCCCTCGGCGTTGTAGGCGTCGGAGAAGGAGGCATCCAGCCGCGTGAGGTCGCGCAGCTCGCGCGCGCCGGTGTCGCGCAGTTGGGCCTCGCCCAGCACGCGGGCGCTGATGGGCGTGGACGACAGCGGCTGCTCGCCGAAGCCGCTGACGGCCGGGGCCGGCGTGCGGCCGGTGACGGTGATGGTGGTGGTCGGGGCGCTCGTGGCGGCGGCGTCCTGGGCCTCCTGGGCCGAGGCGGGCAGCGCCAGGATGGCGGCGGCCAGGGGTGTGAGCGCGAACAGGACGCGCGGCGTGATGTGGTGGGCCATCGATGTACAGCAGTGCCGCGACAGGGCGGCAAGGCCACCGCAGGCCCTGCGGCATCCGAAGCTTCCCTGCGCGAGGATTACCTCAAATCAGGTTCAAAGGGACTTTCTCAGCCGCAGGTCCGAGACGGACCTCCAGCACCCCCAGCGAAGAGCGCGGATTATGGCGGCAGCGCCCCCACCACCTGTGGCTTGCGGGCCACGTGCGGCCCTGCCGGCGGCGCGGTCATGGCTGGCGCGACCATGAAAAAAGGCCCGCAGCGCGGGCCTTTCTCGGTGTGAGCCTGCGTGAGGCGGCTCAGTCGAACACCGGCGTTTCCACGCCCAGCACCTTGTGCAGCTTGGGGCTGGTGGTCGTGTACTGCAGGTGCACCTTCTTCTCCGGGAAGATGTAGGGCACGGCGCCGAAGGCGGCCAGCGCGGCCTCGTGGAAGCCCGACAGGATCAGCTTCTTCTTGCCCGGATAGGTGTTGACGTCGCCCACGGCGAAGATGCCCGGGACGCTGGTCTGGAACTTCTCGGTGTCCACCACGATCTGCTTGCGCTCCAGCGCCAGCCCCCACTCGGCGATGGGGCCGAGCTTGGGGCTCAGGCCGAAGAACACCAGCAGCATGTCCATGGGCACCACGCGCGTGACGCCGTCACCGCCGGTGACCTTCACGCCGCTGAGCGTCTGGCCGTCGGCGCTGGTCTCGATGCCCGTGATCTGGCCGACGATGAACTGCATCTCGTAGGCGTCGCACAGCTCCTTCATCTTGGCCACCGAGGCCGGCGCGGCGCGGAAGCCGTCGCGGCGGTGGATCAGGATGACGCTCTCGGCCTTGTTCGGGCCTTCCTGCACGAAGTTCAGCGTCCAGTCCAGCGCGGAGTCGCCGCCGCCCACGATCACCAGGTTCTTGCCGGCGAACTGCGCGGGGTTCTTGACGCGGTAGAAGACCTGCTTGTCGTTGAAGGCGTCCAGGCCCTCGACCTTGAGCATGCGCGGCTGGAACGAGCCCACGCCGCCGGCGATGAAGATGGTCTTGGTCAGGAAGCGCGTGCCCTTGCTGGTCTCGACGTAGAAGCGGCCGTCGTCCTGCTTCTGCACCGTGGTGACTTCCTGGCCCAGGTGGAAGGTCGCGCCGAAAGGCTCGATCTGCTTGAGCAGGTTGTCCGTCAGCTCCTTGCCGGTGCACACGGGCACGGCCGGGATGTCATAGATGGGCTTGTCGGGGTAGAGCTCGATGCACTGGCCGCCGGGGTAGGCCAGCGAGTCGATGATGTGGCACTTGATCTCCAGCAGGCCCAGCTCGAAGACCTGGAACAGGCCACAGGGGCCGGCGCCGACGATGACGGCATCCGTCTCGATGGGGCCGTCATGGCTGCCTGCCGTCTTGGCGATCTCTTCGTTCAGTTGCGGTTCCATGGTCTTCTACTGCTTACTTGATGAGTTGGTCCAGCTTGCCGGTGCGGTCCTTCCACTCCTCGGCATCGGGCAGCGACGCCTTGCGCTTGGTGATGCTGGGCCACTTCTTGGAGAGCTCGGCGTTCAGCGCGATGAACTGCTGCTGGTCGGAAGGCACGTCCTCCTCGGGCAGGATGGCGTTGACCGGGCACTCGGGAATGCAGACCGCGCAATCGATGCACTCGTCCGGATCGATCGTCAGAAAGTTGGGGCCTTCCCGGAAGCAGTCCACGGGGCACACATCGACGCAGTCGGTGTACTTGCAGCGGATGCACGATTCGGTGACGACGTGGGTCATGACTTTTGGAGTAGGGGGGTTACACGCACGGGCCGAACGGCCGCTGCGAAAGACGGAAAAACGTGGATTTTAAAGCCTGAGGGTTTCCACCGAAACCTGCGCTGCCTCAAGGGCATCAGCGGACGTTGTTTCCAAGGCATCCAGCGCCGTCGCGCCGGCGCCCACGATCACCACGGTGGGCCGGCCCGCGTGCGAGGCCGCGGCCTCGGCCAGCGTGGCCACGTGGTGGCGGCTGGCGCGCTCGTCGGCCGTGCCGGCGCAGGACACCACGCTGACATGCTCGTCCGCCGGCCAGCCGGCGTCGAGCAGGCGCTGCGACAGCGCCGGCAGCGCATGGCCGGCCATGTAGAACACCTCGGTGTCGGCGCTGCGGCTGGCGCGCAGCGTGCCCGCGCGCGTCATGGCCGTGCTCAGGCTGACGTTGCGCCCGCGCCCGCGCCGCGTGAGCGGCCGCTGCGTCGCGGCCGCCGCCGCCATGGCCGCGGTGACGCCGGGCACGACTTCGCTCTCGATGCCCGCGGCCCGCAACGCCACCAGCTCTTCCTCCAGGCGGCCGAAGATGCTGGGATCGCCGCCCTTGAGCCGCGCCACGAGTTCATGCCGTTGTGCCTGCTCCACCAGCAGCGCGTTGATGCGCGCCTGGCCGGTGCTGTCGCGGTAGCCGCGCTTGCCCACGTCGAGCCACTGCGCCTGCGGCGCGTAGGCGCGCAGCGCGGGATCGGTGAGCGCGTCGAACAGCACCACCTGCGCCGCGGCCAGCCGCTGCGCGCCGCGCACGGTGATGAGGTCCGCCGCGCCGGGGCCGGCGCCGATGAAGACCACCCGGCCCATCAGCTCAGCCGCGCCTCAGGCCGGAAGCGCGCTCTGCTTGACGTGCAGACCGCATTCCTTGGCCGACTCGTCCTCCCACCACCAGCGTCCGGCGCGGAAGGGCTCACCCAGCGAGATGGCGCGCGTGCAGGGCGCGCAGCCGATGCTGGGGAAGAACTGGTCGTGCAGCGCGTTGTAGGGCACGTCGTGCAGCTTGATGTAGTGCCACACGTCGCCCCAGCTCCAGTCGGCCAGCGGGTTGAACTTCACGCGGCCCTTGTCGTCCTGGTCCTCGAAGGGGACGCTGCCGCGGTTGTCCGACTGCTCGCGGCGCATGCCGGTGACCCAGGCGTCGCGCTGGGCCAGCATGCGCGACAGCGGTTCCAGCTTGCGCACGCCGCAGCAGCTCTTGCGCAGCTGCACGCTCTCGTACATGGCGCGCTCACCATGGCGGCCGACGAACTCGATCACGGCTTCCTGCACGGGGCGGTACACCTCGACCTCGATGCCATAGCGCTCGCGGATGCGCGGCAGCACCGCCAGCGTCTCGGCGTGCAGCACGCCGGTGTCGAGCGTGCCCAAGGCAATGGGCAGCTGGTGGCGGCCGATCAGGTCGGTGAGGACCATGTCCTCGGCGCCGAGGCTGTTGGCCAGCACGACGCGGCCGGGGAAGCGCTCGGCGGCGTCGCGCAGCAGGTCCAGGGCGCGCGCGACCTTGGATTCGAAGTCGGCGCTGGGACGGGCGTGGAGTTCGATGGCGCTCATGGCTTTCAGCTCCGGGCGTAAGGCTGCGACTCGTAGCGGGCGAACAGCGGTTGCGGATGCACCGTGTCGCCCTGGTAGTGGCCGCCGAAGAAGCCCAGCGCGCGCCGCGCCGACTCGATCTTCTGGTCGGCGCGCAGCTGGGCGGCGTCAAAGCCGGTGCGCTGCAGCAGCGGCAGCATGTCCACCAACACCTCGCCGGTGGCGCGGATCTCGCCCTTGAAGCCGTAGCGCGCGCGCAGCAGCCGGGCTTGCGAGTAGGCGCGGCCGTCCACCCACTTGGGGAAGTGCAGGGCCACCAGCGCCAGGCGCGGCAGGTCTTCGGCCAGCGCTTCCACCTCGGCGTCGTTGGGCAGCATCACGCCCACGGCCACGCCCTCGGGCCATTCGCCGCGCACGGCGTGCCACTGCTCCAGCGTCAGCAGCCGGTGCGGCGCCGGGGCGGGATGCACCTGCGGGCCGTCCTCGCCGCTCACCTGCTGCCAGCGGTCCTGATGGGGGTCAATGAACTTCATGGATTGCAACTCGAAAGACGGTGGGAATCAGGCGGTGGCGGCTTCGCGCACGGCGGTGGCGCTGCGCACGGCGTCGGCGGCGGTCTTGAAGGGCGCGAGGCCCAGCCGGCGCACTGTGTCGATGAAGCGCTCGCCCTCGGTGCGCTGGGCACGGTAGGTGTCGATGATCGCCTCGATCACGTCGGGCACCTCGTCGGCGGCAAAGGACGGGCCGATGACCTTGCCCGCCACGGCCTTGCCCGACAGCGCGGAGCCGTCCGAGCCGCCCAGCGTGATCTGGTACCACTCGCTGCCGTCCTTGTCCACGCCCAGGATGCCGATGTGGCCGCTGTGGTGGTGGCCGCAGGAGTTGATGCAGCCGGACATGTGCAGGTCGATGTCGCCGATGTCCCACAGCTCGTCCAGGTCCTGGAAGCGCTCCGTGATCGCCTCGGCGATGGGGATGGAGCGCGCGTTGGCCAGGGCGCAGAAGTCGCCGCCGGGGCAGGCGATCATGTCGGTGAGCAGCCCGATGTTGGGCGAGGCGAAGCCCGCGCCCTTGGCGGCCTGCCACACGGCGTAGAGGTCGGCCTCGCGCACCCAGGGCAGCAGCAGGTTCTGGTCGTGTGTCACGCGCAGCTCGCCCAGCGAGTAGCGGTCGGCCATGGTGGCGGCGGCTTCCATCTGCGCCGAGGTGGCGTCGCCGGGGGCCTGGCCCACGCGCTTGAGCGACAGCGTCACGGCGCGGTAGCCGCTGACCTTGTGCGCGTGCACGTTGCGCTCCAGCCAGCGCGAGAAGGCCTGTTGCTGATCGCCATGGCGCGCGGGCTGGAAGCCGCTGGGCGCCGGGCGCACGCCGGCGGGCAGCGCGAAGCTGGCGGCCACGCGCTCGAGCTCGCGCAGCGGGATCAGGTGCGCGGCGCCCTCGGCGTCCTGCTCCAGGATCTTGCGGAACTCCTTGTTGACGGCGTCGAAGAACTTCTGGCCCTCGGCCTTCACCAGGATCTTGATGCGGGCCTTGTAGAGGTTGTCGCGGCGGCCGTAGCGGTTGTAAACGCGCACGATCGCCTCGATGTAGACGAGGATCTGCTGCCACGGCACGAAGGCGGCGATCTCGGCGGCGATCACCGGGGTGCGGCCCATGCCGCCGCCCACGAACACCTTGAAGCCGACCTCGCCGGCCTCGTTCTTGAGCAGCTGCAGGCCGATGTCATGCCACAGGATGGCCGCGCGGTCCTCGGCGGCGCCGGTGATGGCGATCTTGAACTTGCGCGGCAGGAAGGCGAACTCGGGGTGCAGCGTGCTCCACTGGCGCAGCACCTCGGCGTAGGGGCGCGGATCGACCTGCTCGTCGGGCGCGATGCCGGCCAGCGCGTCGGTGGTGATGTTGCGGATGCAATTGCCGCTGGTCTGGATGCCGTGCATGTCCACCTCGGCCAGCAGCTCCATCACGTCGGCCGACTGGTGCAGCGGAATCCAGTTGTACTGGCAGTTCTGCCGCGTGGTGAAGTGGCCGTAGTCGCGGTCGTACTCGCGCGCGATGCGGGCCAGCTGGCGCAGCTGGCGGCTGTTGAGCTCGCCGTAGGGCACGGCCACGCGCAGCATGGGCGCGTGGCGCTGGATGTACCAGCCGTTCTGCAGGCGCAGCGGACGGAACTCGTCGTCGCCGAGCTCGCCGCGCAGGTTGCGCTCGAGCTGGTCGCGGAATTGCGCGGCGCGAGCGCGCACGAACTGGCGGTCGAAGTCGGTGTACTTGTACATGTCAGTTGATCACTTTCAATCCGGCGGTCACCAGCGACGCGCACAGCAGCGTGCGCACGACCTTTTCAGGCATGGCACGGGTGAGTCGGGCGCCGAGCCAGATGCCCGGCAGCGAGCCGATGAGCAGACTGGCGAGCAGGCCCCAGTCCACATGGCCCAGCGAGGCGTGGCCGATGCCGGCCACCAGCGTCAGCGGCACGGCGTGGGCGATGTCGGTGCCCACCAGCCGCTGCGCGGGGACGCGAGGATACAGCAGCAAAATCAGCGTGGCCCCGATGGCGCCGGCGCCGATGGAGCTCAGCGACACCAGCACGCCCAGGATCACGCCGGCCAGCACCGTCAGCGCCGGCTTGCGCGACTCGGGCAGCCAGCGCTCCAGCTTCAGGCCCAGCGCCAGCCAGACCTTCTTGTAGGCCACGGTCACGGCGGTGAGCAGCAGGGCGATGCCCAGCGAGAAGGTCAGCGCGCTGGCCCAGCCCTTGGTCACGCCCGTGAAGTGCATCAGCGCCAGCGTGGCGATGGCGGCCGGCACGCTGCCGGCGAGCATCAGCCCGGTGATGCGGTAGTCCACATGGCCCATGCGGTGGTGCGCCACCGCGCCGCCGGACTTGGTGATGCCGGCAAACCACAGGTCCGTGCCGATGGCCACGGCGGGATGCAGCTTGAACACGCCGATGAGCAGCGGCGTCATGAGCGAGCCGCCGCCCACGCCCGTGAGGCCGACGATCAGCCCCACGCCCAGGCCGCCCAACACCGCCACCAGATCCATCTGCGTTTTCCGTGATTCGTTATGCGGTCCTCACGGACCCCGAGGACCTGAAATGTAGGGTGCACCCTTATATTTCAAAAGAACATAAAAGTTTTTTGCTTATGGGATATCGGAGCTAAAGACCTGCTCCAGCACCCGTAACAGGGCTTTTCTAGAATCACGTCCCATGTTTCGAAGTTCCCGCTTGCCGCGTCGGCGCCTGCTGGCCGCGCTGCCGCTGCTGGCCCTGGCCGCGTGCCAGACCGTGCCGCCCACCGTGTCCACCACGGTTTCCACGCCGGTGGCGACCACGCCGCCGCTCACCGCCTCAACACCGTCCGTGCCGCGCGATCCGCCGCGCATCGGCTTGGCGCTGGGGGGCGGCGCGGCGCGCGGCTTCGCGCACATCGGCGTGATTCAGGTGCTGGAGGAGGCCGGCATCAAGCCCAGCCTGGTGGTCGGCACGTCCGCCGGCAGCCTGGTCGCGGCGCTGTACGCCAGCGGCCTGAACGGCGCGCAGCTGGGGCAGCTCGCGGTGGCGATGGACGAGTCGGCCATCACCGACTGGGCCTTCCCCGGGCGCGGCCTGCTGCGCGGCGAGGCGCTGGCGCGCTACGTGCGCGAGCAGACCGGCGCCAAGCCGATCGAGAAGATGAAGCTGCCGCTGGGCATCGTCGCCACCGACCTCGACAGCGGCGCGCCGATCCTGTTCCAGCGCGGCGACACGGCCACGGCGGTGCGCGCCTCCAGCGCGGTGCCGGCGGTGTTCCAGCCGGTGCGCATCGGCAGCCGCGAATACGTCGATGGCGGGCTGGTGTCGCCGGTGCCGGTGCGCTTCGCGCGGCAGATGGGCGCGGAGCTGGTGGTGGCGGTGGACATCACCAGCCCGCCCGAGGGTCAGCCCACGGGCGACGCCATGCGCATGCTGCTGCAGACCTTCTCCATCATGGGCCGCAGCATCAACCACTTCGAGCTGCGCGAGGCCGACCTCGTGCTGCGCCCCAGGCTCGACGGCGTGAGCAGCGCCGACTTCACCGCGCGCAAGCGCGCCATCCAGGCCGGACGCGAGGCGGCGCAGGCGCTGTTGCCGCAGCTGCGGCAGCGCATTGCCATGCTGAGTCAGTGAGGGAGTAGGGCGGCGGCCGAACGGCCGCTGCGGTGGGCCGGCCGGAGGGCCCGGCCCAAAGAAAAGCCCGGCGGGCGCCGGGCTGAAGGTACCCTGAAACCACTTTCCCCAGGTACCGAGGAGACAACCTTTGCAGCGGCACCAAGACCGCCTCGTCAGCCGGGCTGGCACCCGGCCGCGAATGAAGGTTGATCAGGCGGGGCGCTTGGCCGCGGCCTTGGCGTTGGCGGCCACGTTCTGCGTGGCCTTCACGGCGCTGGTGGTCATGGCCTGGAAGTTGGCTTCGGCCACGTCAGCGGCTTGCTTGGCGGCCTTCTGCACGCTTTCGTAGGCGTTGCTGGCGGCGGCCACGGCGGACTTCACCAGGGCCACGGCGTTCTCGGAGCCGGCCGGGGCGTTCTTGACGGCGCTGTCCACGAAGGCGGTGAAGTTCTTCTGCAGGTCAGCCAGCTGGGCCTCGACGACCTTGCCCACTTCGGCGTTGGTGGCGGCGGTGATGTCATACACCTGACGGCCGTAGGCCACGGCCTTCTCGGCGGCGGGCTGCAGCAGGCCGGCTTGCAGCGACAGCAGCTCCTGCGGGTCCTTGGCGGCCAGGGCAGCCTTGGTGTTCTCGGCGGCGTCGTTCAGCGCGGACTTGGCAGCCTGCACGTTCAGTTCGACAACCTTTTCCACGCCTTCGAAGGCCTTGTTGGCCAGACCGAAAGCGGTCTCGACGTTGGCTTTCTGGGCAGCGATGAATTGTTCGGCGGTCAGCATTTCAGTCTCCGGGTTACGGGTTGAAGGGGGGATTTGCAATACTTTTGCTGCAGTGCAGCATGGATGCAAGTATAGAGAGATCGCTTTTTGCTGCAAGAACTTTTTGCTGCACCGCAACAAGAGAGTAAGGACTTTCCACAGCCGGCTTGCCTGCGCCGCCCTGGAGGGCTCTGGGGCGCTGGGCACAATGCCCGGATGCAGGCTTACTACTCGGATCAGTTTGTGCTGCCCCTGCCCGAAGGGCACCGCTTCCCGATGGCCAAGTACGCGCTGCTGCGCGAGCGCGCCGGCACCGATCCCGGCATCCGCTTGCTGCCGGCGCCCGCGGCCAGCGACGGCGAGCTGGCGCTGGCGCACGAGCCGCGCTACGTCACGGCGGTGGCCGAGGGGCTGCTGAGCGCCGCGGAGCAGCGGGAGATCGGCTTCCCGTGGTCGCCGCGCATGGCCGAGCGCGCCCGGCGCTCGGTGGGCGCCACGATTGCCGCCGCGCGCGCGGCGCTGGAAGAGGGCGTGGCCGCCAATCTCGCCGGCGGCACGCACCACGCCTATGCCGGCAAGGGCAGCGGCTATTGCGTCTTCAACGACGTGGCCGTGGCGGCGCGGCTGATGCAGGCCGAGGCGCACCGCCGCGCGCGGCGTCTGCTGCGCGTGGCCGTGATCGACCTGGACGTGCACCAGGGCAACGGCACGGCGGCCATCTTCAAGGACGACGACACCGTCTTCACGCTCTCGCTGCACGGCGCGCGCAACTTTCCCTTCCGCAAGGAAGCCAGCGACCTGGACGTGGAGCTGCCCGACGGCTGCAGCGACGAGGCGTACCTGCAGGCGCTGGACCGCGCGCTGGAAGCGTTGTGGAGCCGCCACGGCGACCGGCCGCCAGGGCTGGCCTTCTACCTCGCCGGCGCCGACCCGCACGAGAACGACCGCCTGGGCCGTTTGAAGCTCACTGCGCAGGGCATGGCCGAGCGCGACCGCCGCGTGCTGGACGCCTGCCGCCAGCGCGGCGTGCCCGTGGCACTGAGCATGGCCGGCGGCTACGGCCACGACCTGGCGCGGATGGTGGAGATCCAGTTCCGCACGCTGCAGCTGGCGCAGCGCAGCTGGGCCGCTTGGCAGGCGTCCATGGGCCGGGACGCTTCAAGGGCGCCCGCCGCCTGAGCGCGGCGGCCGGGAGTGGCGCCCTCCCTAGAATGCCGCCTCCTTCGACTTCGGCAGCCGCCGTCGCCTCCAGGCCCGGCGCGGTCTGACCTTTCTCGCCTGTCCATGCTTCCTGTTCACACTGCCCGCCGGGCCGGCTGCGCCGCGCTGTTGTTCCTCCCGCTGCTGGCGCGGGCCGCCGAGATCGACGGCAGTGAGCTGTCCGCCTGGTGGGCGCTGCCCTTTGCCGGGATGCTGCTGTCCATCGCGCTGCTGCCGCTGCTGCTGCCGCATGTGTGGCACCACCACTTCGGCAAGATCTCGCTGGGCTGGGCGCTGGCCTTCATCGTGCCCTTCGCGGCGGTGTTCGGCTTCGGCGTCGCGGGCGGCGCCTTCGTGCACACGCTGCTGGCGGAATACCTGCCCTTCGTGATCCTGCTGACGGCACTGTTCACCACTGCCGGCGGCATCTACATCCGCGGCAACCTGCACGGCAGCCCGGGCACGAACTGCACGCTGATGGCCGTGGGCGCGGTGCTGGCCAGCGTCATGGGCACCACCGGCGCCTCGATGCTGATGATCCGCCCGCTCATCCGCGCCAACGACAACCGCCGCCATGTCGCGCACGTGGTGGTGTTCTTCATCTTCATCGTCAGCAACGCCGGCGGCGCGCTCACGCCGCTGGGCGATCCGCCGCTGTTCCTGGGCTTCCTGCGCGGCGTGGAGTTCGGCTGGACGCTGCGCCACCTGCTGAGCCCGACGCTGTTCCTGGTCGGCGCGCTGCTGGCCGTGTTCTGGCTGATCGACGGCTGGTACTACCGCCGCGAGGGCGTGCTGCCGCAAGACCCCACGCCCGACACCGAGCGGCTGGGCCTGCTGGGCGGGATCAACCTGCTGCTGCTCGCGGCCGTGGTCGGCCTGGTGCTGATGAGCGGCACCTGGAAGCCGGGCCTGCGCTGGCACGTCGCCGGCACCGAGGTCGAGCTGCAGAACCTGCTGCGCGACGCCGGCCTGGTGGGCGTGACGCTGCTGTCGCTGGCGCTCACGCCGGCCACGGCGCGGCTGGCCAACCAGTTCTCCTGGGCCCCGATGCAGGAAGTCGCCAAGCTCTTCGCCGCCATCTTCCTGACCATGCTGCCGGTGCTGGCCATGCTCAAGGCCGGCGCCGCCGGCCCCTTCGCCGCCGTGGTGCAGGCCGTCACCGGCCCCGACGGCCAGCCGCTGCCCTGGGCCTACTTCTGGTTCACCGGCGTGCTCAGCAGCTTCCTGGACAACGCGCCCACGTACCTGGTGTTCTTCAACCTGGCCGGCGGCGACGCGCAGGTGCTGATGAACGCGCTGGCGCCCACGCTGGCCGCTATCTCGGCCGGCTCGGTCTACATGGGCGCCAACAGCTACATCGGCAACGCGCCCAATTTCATGGTCAAGGCCATCGCCGAGGACCGCGGCATCCGCATGCCCAGCTTCTTCGGCTACATGCTGTGGTCGGGCGCCGTGCTGCTGCCGCTGTTCGCGCTGCTGACCCTGATCTGGTTCCACTGACACCGACTCAACCAGGAGACAAGCCATGTCCGACAAGCCCGCCGTGCTGGTGGCGCGCAAGGTGTTCCCCGAGGTCGTGCAGCGCCTGGCGCAGCACTTCGAGGTGGAGGACAACCCCGAGGACCACATCCATTCCCCCGAGGAGCTCACGGCCCGGCTGCAGGGCAAGGCGGGCGCCTTCGTGACGCTGAGCGAGCGCATCGACGCCGCACTGCTGGACGCGCATCCGCAGCTGCGTGCCGTGTGCAACATGGCCGTGGGCTACAACAACATCGACGTCGCGGCCTGCAGCGCGCGCGGCGTGCTGGTGAGCAACACGCCCGACGTGCTGACCGAGACCACGGCCGACTTCGGCTTCGCGCTGATGATGGCCACCGCCCGGCGCATCACCGAGTCCGAGCGCTTCCTGCGCGAAGGCCGCTGGGACCGCTGGGCCTACGACATGTTCGCCGGCAGCGACATCCACGGCGCCACGCTGGGCATCCTGGGCATGGGCCGCATCGGGCAGGGCATCGCCCGGCGCGGGGCCCTGGGCTTCGGCATGAAGGTGGTCTACCACAACCGCAGCCGCCTCCCGGCCGAGCAGGAGGCGCCGCTGGGCGCCCGCTACGTGGACAAGGAGACGCTGCTGCGCGAGTCGGACCATCTCGTGGTCGTGGTGCCCTACGCGCCGGCCACGCACCACTCCATCGGCGCGGCGGAGCTGGCGCGGATGAAGCCCACGGCCACGCTCACCAACATCGCGCGCGGCGGCGTGGTGGACGACGCCGCGCTGGCGCAGGCGCTGCGCGAGGGCCGCATCGCGGCGGCGGGGCTGGACGTGTTCGAGGGCGAGCCCCGGGTGCACCCGGCGCTGCTGGCGCTGCGCAACGTGGTGCTCACGCCGCACATCGCCAGCGCCACCGTCGCCACGCGGCGCGCCATGGCCGACCTGGCGGCGGACAACCTGATCGCCGCGCTCACCGGCGGCGTGCCGCCCACGCCGGTGAATCCGCAGGTGCTGGCGCGCTGAAGGCCCGGGCTCCGCGCCGCCGGCGCGGGGATGCGTAATCGCCACAACGGCACGCCCGATGCCGCTTCCTAGACTGAAGTGCTTGCATAACGAGGTCTGGGCATGGGGCTGGGGATTCAGCCGGCACGGCGCCGGCTGCTGCAGGCCGGGCTGGCGGCGTTGCTGCCGCTGCCGGCGCTGTCGAGCGCGCAGGGCGCCGCCGCATCACGCACGATCCGCCTGGTGGTCACCACCACCGGCAGCGGCGAGGCGCTGGCGCGGGCGCTGGCCGGGCAGTTGAGCCAGCAACTGGGCGTGCCGGTGGTGGTGGAGCCGCGCGCCGGTGCGGTGGGCCTGGAGTCGGTGGCACGCGCCGCGCCCGATGGCCACACGCTGCTGCTGGCGCACAGCGGCACGCTGGCGATGCAGGCGGTCGCGGCGGGGCGGGGCAGCACGCGCAGCGGCGATTTCGTCGCGCTGGGCCCGGTGGCCAGCCAGCCGCTGGTGCTGCTGGTGCCGGCCGCCAGCCCGATCCACAACGTGCCGGACCTGCTCATGCATGCCCGCTTCGGCTCGGTGCGGCTGGCCTATGCCTCCACCGGCGTGGGCAGCGCCGGCCACCTCGCGGGCGAGCTGCTGCAGGAGCTCGCCGGCGTGAAGCTGCAGCATGTGCCCTACAAGGGCCTGGCCCCGGCGCTCACCGAGCTGCTGTCGGGCCAGGTGGACCTGATGTTCAGCGCCCTGCCGCCGGTGCTGCCGCAGCTGGAGAGCGGGCGGCTGCGCGCCCTGGGCGTCACGGGGGCGCGCCGCAGCGCGGCGCTGCCCGGCAGCCCCACGCTGGCCGAGGCCGGCATCAAGGGCTACGAATGCGCGCCGGCCTACGGCCTGCTGGCGCCGCGCGGCACGCCGCCCGAGATCACGGCGCCGCTGAGCGCGGCGCTGGCCAAGGCGCTGGACAACAGCGCCGTGCGCGAAGCGCTGCGCCAGGAGGGCGCCGAGCTGCTGTCCACGACCGACTTCACGGCCTTGCTGCAGGCGGAGAGCGAGAAATGGGGCCGGCTGCTGCCCAAGCCGGGCCTGCGCCCCGAGTGAGGCCGGCGGCCGGCTGATCGCAAGAATCCGGGATTGTCACACTGGGGATAACAGTAGGGTCACTCAGTGGCTTGACGGGACTTCAATGTGAACCTGGCGTTCACAATGCCGGCCTGATGGCGCCAGCGGCCGTACTGCCGTTAAGGCAGCCGCGCAGCCGCGCGGCCGGACAGAGCCCAGCCGGGCCGCCGCGGTGACGGCCCCGGAGGCGGATCAGCCCGCCATGCCTTGGTGGCGCAGCAGCGCGTCGATCTGCGGCTCGCGCCCGCGGAAAGCCTTGAAGCTGTCCATCGCCGGACGGCTGCCGCCGGCTTCCAGGATCTCGCGGCGCAGGCGGCGGCCCGTCTCGGTGTCGAACACGCCGGCCTCCTCGAAGGCGCTCCAGGCGTCGGCGCTGAGCACCTCGGCCCACTTGTAGCTGTAGTAGCCCGCCGAGTAGCCGCCGGCAAAGATGTGCGAGAAGGCGTGCTGGAAGCGGTTGAAGGAGGGCGGGATCAGCACCGCCACTTCCTGCCGCACCTCGTCCAGGATCTGCTGGATGCGCTGCGGCGCGCCGGCCTCGGAGTGGATGCGCATGTCAAAGAGCGCGAACTCCACCTGCCGCAGCGTCGCCATGCCGCTCTGGAAGTTCTTGGCCGCGAGCATCTTGTCGTAGAGCGCGCGCGGCAGCGGCTCGCCGGTGTCCACGTGGGCCGTGAGGCGTTGCACCACTTCCCACTCCCAGGCGAAGTTCTCCATGAACTGGCTGGGCAGCTCCACGGCGTCCCATTCCACGCCGGAGATGCCCGAGACGCCCAGGTCCGCCACCTGCGTGAGCATGTGGTGCAGGCCATGGCCGAACTCGTGGAAGAGGGTGATGACGTCGTCGTGCGTGAGCAGCGCGGGCTTGCCGCCCACCGGCGGCGCGAAGTTGCACACCAGGTGCGCCACCGGCGTCTGCAGCCCGCCTTCCGGGCGCTGCCAGCGGCCGCGCACGTCGTCCATCCAGGCGCCGGGGCGCTTGCCGGGACGGGCGTAGGGGTCGAGGTAGAACTGGGCGATGAGCTGGCCGCCGCGCTCGACGCGGAAGAAGCGCACGTCGGGGTTCCAGGTCGGTGCCTGGTCGGGACGGATCGCCACCTCGAACAGCGTCTCGATGATGCGGAACAACCCCTCCAGCACCTTCGGCTCGGTGAAGTACTGCTTCACCTCCTGGTCGCTGAAGGCGTAGCGCGCCTCCTTGAGCTTCTCGCTGGCGAAGGCCGCGTCCCAGGCCTGCAGGTCGGGCAGGTCCAGTTCCTTGGCCGCGAACTCGCGCAGCTCCTGCAGGTCTTTCTCGGCGTAGGGGCGGGCGCGGCGGGCGAGGTCGCGCAGGAAGTCCACCACCTGCTGCGGGCTGTCGGCCATCTTGGGCACCAGCGACAGCTCGGCGAAGCTGCGGTAGCCCAGCAGCTCGGCCTCTTCCTGGCGCAGTTGCAGGATCTCGGTCATGAGCGCGCTGTTGTCGCGCTCGGCCGGCCCCTGCTCGCTGGCGCGGGTGGCGTAGGCGGTGTAGAGCTGGCGGCGCAGCTCGCGGTTGGTGCCGTACTGCATCACCGGGAAGTAGCTCGGGAAGTGCAGCGTGATCTTGTGGCCGTCCTTGCTCTCGGCCTGCGCCGCGGCGCGCGCGGCGGCCTTGACGTCCTCGGGCACGCCGTCGAGCTGTTCCTCGCTGGCGTAGAGCGCGAACTTGTCGGTGGCGTCCAGCACATGCTCGCTGTACTTCTGCGACAGCTCGGCCAGGCGCTCCTGGATCTGCGCGAAGCGCTCCTTGGCCGCGCCCTGCAGCTCGGCGCCGGAGAGCACGAAGTCACGCATGGCATTGGACAGCGCCTTGCGCCGCGGCGTGCTGAGCTCTGCAGCGGCCGGGCTCTGGGCGATGGCCTTGTACTTGGCGTAAAGCCGCTCGTCGGCACCCAGGCGCGTGTAGAACTCGGTGACCTTGGGCAGGTTCTCGTTGTAGGCCGCGCGCAGCTCGGGCGTGTCGGCCACGTGGTTGAGATGGCCCACCGCGCCCCAGGAGCGGCCCAGGCGCTCGGTGGCCACGTCCAGCACGGCCGACATGGCGTCGTAGTCGGCCGGCACTTCCGGCCCCACGGCGCGCTCCAGCGCCGTGCCGGCCTGCGCCAGCAGCTCATCGACGGCCGGGCTCACATGCTCGGGTCGGATGCGGTCGAAGGCCGGAAGCTGGGAAGAGGGAGTGTCGAGCAGCGGATTGGTCATGGGCTGGCAGGCGGACTGGTGAAGCCGCGCAGGTGGTGACTGAAGGGGTCAACACAAGATATCGCGGCCACGGCGCCCACCCGCGCCGGCCCATGGCTTTTTTGCTTGCTGGGCTCAGGCCGCGGCGGCAACGCGCTCGGCGGCCTCGACGGTGTTGACCAGCAGCATTGTGATGGTCATCGGGCCGACCCCTCCCGGCACCGGGGTGATCCAGGACGCGACCTCGCGCACGCCGTCGAAGTCCACGTCGCCGCAGAGCTTGCCCTCGTCGTTGCGGTTCATGCCCACGTCGATGACCACCGCGCCGGGCTTGACCATGTCGGCCGTCAGCACGTTGCGCTTGCCCACGGCCGCCACCACGATGTCGGCCTGGCGCGTGTGCTGCGCCAGGTCCGGCGTGGCGCTGTGGCACACCGTGACGGTGGCGTTGGCCTGCAGCAGCAGCATCGCCATGGGCTTGCCCACGATGTTGCTGCGCCCGATCACCACCGCGTGCTTGCCGCGCGGATCGCAGCCGATGGCCTTGAGCATCTGCATGCAGCCGTAGGGCGTGCAGGGCTTGAAGCCTTCCTGGCCCACCATCAGCGCGCCGGCGCTGGCCACGTGGAAGCCGTCCACGTCCTTGAGCGGGGAGATGGTCTCGATGACCTTGTGCGCGTCGATGTGGGCGGGCAGCGGCAGCTGCACCAGGATGCCGTGGATGGATGCGTCCTCATTCAATGCGCGCACGCGCGCCAGCAGCTCGGCCTCGCTCATGGAGGCGGGGTACTGCTCCAGCACCGAGTGCAGCCCGGTGTCGTGGCAGGCCTTGACCTTGTTGCGCACGTACACCTGCGAGGCCGGGTTGTCGCCCACCAGGATCACGGCCAGCCCCGGCGTGTGGCCGCGGCTGGTGAGGGCGGCGGCGCGCTGGGCAAGCTCGGTGCGGATCTGGCGCGAGAGGGCGACGCCGTCAATCAGCTGCGCGGTCATGGTGAGGACACTCCTGGAAGACTGAAAGAAAAAGGGCCGCATGCCGCGGCCCCCGGGGGTTGCTGAAGAAGGTCAGGCCGTCTTGCTGTGCGCGCCCAGCGCGATCTTGAGCAGGTCGGCCACGGTGTTGGCGTTGAGCTTTTCCATGATGTTGGCGCGGTGCGCCTCCACCGTCTTGATGCTGATGCCCAGGTCGTCGGCGATCTGCTTGTTGAGCCGGCCCGCGACGATGCGCTCCAGCACCTGGCTCTCGCGCGTGGTCAGGCGCGACAGCAAGGCGTCGCGGCTGGCCTGCTCCTGGTGCTGGCTGAAGGTGTTGCGCGCCTGCTCCAGCATGCGCTCCACCAGCGACAGCAGCTCCTCTTCCTTGAAGGGCTTTTCGATGAAGTCCATCGCGCCCTTCTTCATGGTCGTGACGGCCATGGGCACGTCGCCATGGCCGGTGATGAACACCACCGGCAGCGGGCTGCGGCGCTCCAGGAGCCGGTCCTGCAGCTCCAGGCCGCTCATGCCTTCCATGCGGATGTCGGCGATGAGGCAGGCCACCTCGCGCGGGTCGAAACGGGAGAGGAAGGATTCGGCCGAGTCAAAGCACTTGACGCGGTAGTCCTTGCCTTCCAGCAACCACTGCAGCGAATCGCGCACCGCCTCGTCATCGTCGACGACGTACACGGTGCCTTTCTTGGGAATCAGGCTCATGGGCTGGTTGTCTCGGTCGTTGTGTTGGAATCGGACGCCGAAGGTGCCGCCGGCTCGATGCGTGCGCCCGGCTCGACCGGCAGGGTGAACGAGAAGCGGCAGCCCACGACAGCGTTTCCATTGTAAATGTTCTCCGCGCGCATCCTGCCGCGGTGCGACTCGATGATGGAGCGGCACAGCGACAGCCCGATGCCCAGGCCCTCGGCCTTGGTCGAGAAGAAGGCTTCGAACATGCGGCCCAGTACCTCCTCCTTCATGCCCGGGCCCTTGTCGGTGACGCTGAACTCGATCACGCCGCCCTCCTCGGCGGTGTGGCGCGGCACGACGCGCAGCTCGATGTGGCGCCGCGCCGGCGGCAGCTTGGCCATGTCGATGGCCTCGGCCGCGTTCTTGAGCAGGTTGAGCACGACCTGCTCGATGAGGATCGGGTCCACCATCAGCGTGGGCAGCCGCTGCGCCACGTAGGTGTGGATCTGCACGTGGCGCCGGCGCAGCTCGATGCCGGCCAGGTCCACCGCGTCCTCGATGATGGCGCGCGCCTGCGCCGCCTGGCGTTGCGGCTCGCTCTTCTTCACGAAGGCGCGGATGCGGTGAATGATCTGCCCGGCGCGCTCGGCCTGGCGCGCGGTCTTCCGCAGCGCCGCGATCAGGTCGTCCTTGCCGATGGCGTCGGACTGCACGCGCGACACCATCCCGCTGCAGTAGTTGGCGATGGCCGTCAGCGGCTGGTTCAGCTCGTGAGCCACCGAGCTGGCCATCTCGCCCATGGTCACCAGGCGGCTGGTGACCTGCGCCTTCTCCGCCTGCAGCCGCTGCTGCTCCTCGGCCTGGTGGCGCGCGGTGATGTCGGTGGCGATGAGCATCTGCGCCAGCCGGCCGTCGGTCCACTGCAGGTAGCGCGAGCGCACGTCGAACCACTTCTGCAGCGACTCCACGAAGACCTCGCGCGGGTCGGAGCCGGCCTGGGTCAGCTCCTGCACCGGCAGCCCGCCGAAGGTGTCCACCGAATCCTCCACCACGCCCGGCTGCGCCGAGGTGCCCGCCAGCAGCGCGTGGCCGCGCGCGTCGGCGCCGAACCACAGCCGGTAGGAGCGGTTGGCGAACAGCAGCTCGCTCTGCTCCACCGACAGCACCGACACGGCCGCGTCCAGCCCTTCCAGCACGGTGGTGAAGCGCTCGTGCGAGGCCGAGAGCTGGTCGCGGATGCGCTTGGCCTCGGTGATGTTGGTCATCGAGGTCATCCAGCCCGTCTGCTGGCCCTTGGGGTCGATCAGCGGCGAGACGTACATGCGCGCGTCGAACATCGAGCCGTCCTTGCGCATGACCTTGACCTCCACGCCGCCGGCGGGGCTGCGGCCCTGCAGTTCCTGCCGCAGCAAGCGCGCGTTCTCGTCCAGGCGGTCGGGCGGCCAGTGCGGGTAGGGCGGCCGGCGGTCGATGAGCTCGGCCTCGGAGAAGCCCGTCATGGCGCAGAAGGCCGGGTTGACGTAGGTGATGCGCCCCTGCAGGTCCATGGCCCGCATGCCCGTGAGCATGGAGTTCTCCATGGCGCGGCGGAAATTGGTCTCCTGGATCAGCGCGTTCTGGATCTGCGTGCGCCGGCGCATGTGGCGCCATGCGCCCAGCAGCATCCACACCGTCAGCACCGACAGCGCCACCACCATCCAGAACAGCGTGTTGCTGATCAGGCCGATGGAGGTGCGCCAGCCCTGGCCGCGCAGCACCAGCCCCGTGCCCGCGGGCGTGAGCGGCACGTCGTGGACGATGGTGGCGCGCTTGCCGGCGCCGCCAGCCGGCGTGCCGCCGTTGCCCGCGAGCTCGTTGCCCGCCTCGTCCAGCACCGTGATGGCATGGCGGCGCGTCACTTCCGCCGGCACCAGCAGCCGCTCCAGCGCCTGCACCGAGTACTCCGCCACCAGCGAGCCCACGAAGCCGTTGCGGTCGATCAGCGGCACGTGCACCTGGAACACCGGCACGCCCGCGGCGTTCTGGAACGAGCGCGAGTACACGGGCGCCTGCAGGTCGCGCGCGGTGCTGAAGGCGCGCTCGGGCTCGCTGCGGCGCCCTTCCATCGGCAGCGACGGGTCGGGCCCGCCGTTGTGCGTCAGGCCTTCCAGACCCGGCGCCAGCCACTGGCCCAGCAGCTGGCGCTTGGGCGCCAGCCACAGCAATTGGGTCAGCTCGGGCCGCTCGGCGGCAAAGCTGCGTGCCTGGCCCTCGAAGCCGCGGCTGTCCACGGTGCGCGTGGCCAGCTCGCGCGCAAGGCGCAGCAGTTGCTCCTGGCTGTCGATGAGCCGCAACTGGATCTGCTGCTGCGCGATCTCGGTGTCACGCCGCAGCGAATCCGTCTCGCGCTCGATCTCTTCGTTCCGCAAATACCAGAAGGCCGAAATGATTGCCGCCAGGAACAGCAGCACTGACACCAGCGGACCGACGGTGACGAAGCGGTCCTGGCGCGAGGGCGATTGGCTGCGCCACCAATGGCCGAAAAGGCGCCGGCGCACAGCCGGCGCGGGTCGGGCAGAAGAAGGCGGCGAGGCAGACATCCTCCGAATTATCAAGGCCCCAGGGGAGGGTAGCGCTGCGACAGGTCATGCCGCGCCGCAGCAATATTCCGCATTATGAAAGTGCAACGCACTATTTGAAAAATGCAGTGCCTGTGCGACACTGCGCCACCCTTTAGCCAGACACCCAAAGAGGAGACCCCATGTCGGCATTGCCTGAACAGTTCATCGGTGCGGCGGCCAATGACCAGGACCCGCAGGAAACCCGCGAATGGCTCGACGCGCTGTCGGCCGTGATCGAAAGCGAAGGCCGCGAGCGCGGGCATTTCCTGCTGGAGCAGCTGCTGGAGCACGCGCGCCAGAACAGCATCGACATGCCGTTCTCCGCCACCACCGGCTACGTCAACACCATCGAGCCGCAGGAAGAAGAGCGCTGTCCGGGCAACCTCGAGATCGAGGAGCGACTGCGCGCCTACATGCGCTGGAACGCCATGGCGATGGTGGTGCGCGCCAACCGCCACAACCCCCCGGACGGCGGCGACCTGGGCGGCCACATCTCCAGCTTCGCCTCGCTGGCGACCATGCTGGGCGCGGGCTTCAACCACTTCTGGCATGCCGCCACGCCCGAGCACGGCGGCGACCTGCTCTACATCCAGGGCCACTCGGCGCCCGGCATCTACGCCCGCGCCTACCTGGAAGGCCGCATCAGCGAGGAGCAGCTGCTGAACTTCCGCCAGGAAGTGGACGGCAAGGGCCTCTCCAGCTACCCGCACCCGAAGCTGATGCCCGAGTTCTGGCAGTTCCCGACGGTGTCCATGGGCCTGGGCCCGCTGATGGCGATCTACCAGGCGCGCTTCCTGAAGTACCTGCACGCGCGCGGCATCGCCGACACCTCCAAGCGCAAGGTCTGGGTGTTCCTGGGCGACGGCGAGATGGACGAGCCCGAGAGCCTGGGCGCCATCGGCCTGGCCGCGCGCGAGAAGCTCGACAACCTGATCTTCGTCGTCAACTGCAACCTGCAGCGCCTGGACGGCCCGGTGCGCGGCAACGGCAAGATCGTGCAGGAGCTCGAAGGCGAGTTCCGCGGCGCGGGCTGGAACGTGATCAAGCTGCTGTGGGGCGGCTACTGGGACCCGCTGCTGGCGCGCGACAAGGAAGGCATCCTCAAGAAGGTCATGATGGACACCCTCGACGGTGACTATCAGGCCATGAAGGCCAACGACGGCGCCTACGTGCGCAAGCACTTCTTCGGCCGCCATCCCAAGCTGCTGGAGATGGTGTCCAAGATGAGCGACGACGACATCTGGCGCCTGCAGCGCGGCGGCCACGACCCGCAGAAGGTGTTCGCCGCCTACCACCGTGCCGTGAACACGGTGGGCCAGCCCACGGTGCTGCTGATCAAGACCGTCAAGGGCTACGGCATGGGCAAGATCGGCGAGGGCAAGAACACCGCGCACCAGACCAAGAAGATGGCCGAGGACGACATCCGGGCCATGCGCGACCGCTTCAACATCCCCATCCCCGACGACAAGCTGGAGGAGGTGCCGTTCTACAAGCCCTCCGACGACATGCCGGAGATGAAGTACCTCCACGAGCGCCGCAAGGCGCTGGGCGGCTACCTGCCCGAGCGCCGCACCAAGGCCGACGAGCAGCTGACCGTGCCGCCGCTGGAAACCTTCAAGGCCGTGCTGGAGCCCACCGCCGAGGGCCGCGAGATCAGCACCACGCAGGCCTACGTGCGCTTCCTGACGCAGCTGCTGCGCGACAAGGAAGTGGGTCCGCGCGCGGTGCCCATCCTGGTGGACGAGGCCCGCACCTTCGGCATGGAAGGCCTGTTCCGCCAGATCGGCATCTACAACCCGGCAGGCCAGCAGTACACCCCGGTCGATAAGGACCAGGTCATGTACTACAAGGAGGACAAGGCCGGCCAGATCCTGCAGGAAGGCATCAACGAGGCGGGCGGCATGAGCTCGTGGATCGCCGCGGCGACGTCGTACTCGACGAACAACCGCATCATGGTCCCGTTCTTCGTGTACTACTCGATGTTCGGCTTCCAGCGCATCGGCGACCTGGCCTGGGCCGCGGGCGACATGCAGGCGCGCGGCTTCCTGCTGGGCGGCACCTCCGGGCGCACCACGCTCAACGGCGAGGGCCTGCAGCACGAGGATGGCCACAGCCACATCCTGGCCGGCACCATCCCCAACTGCATCTCCTACGACCCGACCTTCGCGCACGAAGTCGGCGTGATCCTGCACCACGGCCTCAAGCGCATGGTCGAGAAGCAGGACAACGTCTTCTACTACCTGACGCTGCTCAACGAGAACTACCCCATGCCCGGTCTCAAGGCGGGCACCGAGGAGCAGATCATCAAGGGCATGTATCTGCTGGAGGAGGCGCCCGCCGAAGCCAAGGTCACGGTCAACCTGCTGGGCAGCGGCACCATCCTGCGCGAGTCGATGGAAGCCAAGAAGCTGCTGGAGGCCGACTGGGGCGTGGGCGCCAACGTCTGGAGCTGCCCGAGCTTCAACGAGCTGGCCCGCGACGGCCAGGACGCCGAGCGCTACAACCTGCTGCACCCGACCGCCGAGCCGCGCGTGGCCTACGTCACCGAGCAGCTGGGCGCGCATGCCGGCCCGGTGATCGCCTCGACCGACTACATGAAGAACTACGCGGAGCAGATCCGCGCCTTCATCCCGAAGGGCCGCAGCTACAAGGTGCTGGGCACCGACGGTTTCGGCCGCAGCGACTTCCGCTACAAGCTGCGCGAGCACTTCGAGGTCAACCGCCACTACGTCGTCGTGGCCGCGCTCAAGGCCCTGGCCGACGAGGGCGTGCTGCCGGCGCGCACCGTGGCCGAAGCCATCGCCAAGTACGGCCTCAACGCCGACAAGATCAACCCGCTGTACGCCTGACGCGGCGCCGCACAACAACAAACGGAGATATTCCCCATGGCATTGGTGGATGTGTTGGTCCCGGATATCGGGGACTTCAAGGACGTGGCGGTGATCGAGGTGCTGGTCAAGCCCGGTGACACGGTGCAAGCCGAGCAGAGCCTGATCACGGTGGAGAGCGACAAGGCCTCCATGGAGATCCCCTCGTCGCACGCCGGCGTGGTCAAGGAACTGCTCACCAAGATCGGCGACAAGGTGAGCGAAGGCTCGCTGGTGATGCGCGTGGAGACCGGCGCGGCCGCAGCCGCCGCCCCGGCGCCGGCGCCCGCGGCGCCGGCCGTGGCGCAGCAGCCCGCACCCTCCGCGGCGCCCACGCCCGCGGCCGCGGCCCCCGCGCCGGCCGCCGGCGGCGGCCGGATCGAGGTGAAGGTGCCCGACATCGGCGACTTCAAGGACGTCGCCGTGATCGAGGTCTTCGTCAAGCCCGGCGACCAGGTCAAGGTCGAGCAGAGCCTGATCACCGTGGAGTCCGACAAGGCCTCCATGGAGATCCCGTCCTCGCACGCCGGCACCGTCAAGGAAGTGCTGGTGAAGCTGGGCGACAAGGTCAACGAGGGCTCGCTGCTCGTGATCCTGGAGGGCGCCGGCGGCGCCGCCGCCCCGGCACCCGCGCCGGCTGCCGCGGCCCCGGCGGCGGCCGCACCGGCCCCGTCGTCGGCCACCGTGGTCGCGCCCGACCTGGCGCCTGCGGGCACGCGCACGTCGCCGACGGCGGCGCTGCCCGCGCACGAGCCCACGGCGCCCAAGGGCAACCTGCCGCACGCCTCGCCCTCGATCCGGCTGCAGGCCCGCGCGCTGGGCGTGCCGCTGGAAGAGGTCAAGGGCAGTGGCCCCAAGGGCCGCATCACCCAGGACGACCTGCAGAACTTCGTCAAGGCCGTGATGGCCGGCACGGCGCAGACCAAGGCGGCCGCCGCCAAGGCGCCCGCCGCGGCCGCCGGCGGCGCCTTCCCGGGCCTGCTGCCCTGGCCGCAGGTGGACTTCGCCAAGTTCGGCCCCGTCGAGCGCAAGGACCTATCGCGCATCAAGAAGATCAGCGGTGCCAACCTGCACCGCAACTGGGTCGTGATCCCCCACGTCACGAACCACGACGATGCCGACATCACCGAGCTCGAAGCCTTCCGCGTGCAGCTCAACAAGGAGAACGAGAAGTCCGGCGTCAAGGTGACGATGCTGGCCTTCCTGATCAAGGCCACCGTGGCCGCGCTCAAGAAGTTCCCCGAGTTCAACGCCTCGCTCGACGGCGACCAGGTGGTGCTCAAGCAGTACTTCCACATCGGCTTCGCCGCCGACACGCCCAACGGCCTGGTGGTGCCGGTGATCAAGGACGCCGACAAGAAGGGCGTGCTGCAGATCAGCCAGGAGATGTCGGAGCTGGCCAAGAAGGCCCGCGACGGCAAGCTCGGCCCGGCTGACATGACCGGCGGCTGCTTCAGCATCTCCTCGCTGGGCGGCATCGGCGGGCGCTACTTCACGCCCATCATCAACGCGCCGGAAGTGGCGATCCTGGGCGTGTGCAAGAGCACGATGGAACCGAAGTGGGACGGCAAGCAGTTCGTGCCGCGCCTGACGCTGCCGCTGTCGCTGTCGTGGGACCACCGCGCCGTGGACGGTGCCGCCGCCGCGCGCTTCAACGCGTACCTGTGCCAGATCCTGGCGGACTTCCGCCGCGTGCTGCTGTAAAGGAACCGACGACATGGCACTGATCGAAGTCAAGGTTCCCGACATCGGCGATTTCAAGGACGTCGCGGTCATCGAGGTGCTGGTCAAGCCCGGCGACACGGTGAAGGAGGAGCAAAGCCTCATCACCGTGGAGTCGGACAAGGCCTCCATGGAGATCCCGTCCTCGCACGCCGGCACCGTCAAGGAGCTCAAGGTCAATCTGGGCGACAAGGTCAGCGAAGGCTCGCTGATCCTGATGCTGGAGGCCGAGGGCGCCGCCGCCGGGGCACCGGCCGCCGCCGCACCGGCCCCGGCGCAGCCGACTGCGCCCGAGTCCTACTCCAAGGGACAGGAGCAAGCCTTCCCGAAGGCGGCGCCCGTGGCGCCCGCTCCCAATGCCGCCACCTTCTCCGGCACGGCCGACCTCGAGTGCGACATGCTCGTGCTCGGTGCCGGCCCGGGCGGCTACTCCGCCGCCTTCCGCGCCGCCGACTTGGGGCTGAAGGTGGTCCTGGTCGAGCGCTACGCCACCCTGGGCGGCGTGTGCCTGAACGTGGGCTGCATCCCGTCCAAGGCCTTGCTGCACGTCGCCGCGGTGATGGACGAGGTCAAGCACTTCGCCGACCTGGGCGTCACCTTCGCCGAGCCGACGGTGGACATCGACAAGATGCGCGCCCACAAGTCCAAGGTCGTGGGCAAGCTCACCGGCGGCCTGGGCGCGATGGCCAAGATGCGCAAGGTCACCATCGTGCGTGGCTACGGCAACTTCGTGGACCCGCACCACGTCAAGGTGCTGGAAACCGGCGGCGAGGGCCAGGAGCGCACCGGCGGCGAGAAGGTCATCCGCTTCAAGAACTGCATCATCGCCGCCGGCTCGCAGGCGGTGCGGCTGCCGTTCCTGCCCGATGACCCGCGCATCGTGGACAGCACCGGGGCGCTGCAGCTGCGCCAGCAGCCCAAGAAGATGCTGGTCGTCGGCGGCGGCATCATCGGCCTGGAGATGGGCACCGTGTACTCCACGCTGGGCGCACGCCTGGACGTGGTGGAGATGCTCGACGGCCTGATGCAGGGCGCCGATCGCGACCTCGTCAAGGTGTGGCAGAAGATGAACGCCCCTCGCTTCGACAACATCATGTTGAAGACGAAGACGGTGGGCGCCGAAGCCACGGCCGACGGCATCCGGGTGCAGTTCGAGGGGCTGGACGGCGCCAAGAGCGAAGGGATGTACGACCTCGTGCTGCAGGCCGTGGGCCGCACGCCCAACGGCAAGAAGATCGGCGCCGAGAACGCCGGCGTGGTGGTGACCGACCGCGGCTTCATCCCGGTGGACGTGCAGATGCGCACTAACGTGCCGCACATCTTCGCCATCGGCGACATCGTCGGCCAGCCCATGCTGGCGCACAAGGCGGTGCACGAGGCGCACGTGGCGGCCGAGGTGGCTTCGGGCGACGAGCATGCGCGCTTCGATGCGCGGGTGATCCCCAGCGTGGCCTATACCGACCCCGAGGTGGCCTGGGTGGGCCTGACCGAGGACGAGGCCAAGCAGCGTGGCGTCAAGGTGAAGAAGGGCCTGTTCCCCTGGACGGCCTCCGGCCGCGCCATCGCCAACGGCCGCGACGAGGGTTTCACGAAGCTCCTCTTCGATGCCGAGACGCACCGCATCCTGGGCGGCGGCATCGTCGGCACGCATGCCGGCGACATGATCGGCGAGATCGCGCTGGCCATCGAGATGGGCGCGGACGAGGTGGACATCGGCAAGACCATCCACCCGCACCCGACGCTGGGCGAGAGCATCGGCATGGCTGCGGAAGTGGCCCACGGCACCTGCACGGACCTGCCGCCGCAGAAGCGCTGAGCGACGACAGTCCCGCGCCACACCGGCGCGGGGCCGTTACGGCTCACCATGAAAAACGCGCCGTCATTGCGGCGCGTTTTTCATGCACAGCAGGGCGCGTGCCCGCGCCCACCGCTTATTCGATATCTGCGGTATGCAGCCCGAACTGGCCGTGCTTGCGGTCCTCGAAATAGCGCTTGAGCGTCTCGCGCACGGTGCGGAAGGCGATCTGGTCCCAGGGGATGTCGGCCTCGCTGAACAGGCGCGCCTCGATGGTCTCGGGGCCGGGGTCGAAGGTGGTGTCCTGCAGTTGGGCCAGGTAATACAGGTGGACCTGGCCGACCTGGCGCACGTTCATGACGCTGAACAGCGGCCCGAGCTCGATATGGGCGCCGGCTTCTTCGGCCGTCTCGCGCAGCGCGCCCTGGGAAGTGGTTTCGCCCAGCTCCATGAAGCCCGCCGGCAGCGTCCAGAAGCCGCGCCTGGGCTCGATGTTGCGCAGGCACAGCAGCACCTGGTCGTTCCAGGTCGGCAGGGTGCCGACGACGTTGAGCGGGTTCTCGTAGTGGATGCGGCTGCAGGCCGGACACACCGCGCGTTCCCGGTTGTCATCAGGTGGAATGCGGTATTGCACATGGCTACCGCAGGCGGGGCAGTGCTGGATCCTGCTGCGCTCGGACAAAAGCATAGGCTGAGTTTAGCGTGGCCCTCCGAGGCCCCGGGCGTGGTGCAGGGTTCACGCCATGCCCGAACGCGCTCGCGCAGGTTTATGCTGCGCTGCGTCAATCCCGCAATCTCGCAGTTACGTTAGACGTCAGACATGCAGCTGTACAACTACTTCCGCTCCTCAGCCTCGTACCGCGTGCGCATTGCGCTGGCCCTCAAGGGCCTGGCCTATGAATACAAGCCGGTGCATCTGGCCAAGAGCGAGCAGTTCGGCGAGTCCTACGGCGCCGTGTCGGCATCGCGGCTGGTGCCGCTGCTCAAGGATGGCGATGCGACGCTGACGCAGTCGATGGCCATCATCGAGTACCTCGACGAGACCCACCCGCAGCCCCCGCTGCTGCCGGCCGATCCGCTCGGGCGCGCCCGCGTGCGGGCCCTGGCGCAGGACATCGCCTGCGAGATCCACCCGCTCAACAACCTGCGCGTGCTGCGCTACCTGGTGCGCTCGCTCAAGGTCGGCGAGGAAGAAAAGAACCGCTGGTACCGGCACTGGGTCGAAACCGGGCTGGAGACGGTGGAGCGCCAGCTCGCGAACCATCCCGCCACCGGCCGCTTCTGCCATGGCGACACGCCGACCCTGGCCGACTGCGTGCTGGTGCCGCAGATCTTCAACGCCCAGCGTTTCGAATGCCGCCTCGATCACGTGCCCACCGTGATGCGCGTGTTCGAGACCTGCATGCAGCTCGACGCCTTCTCCAAGACGCAGCCCTCCGCTTGCCCCGATGCCGAGTGAGGCCCTGCAGGGCGTGATGAGGCCGCAGTGGCCGGCGCCGGCCAATGTGAGCGCGCTCATGAGCACGCGCGCCGGCGGCGTCAGCGCCGCACCCTGGCACAGCTGCAACCTGGGTGACGCGGTGGGGGATGACCCGGCCGCCGTGGCCGAGAACCGGGCCCGCTTCACGGCGGCCCTGGGCGCCGTGCCGGCCTGGCTGCGCCAGGTGCACGGCACGCGGGTGTTGCGGGTGAGCCTGGCGGATGCGCGGGCCACGGCGCAAGTGCCGCCCGAGGCCGACGCCGCCGTCACCAGCGAGCGCGGCGTGGCCTGCGTGGTGCAGGTCGCGGACTGCCTGCCGGTGCTGTTTGCCGCCCTCAATGGCCGCACCGTGGGCGCCGCGCATGCGGGCTGGCGCGGGCTGGCCGGCGGGGTGCTGGAGAACACGCTGTCCGAGCTGTGCGCGGCGGCGCAATGCGCGCCGCAGGACGTGGTGGCCTGGCTGGGGCCCTGCATCGGCCCGGCGCAGTTCGAGGTGGGCGCCGACGTGCTGCGCGGCTTCGGCGTCGATCCGGCCGCGGGTGATCCGGCCTTCGTGTCACGGCCTCGCGATGACGGCAGTGCGCGCTGGCTGGCCGACCTGCCGGCGCTGGCGCGGCGGCGGCTCGAAATGGCAGGTCTGCGTCAGATCAGCGGCGGACAGTGGTGCACGGCAGCGGATGCTTCAAGGTTCTTTTCGTTCCGGCGCGACCGGGTCACCGGACGGCAGGCTGCCGCGGTCTGGCTCGGCTAGCGCCTCGGCGCGCCGGCGCGCCTGGCGCCGTGCCGGCGTGCCCATGAGGTACAGCACGATGGACAGCGGCAGCACGCCATACAGCAGGAAGGTGAAGACGGCCCCCAGCACCGTGCCGCTGGGCGCCATGGCCTCGGCCACGGCCATCATCAACACCACGTACAGCCATCCCAGAGCCACCAAGTACATAGGACAAACCCGCGCTTACGCAGAATGACGTATTTCGTAGAATGAAAACAGTTGTCATGATGCGGTAAGACGCGGGGCCTACAACGCTACACAGCAGCGGTTTTCGTGAAAAAAGTCCTGAGGAGACGAGCATGACACTCAACCCCATTCCCACGTTGCAGCAGTTTGGCGACAACGCTTCGGCACTGAGCGCAGCCATCTCGGACGCCCTGCGCACCATGTCCGGGCTGAACCTGCCGGTGCAGGCCATGACCAAGCTGCAGGGCGAATACCTCAATCAGGCGACCGCGCTGTGGAACCAGACCCTGGGCCGCCTGCAGCCCGATGGCCAGGCGCAGCCGACGCAGCTGGGTGACCGCCGGTTCTCGGCCGAGGACTGGGCCAAGAACCCGGCCGCCTCCTACTTGGCGCAGGTGTACCTGCTCAATGCCCGCACGCTGATGCAGATGGCCGAGTCCATCGAGGGCGATGCCAAGGCCAAGGCGCGAGTCCGCTTCGCGGTGCAGCAGTGGATCGACGCCGCGAGCCCAAGCAACTTCCTGGCGCTCAATCCCGAGGCGCAGCGCAAGGCGCTGGAGACCAAGGGCGAAAGCATCACGCAGGGCCTGCAGCAGCTTTGGCACGACATCCGGCAGGGCCATGTGTCGCAGACCGACGAGAGCGTGTTCGAGGTGGGCAAGAACGTCGCCACCACCGAGGGCACCGTGGTCTACGAGAACGAGCTGTTCCAGCTGCTGGAGTACAAGCCGCTGACGGATAAGGTGTTCGAGAAGCCCTTCCTGTTCGTGCCGCCGTGCATCAACAAGTACTACATCCTGGACCTGCAGCCCGACAACAGCGTGATCCGCTACACCGTGGCGCAGGGCCACCGCGTGTTCGTGGTCAGCTGGCGCAACCCGGACGCCTCCATTGCCGGCAAGACCTGGGACGACTACGTGGAGCGGGGCGTGATCCGCGCCATCCGCGTGGTGCAGCAGATCAGCGGCAAGGAGCAGCTCAATGCGCTGGGCTTCTGCGTGGGCGGCACCATCTTGTCCACCGCGCTGGCGGTGCTGGCCGCGCGCGGCGAGCAGCCCGCGGCCAGCGTCACGCTGCTGACCACGCTGCTGGACTTCAGCAACACCGGGGTGCTGGACCTGTTCATCGACGAGGCCGGCGTGCGGCTGCGCGAGATGACCATCGGCGAGAAGGCGCCCAACGGCCCGGGGCTGCTGGGCGGCAAGGAGCTGGCCACCACCTTCAGCTTCCTGCGCCCCAACGACCTGGTGTGGAACTACGTGGTGGGCAACTATCTCAAGGGCGAGGCGCCGCCGCCCTTCGACCTGCTGTACTGGAACTCCGACAGCACCAACCTGCCCGGGCCCATGTTCTGCTGGTACTTGCGCAATACCTACCTGGAGAACAAGCTGCGCATCCCGGGCGCCCTGAGCGTGTGCGGCGAGAAGGTGGACCTCTCGCGCATCGAGGCACCGGTGTACATCTACGGCTCGCGCGAGGACCACATCGTGCCCTGGGAATCCGCCTACGCCAGCACCCAGCTCCTTTCGGGGCCCAAGCGCTATGTGCTGGGCGCCTCGGGCCACATCGCCGGCGTGATCAACCCGCCGCAGAAGAAGAAGCGCAGCTACTGGACCAACGAGCAGCTCGCGGGCGACCCCGCCAAGTGGCTGGAGTCGGCCACCGAGCACCCGGGCAGCTGGTGGAGCGACTGGAGCGACTGGCTCAAGCCCCATGGTGGCAAGGAGGTTGCCGCGCCCAAGGCGCAGGGCAACAAGAGCTACAAGCCCATTGAGCCCGCCCCCGGGCGCTACGTGAAGCAGAAGGCCTGAGCCGCGGGAGCAGCGCCGTTTTTTACCCCGACCTTGACAAAGAGGAGATAAGCATGACCGACATCGTCATCGTCGCCGCAGCCCGCACCGCCGTGGGCAAGTTCGGCGGCACGCTGGCCAAGACCCCGGCTCCGGAGCTGGGCGCCGTGGTCATCCAGGCCCTGCTGGAGAAGACGGGCGTCAAGCCCGACCAGATCGGTGAAGTCATCATGGGCCAGGTGCTGGCCGCCGGCGCGGGCCAGAACCCCGCGCGCCAGGCGATGATGAAGGCGGGCATCGCCAAGGAGACGCCGGCGCTGACCATCAACGCCGTGTGCGGCTCCGGCCTCAAGGCCGTGATGCTGGCCGCGCAGGCCGTCGCCTGGGGCGACAGCGACATCGTCATCGCCGGCGGCCAGGAGAACATGAGCGCCAGCCCGCACGTGCTGATGGGCAGCCGCGACGGCCAGCGCATGGGCGACTGGAAGATGGTCGACACCATGATCAACGACGGCCTGTGGGACGTGTACAACAAGTACCACATGGGCATCACGGCCGAGAACGTGGCCAAGCAGTACGAGATCAGCCGCGAGCAGCAGGACGCCCTGGCCCTGGCCAGCCAGCAGAAGGCCACCGCCGCGCAGGAAGCCGGCCGCTTCAAGGATGAGATCGTTCCGGTCTCGATCCCGCAGCGCAAGGGTGACCCGCTGGTGTTCGACACCGACGAGTTCATCAACAAGAAGACCAACGCCGAAGCCCTGGCCGGCCTGCGCCCCGCCTTCGACAAGGCCGGCAGCGTGACCGCGGGCAACGCCTCGGGCATCAACGACGGTGCCGCCGCCGTGATGGTGATGTCGGCGGCCAAGGCGCAGCAGCTGGGCCTCAAGCCGCTGGCGCGCATCAAGAGCTTCGGCACCAGCGGCCTGGACCCGGCCACCATGGGCATGGGCCCGGTGCCGGCCTCGCGCAAGGCGCTGGAGCGCGCCGGCTGGCAAGTCGGTGACGTGGACCTGTTCGAGCTCAATGAAGCCTTCGCCGCGCAGGCCTGCGCCGTGAACAAGGAACTGGGCGTGGACCCGGCCAAGGTCAACGTCAACGGCGGCGCCATCGCCATCGGCCACCCCATCGGCGCCTCGGGCTGCCGCGTGCTGGTGACGCTGCTGCACGAGATGCAGCGCCGCGACGCCAAGAAGGGCCTGGCCGCGCTGTGCATCGGCGGCGGCATGGGCGTGGCGCTGGCCGTCGAGCGCTGAGCAAGGCAGCGGGGGCGCCGGCCGGCGCCCCCGATCCGGCGTCCCGCGGCGGGCGCCGGACACTGGATTCAAGCAAACCACCAAGGGCCTGAGACAGCCCTCTGAAGGAGAGAGAGATGGCACAAAAACTGGCTTACGTGACTGGCGGCATGGGTGGCATCGGCACCTCGATGTGCCAGCGCCTGCACAAGGACGGCTTCAAGGTCATCGCTGGCTGCGGCCCGAGCCGTGACTACCAGAAGTGGCTGGATGAGCAGAAGGCGCTGGGCTACACCTTCTACGCCTCGGTGGGCAACGTGGCCGACTGGGACTCCACCGTGGCCGCCTTCGAGAAGGTCAAGGCCGAGCACGGCACCGTGGACGTGCTGGTCAACAACGCCGGCATCACGCGCGACGGCCAGTTCCGCAAGATGAGCAAGGCCGATTGGCAGGCCGTGATGTCCACCAACCTCGACAGCATGTTCAACGTCACCAAGCAGGTGATCGACGGCATGCTCGACAAGGGCTGGGGCCGCATCATCAACATCTCGTCCGTCAACGGCGAGAAGGGCCAGTTCGGCCAGACCAACTACTCCGCCGCCAAGGCCGGCATGCACGGCTTCACGATGGCGCTGGCGCAGGAAGTGGCGGCCAAGGGCGTGACGGTCAACACCGTGAGCCCCGGCTACATCGCCACCGACATGGTCAAGGCCATCCGCCAGGACGTGCTGGACAAGATCATCGCCACCATCCCCATCAAGCGCCTGGGCACGCCCGAGGAGATCGCCTCCATCGTGGCCTGGCTGGCCGGCGAGGAGTCGGGCTTCACCACCGGCGCCGACTTCAGCTGCAACGGCGGCCTGCACATGGGTTGACCCTTGCCATGGTCCGTGCGGCCCATTCGCGGCCGTGTGGCCTCAGGCAAACGAAGGCCGCGCACCGCGCGGCCTTTTTTCATGCCTCACCCGGCACGGTGCCGGGCAGGGGAGGCGTCAGGCAGCGAGCGTCGCCTGCGGCGCCATGGCCGCGGCCAGCCGGTTGGCCGCGCTGATCACGGCCCAGACCGAGGCGGTGACGATGTTGTCGCTCAGGCCCACGCCGAAGCGCGTCCCGGCCGTACCGGGTGCGCTGGCCTCGACGATGGCCAGCGCCTGGGCATCGGCCCCCGTGCCGGTGGCGCGCTCCTCATAAGCCTCGATGCGCAGCGGCAGGCCCAGCGCATCGACCGTGGCGGCGATCGGGCCATTGCCCTGGCCGCTCAGCGTCCGGTGCTCGCCGTCCATCAGCACGGTCAGCTCGACGCGCCGCCCGCCGTCCTCCAGCCGGTGCTCCAGGTAGCGGATAGCCTCATCGCCGCGGCCCAGGCCTTGGAAATAGGTGTGCTGGAACAGCGCCCACAACTCGCCGCCCGACATTTCCTTTTCGCAGGCGTCGGCGTGGCGTTGCACCACGCCGCTGAATTCGACCTGCATGCGCCGCGGCAGGACGATGCCCCGTTCACGCTCCAGCAAGAAGGCAATACCCCCCTTGCCGGACTGGCTGTTGACCCGGATCACGCCGTCATAGGTGCGGCCCAGATCGGCGGGGTCGATGGGCAAATACGGCACTTCCCAATGAGTATCGGGGCGTTGCGCCGCAAGTCCTTTCCTGATCGCGTCCTGGTGCGAGCCGGAAAATGCCGTGAATACCAGGTCGCCGGCATAAGGGTGCCGGGGATGCACCGGAATGGCGGTGCATTCCTCGGCGATGCGCACCACGCCATTGATGTCCAGAAAATCCAGGCCGGGGTGGATGCCCTGGGTATAGAGATTCAGCGCCAACGTCACGATATCCACGTTGCCGCAGCGCTCGCCATTGCCGAACAGGCAACCCTCCACGCGGTCGGCGCCGGCCATCAGGGCCAATTCGGCCGACGCCACCGCGCTGCCCCGGTCATTGTGCGGATGTACCGAAAGAACGATGTGTTCACGCGGCGCGAGATGCCGGTGCATCCATTCGATCTGGTCGGCAAACACATTGGGTGTGGCATTCTCGACCGTGGTGGGCAGATTGATGATGATTTTCCGGTCCTCAGAAACTCCCCAAGCTTCAATGGCCGTCTGGCAGGCCTGCAGTGAAACCTCCAGTTCCGTGAGATTGAAGGTTTCCGGGGAATACTGCAGCACCCATTGGGTTTGCGGACATGCGTCGGTGAGCCGCCGCAGACAGGCCACATGGTGCCGGACGAGCGCCATGACCTCGGCCACGCTCATGCCGAACACGATGCGCCGCCAGGCCGGCGCGGTGGCGTTGTAGAGGTGCACGATGGCACGGCGCGCCCCGCGCAGCGCCTCGACGGTGCGGGCGATCAGGTCCTCGCGTGCCTGTGTCATGACCATGAGGGTCACGTCCTCGGGAATCAGGCCCTCGTCGATGAGCTTGCGCGTGAAATCGAAGTCGATTTGCGAGGCGGCCGGAAACCCGATCTCGATTTCCTTGAAGCCGATGCGCACCAGCTCCTGGAACAGTTTCAGCTTGCGCTCCCCGTTCATGGGTTCGAACAGGGACTGGTTGCCGTCGCGCAGGTCGGTGGAGAGCCAGACCGGGGCGCTGGAAATGGTGCGGCTCGGCCACTGCCGGTTCGGAAGAGATACGGGTGTGAAAGGGCGGTATTTGGCCGCGGGATTCTTCAGCATGAGGGCTCCACGAACGTTTTTTCGGCGCCGGCCCATAGGGCAGTAGGCACCGGTGTCAATGCGAAATGACGGAAAACCGAATTCCCCTGCAGCGCCTGATCGATATCAGGGCTGGTTCGTGGGCCGGGGTGGGGGGATTCGGGTGGCGGTGCGCTCAACGCGCCGGCAAGACATGCACGAGCCAACCCCGGCCAGGCGACAGGCCTAGGTCCAGGGTTAGCGAGAAAGTGGCGTGCATGCCCAAATGCTAGCAGATACTTTTCAGGTGTCCGGCGTGATCGGTGGCGCCGATTTCACTCATTCCACAATGCCGGCCATGAAATACTTGATCACGCCCTTGGCCGCGAAGCCCAGCAAACCAAAGCCCAAGGCCAGGAACAGAATGAAGGTGCCCAGCTTGCCCGCCTTCGACTCGCGCGCGAGCTGGAAGATGATGAACACCATGTAAAGCATGAAGGCCGTGACACCGACGGTCAGGCCCCATTGGGCAAAGTTTTCCTCGTTGAATTCGAACATCGTGATTTTCTTCTGATCGCTGCGCCGGGCGGCTCCCTCCGCCGCCCGCCGGGCCAGGGCAGCCCGCAGCGTTACAAGGCATCAGGCCGTCATGGCAGCTCCGGCCAGAGGGAGGTGTCCACCAGGTCGCGGTAGGCATGCCAGCTCGCATGCGCCAGCCACGGCACCACCACGATCAGCCCCAGCAGCAGGGTTGCCATGCCCAGCAGCGTCAGGCTCATGATCAGCGCCGCCCACAGCGCCAGCGGCAGCGGGTGCTCCATCACCACGCGCCAGCTGGTCAGCACCGCCACCAGCACGCCGACCTTGCGGTCGAGCAGCATGGGCATCGCCACGACGGAGGAGGCGAACACCGGCGCCGCCAGCACGCCGCCCAGCAGCAGCCAGGCCTGGAACAGCCGGCTCTCGCCGGAGAGCACCACGTGCAGCAGGAAATCCGTCGGCGTGCGCACCGGCGCGGGCGAGAAGGTGAGGATGAACGACGTGGAGGTCATCACCCACCCCGTGCCGGCAAAGGCCAGCAGCATCCCGAACACGATCAGCCGCCCGTCGTTGGGCTTCCAGGCCTGCAGCGCGGTGCGCAGCGTGGCCGGCTGCCGGCGCTGCAGCGCGCGGCTGACGGCGTACAGCCCCGTGGCCAGCAGCGGCGCCACCAGCAGGAAGCCGGAGAAAGCGCCGGCCAGCAGCCAGAAATGCTCGCGCGCCAGCACCGTTAGCACCGCGCCGAACAGCGCGATGGCCACGCCGTGCACCAGCCCCGGCCATGGCGCTCGCCGCAGGTCGCGCCAGCCGGCCGCCAGCCAGCCCAGCGGGCGCAGCAGGGGAATGGGCCGCACGCCGAAGCGGCGGGATTGCTCTATGGCGGGCTCGGAGGTTCGCATGCGTCGAGAGGCGACTGTCGCCGAAGTGGGGACGCCCCACTTTAAGCCGCCTCAAGGCTGCGCCAGCAGCTCTCGCGCGGCGGCTTGCAGGCTTTCGTCGCCGCCGTCGCGCAGTTCCAGCCGCGGCGCCTGCGCCAAGTGGCGGAAATGCCGGTCCATGGAGCGCAGGTACAGCGGGTCGTAGTGCTCGCGCATGAGCTCGGCGAAGACCTCGGCCCAGTCGCCCGCGCGCGCCATGCCCTGCCAGCGGTGCACGGTGTCGTGCCCGCGCAGCTCCACCAGGCCGTCGATGAGGCGGCAGAAGCGCTCGGGGTCGGCGGCAAAGAAGCCGTACTCCTGCAGCAGCAGCTCCACCCGCGCGGCCTCGCTCATTTCCACCACGGTGCAGCGGCCGTGCTCGCGCAGCCGGGTGATGAGCGCATCGGGCACGCGCACGTTGCCCACCTTCTGGCTCTCGCTCTCCACGAACACCGGCCGGGCCGGGTCGAGCCCGCGCAGCGCCTGCCACAGCAGGGTGTCGAAGCGCTTCTGCGGCGGCTGCGGCTGGTTGGGCAGGCCGCCCAGCACCGAGCCGCGGTGGCAGGCGAGGGCTTCCAGGTCCAGCACCTGCGCTCCTTGCGCGCGCAGCGCCTGCAGCAGCCGCGTCTTGCCGCTGCCCGTGCGCCCGGCCAGCACGCGGAAATCGAAGGCTTCGGGCAGGCGCTCCAGGTCGTCGCGCACGATGGCGCGGAAGGCCTTGTAGCCGCCGGCGAGCTGGTAGGTGCGAAAGCCGATCTGCGACAGGAACCAGGCCAGGCTGCCGGAGCGCTGGCCGCCGCGCCAGCAATACACCAGCGGGCGCCATTCGCGCGGCTTGTCGGCCACATGCTGTTCGATGTGCTGGGCGACGTTGCGCGCCACCAGCGCCGCGCCCACCTTGCGGGCGTGCAGCGCCGAGACCTGCTTGTAGAGCGTGCCCACCAGGCGGCGCTCGCCGTCATCGAGCACGGGCCAGTTCAGGGCGCCGGGCAGGAAATCCTCGGCGTATTCGCCGGGCGAGCGCGCGTCGATGACGCCGTCGTACTCGGCCAGCCGCTCCACGGCCTCGCGGGCCTCCACGATGGTCAGGGACATGGGGTTTGAAAACTCGTCGGTTCTGGCGTTCGCGCCGCGCGGCTCGAAGCGCCACGAGGCTTCGACCGGCCCGGCGCGAACGAGGTTTCAGTGGGGCAGCGGTGCGGCGGCGTCGAGCAGTTCGCTCTCGATCTGCAGCTGCTTGCGCGGGCTCTGCAGCTCGGGGCCGTCCACCAGGAACGTGTCTTCCACGCGCTCGCCCAGGGTGCTGATCTTGGCCAGCTGCAGGTTGATGTGGTGCGCCGCCAGCACGCGGGCCAGGGCGTACAGCAGCCCGGAGCGGTCGCTGGTGCTCACCGACAGCAGCCAGTGCTGCGCGCGCTCGTCCGGGCGCAGCGACACGCGCGGCATGACCGGGAAGGACTTCACCCGGCGCGACACCCGGCCGCGGCTGGGCTCGGGCAGCGGGCCGCTGGCGCGCAGCGCCGCGGTCAGCTGCGTCTCCACCAGCGCCGTGAGGTCGCGGTAGCTGGCCGAGCCGGGCTCGTCCAGGCGCGGGTGCACGACCTGGAAGGTGTCCAGCGCGTAGCCGCTGCGCGTGGTGTGGACCTTGGCGTCCTGGATGTTGAAGCCCGCGCCGTCGAAGTAGCCGCACAGCCGCGCGAACAGGTCGGCGCGGTCGGGCGCGTAGACCAGCACCTGCAGCCCCTCGCCGATGGGGGAGGGCCGCGCCCGCACCACCGGATCGGCGCTGCCGACGTAGCGCCACAGCGCGCGCGCATGCCAGGCGATCTCGGCGGCGTCGTGGCGCGCGAAGTAGCTCACTTCCAGCGTCTTCCACAGCGGTCCTTCGGTGCCGGGCAGCTGCGAGGCCAGCGCCAGCAGCGAGCGCGCCTCGGCCTTGCGGGCCTCGATCTCGGCCTCCTGGCTGGGCTTGGCGCCGCCCAGGGCGCGCAGCGCCAGGCGGTACAGGTCCTCCAGCAGCTTGCCCTTCCAGGCGTTCCAGACCTTGGGCCCGGTGCCGCGGATGTCGGCCACGGTGAGCAGGTACAGCGCGGTGAGCGTGCGCTCGTCGCGCACCTTGGCCGTGAAGGCCAGGATCACCTCGGGGTCGGAGAGGTCCTCCTTCTGCGCCGTGCGGCTCATGCTCAGGTGCTCGGCCACCAGGAACTCGCACAGCTGCGCGTCTTCCCTGGGCACGCCATGGTCACGGCAGAAGCGCCTCACCTCGGCCGCGCCCAGCTGGGAGTGGTCGCCGCCACGGCCCTTGGCCACGTCGTGGAACAGGGCGGCGATGTAGAGCACCCAGGGCCGCTCGAACTGCAGCGCCAGCTGCGAGCAGAACGGGTACTCGTGCGCATGCTCGGGCATGAAGAAGCGCCGCACGTTGCGCAGCACCATCAGGATGTGCTGGTCCACGGTGTAGACGTGGAACAGGTCGTGCTGCATCTGGCCCACGATCTTGCGGAACACCCACAGGTAGCGCCCCAGCACCGAGCTCTGGTTCATGAGCCTGAAGGTGCGCGTCTGCCCTTCGGGCGCCTGCAGGATCTGCAGGAAGGTGGCGCGGTTGACCGGGTCGCGCCGGAAGTTGCCGTCCATCAGCGCGCGCGCGTTGTAGAGCGCGCGCCAGGTGCGCGCCGACAGGCCCTTGACGCCCACGTTGCGCTGAAACACCAGGAAGGTCTGCAGGATGGCGTGCGGGTCGCGGTCGTAGAGATCGTCGCTGGCGACTTCCAGCATGCCCGCGCGCTCCAGGAAGCGCTCGTCGATGGGACGCATGGGCGCATCGCGCGAGCCCTGGATCTGCTCTTCCATGTTGAGCAGCACGATCTGGTTGAGCTGCACCACGGCCTTGGCGGCCCAGTAGTAGCGCCGCATCAAGGATTCCGATGCGCGCTGCGTGCGCGTGCCGCGGTGCCCGAAGCTCTCGGCCACGGCGGTCTGCAGATCGAACACCAGCCGGTCCTCGCGCCGCCCCGCCACCAGGTGCAGCCGCGCGCGGATGAGCTTCAAGGTGCCCTCGTTGCGCTGCAGCTGCAGCGCCTCGAAGGGCGTGAGCAGCCCGTTGGCGGCCATGGCGCGCCAGGTCTTGCCCAGCCCGGCGGCCAGCGCCACCCAGCGCAGCACCTGCAGGTCGCGCAGGCCGCCGGGGCTTTCCTTGCAGTTGGGCTCCAGCGCGTAGGGCGTGTCCTCGTACTTGACGTGGCGCTGGCGCATCTCCAGCGTCTTGGCGCGCAGGAAGGCCTTGGGGTCCACCGAGTCTTCGGCCGCCTTGCGGAACTCCGCGAAGAGCTTGCGCGGGCCGGTGAGCAGGCGCGACTCCAGCAGCGCGGTCTGGATGGTCACGTCGCGCTGCGCCTCGGCCACGCACTCATCGAGCGTGCGCACCGAGGAGCCGATCTCCAGCCCGATGTCCCAGCACGCGGTGATGAACTGCTCGATGGCCGAGCGCAGCGCCTGCTGCAGCTCGCCGTCCGGGCCATCGGGCGGCTGCTCGCACAGCGTCCAGCCGTTGGGCAGCAGCAGCAGCACGTCCACGTCGGAGTAGGGAAAGAGCTCCCCGCGCCCGTAGCCGCCCACGGCCACCAGCGCGGCTTCCGGGGGCAGGCCGCAGTGCTGCCACAGCGCCGCCAGGGTGGCGTCCACGTGGCGCGCCAGGCCGCGCAGCAGCCGCGTGGTCGCCGGCACGCTGGGCCGCGTGTCGCGGAAGGCGTCGATCAGCGCGGCCTTGCCGCTGCGGAACTGCTGGCGCAGCGCCGCCAGGTCGCCTGGCGGCGGGCTCAACTGGGCAGACATGGACGCCTCCTTCGTGCGCGCGTCAGGCCGCCGCGGCGGCCTGCAGCACGAAGGCGGGCGGCGGCGGCGAGCCGGCGGACAGCGTCAGGATCTCGTAGCCGGTCTCGGTCACCAGCACCGTGTGCTCCCACTGCGCGGAGAGCGAGCGGTCCTTGGTGACGATGGTCCAGCCGTCGTAGCGGCCGCCCTTGCGGTCTTCCTTGATCTCGCGCTTGCCGGCGTTGACCATGGGCTCGATGGTGAAGACCATGCCCGGCACCAGCTCCTCCAGCGTGCCCGGGCGGCCGTAGTGCAGCACCTGCGGCTCCTCGTGGAACTTGCGCCCGATGCCGTGGCCGCAGAACTCGCGCACGATGGAAAAGCCCTGGCCCTCGGCGAAGGTCTGGATGGCATGGCCGATGTCGCCCAGCCGCGCGCCGGGCCGCACCTTCTGGATGCCCTTCCACATCGCCTCGTAGGTGATGGTGCACAGCCGCCGCGCGGCGATGCTGGCGTCGCCGACGATGTACATGCGGCTGGTGTCGCCATGCCAGCCGTCCTTGATGACGGTGACATCGATGTTGACGATGTCGCCCGACTTGAGCGCACGGTCGTTGGGGATGCCGTGGCACACCTGCTCGTTGATCGAGGTGCACACCGACTTGGGATAGGGTGGGTAGCCGGAGGGCTGGTAGTTCAGCGGCGCGGGGATGGCCTGCTGCACGTTCACGATGTGGTCATGGGCCAGCTTGTCGAGCTCGGCGGTGGTGATGCCAGGACGCACATGGGGCGTGAGCATGTCCAGCACCTCGGACGCGAGACGGCCGGCGACGCGCATGCCTTCGACATCGGCTGCGCTCTTGATGGTGATCGTCATGGAGGGGGATTATCTCACCCCCCTCTAAAATCACGGGTTTTGCACATACATGCCGCCCTGCTGCGCGCATGTGCAGTCTTCCTGACGCGAGCTCCCCAGCGTGACCAGCAAACACCTGTTTTCCTTCGAGGGCGGCAATGCCCTGTCGTCCTTCCGCGCCCAGGCGCTGCTGCAGCGGCTGCAGGCCATCAGCCCCCGCATCACCGGCGTGAGCGCGCGCTACGTGCACTGGGCCTGGGCCGATGCGCCGCTGTCGGACGAGGCCCACGGCAAGCTGGCCGCGCTGCTGGACTACGGCAGCCCCTACGCCGGCGAGGCCGCCGGCGCGCTGGTGGTGGTGATGCCGCGCCTGGGCACCGTCTCGCCCTGGGCCTCCAAGGCCACCGACATCGCGCACAACTGCGGCCTCTTGCTGCACCGCGTGGAGCGCGTCACGGAGTACCGCCTCACGCTCAAGAGCGGGCTGCTGGGCGGCGTGAAGGCCCTGGAGCCGCGCGAGCTGCAGGAAGCGGCGCTGCTGCTGCACGACCGCATGACCGAAAGCGTGGCCTTCGAGCGCGAGGCCGCGGCGCACCTGTTCGATGAGCGCCAGGCCGAGCCGCTGGCGCACGTGGACGTGCTCGGCCGCGGCCGCGCCGCGCTGGAGCAGGCCAACACCGAGTTCGGCCTGGCGCTGTCCGAGGACGAGATCGACTACCTGGTCAACGCCTTCACCGGCCTGCAGCGCAACCCCAGCGACGTCGAGCTGATGATGTTCGCGCAGGCCAACTCCGAGCACTGCCGCCACAAGATCTTCAACGCGGAATTCATCATCGACGGCGAGCCGCAGCCGCTGTCGATGTTCGGGATGATCCGCAACACCGAGAAGACCAACCCGCAGCACAGCATCGTCGCCTACAGCGACAACGCCGCCGTGATGGAAGGCGGCCCCGTCGAGCGCTGGCTGCCCGAAGGCTTCACGAATGCCCCGCGCTACGGCGCGCGCCAGGAAACGGCGCATGTGCTGATGAAGGTGGAGACGCACAACCACCCGACGGCCATCTCTCCCTTCCCGGGCGCCTCCACCGGCGCGGGCGGCGAGATCCGCGACGAGGGCGCCACCGGCCGCGGCGCGCGGCCCAAGGCGGGCCTCACGGGCTTCTCGGTGTCGAACCTGCACCTGCCCGGCACCAATGAGCCCTGGGAGCAGGACCCGGTCGGCAAGCCCGAGCACATCGCCAGTGCCCTGCAGATCATGACCGAGGGCCCGCTGGGCGGCGCCGCGTTCAACAACGAGTTCGGCCGGCCCGCCCTGGGCGGCTACTTCCGCGTCTACGAGCAGACCGTGGACGGCGTGCGCCGCGGCTACCACAAGCCCATCATGATCGCCGGCGGCCTGGGCGCCATCAGCGACGGCCAGACCCACAAGCTCCCGTTCGGCGCCGGCACGCTGCTGGTGCAGCTCGGCGGCCCGGGCATGCGCATCGGCATGGGCGGCGGCGCCGCCAGCTCCATGGCCGCGGGCACCAACACCGCCGCGCTGGACTTCGACTCGGTGCAACGCGGCAACCCGGAGATCGAGCGTCGGGCCCAGGAGGTCATCAACCACTGCTGGGCGCTGGGCGAGAACAACCCGATCCTGGCCATCCACGACGTGGGCGCGGGCGGCATCTCCAACGCCTTCCCGGAACTCGTGGATGGTGCAGGGAAGGGCGCGACCTTCGACCTGCGCAAGGTGCCGCTGGAGGAATCCGGCCTGGCCCCGAAGGAGATCTGGTGCAACGAGAGCCAGGAGCGCTACGTCCTGGCGCTGAACCCGGACCTGCTGCCCCTCTTCGAGCAGATGTGTGAGCGCGAGCGCTGCCCCTTCGCCATCGTCGGCGTCACCACCGACGACCGTGAGCTGATCCTGGAGGACGGCCCCGGCGGCGAGCGCGCCATCGACATGCCCATGGACGTGCTGCTGGGCAAGCCGCCCAAGATGCAGCGCAACGTGCAGCGCGTGCAGCGTCAGGGCGCGCCGCTGGACCTCTCCAACGCCACGCTGGAGCAGGCCGCCTTCGACGTGCTGCGGCATCCGACGGTCGCCTCCAAGCGCTTCCTGATCACCATCGGCGACCGCACCGTGGGCGGCCTGTCGCACCGCGACCAGATGGTCGGCCCCTGGCAGGTGCCGGTGGCCGACTGCGCCGTGACGCTGGCCGACTACGCCGGCCTGCGCGGCGAAGCCATGAGCATGGGCGAGCGCACGCCGCTGGCCGCCCTCGACGCGCCGGCCTCGGGCCGCATGGCCGTGGCCGAGGCGGTGCTGAACCTGCTGGCCGCGCCCATCGAGCTGGAGCGCGTGAAGCTGAGCTGCAACTGGATGGCCGCCTGCGGCGAGCCCGGCGAGGACGCCGCGCTGTACGACACCGTCAAGGCCGTGGGCATGGAGATCTGCCCGCAGCTGGGCATCGGCGTGCCCGTGGGCAAGGACAGCCTGTCCATGCGCACGCGCTGGAGCGATGCCGGCGGCGCCAAGCAGGTGGTGGCGCCGGTGTCGCTGATCGTGTCGGCCTTCGCCACGCTGGACGACGTGCGGGGCACGCTCACGCCGCAGCTGCAGGACGGCGACAGCACGCTGATCCTGGTTGACCTGGCCGAGGGCCAGACCCGCATGGGCGGCTCGATCCTGGCGCAGACGCTGCAGCAGTTCGGCGACGCCGTGCCCGACCTGGACCAGCCCGAGCAGCTCAAGGCGCTGGTGCAGGCCGTGAACCGGCTGCGCGCCGAGGGCAAGCTGCTGGCGTACCACGACCGCAGCGACGGCGGCCTGTGGGCCGCGGCCTGCGAGATGGCCTTCGCCGGCCACCGTGGCGTCAGCCTCAACGTGGACCTGCTGGTCACCGAGGGTGACGGCATCAGTGACAGCCGCGCCGACCATGGCGACGCCAAGAACTGGGCCACGCACGTGAGCGCGCGCCGCAACGAGCTCACGCTCAAGGCGCTGTTCAACGAGGAGCCCGGCGTGCTGCTGCAGGTGCGCCGCAGCGAGCGCGACGCCGTCATCGCCGTGCTGCGCGAGTTCGGCCTGAGCCGCCACAGCCACGTGGTGGGCACGCCCAACGACCGCGGCGTCATGGAAGTGTGGCGCGACACCAAGGCCGTGTTCTCCGCGCCGCTGCGCGACCTGCACCAGGCCTGGGACGAAGTGAGCTGGCGCATCGCCCAGCAGCGCGACAACCCGGCTTGCGCCGACGCCGAGCATGCCGCCGCCGGCGCGCAGGACGACCCGGGCCTGCACCTGCACCTGAGCTTCGACCCCCAGGAGGACATTGCCGCGCCGTTCCTGAACCTGGACGTGCAGCCCAAGGTGGCGATCCTGCGCGAGCAGGGCGTGAACTCGCAGGTGGAGATGAGCTACGCGGTGGCGCACGCCGGCTTCGAGAGCTACGACGTGCACATGAGCGACCTGCTGGCCGGCCGCACCCGGCTGGACCAGTACCAGGGCTTCATCGCCTGCGGCGGCTTCAGCTACGGCGACACGCTGGGCGCGGGGGAGGGCTGGGCGCGGACCATCATGTTCCACCCGGAGCTGGCCGAGCAGTTCGCCGCCTTCTTCGGGCGTGGTGAAACCTTCGCGCTGGGCGTGTGCAACGGCTGCCAGATGCTGGCGGCGCTGGCGCCGATCATCCCGGGCGCGCAGGCCTGGCCCAAGTTCACGCGCAACAAGAGCGAGCAGTTCGAGGCGCGGCTGAGCCTGGTGGAGGTGCTGGACAGCCCGTCGGTCTTCCTGCAGGGCATGGCCGGCAGCCGGCTGCCCATCGCCGTCTCGCACGGCGAGGGCTACGCCGACTTCTCGCAGCGCGGCGACGCCGCCGCGGTGGTGCGCGCCATGCGCTTCGTGGACCACCACGGCCAGCCCACCGAGCAGTACCCCTTCAACCCCAACGGCAGCCCCGGCGGCCTGACGGCGGTGACCACGGCCGACGGCCGCTTCACGGCGCTGATGCCGCACCCGGAGCGCGTGTTCCGCAATGCGCAGATGAGCTGGAGCGGCGCCGGCGTGGAGGGCGTCAGCCCCTGGATGCGCATGTTCCGCAACGCGCGCAAGTGGGTGGGCTGACAGAAATTCCACGGAGTCCGAGGGCGTCCGAATTCCGTTCGGGCTGAGCCCTTCGACCGGGCTCAGGACAGGCTTGTCGAAGCCCTGCAGGCGATGCGAGCGCCTGCCCTTCGACAGGCTCAGGGCGAACGGGGAAGGTTCCGTTCGGTGTGCTTTTGGGCCAGCCACAATGGCGCTTCGAGCCACCGCCGGAGCCGCCATGAACGAGCCATCTTCGCCTGCCGTGCAGGCCGTGCGCCCCGACCGCGAGGTGATGAGCACGCAACGGCTGCCGTACTTCACCGGCATCTCGGGCCGGACGGTGGGCGCCACCGGGCTGGCGATGCACCTGGTGGTGATCCCGCCCGGCGCCGCGTCGCAGCCGCATGTACACCTGGGCTACGAGACCGGCATCTACGTGCTGGAAGGCCGCGTCGAGACGCGCTGGGGCGAGCGGCTGCAGCACTCGGTGGTGAGCGAGGCGGGCGAGTTCCTGTTCGTGCCGCCGGGCGTGCCGCACCAGGCGATCAACCTCAGCGCCACTGAAGCCGCGCGCGCCGTGGTGGCGCGCAACGACCCGGCCGAGGCCGACAAGGTGCAACCCTGGCCGCCCGCCGCATCCTGATGAACGACATGGACGCCCATACCGACACCGATACCGACCGCCGCCTGGAAGCGCTGGAGATCAAGGCCAGCTTCGCCGACGACCTGCTGGAAGAGCTCAACCGCACGGTGGCGCGCCAGCAGCTGCAGATCCAGCACCTGCAGCAGCAGCTGCGGGCGTTGCAGGAGCAACTGCCCGCCGCCGGCACCACGCGCAGCCTGCACGACGAGCTGCCGCCGCATTACTGAGCTGAGCCGGCTGGTTCCGCGGCTGCATGTGCCGGCGGGGCGCCTGCGCGGCCGTTCGGCGAGGCAATGAACTCAATGCCGGTCGGCACGCGGCGCCCGGGTCGAGGTGCCGGCGGCTGAGCTGGTGTCGCTGCCGCCACTCATGCCGGTGCCGCCCGTCCCGCTGCCGGTGGTCGAGTTGGCGGACCCGCTGGCCGTGTCGCGGTTCGTGCCGGGCGTGAGCGCGTCAGCGGTGGCGTTGCCGGCCTGGCGCGCCTTGTCGGCGGCCGATTCGCCGGTGCGGGTCACGGTGGCGGTGTCGGAGCGCGGCACGGCCTCTTTCATCGCTTCCCGGGCCTCGGAGGGCGTCACGCCCACCGTGCTGTCCGGCGTGGTCGTGGTCGAGCTTTGCGCGAAGGACGCGGCCGACAGGGCGCTCAGGGCGACGGCCAGAAGGAGCTTGCGGTGCTGAGACATGAGGGTGTCCTTGGTGGTTGGGTGTCAGTCCGCTTCGGCAACCGCCATGCCGGGCCGACCGGGCCGCGAGGGGCGCGCCGTCGCGGGAACTTGGCTTGCTGCCGGCGCGGCCCGCGTTGCAGGAGCAACCGTCGCTACGCGGCACGGCCCGGGCGGCACCCCGCGCGCAATCGGGGCTTTCAAGGCTGGCACGGCGCGCAGCTTGCCCGCAGGCTGGCGGGCCGGTGGCGGCGCCCGCCGCCACGTTCACAACACGGGAGTCCCGCCCTATGAAATCCATCGCCTCGATCCTGCTGCACCTGGATGCCGCGCCGCACAGCCGCGAACGCCTCGCACTGGCCTGCCGGCTGGCCCGGCGCCTGGACGCCGGCCTGCTGGCGCTGTACGGCGCCGCGCCCAGCGCCACCAGCCTGGTGCCGCTGCCCATGGGCGGCGGCGGGCTGACCATGGAGGACGTGCAGCGCGACGAGCAGCGCCGCGCCCAGGCCCGCGCCTGGTTCGAGGAGGCCGCCGCGGCGGGCCAGCCCAAGCTGAACTGGTCCGAGCTGCGCGCCGCCGCGCCGGTGGCCGAGGGTTTTGCGCGCGAGGCGCTGCTGCACGACCTGATCGTGATCGGCCAGCAGGACGCCGAGGCCGACGACAACGCCGGGCTGCCCGACGATTTCGCGGAGGAGGTGGTCATCGACAGCGGCCGCCCGGCGCTGCTGGTGCCCTTCGCCGGCCGCTTCCAGGACGTGGGCCAGCGTGTGCTGGTGGCCTGGAAGCCTTCGCGCGAGGCCGCCCGCGCGCTGTCCGCGGCGCTGGCGCTGCTGCAGCCCGGGGCGCAGGTGCACGTGGTGTCCTGGGGCAGCGACCCGACCGAGCTGCGCCCGCTGCTGCAGCACCACGGCATCGAGGCCGAGTTCCACGCCGAGGGCGGCGACGACGGCCAGGTGGGCGAGCTGCTGCTGTCGCGCGCCGCCGATTTCGGCGCCGACCTGCTGGTCATGGGCTGCTACGGCCGCAGCCGCACCCGCGAGCGCCTGCTCGGCGGCGCCAGCCGCTCGGTGTTCTCGGCCATGACGGTGCCGGTGCTGATGTCGCATTGAGCACCGTGGAGGGCGGCGCGAGGCCGCCTTCCGTCAACGCGCCTGCGCCGGCGGGCGCGTCCGGTAGAACTGCATCGGCACCGCCTTGAGGCTGGCCTTCTCGGCCGCGCGCGCCTGCTGCAGCACGTTCTTCTTGATGCGGCCCACCACGTGCATCTCGCAGGGCTTGCAGTCGAAGCGCAGCGTCAGCACCTCGTCGCCATGCGTGATGGTCAGCGGCTCGGCGCGCACCGTGCCCTGCACGCCCGTCACGCCCTTGGCCTGCTTGGGGCACAGGCTCAGGCTGAAGCGCACGCAGTGCTTGGTGATCATCAGGCTGGCCTCGCCCAACGCCTCGTGGCTTTCATATGCCGCCTCCACCACCTTCACGCCGTGCTTGACGTAGAAGTCGTGCGCCTTGCGGTTGTAGACGTTGGCCAGGTAGCTCAGCGTGTCCTCGGGGTAGGGCACCGGCGGCTGCACCGGCGCGGCGGGCAGCAGCCGCTCGCGGCAAGCCTCGCGCTCGGCCTCCAGCGCCGCCACGGCGTCGCGGCGCAGCGCGTTGAGCGCGCCGGCCGGCACGAACCAGGGCTTCGACAGCCGCAGCGTCACCTCGCGCGCCTCGAAGATCGTAGCGCCGAGCTTGCCCAGTTGCTCGCGCAACTGCGGCTCCACCCGCTCCGGATGCTGGGCCCGCTCGTGCGCGTGCGCGAGCTCCGCGCGCGCGTAGTGGCCGTCCTCGTCGGTGAGCGACAGGGCGAAGCCATCGGGCGTTTCCTCGAAGTGCAGGTCCACCGCGATGCGCCTCTCCGACGACTTCTTGCGCAGCAGCCGCTCCCAGGCCATGTCGCGGTTGCGCTGCAGCACCGTGTCGCGGCGCAGGTCTTTCAATTGCGCCACCGGTTCCTTGGGGACCACGCGCCAGCGCGTGCCCGCGTCGTCCAGCGCCTCCACGGTGTTGACCTGCACGCCCTGCAGCTCCTGCTGCAGGTCAAACCAGGTGATCGAATCGCCGTTGTTGAGCGCGCCCACGCCTTCATCCAGCACGACCTCAATGTGGTCCTTCGCCACCTTGCTCACATGGCCCAGCGGCAGCCCGGCGTGCTTGGGGGTGTCGAAGGCGCCGATGTCGTCCTGGCGGCCGTTGACGAAGTAATCGGTCGTGCCGCGGTTGAAATTGCGGTCCGGGTCCGGCTCGAAGAAGAACGTGGTGCGGCCGCTGGAGGCGCGGGACAGCGCCGGGCGCTGCTCCAGCACCTCGTCGAGCAGGCGCCGGTAGTGGGCGGTGATGTTCTTCACGTAGCCCATGTCCTTGTAGCGGCCCTCGATCTTGAAGCTGCGCACCCCAGCATCGACCAGCGCGGCGAGGTTGGCCGACTGGTTGTTGTCCTTCATGGACAACACGTGCTTGTCGTGCGCCACGATGCGGCCCTGCGTGTCCGTCACGGTGTAGGGGAGGCGGCAGGCCTGCGAGCAGTCGCCGCGGTTGGCGCTGCGGCCGGTGAAGGCATGGCTGACGTAGCACTGGCCGCTGTAGGCCACGCACAGCGCGCCGTGGACGAAGAACTCCAGCACCGTCTCGCGCGGCAGGGCGTCGGCCACGGCGCGGATCTGCGGCAGCGTCAGCTCGCGCGCCAGCACGATCTGGGCGAAGCCCGATTCGGCCAGGAACTTCGCCTTCTCCACGCTGCGGATGTCGCACTGCGTGCTGGCGTGCAGTTGCAGCGGCGGCAGGTCCAGCTCCAGCAGGCCCATGTCCTGCACGATCAGCGCGTCGGCGCCGGCGTGGTAGACGTCCCAGGCCATGCGCCGCGCGTCGTCGAGCTCGTCGTCGCGCAGGATGGTGTTGAGGGTGACGAAGATCTTGGCGCCGAAGCGGTGGGCGTGTTTCGTCAGGCGCTCGATGTCGGCGACGGCGTTGCCGGCCGAGGCCCGGGCGCCGAAGCCCGGGCCGCCGATGTACACGGCATCGGCCCCGTGGTTCACGGCCTCGATGCCGATGTCGGCATCGCGGGCCGGGGAAAGCAGTTCAAGTTGACGGGATCGGTGCTGCGCGCTCATAGGGCGCGCATGGTAGCGGCCGGGCGCTGTCCGACCGGGCGCGGGGTTTCGTTCCGGTTTCAATCGCGTCACAAAAGGGCCCGTTCGCACTGAGGTATCGAAGTGCGAATCCGTCAGGCTGCGATGGCTGCATTACGGCAGGGGCTGTTCCCCCTTCGATACCTCAGGGCGAACGGAATACTCCATAGAACAGGCAGCTTCGACTACCCCGCCTGCTGCCCCAGCTTCTCCAGCTTGTGCAGCCAGTCGGCGCGCTGCTTCTCGTCCAGGTCGCCGATGCGGCCGATCAGTGTCTCGTGGATGGGGGCGATGCCCACGAAGCCGAGGATGTTGCGCTCCAGCGACTTCAGGCTGTGGGCGCGGAAATAGAAGCGGTAGATCAACGCCGGCATGCCCATGGTCACCACCACGCGCGCCGAGCGCCCGCTCAGCCCCTTGTTGGCCAGCGGGTTCTTGCCCTCGGGGTGGAAGGCGAAGCCCGGCCGCGCCACCTGCTCGAAGAAGCCTTTGAGCAAGGCCGGCATGCCGCCCAGCCACAGCGGAAAGAAGATCACCAGGTGCTGCGCCCAGCCGATGGCGTGCTGGGCCTCGACCAGGCTCGTGGGCAGCATGCCGTCCGTCCACTGCGCTGGGCTGCGCAGCATGGGGAAGTCCAGCTGCCCCACGTCGATGCGCCGCACGTCATGCCCATGGTCCTCGGCGCCGCGGGCGTAGGCGTCGGCCAGCGCATGGTTGAAATGCCGCTCCGTGGCGTCGGGGTGGCCCTGCAGGATGAGGATGCGTGTCATGGCTGCGATGCTGGCAGCGAAGCGGCGCCGCCGGCCTGCCGCCCGTCAAGACGCGTGGGTGGCCGCTCAGCTCTCGCCGGCCGCCAGCTTCACGCTCACCTGCCGCGCCTTGCCAGCGCGCCAGACGCTGAGCGTGACGGTGTCGCCGCTCTGGTAGCGCTCCAGCTCGTTGAGCAGGTCGTCGAAGTCCGCCACCGGCGTGTTGTTGACGGCGGTGATCACGTCGCCGGCGACGATGCCGCCGTCGCGGGCGCGCACGAAGGGCTCCAACCCCGCGCGCTGCGCCGGGCTGCCCGGGCTCACGCGCAGCAGCGCCACGCCCTTGGGCAGCTTCAGCGCCTCGGTGAGCTGCTGCGGCCCGGCGGCGATGCCCAGCGAGGGGCGGACGATGCGCCCGTCGCGGATGAGCCGCGGCACGATGCGGTTCACTTCGTCCACCGGAATGGCGAAGCCGATGCCCGAGCTGGCGCCACTGGGGCTGTAGATCGCGGTGTTGACGCCGATGAGGCGCCCGGCCGAGTCCAGCAGCGGGCCGCCGGAGTTGCCGGGGTTGATGGCGGCGTCGGTCTGGATCACGCCGCGGATGGTGCGGCGCGTGACGGACTCGATCTCGCGGTTCAGGGCGCTGACGATGCCCGTGGTCATGGTCTGGTCCAGCCCGAAGGGGTTGCCGATGGCGAACACCTTCTGGCCCACCTGCAGGTCGCGGCTGGCGCCCAGGGCCAGGGGCGTGAGCTTGGTCTTGGACTGGATGCGCAGCACCGCCAGGTCGCGGTCCGGGAACGCGCCCACCAGCTCGGCGCGGTAGCTGCTCTGGTCGGCCAGCGTCACGCGCGCGGCGTTGGCCTCCTGGATGACGTGGAAGTTGGTGACGATGTGCCCGGCGTCGTCCCACACGAAGCCCGTGCCCGTGCCGGTGGGCACCTGCGCCACGTTGAGCGAGAAGAAGTCGCGCTGCAGCGCCAGGCTGGTGATGTTGACCACCGAGGGCGAGACGCGCTTGAACACGTCGATGTTGTTGCGCTCGTCGCTGTCCAGCGGCCCGCGCGGCGCCACCGCGCGCGGCTGGGCCTCGCCGCGGCTCTCGGCTTCGCAGGACCACAGCATCCCCGTGCCCAGCACGCTGGCGGCCAGCAGCAGGCCGGGAACGGCGGCGGAACGGCGTCGGAGCAGGGGTGACTGGAACAGCTTCATGCGCAACGAATCGTGAACGGGGGAGGGCCGATGATAAGGAGCGGCCGAAGAGCGCCCCGCTACGATGGCCGCCATGCCCTTGTCCCACCGCTTCGACCGCCTGGACGCCCTGCGCGGCTTCGCCATGGTCTGGATGGCGGTCTTCCACTTCTGCTTCGACCTCAACAACTACCGGCTGCTGGAGCCGCGCCAGAACTTCTACCTCGACCCGTTCTGGACGCTGCAGCGCACCGCCATCGTCAGCCTGTTCCTGTTCTGCGCCGGGCTGTCGCAGGCGCTGGCGCAGGAGGCCGGGCAGGGCGGCCGGCGCTTCTGGCGGCGCTGGGCGCAGATCGCGGGCTGCGCGCTGCTGGTGTCGGCGGGCTCGTGGTTCATGTTCCCGCGCAGCTGGATTTCCTTCGGCGTGCTGCACGGCATGGCGCTGATGCTGATCCTGGCCCGCGCGCTGGCGCCGCTGCGCCGGGGCTTGTGGCCCCTGGCGCTGGCGGCGCTGCTGCTGCCGCGCTTCGTGCAGTCGCCGCTGTTCGACAACCGCTGGCTGAACTGGACCGGCCTGGTCACGCGCAAGCCGGTGACCGAGGACTACGTGCCGGTGCTGCCCTGGCTGGGCGTGCTGCTGCTGGGCCTGGCCGCCGGCCAGTGGCTGCTGGCGCACCGGCGCGAAATGCTGGGCGGGCCGCTGCCGCGGGCCTTCGCGCCGCTGGCGCTGCTGGGCCGCTGGCCGCTGAGCTTCTACATGCTGCACCAGCCCATCCTGATCGGGCTGATCCTGCTGGCGATGCAATTGCGCTGAGGGCGGGGCGCCTCGGCTCGCGGCTGAGGTGCGGCAACTTTCCCCGTTCGGCACTGCACCCGCGCCGGTGCGGCGGCGTCTTTTCTTCGTCCCGCCCCTCAGCAGGCCGCCGCCGCGGCCGATAGCAAGTCCTTGACCCGCAGCATCAAAAACCCGGAACAGCGCCGGACCTCTCCGCGTGACGGGTTAGGCTTGCGGCCTTTTTTGCCCCGGGGCTAGTCCCGGGGCGGCGACGACAGGGCGTCTTATGACAAATGAGGTGAGCGCCTCCCAGAAGGCGCAGAAGGCACGGGGCTGGCGGCCGGGCCGCGGGGCGGTGGAGGCCGCGAGCCGCAGGCAGGTGGAGCTGCTGGCGAGGGCAGGCGGGACGGCGCGGGCCGGGACCGCCGGCTTCCTGCCGCGCTGGGCCTGCCTGATGCTGGCGGCACTGTGTGCCGGGCTGGGCGGCTGGGCCAGCGTGGTGACGCTGCGCTACTTCGAGTACGGCGCCCGCGCGCTGGAGGCCGACGAAGGCGCGCGCGCCCTGGCCAGTGCCACCGCGCTGCTGCTGGTGGTGCTGGAGATGGCGGCGTTCGCCCTGGCCGCGCTGCTGCCGCGCGAGCGCCTGCGCGCGCAGCGCTGGGGGCTGGCGGTGCTGGCCACGGCGGTGCTGGCCTTCGAGTGCATGACCATCGTGCTGGTGCAGCAGGGCATCACCCGCGCGGCGGACGTGGGCGCCGAGGCCCGGCAGCAGCGCGCCCAGGAGCTGCGCAGCTCCATTGCCGCGCTGCGCGCCACCGCGGAAGAGCTGCGCATGGCCGCCGCGGCGTCCTCGCAATCCAAGGTGCTGGCCTCGCGCCAGTCCGCCGCCGAATCGCTGAACGTGGCGCTGGAGACGGAGCGCCGCATCCAGGCCGTGACGGCCGAGCTGGGCGTGCTGCTGGCGCAGCAGACGCCCACCGCCACGCAGATCCTGGGCGAGCGGGGCGCGCTGGCCTACGCCGTCACGCGCGGCTTGCTGGTCTCAGTCGCCGGCCTGGTGCTGTTCGGCGCCGCCGGGTCGCTGCTGCGGGCCGCGGGCGAGAACGGGACGGAGACCGTGTCCGGCCCGGCGGTGGGTGTGTCCGGCCGGGGTGTGCCTGGTGTGTCCGCGGACACGTCGGGTGTGTCCGTGGGCGCGCCGCCGATCCGCTTCAGCACCGGCTTCGCCCTGGCCGCGGCGCCGCTGGCCGCCGGGGCCGTGGTGCCGGCGACGGTGAGCTGGGCGGAGCCGTCCCGAGGCGTGATGGTGCCGGCCGGGCCCGCGCCGGCCGTTCCGGCGCCGGCTGAAAACCGCTCGGCCGATGTGTCCGTCGGTGTGTCAGCGGGTGTGCTCGATGTGTCTCCGGCGCCTGTGTCCGGTGTGGCTGTCGCGTCCATGGGTGTGTCCGAGGCTGTGTCTGTGTCGGAGCCTGCGGCGGCGGGTGTGTCCGTGGCTGCCGCCGACGAGCCGGTGCCGCCGCCCGCGGACGGGCCGGACGCGCCGGCGCCGGAGGCCGCTGCCCTGGACGCGGTGGACGCCGCCGCCGAGGACGCGCGCCTGGCGCGGGTGCGTGCCGGCGTACGCGCGGGCCGCATCGCGCCGAGCATCCGCGGCGTGCAGGCCGCCGTGCACTGCGGCGCGCCGATGGTGCGGCGCTACCTGGCGCAGCTCGAAGCCGAAGGGCTGATCCGGCGCGACGGGCGCGGCTACGTGCGTGTCGAGGAAGAGGAAATCGCGGCCTAAGTTGGCGTCGCGCAAGCCATTTCCGGCCGGGAAGCCCTGAACCCGGGGGCGATAATGCCGCCGATGAGCTCTTCCAAACTGCTGTTCGGCTTCCACGCCGTGACGGTGCGCCTGAAGACGGCGCCCCAGTCCATCACCGAGATCCACATCGACGCCACGCGGCGCGACGCCCGCATGCGCCAGTTCGTCGAGCGCGCCAAGGAGGCGGGCGCGAAGCTGATCGACAGCGACGACGAGCGCCTGTCCAAGCTCAGCGGCACGCACCGGCACCAGGGCGTGGTGGCGCGGGTGCAGGCGCTGGCGCAGCAGCACTCGCTGGACGACGTGCTGGACGAGGTGGAAGGCCCGCCGCTGCTGCTGGTGCTCGACGGCGTGACCGACCCGCACAACCTGGGCGCCTGCCTGCGCGTGGCCGACGGTGCCGGGGCGCACGCCGTGGTCGCCCCCAAGGACCATGCCGTGGGCCTGAACGCCACGGTCGCCAAGGTCGCCAGCGGCGCCGCCGAGACGGTGCCGTACCTGATGGTGACGAACCTGGCGCGCACGCTCAACGAGCTCAAGGAGCGCAACGTCTGGGTGGTCGGCACGGCCGAGGACGCCGAGAAGTCGCTCTATGACATGGACTTCAAGGGCCCGGTGGCCCTGGTGCTGGGCGCCGAAGGGCCCGGCATGCGTCAGCTCACGCGCAAGACCTGCGACGAGCTGGTGCGCATCCCGATGCAGGGGGCCGTTGAAAGCCTGAACGTGTCCGTGGCGGCGGCCGTGTGCCTGTACGAGGCGCGGCGCCAGCGCGGGGTGTGAGCCCACTTTTTGCCCACCAGTGAAGTTTCCCGTTCGTCCTGAGGTATCGAAGGATGAACGGCCCCGGCTGTGCGGCAAGCCGCAAGAGCTTCACGAATCCGAATGAGCCTCATGGACCCCACCACCGCCCGCGACATCGAGGACCTGCGCGAGCGGCTGCGCGCCGCCAGGAAGCTCTGTGTGCTCACCGGCGCGGGCATGTCGGCCGAGAGCGGCATTCCCACCTTCCGCGACGCGCAGACCGGCTACTGGTCGCACCTGGACCCGATGCAGCTGGCCAGCGAGGCCGGTTTCCGCGCCGATCCGCGGCTGGTGTGGGACTGGTACGCCGAGCGCCGCAAGGGTGTGCGCGAGGCGCTACCCAATGCCGGCCACCGGGCGCTGGCCGGCTACGCCCGCCGCCATCCGCGCCGGTTGACGCTGGTGACGCAGAACGTGGACGACCTGCACCAGCGCGCCGGCAACCGCGACACGCTGCGCCTGCACGGCGACCTCCTGCTGGACCGCTGGCTGGAGCGTTGCGCGCACCAGCCCGTGCTCACCGACACGGCCGGCGCCGTGCCGGGCCGTCCGCCGAAGTGCCCGTCCTGCGGCAACCTGGTGCGCCCGGGCGTGGTGTGGTTCGGCGAGATGCTGCCCGAGGGCGTGCTGCAAGCCGCCGAGCGCGCCGCCTTCGAGTGCGACGTGCTGCTGGTCATCGGCACCTCGGGCGCCGTCTGGCCCGCCGCCGGGCTGGCGCAGGTGGCGCGCGAGGCGGGCGGGCACGTGGCCATCCTCAATCCCCAGCCCAGCGCCATCGACGACCAGGCGCATTTGTGCCTGCGGGGGACGGCGGCGGGGGTGTTGCCTGGGGTGTTGGAGGGGGTTTGAGGGGAGGGTGGTTTGTCTCGAAAAATACCCTTGAATCACCGCGTTGATGTGCTGCTGAAATAGCAGTGTGCGCTATCAATCAGGCTGCTTCGAAATGGCCTGTGTCGCTGTGATGGCCGTTTAGGTGTTGAGGTTCAATGCCTTTGCATTTCGAGATTCAATGGCTGTCCGTTTTCCTTCAGGTAGCTTGTCGTATAAGCTTCGAATAGCTTTTGGCTGGGTGATAATTTGCTGGCACACCAAATTGACCAACTCACATAGTTGAATGGCAATATTTTGATCATCTCGAATATCTAAAGTCCCTGGGTGCACTGCTTCATTACCTATGACACGGACAATGTCTAGGGCCTGTTGCACTAAGGGGTCAAGGCCTTTGCCAACTAAACTGGCAATGTCTTCGTCTATGTTTTTGCCGCGCTCTCCCAAATGTGCGCATAGCTTCTGAACGGCAAGTCGAAGTAATGCTGCAGCTCCCCTAGGGGAGACATTGACGATGCTTCTGGCCTCCTCGTAGTCGCGAAGGATGTCTGTTGGTAAATCCACGTTGGGCTTAGGCCCCATTCTTGTCTCTGGGTACACCATTGACTTATGAACCCAAACTGCAATTTTTTTGCAGTTATAGCATTCGCTAATATTAAGATTTTCGACCGTATTCCGAACATTGTCCCACTTGCCAATGTCTTCAAAAAACGGAGAACCAGATAGTATTTTGTCGCACCATTCCAAGAGTTTGGGTTTTACTTCTTGAGGTATATCTGATGCCTCCAAAAAGTGCTTGCGCCTATCTTCGTCAGGTATGTTTGGGGTGCGAGCATCGTCATTGTTTTGTCTGGCGTACAAGTGAAACCAGTGCTGGCTCGTGTAGGCGCCACAATGCGGACATGCGAATGCCGTTGATTCCGTTGAGGGTGTGGAATTGGTGGTAATCACAGTGTTCTCTAAAGTGATTTTTAGACGCAGTGCATTGCTTGCTTAGCACTGTGGAATGCAAGTTCGCTTGATTAGTTGAATGGCTTGATTAATTCTGCTGAACCGGATAGACCAGTAATTGCCATTCGATTGGGCCATTAGCAGGATTGTGTTGGCGATGATTCTGAGGAGGCAGCGTGTGTCCGCCTGCAATTGCAATTTCATCTCCACAAGATGTGCAGCGATAGATCCCGGGGTAAGGAGCTTGCGTGCCAGGGGTATGCGTTGCGTCAAAGGCTCCGTGCTGCGACTGTGTGAGACGATTGCCATACTTGTATAAAGCCATTTAGAACTCTCCAGTGTTGATTGGCAGAAATGGCGTCGATTAGGTCTATCGACGTCAATTGCTCGATACGGCCCAATTTCTACGTCACTATCATCGCCGACCTACGTTTTCTCCGCAAGAAGCAGGTTCGCGGACCCATCTCGAATGTCAGGTCGCTGTATTAGGCCAACCGGGAGGCAGGCGGACGATCAATGCCGACAGCATGAGTAGCGGTTCCGACTCTGAATAATCGTGAGAAAATACACAAAGTTTGGAAATAAATTCCGCTGCCTACTTGTCATGTACGCTCACGTGTGAAGTATGCACGCTTTTTTAGAAGGACTGCGCCCGCAGCAGCATGGTCTGATTTTGAAGGCGCTCAACTCCATGTGCGAGGCTGCTAGCTTGCTTTGGCACGCTAAGCACTCGCGGTGTGGCCCGACTCTCAAATGCGCCGAACGCTGCAGCACAGTTAAGTTCGTAGCCTGTGCATCAAATTTATGCGGTCAAGCTCTGAATTTACTGGAATTATTGTTTGAAATAAAATCCACAATGCTGTTTTAAACACCAAAGATATCAAGAAAACCAATGTACCGCATCCACCGCCAAACCAATCGAATCACAGCCCTGAGCCAAGTCACTTTCTCGGAACTGGGCTTCACCGAACGCGCCCACCTGCAAGAATGGCTGGCAAACCAACCCGATGCACTGGGCGAGGAACTGTTGATCATCCAGAAGGAATTCGACGGCTTCGACGATACGAAGGAGCGCTTGGATTTGCTGGCCATAGACAAGTCCGGCGCCTTGGTCATCATCGAAAATAAGCTGGATGACTCGGGACGTAATGTCGTCTGGCAGTCCCTGAAGTACGCGGCGTATTGCTCGGCGCTTTCGAAAACGCAAGTTGCCGAAATCTTTCAACGCTATCTGGATAAGCTGGGTCCGGGGTGTGACGCCAAGTCCATAATTTGTGAATTTCTCGGCAAAGAGGAATTCGAAGAGGTCACTCTTAACCACGGCACGAATCAGCGTTTGATCATGGTGGCAGCCGAATTCCGCAAGGAAGTAACCTCCGCTGTGCTATGGCTGCTGAAACACAATGTCCTTGTTAAGTGCTTCAGGGCCAAGCCATACCAGGATGGCGCAGACTTATTTTTGACAATTGAGCAGCTTATTCCATTGCCCGAAGCTGAAGAGTTGATGATCGGTGTTTCAGAGAAGGAAGTGGAAGAGCAGGCAGTTGAGCGTGGCGAGTTCACGAGGCATCAGTTGCGGCTAGAATTTTGGCAAAAAACGCTTGAAGCCCTGGAACAGGCTGGTGTCAAACGTTATGCCAACGTCACTCCCGGGCACGACCATTGGTTGAATGCAGGTTCCGGTTTAAGTGGTGTGCATTACTCCATGATATTTACTCGCCACGAGGTTAGAGTAAGTTTTGAGTTGGCCCGCACAAGCAAGGAGGAAAATAAAGGTCTTTTTGATGTTCTTCAGGCTCGGGCGTCTGAATTAGATGGGGCTTACGGCGCCCCTTTGTCATGGCGGCGTATGGGGGACAAAAAAGCATCCATCATTGAAATTGCGCGGGAATTCGATGGGCATAACCGGGATAACTGGCCTGACATGATTGATTGGCTGGTGGAACAGGTTCAGCGAATGGTGCGAGTATTCGAGCCTGAGATTTCTAAGCTTAGGGCAAAAATCAGGGATTGTTATACGCTTTGACAGCGCGTGCGCATCCAAGTTCGCGCCGGCGGGCGGCCTGCATCCAGTTTGCAAACATTGGATTCATGTTTTTGCAGGAATGACGACGCTTTTTCTTCGGCCCGCCGCGCGGCTGGGGCCGTTCATCCTTCGATACCTCAGGACGAACGGAATAGGAGTGTTATGAATTTTCGAGCTTTGTGTGAATTGCAATAGGCTGCCTCAAATCAACCCCTTCAACCTCAACAACCCAAACACCGCCATCGTCGTCCCATCCTGAATCACGCCCTCCCGCAGCATTCTTTCAAATTCAGCCAGGGGAAAGGGTTTGCAGATCATGCCCATTTCCTCGGCGTCGAGCTGCTGGGCGTGCTGGGTCAATTCGGTGGCGAAGAAGACGTTGCAGCGCTGCGTGCACAGGCCGTAAGCGATGAACAGTGAGCCGACCTGCTGCATCCGGCCGGCTGATAAACCCGTTTCCTCGCGCAATTCGCCCCGCGCCACTTCCTCCGGCGATTTTCCGGGGTCGTCCTCCCAGGCGCCCTGCGGCAATTCCCAATAGCGCCCGCCGACGGGATAGCGGAATTGCTCGACCAGGTAAATCTGCCCGGCTTCGACGGCTGCGATCACGGCGAAGTCGGATCGTTCGACCACGCTGTAGATGCCGGGCGTGCCATCAGCCCGGAGGATGGCGTCCTCCCTCAGCCTGATCCAGCGGTTCTCGTACACGAGCCTGGAGCCGGTGCAGGTGATTTCCGGCGCACCGGCATGCGTATTTGATTCGGCCATGCCGCGTCCTCCCATCGTTGATTTATTGCCGCATGGGGTCCGTGCACCCCATGCGGTCATCCGGGCTGGTTATAGCAGCGCATCCAAGGAAATCGGCAAATCCCGAATTCTTTTGCCGGTGGCATGCCACACCGCGTTGGCAATCGCCCCCGCGACGCCAGTGATGCCGATTTCTCCAATCCCTTTCGCCCCCAGCGGCCCGATATGAGGATCGTCCTCGGGCACGACGATCAACTCGATGTCCGGCACGTCGGCATTCACCGGCACGTGGTATTCGGCCAGATTGGCATTGGCGATGCGGCCATAGCGCGGGTCGCGCAGCGAGTGCTCGTGCAGCGCCATCGACAGGCCCCAGACGATGCCGCCCAGCAACTGGCTGCGCCCGGCCTTGGCGCTGAGCAGCCGGCCCACCGCGTAGGCCGCCACGATGCGCGGCACATGGATCACGCCCAGCTCCGCATCCACGCGCACTTCGGCGAACACGGCGCCGAAGGAGTGCTTCGAAAACTTCTCCGCGTCCGGCCCCGGCGTGGCCTTGACCTTCACCTGCAGCTCGTCCTCGCGGTGGCGCGCCGCCACCGTCGCCAGCGCCTCGCCGCGGCCGGGCTCGTTGCGGTGCCACAGCCCGCCGTTTCGGCACTCGACCCGCTCGTGCGGCACGCCGTGCAGCGGCGAGTCCTCGTCCGCCACCACCACGTCGATGAGCCGCGTGCGAAGCTCCTCGCAAGCTGAAAACACCGCCGCGCCGGCGCTGGCCGCGGTCATGGAGCCGCCGGAAACGGGCGCCATGGGCAGCGCGCTGTCGCCGATGCGCAGCGCGATGCGCGAGGGCGGCAGGTCCAGCGCGTCGGCCGCCACCTGCGTCAGCAGCGTCCACGTGCCGGTGCCCAGGTCGTGTGTGCCGCATTCCACCCGCACGCGCCCGTCCGGCAACAGCGCAGCCGTGGCCTCGGCCGGCATGCGCTTGGCGGGGTAGGTGGCCGTCGCCATGCCCCAGCCGATGAGCGCGTCGCCGTCGCGCATCGCGCCCGGCCGCGAATCACGGCGCGACCAATTGAAAGCTTCCGCGCCGCGCGCGTAGCACTCGCGCAGCGACTTGCTGGAGTAGGGCAGGCCGCGCTCGGCGTCGAAGTCCGAGTGGTTGCGCAGCCGGAACTCCAGCGGGTCGATGCCGGCGGCGTGGGCCAGCTCGTCCATGGCCGACTCCAGCGCGAAGGTGCCCGTGGCCTCGCCCGGCGCACGCTGGAAGGTGGGCACGCCCACGTTCAGCGGCACCAGCCGGTGCGAGGTCGCGACGTTGTCGCAGGCATAGAGAAAGCGCGACACCAGCGCCGAGGGCTCGATCCAGTCCTCGATGCGCGCCGTCTCGGCATGCACGTGGTGCTCCAGCGCCGTGAGCCGGCCCTCAGTGTCCGCCGCCAGCTTGAATTTCTGCTCGGTGAAGGGCCGGTTCCCCACCGGCCCGAACATTTGCGTGCGCTCCACCGCCAGCCGCACCGGCCGCTTCACCTCGCGCGCTGCCATCGCCGCCAGCACGACGTGCGACCACGCCGAGCCCTTGCTGCCGAAGGCGCCGCCGACGAAGGGGTTCACCACGCGCACCTGCTCCGGGGACAGCCCCAAGCGCTGCGCCACGGTCTGCCGCACGCCGTGCACGTACTGCGTGGAGTCCCAGAGCGTGAGCCGGTCGCCGTCCCACTGCGCCAGCGTGGCGTGCGGCTCCAGCGGGTTGTGGTGCTGCAGCGGCGTGGTGTAGGTGGCCTCATGCCGGTGCGCCGCCGCGCTCCAGCCGCCGGCCGGGTCGCCGCGCTGGCTGTCGGGCTCCTGGCCTTGCGCCTCCTCGGGCGGGTGCGCCTCGGCCTTGGCCGCCTCGAAGTCCAGCACGGGCGTTTCCTCCTCGACCTCGACCTTGAGCAGCCGCGCCCCCTGGCGCGAGGCCTCCAGCGTCTCGGCCACCACGACGGCAATGGGCTGGCCGTCGTAATGCACGCGGTCGTCCTGCAGCAGCGACAGCGTGCGTCCGGCCGGCGGCTTGATGCCCGCCTGGCCGCCCTCGGGCAGGCGCGGGGCGTTGAGGTGCGTCATGACGTGCAGCACGCCGGGGTGCGCCAGGGCGGCGGCCGTGTCGATGCGCTTCACCCGGCCGGCGGCGATGCGGCTCTGCAGCATCGTGGCGTGGGTCAATCCGGGGGCGTAGAAGTCACCGGTGTAGCGGGCCAGGCCGCACACCTTCAGCGGGCCATCGACGCGGTTCAGGCCGGTGCCGAGCTTGCCGCTCTCGTCGCTGCCGGCCGGGGCGCCCAGGGTGGGAGAGGAGTTGTCCATGGCGATGTCCTGGTGGCGCGGCGCTCAATGCGCCGGGCTGTGCGCGGCCCGCGCGATGGCGCGCAGCGTGGCCCGGCGCGCCAGCTCGATCTTGAAATCGTTGTCCCCATGGCCCCGGGCGCCGGCCAGCAACAGGTTCACGGCCTCGGCCGCCGCGTCGCGATCCGGCACGCGGCCCACCAGGGCCTGCTCCGCCGCCTCCACGCGCCAGGGCTTGTGGGCCACGCCGCCCAGCGCCAGGCCGGCGCGCTCGACGCGGCCGTCGTCGTCCACCTCCAGCGCCACCGCCACCGACACCAGCGCGAAGGCGTAGCTGGCGCGGTCGCGCAGCTTCAGGTAGCAGCTGTGCGTGCCGGCGGTGGAGTGCGGCAGATCCACCGCCGTGATCAGCTCGTCCGGCGCGATCTCGCTGTCGCGCTCCGGCGTGTCGCCGGGCAGGCGGTGGAACTCGGACAGCGGCAGCACGCGCTCGCCGCGCTGGCTGCGCAACACCACCCGCGCGCGCAGGGCGGCCAGTGCCACGGCCATGTCCGACGGGTGCGTGGCGATGCAGTGCTCGCTCGTGCCCAGGATGGCGTGCTGGCGGTTGAAGCCATTGAGCGCGTCGCAGCCGCTGCCCGGCTCGCGCTTGTTGCAGTGCCTGAAACCGTCGTCGTAGAAGTAGTGGCAGCGGGTGCGCTGCAGCAGGTTGCCGCCGACGGTCGCCATGTTGCGCAGCTGCTGCGTGGCGCCGGCCAGCAGCGCGCGCGACAGCAGCGGGTAGCGCACGCGCACCTCGGGATGGTCGGCGGCGTCGCTGTTGCGCACGCCCGCGCCCAGGCGCAGGCCGCCGTCAGGCAGCTCCTCGATGGCGCTCCAGGGCAGCCGGCTCACGTCGATGAGCTTGCAGGGGCGGGCGATGCCGCCCTTCATCAGGTCCAGCAGGTTGGAGCCGCCGGCGATAGCCGCCACGCCGGGCTCGGCCATCAGTGCCAGGGCCTCGTCGAGCGAGCCGGCACGCTGGTAAGTGAAATTGTCCATGGCGCGCTCAGCCCCGGTCCGAATCGAGCACCTGCCGCACCGCGCGCACGATGTTCGGGTAGGCGCCGCAGCGGCACAGGTTGCCGCTCATGCGCTCGCGGATCTCGGCGTCGCTCAGCGGGCCCTCGACGCGGCACAGGCCCGGCGTGACGGCGCTGGCGCAGCCGGCCTTGGCTTCATCGAGCAGCGCCACCGCCGAGCAGATCTGGCCGGGGGTGCAGTAGCCGCATTGAAAAGCGTCCTGTTCGATGAAGGCGGCCTGCACCGGGTGCAGCGCCTCCGGCGTGCCCAGGCCCTCGACGGTGGTGACCTGCGAGCCCTCGCACATCACCGCCAGCGTCAGGCAGCTGTTGATGCGGCGGCCGTCCACCAGCACGGTGCAGGCGCCGCACTGGCCGCGGTCGCAGCCCTTCTTGGTGCCGGTCAGTTTCAGCTGCTCGCGCAGCGCGTCGAGCAGCGTGACGCGGGCTTCGACATCGAGGGTCTGGGGCTGGCCGTTGAGCTCGAAGCTGAGGCGGCAATGGGGAGATATGGCCTCGGCGGCGGGGGCCGCGGCCGGGGAAACGGGCTGGTCCATGGCGGGCGGTGCGCGGCGGCGCGCATAGGCATGAAGCGGTCGCGGACAGCGGCAAGGGCTGTTCCCGGCTCAGCGGTTACCCTGAGTCCCTTACTCGCCAGAAGCCGCGCGCCGGCTTCGCGGCATGTCTCTTCGGGCAGAAAAAACATGGACTCCTCCTCTGAACGCCAAGGCCCCGGCCTGACCACCAATCTCGTTCACGGCGACCGCGCCGTGGGCGTGGAGCACGGCGGCATTCGCAAGCCGATCCACACCTCGGTGCAGTACGGCTTCGAGCGCGTGGAGGACCTGATCGGCGTGTTCCAGGGCACGCTCAAGGGCGCCTTCAACTACGCGCGCCAGGGCACGCCCACCACCGCCGCGCTGGAGGCCAAGCTGACGCGGCTGGAGCAGGGCGTCGGCACCATCTGCTTCTCCACCGGCATGGCGGCGATCACGGCCGTGTTCTTCACGCTGCTGCGCGCCGGCGACCACCTGGTGTCCAGCAAGTTCGTGTTCGGCAACACCAACAGCCTGTTCGGCACGCTGCGCCGGCTCGGCGTGGAGGTGACGACGGTGGATGCCTGCTCGGCGGACTCGGTGCGCGCCGCGCTGCGCCCGAACACCCGCATGGTCTTCGTCGAGACCATCGCCAACCCGGGCACGCAGGTGCCGGACCTGGAGGCCCTCGGCGCCCTGTGCCGCGAGCAGCGGCTGCTCTACGTGGTGGACAACACCATCACCTCACCGGCGCTGTTCCGCCCGCGCAGCGTGGGCGCGGGCCTGGTGGTGCAGTCGCTGACCAAGACCATCGCCGGCCACGGCATCGCGCTGGGCGGCTCCGTCACCGACACCGGGCTGTTCGACTGGCGCGACTGCCCGGCCATCTTCGAGGGCTACCGCGGTGCCGACCCGGCACAGTGGGGCCTGACGCAGTTGCGCAAGAAGGGCCTGCGCGACATGGGCGCGGCGCTGTCCTCGGAGCAGGCGCACCAGATCGCCGCCGGCGCCGAGACGCTGGCGCTGCGCGTGCAGCGCAGCAGCGACACGGCGCTGCGCCTGGCGGGCTTCCTGGAGGCGCACCCGGCCGTGGCGCGCGTGCTCTATCCCGGGCTGGCCTCGCATCCGCAGCACGAGCGGGTGCGGTGCTGGTTCAAGGGCGGCTCCTGGCTGCTGTCCTTCGAGCTGCGCGACGCCGCGCAAACGCTGCCGGTGCTCAACCGGCTGCAACTGCCCATCAAGGCCACCGGGCTGGGCGACACGCGCACGCTGGTCATCCCGGTGGCGCCGACCATCTTCTGGGAGGCCGGCCCGGAGGTGCGCGCCGACATGGGCATCGGCGACAGCATGGTGCGCGTCTCGGTCGGCATCGAGGAGGCCGAGGACCTGATCGCCGACTTCGCCCAGGCGCTGCAAGGCTGAGCGGGGCCTGCCGGACGGCATGGGAATCGGTATGCCATCACGGCAACGTACCGGGGCCAACCCTTAGACTTCTGTGCATGCCCATCATTGACGTCACTCACCCCCTGGTGAAGCACAAGATCGGTCTGCTTCGCGAGGCCGGCATCTCCACCAAGAAATTCCGCGAGCTCACCCACGAGCTCGCCCGGCTGCTGGCCTACGAGGCCACCGCCGACTTCCCGCTGGAGAAGACCACCATCGACTGCTGGAGCGGCCCGGTGGAGGTGGACCAGATCGCCGGCCTGAAGGTCACCGTGGTGCCGATCCTGCGCGCGGGCCTGGGCATGCTCGACGGCGTGCTGGACATGGTGCCCAACGCCAAGATCAGCGTGGTGGGCCTGTCGCGCAACCACGAGACGCTGCAGCCCGAGCACTACTTCGAGAAGTTCGTCGGCCACCTGGACCAGCGCACCGCGCTGATCGTGGACCCGATGCTGGCCACCGCCGGCTCGATGATCGCCACCATCGACCTGCTCAAGTCGCGCGGCTGCAAGGACATCCGCGCGCTGGTGCTGGTGGCGGCGCCCGAGGGCATCGCCGCGCTGGAGGCCGCGCACCCGGAGGTGCGCTGCTGGACCGCCGCGGTGGACTCGCACCTCAACGAGCTGGGCTACATCATCCCGGGCCTGGGCGACGCGGGCGACAAGATCTTCGGCACCAAGGACGAGGAGACGCGCTGAGCCAGAGCGCGTCTGCACGGGAGCTGGAGGATGAAGAGGCGGCCTTCGGGCCGCCTCTTTTCATTGGGACGTCATCTGCCGCGCCGCTTGGCCCGCTTGGCCGGCGCAGCCGCCGCGACCAGGGCCGGCAGCGCCGGTGACACCGCAATGCCGGACAGCCGCTTCGCATTGGCCGTCACGCGCCGGTGCACCGGCTTCAGCCCGGCCGCGGTCACGCCGGGCATGGCGCGCAGCCAGGGCCCCGTGTCGAACCAGGCCTGCGGCTTCCACCACGCGCCCATCAGCACCAGCGTGGCCGCCTGTTGGGCCTGCCACATCTGGAACATCACCGCGACGGCCGATTCGCCCATCGCCTCCAGCTTCTCCGCGCCCATGCGCTGGAACTCCTGCTGGTCGCGCGCCGAGGGCGAATGTCCCGCCAGCGCCATGCGCGCCGTGCGGTGCGCGATCACCTGTGGCGCCGACAGGGCGATGTCCCACACCGTCTGCGCGTTGCGCCACCAGTGCGTCCAGGTCTGAACCGAATTCGGCATGCGAAGCCTCTTGTGTTGGAGTTGGATAAGCGGTGAAAGCAAGCGGTACGCCCGTGTGAAGGCGGCGCACACCGGGGTGCGGACCGTGCCTCAGGCCAGCCCCAGCGCGCCCGCGGCGGCGCCCACGGCCACCAGCCACAGCGGGTTGATGCGCGTGCGCCAGGCCACGATGGCGCTGCCGATGAACAGCGCCAGCGTCCCCCGGTGCGCCTGGGCGGGCTCGCCCAGCAGCCAGCCGGTGGACAGCAGCAACGCCACCGTCAGCGGCGCCAGGCCGCTGATGAAGGCGCGCACCTCGCGGCTGTCGCGCTGGCGGCTGCTCCAGTGCCCCAGCGCCAGCGTCAGCACGGAGGAGGGCAGCAGGATGCCGGCCATGGTCGCCGCCGCGCCGGCGGCGCCGCCGATCTGCCAGCCCAGCACCGCCACGAACAGCACGTTGGGCCCGGGCGCGGCCTGCGCCAGCGCGACGGCCTGGCTGAAATCGGCACTGCCCAGGTAGCCGTGCTCGCGCACCAGGTAGCGGTGCATCTCCGGCGCCGTGGCGATGGCGCCGCCGATGGACAGCAGCGACAGCATCATGAAATGCAGGATTAGCGCGGCCCAGTCGGCCCAGCCCAGCGCGGCGGTCGGGCTCACTGGTGCACCCTCGCGCTGCGCGCGGTCCCGCCGAGCGGGACGGAGCGCCCCCTTCGGAGCGGCCGTGCGGGGGCGCTCATCGCAGCCGCCACCAGGCCAGCAGCACCGAGGCCACGCCCACGCTGGCGATCACGGCCACCAGCGGCCAGTGCAAGCCCAGGATCAGCCCCAGCGACAGCGCCGCCGCGCCCAGCGCCAGCGGCAGGCCCAGCGGGCTCTTCTTCAGCGAGGGCAGCAGCTTCAGCCCCATGGCCAGCACCAGCCCGGCGGCGACGGCGGCCATGCCGCGCAGCGCGCCGGCCACCGGCGCCAGCGCGCTGAAGCGGCCGTAGAGCGCCACCATCACCAGCACGATCAGCGTGGGCACCAGCGTCAGCCCGGCCAGCGCCGCGGCGGCGCCGCGCAGGCCGAAATGGCGGTGTCCGAACATCAGCGCCAGGTTGACGATGTTGGGCCCGGGCAGCACCTGCGCCAGCGCCAGCAGCTCCAGGAACTCCGCGCGCGTGAGCCAGCCGCGGCGCTCCACCAGCTCGTGCTGCGCCACGGGCAGCACGCCGCCGAAGCCCTGCAGCGCCAGCCGGTTGAAGGCCAGCGCCAGCGCCCACGCGCTGTGCGGCGCGGCGGGCGCCGGTTGTTCGCTCAACGGATCACCTTGAGCGCGTCCGGATTGACGATGTTGGTCGGTTGCTTGCGCATGTAGGCCAGCACGTTGTCGAACGCGGCGCCGAAGTAGAGCTCGTAGCTGTCCTGCTCGACGTAGCCGATGTGCGGCGTGCACACCGCGTTCTCCAGCCGCAGCAGCGGGTGGCCCTGCAGGGTAGGTTCGGACTCGAACACGTCCACCGCCGCCATGCCCGGGTGGCCCTTGTTGAGCGCCGACACCAGCGCGTTCTCCTCCAGCAGCTCGGCGCGCGAGGTGTTGACGAAGAGGGCGGTGGACTTCATGCGCGAGAGGTCCCCCAGCGTCACGATGCCGCGCGTCTCGTCGTTGAGCCGCAGATGCAGGCTCAGCACGTCGCAGCGCTCGAAGAAGTCGCGCTTGCTCTGCGCGGCCAGGTGGCCGTCGGCCTGGGCCTTGGCCAGCGAGGCCTCGCGGCCCCACACCAGCACCTGCATGCCGAAGGCGCGCGCGTAGCCGGCCACGATCTGGCCGATCTTGCCGTAGCCCCAGATGCCCAGCGTCTTGCCGCGCAGCACCATGCCGACGCCGAAGTTCGGCGGCATGGAGGCGGCCTTGAGGCCCGACTGCTGCCAGGCGCCATGCTTGAGGTTGGCGATGTATTGCGGCAGCCGCCGCATCGCCGCCATGATCAGCGCCCAGGTCAGCTCCGCCGGCGCCACCGGCGAGCCCACGCCCTCGGCCACGGCGATGCCCAGCCGGGTGCAGGTCTCGATGTCGATGTGCGGGCCGACGCGGCCGGTCTGCGCAATCAGCCGCAGCTTGGGCAGCTTCTCCAGCAGCGCGCGCGGAAAGTGGGTGCGCTCGCGGATGAGCACCAGCACCTCCGCATCGCGCAGCCGCACCGACAGCTGCCCGATGCCCTTGACGGTGTTGGTGAACACCTTGGCGTTGAGGTGTTCGAGCTTGCTGGCGCAGTGCAGCTTGCGTACCGCGTCCTGGTAGTCGTCGAGGATGATGATGTTCATGCCAGCGCGGATTCTGCCTGCGCTGGTGGACCCGCCTCTTTGACGAAGGCCGGCGAGGCCTCAGGGACGCCGTGCGGCGGCGGCGTTCAGCCGCCGGCTGGGGAAGTGGCGGTCCAGCGTGGCCATGCGGCGCTGCGCTTCGAGCTGGCTGCTGTGCCGCGCCACCAGCCCGAACACGGCCGAGCGCAGGTGCCACAGCTCCTGCAGCCCCGGGCTGCGGCGCACGCGGGTGCGCAGCATCTCGGCCTCGTCGCCCGGCAGGCCGCGCAGCGCCTCCTCGAAGGCCTGGCGCGCGCCTTCCGACGCTCCCTCGCCGTCCGGACGCAGCCAGCGCGTGAGCTGGCGCCAGCGGCTGTCGGCGCCAAAGCTGCTCGACGGCGGGCAGACCGCAGTGCGGCAACGGGGGGTACGGCGGAAGAACTTCATGGCGCGGTACGAGGAATGCGCCGGATTGTCGAAGCGCATCCCGTGCGCCAAAGCCGTGAAATAAGCCACTTGACTGTCTTATTTCAAGCTGTAACGGTCCTCAATTTGTCCGGGCCCGTGTCGCCTTCGGGCTGAGGCCGCGTGGCGTGGCCCGGGAATCGTCCTTCGGTGCCTGCGGCCCGCACCGCCCGTTACACCTCTTCCCGACAAAAGCGGCCCCGGAGGGCCGCGTGCGGGATGTGGGCGGGGACAGCCCGGGGCTTACATCAGCGCCGTGTTGCGGATCAGGCCCACGGCCACGCCTTCGAGCGCGAAGTCAGTGCTGCCCGGGGCGATGCGGATGGGCTGGAACTCGGGGTTCTCGGGCAGCAGCTCGATGCCGGCGCGCGTGCGCTGGAAGCGCTTGACCGTCACTTCGTCGCCCAGGCGCGCCACCACGATCTGGCCGTTGCGCGCGTCGTCGGCTCGCTGCACCGCCAGCAGGTCGCCGTCGAGGATGCCCGCGTCGCGCATGCTCATGCCGCGCACGCGCAGCAGGTAGTCGGGCTTGACAGGGAAGAGCGCGGGGCTGACCTGGTAATGCTGGTCGATGTGCTCCTGCGCCAGGATCGGGCTGCCGGCAGCAACGCGGCCCACCAGCGGCAGCGACAGCGCCGCGGCGGCCAGCAGGGCCGGCGGCGCCATGGTGTCGTCGGCGCGCGCGGCGCGCAGCGCGCGCAGCGTGTCAGACTTGAGCCGGATGCCGCGCGAGGTGCCGCCCACCAGCTCGATCGCGCCCTTGCGGGCCAGCGCCTGCAGGTGCTCCTCGGCCGCGTTGGCGGAACGGAAGCCCAACTGCGCCGCGATCTCGGCGCGCGTCGGCGGGGCGCCGGTGCGCTCGATGGCCTCCTGTACCAAGTCGAACACCTGCTGCTGACGGGGCGTGAGGTTCATGTTCATGGGCGTGCTGGAGGCGGTGCCGCGAGAGGTGCTGCGGCGGGAGGGAGTGCTGCCAGGCGCGTTGCTGGCCGGCGGGGTGCCGCGGGCAGCGCGGCCGGCGGCGGCGCGGGGCCCGGAGCGGGGACGTTCGGCGGAATCCATACCTGTATTTTCATCCATGGAGTGAAGGCATGCAAAGCCGATTCGTCGTGCTCGGCACGGGCGGGACCATCGCGGGCACCGCGGCGGACACGGGCGACCACCTGGGCTACCGCGCCGCGCAGCTCGGCATCGAGTCATTGATCGCGGGCGTGCCCGCGCTGCGGGGCTTCCCGGTCGAGGCCGAGCAGCTGGCGCAGATCGACAGCAAGGACGCCACGCACGCGCTGTGGCAGGCACTGGCTCAGCGCGTGAGCCAGCACCTGGCGCGGCCGGAGGTGGCGGGCGTGATCGTCACGCACGGCACGGACACGCTGGAGGAAAGCGCGTACTTCCTGCACCGCGTGCTGGCGCCGCGCGACAAGCCGGTGGTGATCACCGGCGCCATGCGCCCGGCCACGGCGCTGATGCCCGACGGGCCGCAGAACCTGGTGGACGCCTTCACCCTGGCCGCCGTGCCCGGCGCGCGCGGCGTGCTGGCCGTCATGGGCGGCAGCGTCCACGCCGCCGACACGCTGCGCAAGCAGCACAGCTACCGGCTCGACACGCTGGCCTCCGGCGACGCCGGGCCGCTGGGCTTCGTCGAGGCCGGCCGGCTGCGCCAGCTGCGGCCCTGGCCCGAGGGCGATGCGCTGGGGCTGGCGGCGGTCGCCGCGCCGGTGGATGCGTGGCCGCGCGTGGACATCGTGCAGTCGCACGGCGGCGGCGACGGCCGCGTCGTGCGCGCGCTGCTGGCCGCCGGCATGGACGGCCTGGTGGTCGCCGCCACCGGCAACGGCACGCTGCACGAGGCGCTGGCCGCGGCGCTGGACGAGGCCGCGGCGCAGGGCGTGGCGGTGCTGGTGGCCAGCCGCTGCGCGCAGGGCGGCGTGATCGAGCAGCCGGGCCAGCGCTTCGACAGCGCCGGGCTGCTCACGCCGGCGGCGGCGCGCATCGAGCTGATGTTGAGGTTGCTGACCAAGGTGTCTTGAGCTGCCGGCCGCAAGCCGGGCCGCCACTTTCCCCTCGCCACGCAGAGGGGCAGGGGTGAGGGCCCGACGTGGGCTGGAGGAGGCGGTGTCCAAGTGGTTGCACCCTCACCCCAGCCCCTCTCCCGCGCAAGCGGGCGAGGGGAATGCGGCGCCTTGGTGTGCGCGAGGCGCCACGTGGAGCCGCCATGAAAAACGGCGCCCCGCAGGCGCCGTTCATCGGTTGTTGGTGCGCTCGGGCCTCGGCGGCCCGCGTGGCTCACACCACCGTCAGCTTCACGTCCACGTTGTTGCGCGTGGCGTTGGAATACGGGCAGACCTCGTGGGCCTCGGCCACCAGCTTCTCGGCGGCGGCGCGGTCCATGCCGGGCAGGGAGATCTTCATGTCCACCTGGATGCCGAAGGCGCCGGCCTTGTTGGCGTGCGGGCCGATGGCCACGTCCGAGGTGATGGACAGGTCGGCGGGCAACTGCAGCTGCTGACGCCCGGCCACCGCCTTCATGGCCCCGATGAAGCAGGCCGAGTAACCGGCGGCAAAGAGCTGCTCCGGGTTCGTGCCCTGGCCGCTGTCGCCGCCCAGTTCCTTGGGGGTGGACAACTGCACTTCCAGGCGGCCGTCGTTGGACTTGGCGCTGCCGGTGCGGCCGCCCGTGGCGGTGGCGGTGGCGGTGTAGAGGGCTTTGTCGATGGCCATGGGTTCCTTCTCCGTGGTGTTGCGGGGTCCGCAGTGTGGATACAGCCGCCCGCCACCAGAAAAGGCCCGGGAAACGTCCCTGCCGCGTTCAAGGGCATGCCGCTTGCCGACGCGCTGCCATGGACTTCCGGCTAGCCCTTCGATGACGACTGCCTCCACACTTCCCGCGGCGCTGCGCCGCTCCCTGCGCCGCACTTTCGGACTGCGCGAATTGCGCGAAGGCCAGCAGGCCGTGATCGAGCGCGTGCTCGCCGGCCAGGACACGCTGGCGCTCATGCCCACCGGCGCGGGCAAGTCGCTGTGCTACCAGCTCCCGGCGCTGCACCTCAAGGGCAGCACGGTGGTGGTGTCGCCGCTGATCGCGCTGATGCAGGACCAGGCCTCCAAGCTGGAGGAGGCCGGGGTCGAGGCCGCGCAGCTCAACAGCGCGCGCCCGGCCTCGGAGCAGAAGGACTCGATGGCGCGCATCGCCGAGGCGCGCAGCGACATCGTCTTCACCACGCCCGAGCGGCTGGCCGACGTCGAGTTCCTGGAGACGCTGCGCCACGCCGGCGTGGCGCTGCTGGTGGTGGACGAGGCGCACTGCATCTCGCAGTGGGGCCACGACTTCCGCCCCGCCTTCCTGGGCATCGGCGCCGCGCTGCGCAGCCTGGGCGACCCGCCGGTGCTGGCGCTCACCGCCACGGCCACCGAGCAGGTCATCGCCGACATCCGCCAGCACCTGGGCCGTCCCCAGCTGGAGACCGTTGACACCGGCATCTACCGCCCGAACCTGCGGCTGCAGGTGGCCGTGTGCGACAGCGAGAAGCACAAGTACGAGACGCTGCAGCGCGCCCTGGGCAAGAGCACCGGGCCGGGCATTGTCTACACCGCCACCGTCAAGACCTGTGACGAGCTCTACCAGCGCCTGGGCGCCGCGGGCGAGTCCGTGACGCGCTACCACGGCAAGCTGCGCACCGCCGAGCGCCACGCCAACCAGGAGCGCTTCATGAGCGGGCAGGCGCGGGTGATGATCGCCACCAACGCCTTCGGCATGGGCATCGACAAGGCCGACCTGCGCTTCGTGCTGCACTACCAGCTCCCGGGCAGCCTGCTGGCCTACTACCAGGAGGCCGGCCGCGCCGGGCGCGACGGCGAGGCCGCCGACTGCGCGCTGCTCTACCACCGCCCGGACCGCCAGGTGCAGCAGTTCTTCCTGGCGCGCAGCCGTCCCGACGCGGACGAGTTGCGCCAGGTGCTGGACGCGCTGAGCGAGGCGCCGCTGTCGGTGGCGGCGCTGCTGCAGCGGATGCCGGGCTACACGCGGCACCGCGTCATGCACGTGCTCACGCTGCTGCGCGACGCCGGCATGGTGCGCGCCAACCGCTCGCGCGCCTGGACGCTGCTGCCCGGGGCGGAGAAGCTCGACATCGCCCCGCTGGTGGCCGACTACGCGGCCCGCGCCGAGCACGAGCACGAGGCGCTGGAGCGCATGGTGTTCTACGCGCAGACGGGGCTGTGCCGCTGGCGCGTGCTGCTGGAGTACTTCGACCAGGAGCCGCCCTTCGAGGGTGAGCACTGCGGCCATTGCGACAACTGCCTGAACCGGGCACAGGCGCAGGAGGCGGCGCAGCGCGCCGCAGCCGAACCCCCGGCCCGCGACGAGGCGGCCAACGAGCCGGTGACGCCGCTGCGCGAGCAGCCGCGCCCGCAGGCCGTGGCGCCGGGCCCGGACCCCGCGCCCCCGGCCACGCCGGTGAGCCTGCGCAAGCCGGCGCGGGTGCCGGTGGCCGCGCCCGCGCCGGCCTTCCATCCCGGCGACATGGTGCGCGTGCCGCGCTACGGCAGCGGCCGCGTGGCCTCGGCCAGCGCCGAGGAGGTGTCGATCCAGTTCCCCGACGGGCGCACGCGCAGCTTCGTGACGCAGTACGTGCAGCGCGACGACGCGCCCAGCGCGGCGGCGGGCTGAGCCGGGGCTGCGTGGCGGGGCGCGCGCCTGACGGCCGCCCCCGCCAGTTCCTTCCGGGAAACTCCGTTGCGCGCCGCATTTTCGGCATGCGCGTCGATGCAAGAGGCGCATGGCCTGGTGAGCGCGACGCCCGGCGCGATCAGCGCACGGTATTTGGCTGGAATATGGCATCCGCGCGCTCGCCGAGCTGCCTGAATGCCATGAAGGCCTGGGCCTCGGCGGCCGGCAGGCGCATCGGCTCGCGCGCATATTGGCGGTCGCCGGCATCCCGGCAGCCGGACGTGCGGGCGGCTCCCTGGGTCATCGGCAAGTGCAAAGATATTCCCATGCCGCGGCCCAGGCCCGGTGCGGGCGGCTTTTGCGCAGGCGCCGCCTTTCCCGGTGCGCTCGGCGATTTCCTGAGGCGCAAGCTCTCGACATCACGCGGCAGCACGATGTCCAGGTAATGCGCCGGCAGGGATTCCAGGGTGCGGCTCAAATCCCGGCGCAATCCGTCCTCGGGGTGCGTGGCCAGTTCGGCCAGCAATTTCCCGTTGGCCGCGTCGTGGCGCCGGACCAGGCGCGACAGCCGTCGGCAGACAGCCGCAGGCATTCAGGGCGCACCATGTGGTCGTGAGCCAGCCCGGCAGCGTCGCCGCGCCGGGCGGTGAAGGCGCGACATGTTCCTGAGGTGGAGCATGAATTCTTCCGGTTTCAAAACCGGGAAGGGCTTCGCAAGGCAAGAGGCGGCCGGAAAGCCATAGGATTTGCACATGGCCGAAATTTTTCTATTCTTGTCCTGAAAATAGTTGACCTTGCCTTGGGTCAATTTAATCGCTGTGTTCTCGGTCCTGCTTAATCTCCGGATCATGCTTTTGGCGGCGCGCATTGCGCAGGCCGCATGACGACGCCCACGGTCCATATCGGCGGCTCCTGAGAATTCTTGAAGCGCCCTGGGTATAACTCCTGGTCCATGGCCCCGCCAAACCGCTGTTTTGAATACTTGAATTGAAAAAGCCGGGTTTCGGTCCGCCATACTCGGGTAATGGCTCCCGTCACGGGCCCTACCATCTTTCTCACATGCCTGCTCAATAACACAACAAGGGTGAGGGCCTGGAGCATGGCGTCACGAAGGCCTGAGCCGCGGGAGAAAATTCATGGGTTATTTCATCGGGGGCACCAGCGGTGCCGACACGCTCCTGGGCAGCGAGGGCGACGACAACCTCTCTGGCGGCCTGGGCGATGACCTGCTGCTGGGCGGCGCGGGCAACGACTATCTCAACGGCGGCGAGGGCGCCGACACGATGGTCGGCGGCGCCGGCAACGATTCCTACACGGTGGACAACGTGGGCGACGTGGTGGACGAGACCGCGCCGGGCTCCGACGGCGTGGACCGGGTGTACGCCAGCATCAGCTACACGCTCACCGCCGGGGTGGAGAACCTGACGCTCAACGGCACGGCCAACCTCAACGGCACGGGCAATGAACTGGACAACGGGATCACCGGCAATGCCGGCGACAACCTGCTCGACGGCGGCGCGGGCAATGACCTGCTCAACGGCGGCGACGGCAACGACACACTCCTGGGCGGTCAGGGCGACGACCGGCTGTACGGCCGCAACGGCGACGACCTGCTCGACGGCGGCGACGGCGTTGACGTGATCAGCGGCGACGCCGGCAACGACACCCTGGACGGCGGCGCGGGCGGCGACACCCTGTTCGGCGACGCGGGCAACGACCTGCTGCTGGGTGGCGCGGGCAACGACGCGCTCATTGGCGGCGAGGGCGTCGACACGCTGGCCGGCGGTGCCGGCAACGACACCTACGACGTGGACAACGCCGCCGACGTGATCGACGAGACCGCGCCCGGCTCCGACGGCATCGACCTCGTGCGCGCGACCGCCGCCAGCTACACGCTGAGCGCCGGGGTGGAGAACCTGGCGTTCATGGGCACCGCCGATTCCTTCGGCACGGGCAACGAGCTCAACAACGTGATCCAGGGCAACGCCGGCACCAACTTCCTCAGCGGCGGGCTGGGCGACGACAAGCTCTACGGCTACGACGGCAGCGACAACCTCGACGGCGGCGAAGGCAACGACAGCCTCGACGGCGGCAACGGCGACGACTACCTGCAGGCCGGCGACGGCAACGACACGCTGCAGGGCGGCAATGGCAACAACACCCTGTTCGGCGGCGCGGGCAACGACAAGCTGGTCACCGCTGCCGGCAGCGACCTGCTCGACGGCGGCGAGGGTGCCGACACCATGACCGGCGGCGCCGGCGACGACACCTACGTGGTGGACAACGCGGGCGACGTGGTCGATGAAGCCTCGGCCGGCTCCGGCGGCGTGGACAAGGTGTACGCCGGCATCAGCTACACGCTCACCGCCGGCGTGGAAAACCTGGCGCTGGACGGCACGGCCAATCTCAACGGCACGGGCAACGAGCTGGACAACGGGATCTCCGGCAATGCCGGCGACAACGTGCTCGACGGCGGCCTGGGCAACGACGTGGTCAACGGCGGCGACGGCAACGACACCGTCCTCGGCGGCCAGGGCGACGACGTGCTCTACGGCCGCAACGGCAACGACCTGCTCGACGGCGGCGACGGCGCCGACGTGCTCAATGCCGATGCCGGCAACGACGCCCTGGACGGCGGCGCGGGCAATGACGGCCTGTATGGCGGCGCGGGCAACGACATGCTGCGCGGCGGCGCGGGCAACGACTGGCTCGACGGCGGCGAGGGCATCGACACGCTGGCCGGCGGCGCGGGCAACGACATCTACGAGGTGGACAACGCCGCCGACGTGGTGGATGAGGCTGCGCCCGGCTCCGACGGCATCGACCTGGTGCGGGTGAACGCCGGCAGCTACACGCTGGGCGCCGGGGTGGAAAACCTGGCGCTCATGGGCTCGACCGCCCAGGACGGCACGGGCAACGAGCTGAACAACGTCATGCAGGGCAACGCCTACGCCAACCGGCTCAGCGGCGGCGCGGGCGACGACGCGCTCTATGGCTATGACGGCAATGACCTGCTCAACGGCGGCGACGGCAACGACAGCCTCAACGGCGGCACGGGCGACGACCGGTTGTATGCCGGCAACGGCAACGACCAGCTCTCCGGCGGCGACGGCAACGACGTGATGAGCGGCGAAGCGGGCAACGACGTCCTGGACGGCGGCGTGGGCAGCGACAGCCTGTTTGCCGATGCGGGCAACGACCTGCTGCTGGGTGGGGACGGCAACGATTGGCTCTACGGCGGCACGGGCGCCGACACGATGGCCGGTGGCGCCGGCAACGACGTCTACGAGGTGGACAACGTGGGCGATGTGGTGGACGAGAGCGCACCCGGCTCCGGCGGCAACGACACCGTGCTGGTCAGCCTGGGCAGCTACACGCTGGACAGCACGCTGGAAAACCTGCAGTTCCAGGGCACGATGGACGCCAACGGCACGGGCAACGATCTCGACAACGGGGTCCGGGGCAACGCCGGCGTCAACGTGCTCGACGGCGGTGCGGGCAATGACTGGGTCTACGGCTACGAGGGCAACGACGTGCTGCTGGGCGGCGACGGTGCCGACTGGCTGACCGGCGGCGTCGGCGCGGACGTGCTCACCGGCGGCGCCGGGGCCGACACCTTCATGTACTACGGGGCCAACGAGCTGGGCGTGGGCGCCGAAGGCGACGTCATCACCGACTTCGTGCAGGGCCAGGACCGCATCTACCTGGTGCAGATCGATGCCGACGAGACCGTGGCCGGCAACCAGGCTTTCGTCCTGGTGGACAGCAACAACTTCGGCAGCGCGGCGGGCCAGGCCAGCTACAGCGACGGCATCCTGTCGCTGAACCTGGACGGTGACGCCGAGGCCGAGGCGCAGATCCAGCTGCTGGGCGCCCCGGCGTCGCTGGTGGCGGGCGTGGACCTCATCCTCTAAGCGCGCTGCGCCAGACAGGGGCGGGCCGCGCCGGGCGCGGGCCCGCCTTTTTCGTTGGGCTCAGCTGCCGGTCTTGCCCAGCTCCCAGCCGGCCTCGGGCCGCAGTCCGGTCTTGCGCTCGCTGGGGTCGGTGCCGATGAAGCGGTAGATCAGCGCGCCCAGCACGCCGCCCACCAGCGGGCCGATCCAGAACAGCCACAGCTGCTGCAGCGCCCAGCCGCCGACGAAGAGCGCCACGCCGGTGCTGCGCGCCGGGTTCACCGAGGTGTTGGTGACCGGGATGCTGATGAGGTGGATCAGCGTCAGGCAGAAGCCGATGGCGATGGGCGCGAAGCCCGCGGGCGCGCGCTTGTCGGTGGCGCCCATGATCACCAGCAGGAACATCATGGTCAGCACCACCTCGGTGACGGCCGCCGTCATCAGCGAGTAGCCGCCGGGCGAGTGCGCGGCGTAGCCGTTGGAGGCCAGGCCGCCGGAAAGCTCGAAGCCGGGCTTGCCGCTGGCGATGAGGTAGATGACCGCGCCGGCCAGGATCGCGCCCAGCACCTGGGCCGCGATGTAGGAGGGCAGTTCCTTGGCCGGGAAGCGCCCGCCGGCCCACAGCCCCACCGACACGGCCGGATTGAGATGGCAGCCCGAGATGTGGCCGATGGCATAGGCCATGGTCAGCACCGTCAGGCCGAAGGCCAGCGACACGCCCAGCAGCCCGATGCCCAGGTGTGGAAATGCTGCGGCGATGACCGCGCTGCCGCAGCCGCCCAATACCAGCCAGAAGGTCCCGATGAATTCCGCGAGGTATTTGTTCATGTGCTTGCTCCATGGCCGCGTGGCATCGGGCAGGCACGGCGAACGGCCCGGACGATGGGCGCGAGGAAAGTGCCGGGTTGGCGTGCGGAAAATAGTTCTGACCTCAGAGGCTGTCAGGAGGATTTACGGCTGATTTCCTTGCTTGCGTTCCGAAATACTCTTAACCAAGCACTCAATTGCACGAGGAAGTCCGGATTGAATGAGGTCAAAATGGAGTCATGGGGTAATGCCTTTATCGGCCGTGATCCGTGGAACACATCGCTGCCGGCTATGGGTATATATTGGGGTTTTGGGTGTATCTGCGCCTGTATCTGTACTTGTGTTCCATTGGTGTGTCTGCGCCTGTGTCTGTGGTTGCAGCTGTGTCCAGTGGTGTGTCCGGGCCTGTGCCCGTGGACGAATCAGGGTGACGCACGTGTCTGCGTGGTGTGTTTGGCGGCTGTGTTCGTGTTCGGGCGCCGTGCGCGCGGGTGTGTCTGGGGTGGGTGTGGCGAGTGCGCGGATACATCTGCCTGCCCCGGCATGCCTTGGGCATCGCGCCGTTGTCGGGTTTCCAGTCGACCGTGATTAGGAAAACACGGTCCTGCCTGCGGTGCCTGAAAATCTGGTCGGGGTGCGGCCGCCTGACCAGCTAAAGGTTTTTTGAGTCGAAGTCGGAGTTGTCTGGAATATAAGTATGGCGTGGCCGGATATTCCCGAGTGAGCATGAATATGCTTTTGAGATGGAGCATGGGAATTCCTCCGGTGGCAAAGCCGGTAGCGGCTTCGCGGGCTGAGTGGAGGATAGGGAAATTCGCGGAACAGAAAGAATTTAGCGGTTCGCGCGGGACATCGGGCCTATACCGACAACCCTGAACTCATTGCTGCCGGATTGTTCATGGGCGTGCGCCCGCCTCTTTGCGGTAGTCGCCATGCCGGTATTCGGCTGTGATGGGGCGTCCTGGCCTAAGAACCGCGGGGTCAGGCTCAGCCCCGTAAATCACCCCGCCAACTGCTCCAACTGCTCCCCCAGCTCCAGCCACTTCATTTCCAGCTCCTCAATTTCTTCCTCCAGCGCCTTCAGCCGCCTTCCGACATCGGCGCGCTGTTGGGGAGAGAGGTCGGCCGCGCCCAGTGAAGCCAAGGCGGCGTCGCGCTCCTCGGAGGCCTTGGCGAGGCGGGTTTCCACCTTCTTCAGCTCGCTCTTGATCGGCTTGGCCTGCTCGTTGAGCTTCTGCCGCTGCGCCGCCGCGGCCTTGCGCTCTTCCTTGCGGTTCACCGGTGACTCGCCGGCCGCCGCAGTCTCGGCCGCCACCTTCGCCGCCGCCGCATCCTTCAGCGCCTTGGCCGCCTCCTTGGCCTGCTCCAGCAGCCAGCGCTGGTAATCGTCCAGGTCGCCGTCGAAGGGCTCCACGCCGCCGCGGCTCACCAGCCAGAACTCGTCGCAGACCTCGCGCAGCAGGGCCCGGTCGTGGCTGACCAGCATCACCGTGCCTTCGAACTCGTTGAGCGCCATCGACAGCGCCTCGCGCGTCGTCAGGTCCAGGTGGTTCGTCGGTTCGTCCAGCAGCAGCAGGTTGGGGCGCTGCCACACCAGGCTGGCCAGCACCAGCCGCGCCTTCTCGCCGCCGCTGAGCGTGCCCACCGCCTGCGCCGCCATCTCGCCGCCAAAGCGGAACTGGCCCAGGAAGTCGCGCAGCTCCTGCTCGCGCGCCTGTGGGCTCACCACCTTGGCCAGCCGGATCATGTGCGACAGCGGCGTGTCCTCCGCGTGCAGCAGGTCCATCTCCTGCTGCGCGAAGTAGCCGATGCTCAGGCCCTTGCCCTCGGTCAGCGTGCCGGCCACCGGCGCCAGCTCGCGCGCGATGGTCTTCACCAGCGTGGACTTGCCCTGGCCGTTGGCGCCGAGGATGCCGATGCGCTGCCCCGCCAGCACCGTGCGGTTGACGTTGCGCACGATGGTGATGGGCCCGTGCTCGCCCGGGTAGCCGCAGTGCAGCTCGCGCAGGCTCAGCATCGGGTTGGGCAGGCTCACGGGCTCGCGGAACTGGAAGGAGAAATCGCTGGCGGTGAGCACCGGCGCCAGCTTCTCCATGCGGTCCAGCGCCTTGACGCGGCTTTGCGCCTGCTTGGCCTTGGTGGCCTTGGCCTTGAAGCGGTCGATGAAGCGCTGCAGCTGCGCGATCTTGTCCTGCTGCCGCTCGTAGGCCGAGGCCTGCTGGCTCAGCCGCTCGGCGCGCATGGACTCGAAGGCGGTGTAGTTGCCGCCGTAGCGGGTGAGCTGCGCGTCCTCCAGGTGCAGCGTGACGCCGGTGATGGCGTCCAGGAACTCGCGGTCGTGGCTGATGACCAGCAGCGTGCCCTTGAAGCGCTGCAGCCAGCCTTCCAGCCACACCAGCGCATCCAGGTCCAGGTGGTTCGTGGGCTCGTCCAGCAGCAGCAGGTCGGCCGGGCACATCAGCGCCCGCGCCAATTGCAGGCGCATGCGCCAGCCGCCGGAAAAGCTGTTCACCGGGGCGTCGAGCTGCTGCAGGTTGAAGCCGAGGCCCAGCAGCAGGGCCTGGGCGCGCGAGCGGGCGTCGAAGGCGCCGGCTTCCTCCAGCTTCACGTGCGCCTCGCCGATGGCATGGCCGTCGTTGGAGGCTTCCGCCGCGGCCAGGGCCTCGCGCGCCTCCACCAGCGGGAGGTCGCCATCGAGCACGAAGTCGGTGGCGGGCTGCTCCGTCTCCGGCATGGCCTGCGCCACCTCGCCCAGGCGCCAGGTCGGCGGCATCTCGAAGTCGCCGGCGTCGGCATGCAGGCGCCCGGCCATCAGCGAGAACAGGCTGGACTTGCCCGCGCCGTTGCGCCCGACCAGGCCGGCCTTCTCGCCGGGGTTGAGCACGACGTTGGCGCCCTCCAGCACCACCTTGGCGCCGCGGCGCAGCGTGACGTTGCGCAGCGTGATCACGGCTTCACCTCCACCAGCTCGGTGAGCATTTCGCGCGTGAGCAGCAGCACCTGGTCGTCGCCGGCGCTGGTGGGTAGCCAGGCCGGGCCCAGGTGCGGGAAGGCGTCCTCGAAATGCTGGCGCTCATGGCCGATCTCCAGCACCAGCACGCCGTGCTCGGTGAGGTGCGCCGGCGCGTCGCGCAGCAGCGCACGCACGAAGTCCATGCCGTCCGCACCGCCGGCCAGGGCCAGCTCGGGCTCGGCCCGGTACTCCGGCGGCAGCGCGGCCATGGACTCGGAGTTGACGTAAGGCGGGTTGCAGAGGATGAGGTCGTAGGCGCCGTCGGCCGCCTGCAGCCCGTCGCCCTGGCGCAGCCGGATGCGCTCCCGCAGCTCGTGCTTTTCGACGTTGATGCGCGCCACCTCCAGCGCCTCGGCGCTGAGGTCGGCGGCGTCCACCTCGACCTCGGGCCAGGCGAGGGCGGCCAGCACCGCCAGGCTGCCGTTGCCGGTGCACAGGTCGAGCACGCGGCGCGTGTCGGCGCTGAGCCAGGCGTCGAGCGTGCCGTCGGCCAGCGGCTCGGCGATGAGCGAGCGCGGCACGATGGCGCGCTCGTCCACGTAGAAGGGCACGCCCTGCAGCCAGGCTTCCTTGGTGAGGTAGGCGGCCGGCTTGCGCGTGGCGATGCGCTCGTCCACCAGCGCGTCCACGGCGGCGATGTCCTCGGCCGTCAGCTCGCGCTCGGCCACGCCGTCGAGGTCGTCCAGCGGCAGGCCGAGCTTCCACAGCACCAGCCAGGCGGCCTCGTCGAAGGCGTTGGTGGTGCCGTGGCCGAAGCTCAGGCCGGCGTCTTCCATGCGCTGGGCGCAGCGCTCCAGCAGGGCGATGAGTTTCATGGGGTCGTTCGCTTTCCCCGTTCGCCCTGAGCCTGTCGAAGGGCCTGCGGCTTGGCCATGCGACAGGGCTTCGACAAGCTCAGCCCGAACGGAAGACAGGGGTCAGGGGTTTACCAGCAGCCGCTCCAGCGTCCGCCGGTAAATGTTCTTCAGCACCTCGACGCTGGCGGCGTCCACGTGCTCGTCGATCTTGTGGATGGTGGCGTTCACCGGGCCGAACTCCACCACCTGCGGGCAGATGCGGGCGATGAAGCGGCCGTCCGAGGTGCCGCCCGTGGTGGAGAGCTCGGTGGCAACGCCGGTCTCGTCGGCGATGGCCCCGGCCAGCGCACCGCACAGCGGGCCCTCGCGCGTCAGGAAGGGGTGGCCGCTCAGCGCCCAGCTCAGCTCGTACTCCAGGCCATGGCGCTCCAGCAGGCTGGTGACGCGCTGCTTCAGCCCTTCGGCCGTGCTCTCGGTGCTGAAGCGGAAGTTGAAGTCCACCACCGCCTCGCCCGGGATGACGTTGCCCGCGCCGGTGCCGGCATGCAGGTTGGAAATCTGGAAGCTCGTCGGCGGGAAGTGCTCGTTGCCGCGGTCCCACTCCATGGCGACCAGCTCGGCCAGCGCGGGCGCGAGCTGGTGCAGCGGGTTGCGCGCGAGCTGCGGGTAGGCGATGTGGCCCTGCACGCCGATGACGCGCAGCTTGCCCGAGAGCGAGCCGCGGCGGCCGTTCTTGATCATGTCGCCCAGCTTCTGCACCGAGGTGGGCTCGCCGACGATGCAGGCGTCCAGCCGCTCGCCGCGCTGCTGCAGCAGCTCCACCAGGCGCACGGTGCCGTCGAGGCCCGGGCCTTCCTCGTCGCTGGTGATCAGGAAGGCGATGGAGCCGGCGTGCTCCGGCTGCGCCGCCACGAACTCCTCCACGGCCACCACCATGGCGGCGATGGAGGTCTTCATGTCCGCGGCGCCGCGGCCATAGAGCTTGCCGTTGCGGTGCGAGGGCACGAAGGGGTCGGAAGTCCACTGCGCCAGCGGCCCCGGCGGCACTACGTCGGTGTGGCCGGCGAAGCCGAAGGCCACGCCCGGCGTCTTGCCGCGGCGGATGGCCCAGAGGTTGGCGACGCGGAAGTCCTCGGGGCCGTGCTGCAGCAGCTCGCATTCGAAGCCCAGGGCTTCGAGGCGCTGGGCCAGCAGGGCCTGGCAACCGGCGTCTTCGGGCGTGACGGAGCGGCGCGCGATCAGCGCCTCGGCGAGTTCAAGCGTGGTGGTCATGTGGGGGCCGAGGGGCCGGCTGTAGGGGAGTCCTGGACGTTCATCGGTCCCCGGCCACTCAGCAACCCGTTCGCCCTGAGCCTGTCGAAGGGCAGGCGCTCGAAAAGGGCTTCGACAAGCCTGTCCTGAGCTGGCCGAAGGGCTCAGCCCGAACGGAATAGCGGGGTTCGGGAACCGACTGAAATGCATTTGAGGCCTCCTGCCGGCCAGTTGCCCAGGCGCCAAGCCAAGGCAGGAGGCACCAGGCGCTGATCAGGCGCGCAGCAGCTCGTTGATGCTGGTCTTGGCGCGGGTCTGCGCGTCCACCTTCTTCACGATCACGGCGCAGTACAGGCTGTACTTGCCGTCGGCGCTGGGCAGGTTGCCGCTGACCACCACCGAGCCCGCGGGCACGCGGCCGTACGTCACCTCGCCGGTGGCGCGGTCGTAGATCTTGGTGCTCTGGCCGATGTACACGCCCATGCTGATCACGGAGTTCTCCTCCACGATCACGCCTTCCACGACCTCGGAACGGGCGCCGATGAAGCAGTTGTCCTCGATGATGGTCGGGTTCGCCTGCAGCGGCTCCAGCACGCCGCCGATGCCCACGCCGCCGGACAGGTGCACGTTCTTGCCGATCTGCGCGCAGGAGCCGACCGTGGCCCAGGTGTCCACCATCGTGCCCTCGTCGACGTAGGCGCCGATGTTCACGTAGGAGGGCATCAGCACGGCGCCGCGGCCGATGAAGCTGCCGCGGCGGGCGACGGCCGGCGGCACCACGCGCACGCCGCTGGCGCGCATCTCTTCGTCCGGGGCGGTGGCGAACTTGGTGTCCACCTTGTCGTAGAAGCCCAGGTCACCGGCGCGGATGATCTGGTTGTCCTTGAGGCGGAAGCTCAGCAGCACCGCCTTCTTGATCCACTGGTGCACCGTCCACTGGCCCACGCCCTCGCGCGTGGCCACGCGCAGGCGGCCGGCGTTGAGGTCGGCAATCACCGTCTCCACGGCCTCGCGCACCTCGGCCGGGGCGTTGGCGGGCGAGAGGTTGGCGCGGTCGTCCCACGCGGCGTCGATGACGGCTTGCAGTTGCTGGCTCATGGCGGTCCTTCTTGATGAATGGTGTTCGGGGAGTCCGGCGGACTCGGGTTCGGTGCTCGGGGCTCGGCGGCTCGGCTCAGGCGGCGTAGGCCCGGGTGAAGGCGACGATGCGCTGGGCGGCTTCGAGGCATTCCTCGACGCCGGCCACCAGCGCCATGCGGATGCGCCCGCGGCCCGGGTTGAGGCCGTGCGCATCGCGGGCGAGCAGGCTGCCCGGCAGCACCGCGACATTGTATTGAGCGAGCAACTCCAGGCTGAACCGGATGTCGTCCCCGCCCGGCACGCCGGCCCACAGGTAGAAGCTGGCGTCGGGCAACCTCACGTCCAGCACCTCGGCCAGCAGCGGCGTCACCAGCTCGAACTTCTTGCGGTAGAGCGCGCGGTTCTCGATGACGTGCGCCTCGTCGTTCCAGGCCGCGATGCTCGCCGCCTGCACCACGCCGCTCATGGCGCTGCCGTGGTAAGTCCGGTACAGCAGGAAGTCCTTGAGGATCGACGCATCACCGGCCACGAAGCCCGAGCGCATGCCGGGCACGTTGGAGCGCTTGGACAGGCTGGTCAGCACGATCAGGCGCCTGAAGTCGTCGCGGCCCAGCGCCTTGGCCGCCTGCAGCGCGCCCAGCGGCGGCTCGTCGCGGAAGTAGATCTCCGAGTAGCACTCGTCGCTGGCGATGACGAAGCCATGCCGGTCGCTCAGCTCGAACAGCATCTTCCACTCTTCCAGCGGCGCGACGGCGCCGGTGGGGTTGCCGGGCGAGCAGACGTAGAGCAGTTGCGTGCGCGACCAGGTCGCTTCGTCGATGGCGCTCCAGTCCGGCGCGAAGTTGCGTGCCGGGTCGCTGTTGGCGAACACCACGTCGGCGCCGGCCAACAGGGCCGCGCCCTCGTAGATTTGGTAGAACGGGTTGGGGCAGACCACCGTCGCGCCCACGCGCGTCGGGTCGATCACGGTCTGCGCCAGCGCGAACAGCGCCTCGCGCGAGCCGTTGACCGGCAGCACCTGCGTGGCAGGGTTCAGCGTGACGTCATATCGCCGCTTGATCCAGCCCGCGCAAGCCTCGCGCAGGGCTGGGCTGCCGGCGGTGGGCGGGTAGCCGGAGAGCTCGTGCAGGTTGCCCATGAGCGCCTGCTCCACCAGCGCCGGCGTGGCGTGCTTGGGCTCGCCGATGCCCAGGCTGATCGGGCGCAGGCCCTGGTTCGGGACGATGTCCTTGGTGAGCGCGCGCAGCCGCTCGAAGGGATAGGGATTGAGGCGTTTGAGCAGCGGGTTCATGGCGGTGCGGAAGCGGCGCGTGGTCGGGCGCCCGGGATGTCAAAGCGTCAGAGATTGCCGGCGCAGTTGGGCGCGCCGCAGCGGCAGCGCAGCCGGCCCTCGTGGTGCGTCTCGCCGTAGCTCACGGTGATCTCCTCGCCCGGCGCGATGGTGCGCAGGGCGTAGAACTCGACGCGGCCCTGGCGGATGCACAGCCGCGCGTTGGGCGAGCAGGAGTGGTTGGTGAAGCGCATCGGGTCGGTGGAGCGGTGGAAGTCGATGGCCTTCTTCTCCGACACCTCCACGATCATCACGCGCTCGTAGCGCGTGGCGCGGATGCGCGCGGCCTCGACGCTGATCGACTCGCCGCGGATCTCGCCGATCTTCACGCGCGGCGGGATCGGCTCCTTGGCGAACACACCATGGCCGTCGATCAGGCTGCGCTGCACCAGCACGTCGAACTTCTGGTACGGGGGCCGCACGACGGGCGGAGGAGCAATGTCGGAAGTGGAAGACATCAGAAGTCTTTCACCGTTCGCGCTGAGCTTTCCCCCCGTTCGCCCTGAGCTTGTCGAAGGGCCTGCGTCCCAGCCGGGCTGCAGGGCTTCGACAGGCTCAGCCCGAACGGGTATGGGCTCAGCCCGAACGGAATGGGGTTAGAGCAGTCCGCGCTCTTCGGCGTGGCTGGGCAGGTCCACGCGCGGCTGCGGCTTCCAGCCGCGCTTGCGGTGCTCGACCACGACGTTGGTGTAGATGCCGCCGCGCACGTACCACTTGGCGGTGATGCGCACGAAGCGCGGTTTACAAGCCTTCACGATGTCGTCGAGGATGGTGTTGGTCACCTTCTCGTGGAACGCGCCTTCGTTGCGGTAGCTCCAGAAGTACATCTTCAGGCTCTTGAGCTCCACGCACAGCTCGTCCGCGATCATGTCGATGGTGAAGTGCGCGAAGTCGGGCTGGCCGGTGAGCGGGCAGTGGCAGGTGAACTCGGGCACCTGGAACTGGATCACGTAGTCGCGCTGCGGGGCCGGATTGGGGAACACGTGCAGCTCCTTGCTCGGGGCGCTGGGCGGGTTCGGCGGCATGGGGCGCTGGCGGCTGGCGGGCAGCTTCTGGGCCACGGATTTCTTGCCGGCGGCGGCGGTGCTTTTCTTGGCGGCGGGCTTGGCGGCAGGGGTCGCCGCGGTCTTGCTGGGCATGGGAACTGACGGAACTTTGTTGGGGCCTGGCGGCGAGGGGCGCGATGGTATCATCCGGCCCGCTTCCGCCTGGCGCGCCCGCGCTAATTTCCCTTAGGAATCAACTACTTGGCTTGCGCCGGATACGGTCCGGCGAGGCCTTGGCGCTGCATGCGGCTCAACCAGATCAAGCTTTCCGGTTTCAAATCCTTCGCCGAACCCACCACCTTCCAGCTGCCCGGGCAGCTCGTGGGCGTGGTCGGCCCCAACGGCTGCGGCAAGTCCAACATCATGGACGCGGTGCGCTGGGTGCTGGGCGAGTCCAAGGCCAGCGAGCTGCGTGGCGAGTCCATGCAGGACGTGATCTTCAACGGCTCGGGCAACCGCAAGCCCGCCAGCCGCGCCAGCGTGGAGCTGGTCTTCGACAACAGCACCGGCCGCGCCGGCGGGCCCTGGAGCCGCTACGGCGAGATCGCCGTCAAGCGCGTGCTCACCCGCGACGGCACCAGCAGCTACTACATCAACAACCAGCCCGTGCGCCGGCGCGACGTGCAGGACGTGTTCCTGGGCACCGGCCTCGGTCCGCGCGCCTACGCCATCATCGGCCAGGGCACCATCAGCCGGATCATCGAGAGCAAGCCCGAGGAGCTGCGCCTGTTCCTCGAAGAGGCCGCCGGCGTCTCGAAGTACAAGGAGCGCCGCCGCGAGACCGAGCTGCGGCTGCGCGACACGCGCGAGAACCTGCTGCGCGTCGAGGACATCCTGCGCGAGCTCACCGGCAACCTCGCCAAGCTGGAGAAGCAGGCCGAGGTCGCGCAGCGCTACAAGCACCTGCAGGAGCAGGGCACGCTCAAGCTGCACCAGCTGTGGTTCCTGAAGCACCGCGATGCCAGCGTCGAGGAGGCGCGCGTGAAGGCCGCCATCGCCGAGGCGCAGGCCGTGCTGGCGCAGCGGCTGGAGGAGCTGGCGCAGGTCGAGGCCGAGCTGGAGGAGGTCAAGGGCGCCCACTTCGCCGCCAGCGACGCGCTGCACGCGGAGCAGGGCAAGCTCTCCGAGGCGGCGCTGGAGGTGAGCCGGCTGGAGGAGCGCATCCGCTACGTGGCGGAAGGGCGCGACCGCGCCCAGGCGCGCCTGGCCGAGCTGAAGGCGCAGGACGCGCAATGGGCCCAGCGCCGCGAGCAGGCCGCCGAGGAGCTGGAGCTGATCGCCGAGAAGATCGCCGCCGCCGAGGAGCAGGCCGAGGTGCTGGCGGCGCAGTCCGAGGAGCAGGCTGAGCGGCTGCCCGAAGCCGAGGAAGCACACCGCCAGGCCGTGGCCCGCGTCACCTCGCAGCACCAGCGCGTGATGCAGGTGCAGCAGCAACTGCAGGTGCTGGCCGCCGACGGCCGCCACGTCGAGGACCAGCAGCGCCAGCTCAACACCCGGCGCGAGCGCCTGAGCGGCGAGAGCAAGGCGCTGCAGGTGCCCGATGCCGAGCACCTGGCCGAGCTGCAGCACCAGAGCGAGGAGGCCGCCGCCGCGCAGGCCCAGGCCGAGGAGCAGTTGCACACCTTGAGCGAAGAGCTGCCGCAGCTCGACGCGGCGCGGCGCCAGGCGCAGGAAACGCTCAATGCCGAGACCGCGCGCCAGGCGCAGGTCACGGCCCGGCTGCAGGCGCTGCGCGCGCTGCAGGAGAAGGTCCAGACCGAAGGAAAACTGAAGCCCTGGCTGGCCAAGCATGGGCTCGAAGGCCTGCAAGGGCTGTGGAAGCGGCTGCACATCGAGCCGGGCTGGGAGACGGCGCTGGAATCGGCGCTGCGCGAGCGGCTGTCGGCGCTGCCCGTGGGGCGGCTGGACACCGTGCGCGCCTTCGAGCGCGACGCCCCGCCCGCGAAGCTGGCCTTCTATCACGCGCCCGATGCGGCGATCGCCAGCACGCACCGCACGCTGCCGCGCCTGGCCGACCTGCTCAAGCTGGACGACAAGGGCCTGCAGGCGCTGCTGGGCGACTGGCTGGAAGGCATCTACACCGCGCCGGACCTGGCCGCGGCGCTGGCGGGCCGCGAGTCGCTGACGCATGGCGAGTGGATCGTCACGCCCGCCGGGCATGCCGTGTCGCAGTTCGCGGTGAGCTTCTACGCGCCCGACAGCGAGCAGGCCGGCCTGCTGCAGCGGGCGCAGGAGATCGAGCAGCTGCAGGCGCGCCAGGTCGAGCAGGCGCGCGTGGTGGAGGAGGCGCAGGCCGCGCTGCGCCGCGCCGAAAGCGCCTATGGCGAGGCCGCGCAGCAGCTCGGCGCCCTGCGCCGCGCCGCCGCCGAGGCGCAGACGCAGGCGCACAAGCTGCACGTCGAGTGGTTCAAGCTGCACCAGCAGGCACAGGCCGCGGCCGGACGCCGGGCCCAGCTGCAGGACGAGGTGCAGGAGATCGACGCCCAGCTCGAAGCGCTGGCCGCGCGCCGCGCCGAGGACGAAGCCAAGTTCGAGGAACTGGACCTGCAGCTGGCGCAGGTGCAGGAGGACGAGGCCACTGCGCAGGAGGCCGCGCTGGCGGCCGAGCGCAAGGTGGCGCAGGCGCGCGAGCAGTTGCGCGCGCTGGAGCGCCGCGCGCAGGAGGCGCAGTTCGAAACCCGCTCCCTGGGCGCGCGCCGCGGCGAGCTGCAGCGCGCGCTGGAGACGGCCGCGCGCCAGCTGCAGGACAACGCGCAGGCGGCCTCGCAGGTCGTCACCGACCTCGCCGCGCTGGACGACGCCGCCGCGCAGGAAGGCCTGACGCAGGCCCTGGCGCTGCGCCGCGAGCGCGAGGCGGCACTGGCCGCGCAGCGCCGCGGCTACGACGAGTTGAGCCTGCGCCTGCGCCAGACCGACGAGCGCCGGCTGATGGTGGAGCGCGGCCTGCAGCCGCTGCGCGAGCAGATCACGCGGCTGCAGCTGGAGCAGCAGGCCGCCACGCTGGGCGGCGCGCAGTACCTGGAGCAGCTGACGAACGCCCAGGCGGACCTGGCCGCCATCGAGCAGTCGATCCAGGCCGGACAAGTCAAGCTCTGGGGCCTGCAGGGCGAGATCGACCGCATCCAGCGCGAGATCACCGGCCTGGGCGCGGTCAACCTGGCCGCGCTGGAGGAGCTGGGCGCGGCGCGCGAGCGCAAGGGCTTCCTGGACACCCAGTACGCCGACCTGCAGGACGCCATCAACACGCTGGAGGACGCGATCCGCAAGATCGACCTGGAGACGCGCGAGCTGCTCACCAGCACCTTCGACCGCGTCAACGAAGGTTTCGGCAGCATGTTCCCCAGCCTGTTCGGCGGCGGGCAGGCCAGGCTGGTCATGACGGGCTCGGAGATCCTGGACGCCGGCGTGCAGGTGATGGCGCAACCGCCGGGCAAGAAGAACAGCACCATCCACCTGCTCTCCGGCGGGGAGAAGGCGCTCACCGCCATCGCGCTGGTGTTCGCCATCTTCCAGCTCAACCCGGCGCCGTTCTGCCTGCTCGACGAGGTCGATGCGCCGCTGGACGATGCCAACACCGAGCGCTATGCGCGCCTGGTGACGAAGATGAGCCAGGCCACGCAGTTCCTGTTCATCAGCCACAACAAGATCGCGATGGAGATGGCGCAGCAACTGGTGGGCGTGACCATGCAGGAGCAGGGCGTCTCGCGCATCGTCGCCGTCGATATGGAAGCCGCGCTCGGCATGGCCGAATCCGCCTGAGAACTCACAAGGACCCCCACTGATGCCTTCGATGAGCCTGACCCTCGCCCTCTCCATCCTGGCCGGCCTGGTGCTGCTGGCGCTGGTCGTGCAGAGCCTGTGGAGCGCGCGCAAGTCCGAGCCGCGCCGCGCCGAGCCCACTCCGGCCGCGCCGGCCGCGCCGCGCATGGAGCCGCCGCTGGGCGGCGACCTGGCGCCCACGCCCGCGCCCATGCCCATGGACTCGGCCGAGCTGGTCGATGCGCGCCGGGGCGGCGACCCCGCGCTGGCGGCGGCCGGCGCCGCGGTGGGCCTGGCCGGCGAGGCCGTCGCGCCCGGCGTGGAGCCCGTGATGGGCGCCGCGGTGGCGGAGACGGCGCCGGTCGCGGTGCAGGCCGAGGCCGCCGCGCCCGCCCCGGCGCAGGCGCCCGTGCCGGCGGTGCGGCGTGGGCCGCGCATCGACGCGCTGATCGACGTCATCGCCAACCTCACGCTGGACACGCGCGTCAGCGGCGACCTGGTGCTGGCGCACCTGCCGGCCACGCGGCGCGCGGGCACGAAGCCCTTCCTGGTCGAGGGCCTGAACGCCGCCACGGCCGAGTGGGAGCCGCCGCAGCCCGGGCAGCAGTACCGCCAGCTCCAGGCCGGCGTGCAGCTGGCCAACCGCCATGGCGCGCTCAACGAGATCGAGTACTCCGAGTTCGTGCAGAAGCTGCAGCCCTTTGCCGACAGCGTGGGCGCGGCGGTGGAGATGCCGGACATGCTGGAGGCGGTGGCGCGCGCCAAGGAGCTGGACCACTTCGCCAACCAGCATGACGCGCAGCTGGCGGTGCAGCTGGTGGCGCGCAAGGCGCCGTGGTCGGTGTCGTACCTGCAGCAGGCCACGCTCAAGCATGGCTTCGTGCCGGGCTCGCTGCCGGGGCGCCTGGTGCTGCCGGGCGCCGAGGAGGGCGCGCCGCCGGTGCTAGTGCTGGCCTTCGACCCGCAGGCCGCGCTGGCGGAGAACCCCAACGCCGTGAGCGTGAAGCTGGTGAGCCTGAGCCTGGACGTGCCGCAGACGCCCGAAGCCGAGGACCCCTTCGGCACCTGGCTGCGCGCCATGTCGGCGCTGGCCGCCGAGCTGGAAGCCGACCTGGTGGACGAGGCCGGCCGCCGCGTGGTGCCCGAGGCCTTCGAGCCGATCAAGAGCGAGCTGGAAGGGCTGTACCGGCAGCTCGAAGGCCGCGACCTGGCGGCGGGGTCGGCGGCGGCGCGCAGGTTGTTCAGCTGAGGCGTGGAGTCCAAGGGCCGCGCTTTGCAAGGCAGGGCGCCAGCCCACCAAGTTGTCATCCCGGCGAATGCCGGGATGACGGCATTTGCTCTACGGCCTGCAACACGGCGCACGCTGCAAGCGGTCCGACGGCAAAAAAAGCAAAACAAAACGGCTTCCCCCAGGAAGCCGTTTCTCCTTGAAGGCGCCGGCCCTCCCGGGCCCGCGCCATCCTCACACGCCGCTCAGCGGATGAACTTGTCCCCCTGGCGCAGCAGCGTCGCGCTGCTGCCGGCGCGGGCGATGCCCGCGGCTTCAGCACGGCCGGCACCCGGAGGCGTCGGGTCCTTGGCGAAGCGCAGCGTCGTGGCCGCCACCGAGTGCAGGTTCACGTTGAAGGCGTAGGCGTTGACGTTGCGGAAGGTGTCGCAGGCCTGGTGGTAGCAGGGGTCGTAGGCCTGGCCCGCGGTGCCGCCCCACAGCCCCGCTTCCTCCTCGGTCTTGATCCCCTCGGCGCCGGTGAACAGGCCGCCGGAGGGGATGCCCGCGGCGATGAAGGGGCCGTAGTCGGAGCGCCCGTCGAAGTCGGTGCCCCGGAACGCGATGCCGCGGCGTTCGTAGAAGCCCTCGAAGGCCTTCTCGATCTCGGCCGAGCCTTCGGGCCCCGGGCCGGCGCCCACGTTGTCGGAGTTGTCGCCGTCGTAGATGAAGAAGCCGTGGTTGGGCGAGCCGATCATGTCGAAGTTCAGGTACAGCGCGATGCGGTCGCGCCGCCAGGGCTCCAGCGTGGTGACGTAGTAGGTGGCGCCCACCAGCCCCGACTCCTCGCCGCCCCACAGCGCGAAACGCAGCTTGTTGCGCGTGTGCACCTTGCCCAGCTGCTTGGCGGTTTCGAGGATCGCGGCCACGCCCGAGCCGTTGTCGTTGATGCCCGGGCCCTCGGGCACGGAGTCCAGGTGCGCGCCCACCATGACCACCTGGTCCGGATCGCCCTTCCTGGACTCGGCGATGACGTTGCTGGTGGAGACGTTCTCCATCTTCGTCTCGGCCTTGATGCGCATGCGCAGCCCGGACAGCCCGGCCAGCGTGTTGCCTTCTTCCTGCGTCACGGAGGTCACGGGGATGCGGCCGCGGAAGTCCGCGCCCAGCGTGCCGTTGATCTCGCCCTCGATGTTGTTGGCGATGATCACGCCCACCGCGCCGGCGGCCTGGGCGTTGGTGGCCTTCAGCGCGAAGGTGCAGTTGCCGCGGCCGACCAGCGCGATGTGGCCGCGCGGGAAGCCGTTGAAGTCCGAGGCCTCGCAGCCCGGGGTGTCGTCGGTGGGCTGGAAGGGCAGCGCCGTGACCGCCGCCGTCACCTCGCCGCTGGGCGAGTAGGCCAGGATGTTGTTGGGCACGTCGCGCGCGTTCGGAGCCACGACCTGCAGCACCGTGTCGCTGACCTCCTCGAAGGTGCGGAACTGGAAGTACTGGCGCCGCACGTCGTAGCCGGCGTCGCGGAACACCTTGACCGCGTAGCGGGCCGAGGCGTCGAAGCCCGGCGTGCCCGAGGCGCGCGTGCCGTTGTTGGCGTTGGCGATGTCCTGCAGCGCCTGCTGGTGCTTGCGCACCTCGCTGTAGGTCACGCACTCCATCAGCTTCGGGATGGTGTCGTTGGTGCGGTTGGGCCGGGTGCACTTGTCCGGCAGCGCCGCTTCGGGGTTCACCGTCACGATCGCGTCGGACTCGACCGCCGCCACGGCGGCGGCCTGCTCGGTGGCCGCCGCGGCCGCCACCTCGGTGGACGCCGCGTCCCCGCCACCGCCGCCGCAACCGGCGAGCATCCCCGCCGCCAGGGCCACCGGCCACCAGCCGGGGAATCGGGCCAGGCTGGTCCGCTGCGCATGCTCCATGGACTTCATCCGGTACTCCTCGTGGTTTGCGCCCGGCCCGATGAGGCCGGCGCGTTGCCGCCCCGGCCGGGATACGGCCGGGCGTGGAGGGGCGGCAAACGTCTTGCCTCGGCCCGGGGCGCATCCCCGGATCGCAGGGGCGGCTTGCCTACACTCCCGCCATGTCCATGACCGCTTCCGAATCTCCCTCCGGCACGGCCGCTGATCAGGCCGTGCCTGACGGGGCCGCCACCCGCGCCGCCGAGCTGCGCGCGCTGCTGCACCACCACGCCTACCGGTATTACGTGCTGGATGCGCCCGAAATTCCCGATGCCGACTACGACGCGCTGTTCCGGGAGCTGCAGGCGCTGGAAGACGCGCACCCCACGCTGCGCACGCCCGACTCGCCCACCCAGCGCGTGCTGGGCCGCGTGCTGCCGGGCTTCGTGCCGGTGCGGCACCAGGTGCCGATGCTCAGCATCCGCACCGAGACCGACACCACGGCCGAGGGCGCGCGCGCCTTCGACGCCCGCGTGCGCCGCGAGCTGGGTTTAACGGAGGCGGATGCGGCCATCGAGTACGTCGCCGAGCTGAAATTCGACGGCCTGGCCATCAACCTGCGCTACGAAAACGGCGTGCTGGTGCAGGCCGCCACGCGTGGCGACGGCGAGACCGGCGAGGACGTCACCCAGAACATCCGCACCATCGGCCAGATTCCGCTGCGCCTCAACGGCGAGGCGCCGCCGGTGCTGGAGGTGCGCGGCGAGGTCTACATGCGCCGCGACGCGTTCAACAGCCTCAATGAGCGCCAGCGCGAGGCCGGCGAGAAGACCTTCGTGAACCCGCGCAACGCCGCCGCCGGCGCGGTGCGGCAGCTGGACCCGGCCATCGCGGCCAAGCGCCCCTTGAGCTTCTTCGCCTACGGCTGGGGCCAGGTCGAGGGCTGGGACGCGATGCCAGCGACCCAGGCCGGCGTGCTGGACGCCTTTGAAAGCTTCGGCCTGCCGGTGAGCCGTGAGCGCACGCTGGCGCAGGGCGCTGACGGGCTGATCGAGTTCCACGCCCGCATCGCCGCGGCGCGCGATGCGCTGCCCTTCGACATCGACGGCGTGGTCTACAAGGTCAACGAGCTGGCGCTGCAGCAGCGCCTGGGTTTCGTGACGCGCGAGCCGCGCTGGGCCGTGGCCCACAAGTACCCGGCGCAGGAGCAGGTGACGACGCTGCGCGACATCGACGTGCAGGTGGGCCGCACCGGAAAACTGACGCCGGTGGCGCGGCTGGAGCCGGTGTTCGTGGGCGGCACCACGGTGACCAACGCCACGCTGCACAACGAGGACGAGATCCGGCGCAAGGACGTGCGCATCGGCGACCGCGTCATCGTGCGCCGCGCGGGCGACGTGATCCCGGAGATCGTGGGCGTGGTGCCGGCGGCCTCGCTGGACGCGGCGCGGCTGGAAGGCGCCAGCAGCGAGGAGATCGCGGATGCCGCGCTGGACGTGCTGGAGCGCCAGCCCGACCCGGCCGCGGCGGCCGAGGGCGTGGCCGTGGAGGCCGAGCCCGCCGTCAACCCGAACGACTACCCCGGCCGCGGCGAGCCCTTCGATCTCTACAAGCGCCTGGGCGGCCACTGCCCGGCCTGCGGCAGCGACATCACGCGCGAGGAAGGCGAGGTGGACTGGCGCTGCTCGGGCGGCCTGTTCTGCCCGGCGCAGCGCAAGCAGGCGGTGCTGCACTTTGCCGGCCGGCGCGCCATGGATATCGAAGGTTTGGGTGACCGCCTGGTGGAGCAGCTGGTGGGCGAGGGCGACACGCCGCCGCTGGTGCGCACGCTGCCCGACCTCTACAAGCTCGGCTTCACCTCGCTGGTGGTGCTGGAGCGCATGGCCGACAAGAGCGCGCAGAACCTGCTGGACGCGCTGGAGAAGAGCAAGCAGACGACGCTGGCGCGCTTCATCTTCGGCCTGGGCATCCGCCACATCGGCGAGCGCACGGCGCGGGACCTGGCGGCGTATTTCGGCTCCATCGACCGTCTTGTCAAAGCCAGCGAGGAAGAGCTGCTGCAGGTGCACGACGTGGGCCCGGTGGTGGCGCACAGCATCCGCACCTTCTTCGACCAGAAGCACAACGTGGAGGTGGTGGAGCAGCTGCGCGCCTCGGGCGTCACCTGGGACGAGCACGAGGGCCACCAGGCCGCGCCGCCGGGGCCGCTGGCGGGCAAGACGGTGGTGGTCACGGGCACGCTGCCCACGCTGACGCGCGACGAGGCCGAGGCGCTGATCGAGGCCGCCGGCGGCAAGGCGGGCAAGTCGGTGTCGAAGAAGACGGCCTACGTGGTGGCCGGCGCGGAAGCCGGCTCCAAGCTGGACAAGGCGAAGGCGCTGGACATCCCGGTGCTGGACGAGGACGGCCTGCGGGCCCTGGTGGCCGGCAACGGCGAGGAGTGAAAGATGGCGGTGCGCGAGCTGTTGAAGATGGGCGACGCGCGCCTGCTGCGCGTGGCGCAGCCGGTGCGCGAATTCGGTACGACCGAACTGCAGGCCCTGCTGGAGGACATGCAGGACACCATGCAGGCGGCAGGAGGCGTGGGCCTGGCCGCGCCGCAGATCGGCGTGGACCTGCAACTGGTGCTGTTCGGCTTCGAGCGCAGCGAACGCTACCCCGATGCGCCGCCGGTGCCGCGCACCGTCCTTTGCAATCCGGTGATCGAGCCTTTGTCCGAGGACGAGGAGGAGGGCTGGGAAGGGTGTTTATCGGTGCCGGGGCTGCGCGGGCTGGTGCCGCGTTTCAGATCTATCCGCTACCGGGGGTTTGATCTGGACGGCAATTTGATTGAGCGTGAAGCCGAGGGTTTCCATGCGCGCGTGGTGCAGCACGAGTGCGACCACCTCATCGGCCGGCTTTATCCGACGCGGATGCGGGATTTGAGGAGGTTGGGGTTTGCGGAGGTTTTGTTTCCGACGCTAAACCAAGCTGAGGATTGAGTTGTGCAGGCTCATCTGAAGGAAATTGAAAATGCTTGGAACCACCACTTCGGCAGTTGAGGTCACTCATATCTCCAGGCATGGTTTCTGGGTGCTGCTGGGCGACGAGGAGCTTCTGCTGCCGTTTGAGAAATTCCCTTGGTTCAAGCAGGCCACGGTGGAACAGATTCTTGACGTTGAGCGTCCCACGGCCAACCACCTTTACTGGCCCAGCCTTGATGTCGATCTGGCGGTCGATTCGATCCGCCGGCCGGAGCAGTTTCCACTGGTGGCGTGCAATTGATTGATGTGTTCGGCGGTGTATTCGGTCAGTCCTGTGCCTGAATAGGGGCTGCAATACCGCCATCCAGAAAAACAAGAGTGTCGGTTTTCCGGCGTCGTGGCTCGCAGCCGGCTTGGGGGCCGCCTGGATTCCCGCCTGCGCGGGAATGACGACGTAGAAGTCGTGGCGTTTGAGCCTGCGCGCCGCTGAAAACTCTTATTTCCTGGTCCATACCACCTGTCGCTTCTTCCCACCCGCTTTACCTCCCCTTCACGTTGTAACGGTCTGCCGCCCCGCGTCGGCGCCGCCGCATGCCGCGGCGTTACAACCGCATGGAGGCTGCCGCCGCGGCGGCCCAGGGAGACGACATGAGGTTCCTCGATTTCCAGCGCGGCCTGCGGCTGCTCCTGGCCGCGGCGGTGCTGCTGGCCGGCGGGGCGGCCTGGGCCGATCCACCCGGGCGCGTCGGGCGGCTGGCGCAGGCCACCGGCACGGTCTGGATCTACGACCAGGAGCAGGCCGAGTGGACCGCGGTATCGGTGAACCGGCCCGTCACCGGCGGCGACCGGCTCGCCACCGATCGCGGCGCGCGCGCCGACGTGCAGATCGGCTCGGCCTCGCTGCGCCTGGACGGCGCCACCGAGCTGGTGGTGGATCGCCTCGACGACGAGCGCGTCAGCCTGCGCCTGGAGCAGGGCGGCGCCGCGCTGCGGCTGCGCACGGCCGAGAGCGTCGACGACTTCGAGCTGCTGGCCGGCGACGCGCGCTTCCAGCTCATGCGCACCGGCCACTACCGCGTCGATGTGCGCGACAACGTCACCACCGCCCAGGTCTGGAGCGGCGAGATGCGCTTCCAGGCCACCGACAGCGCGCTGACCCTGCAGCCGGGCACGCGCTACAGCTTCTGGCGCCAGGACGATCGCACCCACTACGACATGGCCACGACCTCCGGCGAGGACGATTTCGGAATGTGGGTGCTGGCGCAGGACCGGCAGCAGGACCAGGCGCTGTCCACCCGCTACGTCTCGCCCGAGATGACCGGCGCGCTGGACCTGGACCGCAACGGGCGCTGGGACCAGCATCCGGAGTACGGCGCGGTGTGGTTCCCCACCGTCGTGATCGCGAACTGGGCACCCTACCGCTACGGGCACTGGGCCTGGGTGTCGCCCTGGGGCTGGAGCTGGGTGGACGACGCGCCCTGGGGCTTCGCGCCCTTCCACTACGGGCGCTGGACCTCCTGGCGCGGGCGCTGGTGCTGGGTGCCGGGGCGCTACGTGGCGCGCCCGGTGTACGCGCCGGCGCTGGTGGGCTGGATCGGGGGCAGCCATTTCAACGTCGGCGTGGTGGCCGGCCGGCGTCCGCCGCCGCCGCTCATCGGCTGGGTGCCGCTGGCGCCGCGCGACCCCTTCGTGCCGCGCTTCAACGCCACGCCGCGCTACATCCGCAACGTCAACGCCGGCCATGCGCCCTGGCAGCCGCCGCCCGGCGCGCCGCCGGCCTGGACCAACCGCAACATCCCCGGCGCCGTGACCGTGGTGCCCACCGACACGCTGCAGCGGCGCGTGCGCGTCGCCGACCGCCTGGTGCCGCGCGTCGAGCCGCGCTGGAACGTCGCGCTGCCCACGCAGCAGCCGGTGCTGCCGCGCCCGGACCGGCCCGAGCGCCCGGAGCGCCCCGATCCGCCCAACCCGCACGGCCACGGCCCGGCCGGTCCGGGCGGGCTGGTGCCACCGCCGCCTTCCGGAGGGCGGCCGTCCCTGCCGCAGACCATTCCGCCCGGGACCGGTGCGGCCATGCCGCAGCCCGGCGGCGCACGGCCGCTGCCCGACCAGCCCGGCCGGGGCCGCCCACCCCAGCCGGGTGCGGTGACGCCGCAGCCGGGCGGACTCACGCCGCCAGGACCGGACCCGACACCCGACCAGCCGGGCCGCGGCCGTCCACCCCAGCCGCCCGGGGTGGTGACGCCTCCGCCGGGCGGGCTGCCCCCGGGCGCGGTCACGCTGCCCGGCGGCGCGAGGCCACCCCAACCCGGCACGGTGGCACCGACGCCGGACGGCAGGCCGCGTCCGCCCGGCTCGGCCGGCCCGGAACCCGGTGTGGGCCGGCCGCCGCAGCCCGGCACCGTGACCACGCTGCCCGGCGGCGCGGTGCCGCCGCCACCCGGCGTGGTGACGACGCGGCCCGGAGCCGTTGGAGCGGTTCCCCCGCCGCCCGGCACCGTGACGACCCGGCCCGGCGCAGTGGCGCCGCAGCCTCCCGGCCGGGGTGGGATCGAACCGGGCGGCTTGAATCCTCCGCCCCGCATGCCGGATCGGCCGGCGCCGGGCGCGGTCCGGCCGGTGCCGGACGGGCAGGGCGGCACCGGACACGACCGGCCGCCGTCGCAGCGCACCCCGGGCGGGCTGCCGGGCGGGGACAACGCCCGGCCGGCCATGCCGACCATTCCGGGCGAACGCATCCCGCCGGCCCCGCCGCTGCAGCGCGGGCCGGGTGACCGGGCGGGCGATTCGGTGCCCGGCGCGCCGCCGCGAACCGGACGCGACCAGATCCCGCCGGCGCAGCGCGTGCCGGGCGGAGCGCAAGGCTGGGACAACGCCCGGCCGGCCATGCCGACCATCCCGGGCGACCGCGTGCCGCCATCGCCGCCGCTGCAGCGCGCTCCCGGCTACCAGGCCGGCGATGCGCCGGGCGCGCCGCCGCGTATTGACCGGGACCAGATCCCGCCGGCGCAGCGCGTCCCGGGCGGGCCGCCGGTCGGGGACCACGCGCGGCCGGCGATGCCGACCATCTCGGGTGACCGCGTTCCGCCGGAGCCGCCGCGCGTGCGGCAGCAGGCCCCGGTGGTGCCGCCGGCCGTCGCGGCGCCGCCGCCGGTGCAGCCGCGGCCGTCGATCCAGCCGGTGCAACCGGTGATGCCGCCGGCCATCCAGGCCCCGATGCAGCCGCGGGCGCCCGTGCATGTCGCGCCGCCGCCGGCGATGCCGCCCGGTGGCGCCGGTCCCGTGGTGGGAGGCCGCCCCGGACCGGGCGCGGGCGGTGAAGGTCGGCCGGGCGGCGGGCCGGGTGGGGGAGAAGGGGGTGGAGGCGGGCGCTTCGGTGGTGGCCCGCGGGAGCGGCAATGAGGCGGGCTTGAAACGCCGGCCTCCGCTGCATTACTTCAGCAACGGCCTGAGCACCGGCCAGACGTTGTCCAGCATCAGCGGCTGGGCCTCCTCGCGCGGGTGGATGCGGTCGGCCTGGAACAGCGCGGCGGAGTCGGCCACGTCGGCGACGTTGCGCAGGAAGAAGGGCACCAGCGCGGCGTCGTGCGCCTTGGCCACCCGGGCATAGACCTGGGCGAAGTCCTCGGCGTAGCGGCGGCCGTAGTTGGGCGGCAGCTGCATGCCCGCCAGCACCACCTTGGCGCCGGCGGCGCGGGCCGCGCGCGTCATCTCGGCCAAGTTGGCCTCGGTGGCCGCCACCGGCTGGCCGCGCAGCGCGTCGTTGGCGCCAAGCTCCAGGATCACGTGCGTGGGCTGGTGCTGCTTGAGCAGCGCGGGCAGCCGGCTGCGCCCGCCGGCGGTGGTGTCGCCGCTGATGCTGGCATTGACCACGCGGGCATCGATGCGCTCGCGCTCCAGCCGCTGCTGCAGCAGCGCCACCCAGCCGCTGCCGCGCTTGAGCCCGTACTCGGCCGAGAGGCTGTCGCCCACGACCAGGACCACGGCCGGTGCCTTCGCAACCGCTGGCCGTGCCAGCCAGGGGGCCAGGGCCAGCAGGCTACATTGCATGAGCCAGCGGCGCCGGCCGCGGCCCAGCCGCTTGTCATCCACATCCGTTGTCATGAAGCCACCGATCATCGAGGTCCAGCACATCAGCAAGCGCGTGAGCGACGCCACGGGCGAGCTGACGATTCTCCACGACATCGATTTCCGCCTTCAGCCGCGGGAGTCCGCCGCCATCGTCGGCGCCTCGGGCTCGGGCAAGAGCACGCTGCTGTCCATCATCGCCGGGCTGGACACGCCCACGCAGGGCACAGTGAAGCTCGGCGGCGAGGACCTGTTCGCGCTGGACGAGGATGCGCGCGCGGCGGTGCGCGCGCGGCAGCTGGGCTTCGTGTTCCAGAACTTCCAGCTGCTGTCCAACCTCACGGCGCTGGAGAACGTGATGCTGCCGCTGGAACTGCTGGGCCGCGACGACGCGCGCGAGCAGGCCACGGCCATGCTGGAGCGCGTGGGGCTGGCGCAGCGCCTGGGCCACTACCCGCGCGTGCTCTCCGGTGGCGAGCAGCAGCGCGTGGCGCTGGCGCGCGCCTTCGTGCTGCGCCCGGCGCTGCTGCTGGCCGACGAGCCCACCGGCAGCCTGGACCACGCCACCGGCGAGACGGTGATGGAGCTGATGTTCGAGCTCAACCACGAGGCCGGCACCACGCTGCTGCTGGTCACGCACGACGCGCAGGTGGCCTCGCGCTGCCAGCGCCAGCTGGAGATCCAGGCGGGAAGGCTGGTGAGCTGAGGTATTGCGGGCCCATGAAAAAGGCGCCCCGCGGGGCGCCTTCTGCTTGGTTGCTCGCGCAGCGGGTTATTGCTGCGAGAACTTGAAGTCCGTCTTGGCCTTGGCGCGCAGCTCTTCCTGGTAGGCCTGCAGCTTCATCTGCGACAGGCGCTGCTGGATCTGCGGCTTGACCTCCTCGAAGGCCGGGAAGCTGGCCTCGCGGGTGTCGTCCAGGCGGATGATGTGGTAACCAAACTGCGTCTTCACCGGCGTCTCGGTGATCTCGCCCTTCTTGAGCTTGGCCATGGCCTGGCCGAACTCGGGGACGTAGGCGTCGGGCTTGGCGAAGTCCAGGTCGCCGCCGTTCTCGGCCGAGCCCGGGTCCTTGGAGTTCTTCTTGGCCAGGTCCTCGAACTTGGCGCCGGCCTTGAGCTGGCTGATGATCGCCTTGGCCTCGTCCTCCTTCTCCACCAGGATGTGGCGGGCGCGGTACTCGGTGCCGCTGGACTGGGCCTTGAACTTGTCGTACTCGGCCTTGGCCTCGGCGTCGGTGACGGGGTTCTTCTTCTGGAAGTCGGCGAACAGCTCGCGGATCAGCACGGTCTGGCGGGCGAGCTCCATCTGGTTGCGGAACTCGGGCGTGGCGTTGATGCCGCGCTTCTCGGCCTCCTGCATGAAGATCTCGCGCAGCACCACCTCTTCCTTGACCTTCTGCTCCAGGTCCGGCGTGCGCTGCTGCTGGCCGCCGCGCAGCGCCTGCTGCATGAGCGTGTCCACGCGCGCCTTGGGCACCGCCTTGCCGTTGACGATGGCAACGTTTTGCGCCTGCACCGCCAGCGGGCTGAGCAGGGCCAGCGACGCGGACAGCAGCGCCACGCGCAGCGCGGAGGTCTTGAGCTTCATGGGGATACCTTTCAGGGAGCGGGCCGGTCTTTTGTCCGATGCCGGCCGCAAAGAGTTTTCAGTTGGCTTCGTCGGGGCTGCGCGCCTGGATGGCCAGGGCATGGATGCCCGCGGGCATGAGCGAGGCGAGGGCATGATACACAAGGCGATGCCGCGCCACGCCGCGCAGTCCGGCGAAGCGTTCGCTGGTGATTCGCACCGTGAAATGGCTGCCTTCGCCGGCGCCGGCATGGCCGATGTGCTGGTGGCTGTCGTCGATGACTTGCAGCTGTTGCGGGGCCAGCGCCTCACGCAGCGCGGCTTCGATGTCCTGGGCGGTGACGGCCATGGGTCATTGGGCTCCGGTGCGCGACTTGTCCTTGGTGGCGGACTCGTCGGGCAGGTAACGGCTGAGGTAGAGGCCCTGGGCCAGCGTGAACAGCAGCATCAGCCCGATGCCGCCGAAGAGCTTGAAGTTGACCCAGGTGTCGGTGGAGAAGCTGTAGGCCACCCAGAGGTTGAGCAGGCCCATCACGCCGAAGAAGCCCACCCACGCGCCGTTGAGGCGCTGCCACACGGCGTCGGGCAATTGCAGTTGCTCGCCCAACAACAGCCGCAGCAGGTTCTTGCGGAACAGCAGCTGCGACAGCCACAGGCTCATGCCCATCACCCAGTACAGCACGCTGGGCTTCCACTTGATGAAGGTCTCGCTGTGGAACCAGATGGTGGCCCCGCCCAGCACCACCACCAGCGCCAGGCTCACCCACAGCATCACGTCCACCTTGCGCCCGCGCGCCACGATCCACGCCACCTGCGCCAGCGTGGCCAGGATCACCACCACCGTGGCCAGCAGCACCGGCGCCTCCTGCGGGCCGACGTTGCCGCCCAGCACCAGGAAGCCGAAATGCTCGGTGGCGAAATCCGCGGCCTGCTGCGAATTGGCGCCGGCGTACTTGAAGGTGCCGAAGAACAGCAGGATCGGCAGGAAGTCCAGCAGCAGCTTCATGCTTGGTCGTCTTTGCGCGGCTCGAAATCGATGGCGGCGGAGTTGATGCAGTAGCGCTCGCCGGTGGGTGCCGGGCCGTCGGGGAAGACATGGCCCAGGTGCGTGCCGCAGCGCTTGCAGCGCACCTCCACGCGCACCATGCCGTGGCTGCGGTCCTCCACGCGCTCGACGACCTCGCCCTCGATCGGCTCGAAGTAGCTGGGCCAGCCGCAGCCGGCGTCGAACTTGGTGCGGGCATCGAACAGCGGCGCGCCGCAGCCCACGCAGCGGTAGATGCCGTCGTCGAAGTGGTCCCAGTACTTGCCGCTGAAGGGGCGCTCGGTGGCGGCGTGGCGCGCCACCTGGTACTGCATCGGGTCGAGCTGGGCGCGCCATTCGGCGTCGCTGCGCTGCACCGGGTAGCGCGGATCGTCGTGCGGGTGCGGGTTGTGCTTCATGGGGGGACAGGATACTTCGATCTGTAACGTCCCCCGGCGGGCAGCCGGCGGACACCGCGTGCGCCGGCCGCGCCGCGCCGCGGCAGCCCGCAGCCGCGGCCCGCGCCGCGCCATTGCCCGGATTGCCGCCGCAGCCTTGCCGGAGGGCCGTCGGCGACCCAGTGTAGTGATGGCCCAACGCATGCCCGGCATCAGGGCTTAACCGGCTGCAACAGCTTGCGGCCGGCCGGGAAGATGGCCCGGGTTCGCCCCGAGGAGACACCACCATGACCGCCCCCCTGTACGGCCGCATGATGCAGATGCCGCTGCTGATCTCGTCCCTGATCACGCACGCGGCGCGCCATGCCGGCGATACCGAGATCGTCACGCGCCGCGTGGAAGGCCCGCTGCACCGCAGCAGCTGGTCCCAGGTCGAGCAGCGCGCGCGGCGCTTCGCCCAGGCCCTGCAGCGCCTGGGCTGCGAGAGCGGCGACCGCGTCGCCACGCTGGCCTGGAACACCGACCGGCACCTGGAGATCTACTACGCCACCTCCGGCTCGCAGCTGGTGTGCCACACCATCAACCCGCGCCTGTTCCCGCAGCAGATCGCCTGGATCGCCAACGACGCGGCCGACAAGGTGCTCTGTTTCGATCTGAACCTGCTGCCGCTGGTCGAGCAGCTCGCGCCGCAGCTGGGCACGGTGCGGCACTTCGTGCTCATGACGGATCGCGCCCACATGCCGGCGCAGAGCGCGGTGCCCAACCTGCTGTGCTACGAGGAGCTGCTCGCGGCCGAGGACGGGCGCTACGCCTGGCCCAGCTTCGACGAGCAGTGCGCCTCCAGCCTCTGCTACAGCTCGGGCACCACCGGCAACCCCAAGGGCGCGCTCTACAGCCACCGCTCCACCGTGCTGCACGCCTACGCCGCGGCGCTGCCCGACGCCATGGCCGCCAGCGCCTGCGACGTCATCCTGCCCGCCGTGCCCATGTTCCACGTCAACGCCTGGGGCCTGCCCTACACGGCGGCGCTGGTGGGCTGCAAGCTGGTGCTGCCCGGCCCCAAGCTCGACGGCGCCTCGCTCTACGAGCTGTTCGAGGGCGAGAAGGTGACCTTCAGCGCCGGCGTGCCCACGCTGTGGCTGGGCCTGATGGAGCATGTGCGCAGCCGGGGCCTGGAGTTCTCCACCTTCCGCCGCACTGTCATCGGCGGCTCGGCCTGCCCGCCGGCGCTGATGCGCGCGCTGGAGGAGTACGGCGTGCATGTCATCCACGCCTGGGGCATGACGGAGATGTCGCCGCTGGGCACGCTCGCGCGGCTGCAGCCCAAGCACGCGACGCTGCCGGCGGCCGAGCGGCACCGGCTGCTGGAGAAGCAGGGCAAGGCCATCTACGGCGTGGACATCGACGTCATCAACGACGCCCACGAGGTGCTGCCCTGGGACAGCCAGCAGGCCGGGCACCTGGTGGCGCGCGGTCCCTGGGTGATCGAGCGCTACTGGAACGAGGACAGCTCGCCGCTGGTGGAGGTAAAGGACCACGGCGCGTGGTTCCCCACCGGCGACGTGGCGACCATGGACGCCGACGGCTTCATGCAGATCACCGACCGCAGCAAGGACGTGGTCAAGAGCGGCGGCGAGTGGATCAGCTCCATCGAGCTGGAGAACATCGCCATGGCGCATCCGGCGGTGAAGGAGGCGGCGGTGATCGCCGCCACGCACCCGGTGTGGGACGAGCGCCCGCTGCTGCTGGCGCAGCTGAAGCCCGGCGCCAGCGTCACGCGCGAGGAGCTGCTGAGCTTCTTCAAGGGCCGCATCGCCCATTGGCAGACGCCCGACGACGTGGTGTTCGTGGACGAGCTGCCGCACACCGCCACGGGCAAGCTCAGCAAGCTGACGCTGCGGGGCAAGTACAAGGACTGGCTGATCCAGCAGCGCGGCTGAGGCGCCGGGGCAGGGCCGGCGCGCAGGGTGTTGTCCAATGCCGGCCCATGAAGAAAGACGCCCCCTCCGCCGCGCCCGACAGCGCCGCCGCGACGCGCAGCCCGCTGCCGTTCCCCATCCACATCCCCTTCGTCGAGGAGCTCGGCCTGGAGCTGCATGCCTTCGGCGGCGGGGAGGCCGAGATCCAGGTCGATCTGGCCACCGCGCACCTCAATTCCTTCGCCGTTGCCCATGGCGGCGTGGTGATGACGCTGCTGGACGTGGCCATGGCGCATGCCGCGCGCAGCGTCAACGTCACGCCCGGCACCGACCCGCGCGAGGCCGCGGGCACGCCGGGCGTGGTCACCATCGAGATGAAGACCAGCTTCATGCGCCCGGGCCAGGGCCGGCTGCGCGCCGCGGCGCAGGTGCTGCACCGCACCGCCACCATGGCCTTCTGCGAGGGCTCGGTGTTCGACGCGCAAGGCCAGCGCTGCGCCCACGCCACGGCCACTTTCAAATACATGCGGCAGTTGCCGGCCGGGCGGCAGCTCAAGAACCTGCGCGGACCGGCGCCGGACGACGCGGACGCAGCGCCTTCGGTCACGGGCTGAGCCCCGCGCGCCGGCGCAGCGGCGCCGGGTCCGAAGCCTGCTGGCGCTCCCGGGCTGAGGTCCAGGAAGGAGACAGCCATGACGACGCACGCCACCCACGAGGTCTTCAACCAGAGCAGCGAGCTCACCGGTGTGGACCTGTTCGCCGGACACCGGCCGCTGCAGGAGGCGCTGCGCACCCTGGCGCCGGACCTGGACCTCGCCCCGCTGCATGCCCTGGGCCGCGCGCTGGGCAGCGCGGAGCTGCAGGCCCAGGCCCGGCTCGCCAACCGCTATCCGCCGCGGCTGCGCCCCTACGACCGCGGCGGGCGGCGCATCGACGAGGTCGAGTTCCATCCCGCCTACCACGCGCTGATGCAGTGCGCCGCCACGCACGGGCTGCAAGCCGCGCCCTGGGCCCGGCCGCCGGGCGCGCACATCGCGCGCGCTGCCGGCTTCCTGCTGTTCAACGGCGTGGAGGCGGGCGTGATGTGCCCGATCTCCATGAGCTACGCCGCCACGCCGGCGCTGCGCGCCAACGCCGCGCTGTACGCCGCCTGGGGTCCGGGCCTGTCCGCCCCGGCCTACGACCCGCGCCCGCTGCCCGGGCCGCAAAAGGCGGGGCTGACCATGGGCATGGGCATGACCGAGAAGCAGGGCGGCTCCGACCTGCGCGCCATCACCAGCCGCGCCGAGTTCGACCAGGACACCGACTGGGGCCGCTGCTTCCGGCTCACCGGCCACAAGTGGTTCTTCTCCGCGCCGATGAGCGACGCGCACCTGGTGCTGGCCAGGACCGCCGCCGGGCCGAGCGGCTTCTTCGTGCCGCGCCTGCTGCCCGACGGCAGCCGCAACGCCCTGCAGATCCAGCGCCTGAAGGACAAGCTGGGCAACCACGCCAACGCCAGCGCCGAGGTGGAGTTCGACGGCGCCTTGGGCTGGCTCGTGGGCGAGGAGGGCCGCGGCATCGCCCAGATCCTGGAGATGGGCACGCTCACCCGCCTGGACTGCGCGCTGGGCAGCGCCGGGCTGATGCGCCAGGCACTGGCGCTGGCGCTGCACCACTGCACGCAGCGCAGCGCTTTCGGCCGGCCGCTGATCGAGCAGCCGCTGATGCGCAGCGTGCTGGCCGACCTGGCGCTGGAGGTGGAGGGCGCCACGGCGCTGGCGATGCGCCTGGCCTGCGCGGTGGACGTGAGCGAGCACCCGGGCGGCGGCGCCGCGCGCGAGGCGCTGCTGCGCCGGCTGCTCACGCCGATCGCGAAGTTCTGGGTCTGCAAGCGCGGCAGCCACTTCGCGCAGGAGGCCATGGAGTGCCTGGGCGGCAACGGCTACGTCGAGGACGAGGGCCATGGCCCGATGGCGCGGCTGTACCGCGAGATGCCGCTGAACTCGATCTGGGAAGGCGCCGGCAACGTCATGGCGCTGGACCTGCTGCGCGCGCTGCGCGGCGAGGCCGTCATCGAGGTGCTGCAGCAGGAGCTGGCGGTGCTGCACGGCGCGCACCCGGGCGCCGAGCGGCTGGCCGCCACGCTGAGCTACCGCCTGGCCGTGCCGGAGGAGGCCCAGGCGCGGCGGCTGGCCCGCGACGTCGCGCTGCTGCTGCAGGCGGCGCTGCTGCGGCGGCAGGCTCCGGAAGGCGTGTTCGCCGCCTTCTGCGCCGCCCGCATCGACGCCGGCGCCGACCTGTTCGGCGCGCTGCCGCCGGGGTGCGACGTGGATTTGTTGTTGGAGCGGGCGATGCCGTGAGGAGAAGACCTTGTATTGTTTCCTCCCAGTCAACTTCAAACTCACTCAAGGCTATTCAGTAACTCCACTATTGAGTCCCGATTGACAATCCACTGTCTGTTGGCCTGACGCTCTCTGCCCATGTCCCGGCCGCGCTGCCGGCTCCTCCATGCCGCCGGCCGGCGCCTCGGACCCCCGTGGCACACTGCGCCGCCTCATGAGTACCCCCCCTGATTCCGCGGTCGCCGTGGTCGGCGCCGGTCCGGCCGGCCTGATGGCGGCCGAGCGCCTGGCCCAAGCCGGGCTGCGCGTCGAGGTCTTCGATGCCATGCCTTCCGTCGGCCGCAAGTTCCTGCTCGCCGGCAAGGGCGGGATGAACCTGACCCATTCCGAGCCCTTCGAGCGCTTCGTCGGCCGCTACGGCGCGCGGCGCGCGGCCATCGAGCCGATGCTGCGCCGCTTCGACGCCGACGCGCTGCGGCGCTGGGCCGCCGGGCTGGGCATAGCCACCTTCGTCGGCAGCTCCGGCCGCGTCTTCCCGACCGACATGAAGGCCGCGCCGCTGCTGCGCGCCTGGCTGCAGCGGTTGCGCGCCCTGGGCGTCGTGTTCCACATGCGCCACCGCTGGGTGGGTTGGGCGGACGAGGCGGCGGCGCCGGGCTCCGGCGCGCTGCCGCCGCCGCTGCTGTTCGAGACGCCCCAGGGGCGCAGCACCGTGCAGGCCCGCGCCGTGGTGCTGGCGCTGGGCGGCGCGAGCTGGCCGCGGCTGGGCTCGGACGGCGCCTGGGTGCCGCTGCTGGCGCAGCGCGGCGTGGACGTCGCGCCGCTGCAGCCGGCCAACTGCGGCTTCGACGTGGGCCGCATCGGGCCCGATGGCACGGTGCAGGAGGGCTGGAGCGAGTTCCTGCGCAGCCGCTTCGCCGGCACGCCGCTCAAGACCGTGGTGCTGCGCTTCGAGGACGGCGCGCGGCGCTTCGAGCAGCGCGGCGAGTTCGTGCTCACCGAGAGCGGTGTGGAGGGCAGCCTGGTCTACGCCGCCTCCTCGGTGCTGCGCGAGGCCCTCCATCAACAAGGCCGGGCCGTGCCGACGCTGGACCTGCTGCCGGACCGCGACGCGGCGTTTGTGGCGGCCGAGGTGGCACGCCCGCGCGGGGCGCGCTCGCTGTCCACGCATCTGAAAAGCCGGCTGAACCTGGACGGCGCCAAGGCCGCGCTGCTGCACGAGCTGCTGCCCAAGGCGCTGTTTGCGCCGGGTGCGGACCCGGCGCCGCTGGCGGCGGCGATCAAGGCGCTGCCGCTGCCGCTGATCCGGCCGCGGCCCATCGCCGAGGCGATCAGCAGCGCCGGCGGTGTGCGCTTCGAGGCGCTGGAGGAGCGTTCCAAGGCGCTGCGCGCGCTGCCTGGCGTGTGGTGCGCCGGCGAGATGCTGGACTGGGAAGCGCCCACCGGCGGCTACCTGCTCACCGCCTGCTTCGCCAGCGGCTGTGCGGCGGCGGAGGGCGTGATCCACGCCCTCCAGCCTGCCAGCTGAACGCTGGCGGCCGGACTCAGCTCGGCGTCGCCGTCGAGGTCCGGGCCGTGGCCGAGGTCGGCACGGTGCGCTGGTTGTAGCGGCGCTTGCCCGGCTTGGTGGCCTTCTCGCGGCCCTTGAGCGTCGCGGCGGCGGTGCGGCCCTCGTAGGGCGCGGGCTCGGCCATCAGGTAGGCCACCGACACCCGGGTGCGCTCCGGCGTCAGCACGGCCGGCACCACGGGGATGGCCAGCGCCACCATGGCCATGGCGCGGGCCAGCGCCTGCTGCGGGCGCAGGGCCAGCAGCGAGGCCAGGGGCGGCAGGCTGAAGCCCTGTGGCGCCGGCCGGCGCACCACCACCGGCGCCAGCGGCGCGGGCCGGGCGGGGCGCGGCGCGAAGCGGGCCGGGGTGTCCGCCAGCTGCAGCTCGTCCGGTGTCAGCCACACGCCGCGGCGGCGCAGCCAGGCGCCGACCTCGGGGCGGCTGGTCCACACCGCCAGCGGCACGGCCAGCAGCAGCGGCAACCACACCGGCGCCAGCGTCGGCACCTCGGCCAGCCAGGCCACGGCGGCGGCCGGCACGGCCCAGGGGCCGAAGCGGCGCAGCGCGTCACGCCAGCGCAGCGCCACCGCGTCGCGCGAGGGCGACTTCCAGTCCAGCTTCAGCCCGGTGAGCGCGCCCACCACGAACACCGTGTGCGCCAGCATGCGCAACGGCGCCTGCAGCGCCGACAGCAGCGCCTCCAGCAGCGAGCCGATGACCAGCCGCGCCACGCCGCCGTAGGCCGCGGCCTGGCCGCGCCGGATCACCAGCGCCACGCCCAGCGCGCGCGGCGCGGCCAGCATCGCCAGCGTCAGCGCCCACAGCAGCGGCGCGCCGGCAAAGACATGGCCGGCGCCGTCGTCCGCACTGAACACGCCCAGCACCATGAACAGCAGCCACAGCGGCGAGGCCACATACGAGAGGGCCCCGCTGAAGAACATGGCACGGTGCACCGGCGCGAAGCCGGGCTCGGCCACCAGCCACACGTTCTGCAGGTTGCCCTGGCACCAGCGGCGGTCGCGCTGCAGTTCGTCGAGCAGGTGTGCCGGCGGCTGCTCGAAGCTGCCGGGCAGGTCCACCAGCCAGACCTCGTAGCCGGCGCGGCGGATGAGCGCGGCCTCCACGAAGTCGTGCGACAGGATCTCGCCGCCCAGCCCGCCGCGCCGCGGCAGCGGCGCCAGGCCGCAGTGCTGCATGAAGGGCGCCACGCGCAGCATGGCGTTGTGGCCCCAGTAGTGCGACTCGCCCAGTTGCCAGCAGCGCAGCCCGGCCGCGAACAGCGGCGCGGCTACGCGGCCCAGGAACTGCTGCGCGCGCGCATGCAGCGTGTCGTGGCCGCGCGACACCGGCTGCGTCTGCAGGATGCCGATGCGCGGGTGCTGCTCCATGAGCTGCTGCATCTTCACCAGGCACTCGCCGGTCATGACGCTGTCGGCGTCCAGCACCACCATGTAGCGGTACAGCGCGCCCCAGCGGCGGCAGAAGTCGGCCACGTTGCCGGCCTTGCGCCGGGTGCGGCGGCGGCGGTGGCGGTAGTAGATGCGCTCGCCCAGGCCCGAGCCCAGCTGCGCGCGCAGCTCGCGCCAGGCGCGCAGCTCCGCGGCCCGCAGCGCCGGGTCGCTGCTGTCGGAGAGGATGAAGAGGTCGAAGGCTTCCTCGCGCCCGGTGGCGCGCAGCGACTCGCAGGTCTCGCGCAGCCCGGCGAAGACGGTGTCGATGTCCTCGTTGCAGATCGGCATCGTCAGTGCCACGCGCGCGGCCGGGTCCGTGGGGCCGGTCTGCGGCAGCACCTGGGGCGAGAGCGTGTGCGGGTCGCCGCGGCGCAGGCAGAGGTAGCCGGCCACCGCCGTGAAGCAGCCCGCGCTGACCCAGCCGAACAGCAGGAAGAACAGCAGCAGGTGCGCCGCCTCGACCAGGTCCAGGCCGTCGGCGACGGCGGGTTGCGCCAGCACCAGCGTGGCGATGCCGGCCGACAGCGTCACCGCGCCCAGCAGCCCGGTGCGGCGCCGGCGCGCCGCGGCGTGCCAGGGCGGCTCGGCGGCGTCTGCGGTACGGGCACGGGCGCGTTCGCCGCCACCCGTGCCTTGCAGCCGGGCACGCAGCGCCGCACCCGGTCCGGACCACGGACGCGCGGGCATGGGCCGTCGATGGATCGGCGGGGCGGTGGGGGCGGTCGCCGCGGCGCTCCTCGGTTGTTCAGCGCTCATTGCGGCGGGATGGCGTGACTCCATGTCTCACTCAGCACCTGGGTGCCCAATTGAAGATAGGCGCGCAGCTCCACAGGTTGCGTGCGCGCCAGACGCTGCAGGCGCAGCGTCATGCGCCAGCCGCCGGTCTGGGGATGGCGGTAGGCATTGACGAAAAGGACCTTGGCGCCGGCCGGCGCGCTGACCACGGCCTGCACCGGCGCGTCGGCCGCGAGGGCCTGCAGCGCGGGGCCGTCGAAATCGACCACGTACTGCAGCTCCTCGGGGCCCAGGGCCTCGAAGCCGCGGCCCAGCCGTGTCTGCGTGACCCAGGCGCCGGGCGGGCGGGTGGCGTCGGTGCCCTGCCAGTGCAGCCGCCAGGCCAGCTCCAGCGGCTGGCCCGGGGCGGGCAGTTGCTGGGGCACCCAGCTCGCCACCACGTTGTCGTTGGTCTCGTCGACGGTGTGGAACTGCAGCAGCTCCACGCGGCCTGGGCCCCAGTCGCCCAGCGGCTCGACCCAGACGCTGGGGCGGCGCTCGTACTGGGCCTCGGTGTCCTCGTAACTGCTGAAGGCGCGGTCGCGCTGCATCAGTCCGAAGCCGCGCAACCCCGGCAGGACGAAGCTGGTGGCAAAGGGCGTGCCCGGGTTGTGCAGCGGGCGCCACAGCCACTCGCCGCTGGCGCTGTGCACCTGCAGCCCGTCGCTGTCGTGCACCTCGGGGCGGAAGTCGCCCGGCACGGGCTGGTTTTCGCCCGCGTAGAACATGCTGGTCAGCGGCGCGATGCCCAGCGCCGCCACCGGTGCGCGCAGGTAGAGCACGGCGCGCACGTCCACCACGGTCGCAGCGTCGGGCTTCACGTCGAAGCGGTAGGCGCCGGCCACGCGCGGGCCGTCCAGCAGCGCGTAGAAGGTGAGGGCCTTGGCATCGGCAGCCGGGCGCTCCAGCCAGAAGGCGGTGAAGGCGGGGAACTCCTCGCCCTGGCCGCCGGTGATGTCCACGGCCAGGCCGCGCGCCGACAGGCCGTAGTGCTGGCCGGCGCCCACGGCGCGGAAGTAGCTTGCGCCCAGGAAGGCGATGACCTCGTCCTTGTAGTCCGGGCGGTTGATCGGGTAGTGCACGCGAAAGCCGGCGATCTCGGCCGCGGGCGCCGTGCCAGCCGGCGCGCCCTTGGCCTGGCGGCCGAAGGCGTTGTCGGGAATGCGCAGCGGCGTGGCGCGCCCGCCCTGGATTTCATGGAGCTGCACCGGGTGCGCGAAGCCGCGGCCGACGTGGAAGTACTGCAGCTCGAAGGGCAGCCCCGCGCCGCGCCAGGTGGACTGCGCCGGATCGAAGCGCAGCGCGCGGTACTCGTCGTAGCTCAGGTCCAGCAGCGCAGGCTCGCGCGTGGTCGTCGGCGGCTTCCAGGGTTGTTGCGCAAGCACCCGTGCGCGCTCGGCCACGTCGGCCAGGCCGAAAGCCTGTGCGGACGCAGCCATGGCTGCCGTCCAGCTCAGCATGGACAGCAGGAAAAAGGCAACAGTCGTCAAAGGGCGCCGCCGTGAAGCGGCGCTGTGGGTTCGATTCATTGGGGTCCGGAAAGGCACAAAGCGTGCCGGGCGAATGCACCCGATCGGGGCAGCGCAAGACTAGCCGCCCGCTTCGCCACGCAACGTTTCTGGGCCAATGGGGGTGCAACGAGTTGTGGACCGGCCGCGTTGACGTGCGGCGCGCTGCCGATGCGGGAATTCCCCTAGGGGCATGGCACACTCGCGCGCTTTCCCACACCCCTCAGGCGACCCGAGTTGGAAAAAATCCTGTTGCAGATTGCGGCCGAGTTGAAGGTGCGGCCCGCGCAAGTGCAGGCGGCCGTGGAGCTGCTCGATGGCGGCGCCACCGTCCCGTTCATCGCCCGTTACCGCAAGGAGGCTACCGGTGCCCTGGACGACGCGCAGCTGCGCGAGCTCGAAGCCCGGCTGGCCTACCTGCGCGAGCTGGAGCACCGGCGCGCCGCGGTGCTCAAGAGCATCGACGAGCAGGGCAAGCTCACGCCCGAGCTGCGCGCCGCCATCGAGGCGGCGCCCACCAAGCAGGAACTGGAAGACCTGTACCTGCCCTACAAGCCCAAGCGCCGCAGCAAGGGGCTGATCGCCCGCGAGGCCGGGATGGAGCCGCTGGCCGACAAGCTGCTGGCCGACCCCGCGCTGGACCCGATGGCCGAGGCCGCCGCCTTCCTCAACCCGGAGGCCGGCTTCGCCGACGCCTTTGCCGTGCTCGACGGCGTGCGCGACCTGCTTTCCGAGCGCTGGGCCGAGGACGCCGCGCTGGTGGGCCCGCTGCGCGAATGGCTGTGGAGCGAGGGTTTCATCCGCAGCAAGCGCGTCGAGGGCAAGGACGAGAACAACCCCGATGTCGCCAAGTACCGCGACTACTTCGACCACCAGGAGCCCATCCGCACGATGCCCTCGCACCGCGCGCTGGCCGTGTTCCGCGGCCGGGCCCAGGAGATCCTGGACGCGCGGCTGGTGCTCGATGAGGAGCTCGTCCCCGGGCAGCCCTCGCTGGCGGAGGGCAAGATCGCGCTGCACCTGGGCTGGAGCCACCGCAAGCGCCCGGCCGACGAGTTGATCCGCAAGACCATCGCCTGGACCTGGAAGGTCAAGCTCAGCCTGAGCCTGGAGCGCGACTTGTTCGCGCGGCTGCGCGAGCAGGCCGAGGAGGTGGCGATCAAGGTGTTCGCCGAGAACCTGCGCGACCTGCTGCTGGCCGCGCCGGCGGGCAAGCGCGTGGTGATGGGGCTGGACCCGGGCATCCGCACCGGCGTGAAGGTGGCCGTGGTCAGTGACACCGGCAAGGTGCTGGACACCGCCACCGTGTATCCGCACGAGCCGCGCCGCGACTGGGACGGCGCGCTGCACACGCTGCAGCGGCTGTGCGCCGCGCATGGCGTCAACCTGATCGCCATCGGCAACGGCACCGCCAGCCGCGAGACCGACAAGCTCGCCGGCGACCTGATCAAGCGGCTGCAGCAGCTCGCGCCCGAGGCGCGCATCGAGAAGGTGGTGGTGAGCGAGGCGGGCGCCTCGGTCTACTCGGCCAGCGAGTTCGCCAGCAAGGAGCTGCCGGAGTTGGACGTGAGCCTGCGCGGCGCGGTGAGCATCGCGCGCCGGCTGCAGGACCCGCTGGCCGAGCTGGTGAAGATCGAGCCCAAGAGCATCGGCGTGGGCCAGTACCAGCACGACGTCAACCAGGGCCAGCTCGCGCGCACGCTGGACGCCGTGGTCGAGGACTGCGTCAACGCCGTGGGCGTGGACCTCAACACCGCCTCGGCGCCGCTGCTGGCGCGGGTGTCGGGCCTCTCCGCCAGCGTGGCGGCCTCGGTGGTGCGCTGGCGCGACCAGCATGGCGCCTTCCGCAACCGGCGCCAGCTGCTGGACGTCACGGGCCTGGGCCCGAAGACCTTCGAGCAGTCCGCGGGCTTCCTGCGCATCCGCGACGGCGACAACCCGCTGGACCTGTCGGGCGTGCACCCGGAGACCTACCCGGTGGTCGAGAAGATCATCCAGGCCGCCGGCCGGCCCATCAAGGAGCTGATGGGCAACACCGACGTCATCGCCAAGCTCAAACCCGAGGCCTTCGCGGATGAGCGCTTCGGTGCCATCACGGTCAAGGACATCCTGGCCGAGCTGGTGAAGCCGGGGCGTGATCCGCGGCCGGACTTCAAGGTGGCGCGCTTCAACGAGGGCGTGGAGGACATCAAGGACCTGCAGCCCGGCATGGTGCTGGAAGGCACGGTCAGCAACGTGGCGCAGTTCGGCGCCTTCGTGGACCTGGGCGTGCACCAGGACGGCCTGGTGCACGTGAGCCAGCTCGCCAACAAGTTCGTGGCCGACGCACGCGAGGTGGTCAAGACCGGCGACATCGTCAAGGTGCGCGTGGTCGAGGTGGACCTGGCGCGCGGGCGCATCGCGCTGAGCATGCGCACCGACGCCGGCGCCGCCAAGGGCGGCGCGGGGGCAGGCAGTGGCAACGCCTTCCGCCCGGCCGGGCGCCAGGAGCGCGCGGGCCGCGGCGGCAACGCCCCGGCGCCGCAGGGCGCGATGGCGGCGGCGTTCGCCAAGCTGCAGAAGCGCTGAGCGCGCGGTGGGCGGCCGTGGTGCCGCCGCGGCGCTCAGCCCGGAGCGCGGGATCGGTCGTTCAGGCCCATTTGACGATTCGAGGCCGTTGCCCTTCGGGCCGCGTTGCGGCACGCCTCGCACCCGCCGGTACGGCCGTCGCTTCGTAGCCGTCCTCATCTTTTCTTGTGGCGGTGCTTGCCTGGCTGGCTGGTGCGGGGCGGCACATGGCGCCGGTGGGGCGGCTAAGCTGCAAGCCGCCGCCGCGCCGCGCCCCGAAGGGCACGGGCCGTGGTCGGGGCAGCGGCCCTGCGCCGCAAGGGGCAACGTCCGCCGCGTTCCCCGGGCTGCCATCGACCACGGAGCGGTGCCGTGGCCGCAATGACGTTGCGGCCTCATCCACGTTGACATGGAGAAAGCGATGAGTGTCTTGAGCTGGAGCAAGGTTGTGGGCCTGGCGGCGGTGGCCGCGGCGCTGGCGGGCTGCGCCGGACCGGAGCGGGGCCCGGGGCATGGGCCCGGCCCGGGGCCGATGGGTGCCGGGCCGGGCCCCGGCATGATGGGCGGCGGACCGGGTGCCGGCCCGATGGGCCCTGGGCCCGGTGCAGGACCGGGTGGCGGCATGATGAACATGCCCATGGCCATGGCCACGCTCTCGCCCACGCAGGGCCAGAACGCGCGCGGCATGGTGGGCTTCCACGACATGGGCGGCGGCCAGGTGATGGTCCATGCGCGCCTCACCGGCCTGGCGCCCAACGCCGAGCATGGCTTCCACGTGCACGAGAAGGGCGACTGCTCGGCGCCGGACGCCAGCAGCGCCGGCGGGCACTTCAACCCCAGCGGCCAGCCGCATGGTCCGCAGGACGCCGCGCATCACATGGGCGACATGCCCAACCTGCGCACCGACGCCAACGGCAACGCGGACGTGCGCATCATGCTGCAGGGCGTCTCGGTGGGCAGCGGCGCGGGCGACATCGTCGGGCGCGCGGTGGTGGTGCATGCGCAGCCCGACGACTACCGCTCGCAGCCCGCGGGCAACTCCGGCGCGCGCATCGCCTGCGGCGTCATCGCCAGGCGCTGAGGCCGGGCCGCGCGCCAAAGGTTGGCGGCCCGGTGAATCCACATCCGGTTGCAGTTGCGGATCAACCGCTGGCCGCCGCCGCGCGTTGCTGCTCCAGGCGCGCCGAATCCGGCGCGTGGAGCCGAGGATGCAATCGATGAAATGGATGGGAGGGGCGCTGGCGTTGGCGCTGATGGCGGGCTGTGCGCAGCAGCCGGTGGGGCGTGCGCCCTCGTATCCGCCGGGCTACGGCTGGGGCGCGCAGCAACCGCAGCCCTCCTATGTGCAGTACGGGACCGTGACGCGCATCGAGCGCGTGGGCGCCGAGCCCAGCGGCGGCGGTGCGGTCATCGGCGGCGTGGTCGGCGCGGTGGTGGGGCGCCAGCTGGGCCACAGCTCCTCGGCGCGCAATGCCGGCACCGTGCTGGGCGCGGTGGGCGGGGCGCTCATCGGGCACCAGATCGAGCGCGGGCGCAGCAACGACGGCGCGATCCGCGTGTCGGTGCAGTTCGACAACGGCGGGGCGAGGGCGTTCGACTATGCCGAGCTGGGCGACCTGCGCGTGGGCGACCGCGTGCGGCTGCAGGACGGCCAGCTCTACCGCTACTGATACTTGAACAGGGGCTGGACAGCCTGACTTAGAATCCGCGTCTTCCCCTGAATTCAGCAAGAGCGAGAAAGGCACCCTGGTTATGACACCGCGAACTTCGACCTGCACCGAGGTTTCGTAGTCGCTGCCGCGCGTCATTTCCTTGCCTTTTCGTTCCTGAAGCGCGGTCACCCACCGCGCTTTTTCATTTCCGGAGTTCTCCCTCGATGATCGCCATCCAGCTGCCCGACGGTTCGCGCCGCGAGTTCCCCGCACCCGTCACCGTCGCCGAAGTGGCGGCCTCGATCGGCCCCGGCCTGGCCAAGGCCGCGCTGGCCGGGCGCATTGGCCATGGCCAGGAAGCCAAGCTCGTGGACCTGAGCCACGTCATCGACTGCGACACGCCGCTGGCCCTCATCACCGACAAGGACCCGGAAGGCCTGGAGCTGATCCGCCACTCCACGGCGCACCTGCTGGCCTACGCGGTCAAGGAGCTGTTCCCCGAGGCGCAGGTGACGATCGGGCCGGTCATCGAAAACGGCTTCTATTACGACTTCTCGTACAAGCGCCCGTTCACGCCCGAGGACCTGCAGGCCATCGAGAAGCGCATGGCGGAGCTGGCCAAGAAGGACGAGAAGGTCACGCGCCGCGTGCTGCCGCGCGACGAGGCGGTGGCCTACTTCAAGGGCCTGGGCGAGGACTACAAGGCCGAGATCATCAGCAGCATCCCGCAGGGCCAGGAGGTGTCGCTGTACCGCGAGGGCGGTTTCGAGGACCTGTGCCGCGGCCCCCACGTGCCCTCCACGGGCAGGCTCAAGCATTTCAAGCTGATGAAGGTGGCCGGCGCCTACTGGCGTGGCGACCACCGCAACGAGATGCTGCAGCGCATCTACGGCACGGCCTGGGCCAGCAAGGATGACCTGCAGCAGTACCTGCACCGCCTGGAAGAGGCCGAGAAGCGCGACCACCGCAAGCTTGGCCGCGAGCTGGACCTGTTCCACATCGACGACCACGCCCCGGGCGTCGTGTTCTGGCATCCCAAGGGCTGGACGGTGTGGCAGGAGGTGGAGCAGTACATGCGCCGCGTCTACCGCGACAACGGTTACCAGGAGGTCAAGGGTCCGCAGATCATCGACCGCTCGCTGTGGGAAGCCACGGGCCACTGGGACAAGTACCGCGACAACATGTTCACGACGGAGTCGGAAAAGCGCGACTACGCGCTCAAGCCGATGAACTGTCCGGGCCACATCCTGATCTTCAAGCAGGGCATCAAGAGCTATCGCGACCTGCCGCTGCGCTACGGCGAGTTCGGCCAGTGCCACCGCAACGAGCCCAGCGGCGGCCTGCACGGCATCATGCGCGTGCGCGGCTTCACGCAGGATGACGGCCACATCTTCTGCACCGAGGACATGATCCTGGACGAGTGCGTGGCCTACACGGCGCTGCTGCAGAAGGTCTATGCCGACTTCGGCTTCACCGACATCCTCTACAAGGTCGCCACGCGGCCCGAGGCGCGCATCGGTTCCGACGAGATCTGGGACAAGGCCGAGCAGGCGCTGATCGAGAGCCTCAAGCGCTCGGGCTGCGAGTTCGTCATCGCCCCGGGCGACGGCGCCTTCTATGGGCCGAAGATCGAGTACACGCTCAAGGACGCGCTGGGCCGCCAGTGGCAGTGCGGCACCATGCAGGTGGATTTCTCCATGGCGCAGCGCCTGGGCGCGGAGTACGTGGCCGAGTCCGGCGAGCGCCGCACGCCGGTGATGCTGCACCGCGCCATCGTCGGCAGCCTGGAGCGTTTCATCGGCATCCTCATCGAGCAGCACGCCGGCGCGCTGCCGACCTGGCTGGCTCCGGTGCAGGTCGTGGTGGCCTGCATCACAGACGCGCAGGCCGACTATGCGCAGGAAGTGGTGAAACAGCTTCAAAAACAAGGAGTTAGGGCCCAGGCTGATTTGCGCAATGAGAAGATCACGTATAAAATCCGCGAGCATTCTTTGCAAAAGGTTCCGTTCATCCTCGTCGTGGGCGACAAGGAGAAGGCAAACGGGGCCGTTGCAGTGCGCGCCCGGGGCAACCAGGACCTTGGGGTGATGAGCTCGACCGACTTCAGCCAAAAGATCGCCGAGGCCATTGCCAACAAGGGCTGAGCGGCCCCGTTTCGCGTTCTGACCGATTCATGGCCGCCGCCTTCGGCTGACACGAGGTTCCAACCATCGCTACTTTTTTCGATCGTCGCACTCCAAATGCCGAGCGCAAGCACCGGCTGAACCGGGAGATCATGGCGCCTCAGGTGCGTCTCAACGGCCCCAACAACGAGCCGCTGGGCATCGTGAGCATCCAGGAAGCGTTGCGGATGGCCGGCGAGGCCGACGTCGATCTGGTGGAGATCGCCGCCACGGCTGATCCCCCGGTGTGCCGGCTGATGGACTACGGCAAGTTCAAGTACCAGGAACAGAAGAAGGCGGCCGAGGCCAAGGCCAAGCAGAAGGTCATCGAGGTCAAGGAAGTCAAGTTCCGCCCCGGTACCGACGAAGGCGACTACGCGATCAAGATGCGCAACCTGCGCCGCTTCATCGCGGAGGACGGCGACAAGGGCAAGGTCACGCTGCGTTTCCGCGGCCGCGAGATCACGCACCAGGAAATCGGCATGCGGCTGCTGGAGCGTATCCGCGACGAGCTTGCCGACGTGGCCGTGGTCGAGCACATGCCCAAGCTCGAAGGCCGCCAGATGATCATGGTGCTGGCGCCCCGGCGCAAGTAATCACCGAAGCAGGGTTCGGCGCCTCCGGTCTGGTCACCGGGGCGCCAACGGTCCGGTTGCCGTCGCTGTGGCGGTGGTCGGAACACAGAAGCCGTTGCGGGCCGACAAGCACCGTGGACGAGTTGTCCGCGGTCGCCCGCAAGGGTCACTTACAAGGAGCAGTCATGCCCAAGATGAAGACCAAGAGCAGCGCGAAGAAGCGTTTTCGCGTCCGTCCGGGTGGTACCGTGAAGCGCGGTCAGGCGTTCAAGCGCCACATCCTCACCAAGAAGACCACGAAGAACAAGCGCCAGCTGCGCGGCGCTGCCAACGTGCATGAGACCAACATGGGCCACATCGCCGCGATGCTGCCCTTCGCCGGCCTCTGAGCTTCAAGGTTAAAGGAGTAGAACCATGCCTCGCGTTAAACGTGGTGTAACCGCCCGCGCCCGTCACAAGAAGGTCCTGGCCCTGGCCAAGGGCTTCCGCGGCCGCCGCAAGAACGTCTTCCGCATCGCCAAGCAGGCGGTGATGAAGGCGGGCCAGTACGCCTATCGCGACCGCCGTGCCAAGAAGCGCGTGTTCCGCCAGCTCTGGATCGCCCGTATCAACGCGGCTTCCCGTTCGCTCGGCGTGACCTACAGCAAGTTCATGGCCGGCCTGAAGAAGGCCCAGATCGAGATCGACCGCAAGGTCCTGGCCGACATGGCCGTCAACGATCCGGCCGCCTTCGGCAGCATCGTCGAGAAGGTGAAGGCCCAGCTCGCCTGAGTCATGCCCGCAGCGGCCGCTCGCGTCCTCTCGTGGACGGCCGCCGCGCGCTGCCCCGGCCCTGAGACGGGTCGGGCAACACTTCCGAAGGCCGGCACCTGGTGACCGGCCTTTTTTATCGCCCCCGTCCCGCATCCCATGAACGACCTCGATCCCCTGGTGTCGTCCGCGCGTGCCGACTTCGCCGCCGCCGCCACGCCGGCCGAGCTGGAGAACGCCAAGGCGCGCTACCTCGGCAAGACCGGCCGCCTCACCGAACTGATGAAGGGCCTGGCCGCGCTGCCGCCCGAGCAGAAAAAGGCCCGCGGCGCCGAGATCAACGCTCTCAAGCAGCAGGTCGAGGCCGCGCTCAATGCGCGCCGCCAGGCACTGGCCGATGCGGAGCTGGAGCGCCAGCTCCAGGCCGAGGCACTGGACGTGACCCTGCCCGGGCGCCAGCGCGGCAGCGGTGGCCTGCATCCGGTCTCGCGCACGCTGGAGCGCATTGAGGCCATCTTCGGTTCCATGGGCTTCGCCGTGGCCGACGGCCCCGAGATCGAGAACGACTGGTTCAACTTCACCGCGCTGAACACGCCCGCCGACCACCCGGCGCGCTCGATGCACGACACCTTCTACGTCGACGCTCAGGGCCCCGCCGGCGGCTACCTGCTGCGCACGCACACCAGCCCGATGCAAGTGCGCCACGCCGTACAGCATGTCAAGGCGCATGCCGGCAAGGGCGAGGCGATGCCCGAGATCCGCGTCATCGCGCCGGGCCGCACCTACCGCGTGGACAGCGACGCCACGCACTCGCCGATGTTCCACCAGTGCGAAGGCCTGTGGATCGGCCGCAACGTCAGCTTCAAGGACCTGAAGGCGGTCTTCGCCGACTTCTTCCGCAACTTCTTCGAGACGGACGACCTGCAGATCCGCTTCCGCCCGTCCTTCTTCCCCTTCACCGAGCCCTCGGCCGAGGTGGACATCACCTTCGGCGCCGGCCCGCTCAAGGGCCGCTGGCTGGAGGTGGCGGGCTCGGGCCAGGTGCATCCCAACGTGGTGCGCAACTTCGGGCTCGATCCGGAGCAGTACATCGGCTTCGCCTTTGGCATGGGCCCGGACCGGCTGACCATGCTGCGCTACGGCGTCAATGACCTGCGCCTGTTCTTCGACGGCGACCTGCGCTTCCTCTCGCAGTTCAAGTAAAGGCTGAGATCGACCATGCAATTTCCCGAGTCCTGGCTGCGCGCGTTCTGCAACCCGCCGCTGACCACCGCCGATCTGGCCGACACGCTGACCATGGCCGGCCTGGAAGTCGAAGAGCTGCGCCCGGCCGCGCCCGCCTTCAGCCGCATCGTCGTCGGCGAGATCCTGGAAGCCGAGCAGCATCCCAACGCCGACCGCCTGCGCGTCTGCAAGGTCAATGCCGGCGAGCATTCCAAGGACGGCCCGCTGCAGATCGTCTGCGGCGCGCCCAACGCCCGTGCCGGCATCCGCGTGCCGCTGGCGCTGGTCGGCGCCGAGCTGCCGCCCGGCGAGGACGGCAAGCCCTTCCAGATCAAGCTCGGCAAGCTGCGCGGCGTGGACAGCCACGGCATGCTGTGCTCGGCGCGCGAACTGCAGCTCTCCGACGAGCACGGCGGCCTGCTGGAGCTGGCCGCCGACGCCCCGGTCGGCGCCGACGTGCGCGAGGTGCTCAACCTCGACGACACGCTGTTCACGCTCAAGCTCACGCCCAATCTGGCGCACTGCCTGAGCGTCTACGGCATCGCCCGCGAGGTGTCCGCGCTCACCGGCACGCCGCTGCAGACGCCGCGCTTCGAGCCCGTGGCCGCCGCCAACGACGCGCGGCTGCCGGTGCGCGTCGAGGCACCGGATCTGTGCGGCCGCTTCTCCGGCCGGGTCATCCGTGGCATCAATCCGCAGGCCAAGACGCCGGCCTGGATGGTCGAGCGCCTGGCGCGCTGCGGGCAACGCTCGGTCGGCGCCCTGGTGGACATCTCGAACTACGTGATGTTCGAGTACGGCCGGCCCAGCCACATCTTTGACCTCGATAAGATCCACGACAACCTGGTCGTGCGCTGGGGACGCCAGGGCGAGAGCCTGAAGCTGCTCAACGGCAACACCATCGAGCTGGACGAAACGGTCGGCGTGATCGCCGACGCGCAGGCCGTGGAATCGCTGGCCGGCATCATGGGTGGCGACGCTACGGCCGTGTCCGACGACACGCGCAACGTCTACGTCGAAGCTGCCTTCTGGTGGCCGCAGGCGGTGGCGGGCCGTTCGCGCCGCTTCAACTTCAGCACCGACGCGGGCCACCGCTTCGAGCGCGGCGTCGATCCGGCGCAGACGGTGGAGCACATCGAGCACTTGACGCGGCTGATCCTGGAGATCTGCGGCGGCGAGCCCGGCCCGATGGACGACCAGGTCACGCAGCTGCCCGAGCGCAAGCCGGTGACGCTGCGCGTGGCGCGGGCCGCCAAGGTCATCGGCATGCCGGTGACGCAGGCGCAGTGCGCGGAAGTGTTCCAGCGCCTGGGCCTGGGCTTCACGGAAGGCGAGGGCACGCTCACCGTCACGCCGCCGAGCTGGCGCTTCGACCTGCAGATCGAGGAAGACCTGATCGAGGAGGTCATTCGCGTCATCGGCTTCAACCAGCTGCCCGACACGCCGCCGCTGGCGCCGGTCACCGCCCATGTGCGGCCCGAGAACCAGCGCAGCAGCCACGCGCTGCGGCACCTGATGGCGGCGCTGGGCTACCAGGAAACCATCAACTTCAGCTTCGTCGAGGAGCGTTGGGAAAAGGAGCTGGCCGGCAATGCCGACCCGATCCGCGTCCTCAATCCCATCGCCGCGCCGCTGGCGGTGATGCGCTCCAGCCTGCTGGGCAGCCTGATCCACGTGCTGCGCTACAACCTCGCGCGCAAGGCGGCGCGGGTGCGCGTGTTCGAGATCGGCCGCGTGTTCCTGCGCGACGCCTCGGTGACCGACAGCGACACCAGCGTGGCCGGCGTGCACCAGCCACGGCGCCTGGCGGGCCTGGCTTTCGGCAGCGCACAGGAGCTGCAGTGGGGCCAGCGCGAGCGTGCCGTGGACTTTTTCGACGCCAAGGGCGACGTGGAGGCGCTGCTGGCGCCGCTGCAGCCGAAGTTCGTGGCCGCCACGCACCCGGCGCTGCACCCCGGGCGCAGCGCCCGCATCGAGCTCGACGGCCGGGCCGTGGGCTGGATCGGCGAGCTGCACCCGCGCTGGCGTCAGGCCTACGAACTGCCGCAGGCGCCGGTGCTGTTCGAGCTGGAGCTCGACGCGCTGCTGCAACGCCCGCTGCCGGCCTTCGAGCCGATCTCACGCCAGCAGTCGGTCTGGCGCGACGTGGCGCTGGTGGCGCGCGAGGACCTCGGCCATGATGCGCTGATGAGCGTGATCCTGGACGACGACAGCGCTCTGGTGCGCTCGGCCAAGCTGTTCGACCTGTACAAGCCCGCCACGCCGATGGCTGGCATCGAGGCCGGCGAGCGCAGTCTGGCCGTGCGGCTGGAGCTGCTCGACCCGGACACCACGCTCACCGACGAGCGCATCGACGCCGCCGTGGCCGCGCTGCTGCAGCGGCTGCAGCAGCGCCTGGGCGTGCGGCTGCGCGGCTGAGGAGGCAAGCCCATGAATGACATCACCAATCCGCCCGAGTCCGTACTGCTGCCCAGCATCGAGACGCCGACGCTGACCAAGGCCGAGCTGTCCGAGCTGCTGTTCGAGCGGCTGGGCCTGAACAAGCGCGAGTCCAAGGACATGGTGGAAGCCTTCTTCGACATCCTGCACGGCGCGCTGGTGCAGGGCCAGGAGGTGAAGCTTTCGGGCTTCGGCAACTTCAACATCCGCCGCAAGGCGCCGCGGCCGGGGCGCAATCCGCGCACGGGCGAGACCATTCCCATCAACGCGCGCAACGTCGTTACGTTCCACGCCAGCCACAAGCTCAAGGGCCTGGTACAGGGCGATGCCGACGCCCATGACGACGCCGAGTGAGGTGGTGAGCACGGCCGGCCGGGAGGCCGGCCCTGGCGACGCCGGCCGCGCCTGGGCGCGCTGGCGCGTTCTTCCCCGTTGATCCGCCGCGATGGACAAGACGCCGCTGCCCGAGATTCCCGCCAAGCGTTACTTCACCATCGGTGAGGTCAGCGAGCTGTGCGGCGTCAAGCCCTACGTGTTGCGCTACTGGGAACAGGAGTTCTCGCAGCTCAAGCCCATGAAGCGCCGCGGCAACCGGCGCTACTACCAGCACCACGAGGTGCTGCTCATCCGCCGCATCCGCGACCTGCTCTACGAGCAGGGTTTCACCATCAACGGCGCGCGCAATCGTCTTGCGGACGAGTCGCCGCGCGGCTCGGCGCTGCGCGCGGCGGCCCAGTCCTCCCTGAGCACGGACGCGGCACAGGCCACGGCCCCGGCGCATGTAGACGAGGCGCAGGACCCGGACTTCCCCGGCAGTGCCATCGCCCTGGCCGCGTCAATGGTCAATGCGGATTTGCTCGAAGAGCTGCGTGCCGAGCTGTTTCAGATTCGTGCGCTGCTTGACCACAAATAGCAAATTAGTGTTATACTTTCAGCTTCAGCAGTCGGGGTGTAGCGCAGCCTGGTAGCGCACTTGCATGGGGTGCAAGGGGTCGCGAGTTCGAATCCCGCCACCCCGACCAAAGAAAGCCTGAGCCTGGTGTCCACAAGACACCAGGCTTTTTGCTTTGTGGCATCTGGTTTTGAGACGCTCCCTCCCGTCGCGAAGACGCGTGCGCTGGCGAGGCTGAGGTGCAACGCGGATGGCGCGAACGGGTGGAGGGCGGCGGCACGGCGATGCACCGTGCCGATGTGCGAAACCGGGGCGGCGTGTCGTGTCGTTGCGTTGTCAAATTAATCATTTCAGCCCGGAAGCACCTGCTGCAGCGGGTATACTTACAGCTTCAGCAGTCGGGGTGTAGCGCAGCCTGGTAGCGCACTTGCATGGGGTGCAAGGGGTCGCGAGTTCGAATCCCGCCACCCCGACCAAAAAAGCTTGAGCCCGGTGTCCACAAGACACCGGGCTTTTTGCTTTGTGGCCCTTCAAAGCCCGGAAGTGGCAAGAGCGGCATGGTTGCCTGCGCAACAGGACCGCCGGTTGCGGAAGCATCCGGAGCTTGGCTTGCCGACGGCGTACACCACCGGCGTGGCTCACGCCTCGCGGAACATACAGGTTTCGCAGCTCGCCACTGGAGGCAGCGCCGTTGCCGGCGCTGCCCATCCGTGATTGCGAGCAATGCAAGCGCGCGCCCGTCTGCCTAGGCTGGCGGCCCCGGACATGGGGTCCGGTCTTGCGGAGGCGACATGGCGAAGAAGGCGTTGTGCATCGGCATCAACAACTATCCCGGCACCGGGATGGACCTCCAGGGCTGCCTCAATGACGCCCACGACTGGGCCGAGACGCTGACGCAGCGCGGCTTCGCGGTAAGCACGCTGCTCGACGCCCAGGCCACCAAGGCGGCGATGGTGGAGGGAATGGCGCAGCTGATCGGGCAAGCGCAGCCCGGCGATCTGGTCGTCATCACTTACTCCGGCCATGGCACCTACGTGCCCGCCATGGAGGACGACGAGGTGGACGGCCTGGACGAGGCGCTGTGCCCGCACGACATCCGCAGCAAGGGCGCGCTCACCGACGACGAGATCCACGAACTGCTCCTGCGCCGCCAGCCCAAGGTCAAGCTGGTGCTGATCGCCGACAGCTGCCACTCCGGCACCGTCACCCGCGCGGCGCCGGACACCGATGCCGATCCGCGCGCCACCCGGCCGCGCTTCATGCCCATCGGCAACTGGATGGACGACGCCGCGCTGCCGCGCGGCCCCGGCGGCCCGCTGCGCCGGCTGCCGCCGGTGCAGGGCCGCAGCCCGCTGGCCAAGCTGGTGGCGCGCCGCAGCGGCGACCTGCTGCTCGCGGGCTGCCAGGAGGGGCCGAACCCGGCGATGACCTGAAGTGGAGCGACTTCGTGCAGGCACCGTACGCCAAGCCCGACCGGCGCTGGCTGGACGAGCTGCAGAACGTGGTGCACCTGGCGGCCAACAACAAGGCGTTCAAGCGGATGCAGGCCGTCTGCCACACCGACCATGGCGCCTTCCAGCCCGAGCTGGCCAAGCTCGACGTCGATGCCGAGGGCAACCTGCGCTTCCACGTGCACATGGTCGAGACCGTGGTGGCGCCGCTGTTCGAGGTGCCCGGCGACATCGGTTTGCTGGCCACGATGCTGCGCCTGGGCCTGCGCTTCCGCTACGAGGTGATCGACAAGTACCGGCAGGTGCGCCCGGGCAGGACCCCGCTGTGCACCGTGGCGGACCTGGTGGCCGAGGTGCGCGCCGCCATCGAGGTGATCGAGAACGACGCGCAGTCGCGCGGCGCGGAGAACCTGGACGAGGCCACCGTCGTGGACCTGTTCACGTCGGCGCAGGACCAGGACGACATGGCGACGGTGCTCGATCGATGGAACAGGGCCCGGGAGCGGCTGTTCGCCGACCCGCCGCCGGCCGAGCTGAGCAGGCTGCGCGCCATCCTGGAAGAGATGCGCGAGCTCAACTACCGCTTCATGTGCCTGGGCTCGCGGCGCTTCCACGAGATGGTGTGCACGCGCTGGGGCGACGCCCCGCACCGGGAGGGCTGAGCGCCCGGGCCACCCGTCGAGGCCCGGCGCCTCAACCCGCGGCCAGCGGCAGCGTGGCGGTGCACTTGATCTCGTCCAGGCACACGCTGGAGCGCACGCTGTTGACACCGGGCAGCCGCATGAGCGTCTCCATCAGGAAGGTGGACAGCGCCTTGAGGTCCTGCGCCACGACCTTGAGCACGTAGTCGAAGTCGCCCGTCACCGAGTAGCACTCCAGCACCTGCGGCAGGTCCGCCACCAGGCGCTGGAAGCTGGGCAGGTCGCGCAGGTGGCCCTTTTCCATGCCGATGTGGATGAAGGCCACCACCGTCAGGCCCAGCCGGCGCGCGTCCAGCCGCGCGTGGTAGTCGGCGATGAAACCCAGCTCCTCCAGCCGCCGGTGCCGCCGGTGGCACTGCGCCGGCGACAGCCCGGCGGCTTCCGCCAGCTCCAGGTTTGAGGCCCGGCCATGGGCCTGCAAGTGGCTCAGGATGCGGCAGTCGATTCGATCCAGATCAAAGGCATGCAAGCAAATCTCCTGGTGGGTACGTACGGGCGAAATTTTGTCTCGCTTTGGCGGGAAGGTCCCGACTTTGGATGCAAAGCAATTGCGCGGCGGCGTCTCTACAGTTTCGCCTGTCCGCAACGACCGCCGCACCCGGCCACGAGCCCGGTGCGAGACGACACCAGGAGACAGTCCCCATGCAACAACCTTTCATCCGCGCCGCGCTGGCGACCCTCACGCTGGCGGCCGTGCTGCCCCTGACGGCGCAGGCCGCCGATGCCGCCCCGAAGCGCGTGGCCGTGACCGCCATCGTCGAGCACCCGGCGCTGGACGCCGCGCGCGACGGCGTGCGCGACGAGCTGAAAGCCGCCGGCTACGAGGTCGGCAAGAACCTGTCCTTCGAGTACCAGAGCGCGCAGGGCAACACCGGCACCGCGGCGCAGATCGCGCGCAAGTTCGTGGGGGCGCGGCCCGATGCCATCGTGGCCATCGCCACGCCGTCGGCGCAGGCGGCCGTGGCGGCCACGCGCGACATCCCGGTGGTGTTCTCCGCGGTCACCGACCCCGTGGCGGCGCGGCTGGTCAAGAGCTGGCAGCCCGCGGGCGGCAACGTCACCGGCGTGTCGGACGCCTCGCCGCTGGACAAGCACCTGGAGCTGATCAAGCGCGTGCGGCCCGAGGTGAAGAAGGTGGGCGTGATCTACAACCCCGGCGAGGCCAACTCGGTGGCCATCGTCGAGGCGCTGAAGAAGGCCTGCGCCGCCGCCGGCCTGACGCTGGTGGAAGGCGCCGCCCCGCGCACCGTGGACGTGCCCGGCGCCGCGCAGAGCCTGGTGGGCAAGGCCGACGTGATCTACGCACCCACCGACAACAACGTGATGTCGGCCTTCGAGGGCATCGTCAAGGTGGCGCAGCAGGCCAAGCTGCCGGTGGTGGCGGCCGACACCGATGCCGTCAAGCGCGGCGCCGTCGCCGCCCTGGGCCTGAACTACTACGACCTCGGCCGCCAGACCGGCAAGCTCGTCGTGCGCGTGCTGCACGGCGAGAAGCCTGGCGCCATCGCCGCGCAGACCAGCCAGCAGTTCGAGCTGCACGTGAACCCGGACGCGGCGCGCAAGCAGGGCGTCACGCTGCCCGAAGACCTGCTCAAGACCGCCAAGCTCGTCGCGCAGCAGTGAGCGCCGCGCGCCGCTGACCTTTACCACCCGTTGATTCCGCTTCCGGTGCGCCCGCGCGGCGCCCCCGGGCGGAGCCTTCCCGCAGGAAACCCCATGTCCCTGATTGCCTCCCTGGGCGCCCTGGAGATCGGCCTCGTCTTTGGCCTGGTCGCGCTGGGCGTCTTCATCTCCTTCCGCGTCATCAACTTCCCGGACCTGACCGTGGACGGCAGCTTCCCGCTGGGCGGCGCCGTCGCGGCCACGCTGATCGTGGCGGGCTGGCACCCGCTGGCGGCCACCGCCGTGGCGGTGCTGGCCGGCGCCGCCGCCGGCGCGCTCACCGCCTGGCTGCACGTGGGGCTGCGCATCATGCAGCTGCTGGCCAGCATCCTGGTGATGATCGCCCTGTACTCGATCAACCTGCGCGTGATGGGCAAGCCCAACGTCGCGCTGATCACCGAGCCCACGCTGTTCAGCCTGTTCACCTTCAATGACTGGCCCGACTACGTGTTCAAGCCGCTGCTGATGCTGGCGATCGTGGCGGTGGTCAAGCTCCTGATCGACCTGTTCTTCGCCTCCGAAGCCGGCCTGGCGATGCGCGCCACCGGCGGCAACGCCCGCATGGCCCGCGCGCAGGGCATCTCCACCGACCGCTTCACCATCTACGGCCTGGCGCTGTCCAACGCGCTGGTGGCGCTGGCCGGCGCGCTGTTTGCGCAGACCCAGGGCGGGGCGGACATCTCCATGGGCGTGGGCACCATCGTCATCGGCCTGGCCGCCGTGATCGTGGGCGAGACGCTGCTGCCCGCGCGCGGCCTGGTGCTGGCCACGCTGGCCTGCGTGCTGGGCGCGGTGCTCTACCGCTTCTTCATCGCCGCGGCGCTCAACACCGACTTCCTGGGCCTGCAGGCGCAGGACCTCAACCTCGTCACCGCCGTGCTCGTGGCCGGGGCGCTGCTGATGCCCTCGCTCAAGCGCAAGCTCGTCAAGCGAGCGCCGCGCAAGAGCGCCGACACCCAACCCGCCACCGCCGCCAAGGAGGCCCTGTGATGCTGCGCGCGCAACGACTCGAAATCACCTTCAACCCCGGCACGCCCATCGAGAACCGCGCGCTGCGCGGGCTGAACCTGGAGATCCCGGCCGGGCAGTTCGTGACCGTGATCGGCTCCAACGGCGCGGGCAAGTCCACCTTCCTCAACGCCATCAGCGGCGACCTGCGGGTGGACAGCGGCCGCATCGAGATCGCCGGCCACGACGTGACGCGGCTGTCGGCCTGGCAGCGCAGCGCGCTGGTGGCGCGCGTGTTCCAGGACCCGATGGCCGGCACCTGCGAGGCGTTGACCATCGAGGAGAACATGGCGCTGGCCTGGCGGCGCGGGCAGGGCCGAGGCCTTGGTCTCACGCTCAACCGGGCGCTGCGCGAGCAGTTCCGCGACAAGCTGCGCACGCTCAACCTGGGCCTGGAGAACCGGCTGGCCGACCGCATGGGCCTGCTCTCCGGCGGCCAGCGCCAGGCCGTGAGCCTGCTGATGGCCTCGCTGCAGCCCTCCAAGCTGCTGCTGCTGGACGAGCACACCGCGGCGCTGGACCCGCGCACGGCGGCCTTCGTGCTGGAGCTCACCGACCGCATCGTGCGCGAGCAGCAGCTCACGGCGCTGATGGTCACGCACAGCATGCGCCAGGCGCTGGACCACGGGCACCGCACCGTGATGCTGCACCAGGGCCGCGTGGTGCTGGACGTCTCCGGCAGCGAGCGCCAGGGCCTGGACGTGCCCGACCTGCTGCGCCTGTTCGAGCGCACCCGCGGCGAGCGCATCGACGACGACAAGCTGCTGCTGGCCTGAGCGCCGCGGCACGACGCATTCCTCAAAGCCCTGGAGACCCCCATGAAAGACCTGCTGCAACGCTTCGAGAACAAGCCGCCCGAGATCGTGTTCGAGTGGCATGACGACCAGACGCCCGCGCGCGGCTGGGTGGTGATCAACAGCCTGCGCGGCGGCGCCGCCGGCGGCGGCACGCGCATGCGCCGCGGGCTGGACCGGCGCGAGGTCGAGTCGCTGGCCAAGACCATGGAGGTGAAGTTCGCCATCTCCGGCCCGGCCATCGGCGGCGCCAAGTCGGGCATCGACTTCGACCCGGCTGACCCGCGCAAGGAAGAGGTGCTGCGCCGCTGGTACAAGGCCGTCGCGCCGCTGCTCAAGAGCTACTACGGCACCGGGGGCGACCTCAACGTCGACGAGATGCACGAGGTCATTCCCATCACCGAGAGCCACGGCCTGTGGCATCCGCAGGAGGGCGTGGTCAACGGCCACTTCAACCCGGGCGAGAGCGAGCGCATCCGCAAGGTCGGGCAGCTGCGCCGCGGCGTGGCGCACGCGGTGGAGCACCCGCGCTACACGCCCGACGCGGCGCGCCGCTACACGGTGGCCGACCTCATCACCGGCTGGGGCGTGGCCGAGTCGGTGCGGCACCAGCGGCGGCTGTGGGGCCGTCCGCTCGAAGGCCAGCGCGTGATCGTGCAGGGCTGGGGCAACGTGGGCGCCACGGCCGCCTACTACCTGGCGCAGGCCGGGGCCACGCTGGTCGGCATCATCGACCGCGAGGGCGGCCTGCTGCGGCCCGACGGTTTCAGCTTCGACGAGGTGAAGGCGCTGTTCCTGGGACGGCGCGGCAACCAGCTCGCCGCGGACGGGCTGCTGCCCGTCGAGGAGGTGAACCGCCGCATCTGGAGCCTGGGCGCGGAAATCTTCCTGCCCTGCGCCGCCTCGCGCCTGGTGACGCGCGAGCAGGTGGACGCAATGGCGGCGGCCGGGCTGGAGCTGATCGCCTGCGGCGCCAACGTGCCCTTCGCCGACAGCGAGATCTTCTACGGCCCGATCCAGGAGCACGCCGACGGCCGCGTCGCGCTGATCCCGGACTTCATCGCCAACTGCGGCATGGCCCGCGCCTTCGCCTACCTGATGGGCGAGGCCGCCGACGGCGACGCCGCCCTGTTCGAGGACGTGTCCCGCACCATCGGGAACGCCCTGGAGCGCTGCCGCGCGCACAGCGCCGAGCCCACCGGGCTGGCGCGCACGGCCTATGCGCTCACGCTGGATCAACTGGTCCGATAAACCAAGGAGGAAGTGACATGACCGACCTGTTTGACAACCCGATGGGCCTGATGGGCTTCGAGTTCGTCGAGTTCGCCTCGCCCACGCCGGGCGTGCTGGAGCCCATCTTCGAGAAGCTGGGCTTCACGCTCGTCGCCAGGCACCGCTCCAAGGACGTGCTGCTGTACCGCCAGGGCGACATCAACTTCATCGTCAACCGCGAGCCCAAGAGCGTGGCGGCTTATTTCGCCGCCGAGCACGGCCCCTCGGCCTGCGGCCTGGCCTTCCGCGTCAAGGACGCGCACCAGGCCTATGCCCGCGCGCTGGAGCTGGGCGCGCAGCCGGTGGACATTCCCACCGGCCCGATGGAGCTGCGGTTGCCGGCCATCAAGGGCATCGGCGGCGCGCCGTTGTACCTGATCGACCGCTTCGAGGACGGCAAGTCCATCTACGACATCGACTTCGAGTTCGTCGAGGGCGTGGAGCGGCACCCGGCGGGCCATGGCTTCAAGGTCATCGACCACCTCACGCACAACGTCTACCGCGGGCGCATGGCGTACTGGGCCTCGTTCTACGAAAAGCTCTTCAACTTCCGCGAGATCCGCTACTTCGATATCCAGGGCGAGTACACGGGCCTGACCTCCAAGGCCATGACGGCGCCGGACGGCAAGATCCGCATCCCGCTCAACGAGGAAGCGAAGCAGGGCTCGGGGCAGATCGAGGAGTTCCTGATGCAGTTCAACGGCGAGGGCATCCAGCACGTGGCGCTCTTGACCGACGACATCTTCGACTCGGTGGACAAGCTGCAGCTGGCGGGCATCCCGGTCATGACCGCGCCCAACGACGTCTACTACGAGATGTTGCAGGAGCGGCTGCCCGGCCACGGCGAGACGGTCAATGAGCTGAAGGCGCGCGGCATCCTGCTCGACGGCTCCACCCGCGACGGCAGCCGCCGGCTGCTGCTGCAGATCTTCTCGCAGGCGCTGCTGGGCCCGGTGTTCTTCGAGTTCATCCAGCGCAAGGGCGACGACGGCTTCGGCGAAGGCAACTTCAAGGCGCTGTTCGAGTCGATGGAGCGCGACCAGATCCGGCGTGGGGTGCTGCAGGCCGAACCGGCTTGAGGCCGGCGCCGCGTGCCGAGCCTCAAGGCCCCAGGCCCGTCACGCCCTCGGCTGCAGCCCCGGCAGGAACTCGATGCCCGTGCGCCGCACCAGCTCCTGGTAGCTGATGGGCGGGCCGGCCCGGGCGTCGTCGCTGTTCTCCACCCAGTGCGCCCAGGCGCGGCGGGTGGAAGCGTCGTAGACCAGCTTGTAGAGATAGGCCGGCACCCAGACCCGGCCCTCGCCGATGCTGCGCGGCCGGGCGCCGAACACCGGCCCGGTGAACACGTACACCGGGCCCTGCGCGCGCATCACGTAGCGGCGCGTGGCCTTCTCGATCTCGGCCCAGGTGCGCTGGTTGTTGCGCGGCGCCTGCGGAACGATGTTGGCCAGCGAGAAGGACTGCGCCATGGCCGTGGGCGTGGGCATGTCGGCCGCCGGCGCCATGTGGCCGCGGTCGAAGCCCGAGCCCTTGTAGTCCTCCAGCGTGGCGCGCTCCGCGCTGGGCAGCCGCGCATCGGCAAAGAAGCGCTGCGTCCGCTGCTCGTCGCGCGCGTCCAGCAACTGCTCGCGCGTGAGCCGCTCCACCGTGTAGACGGGCGTCTTGGTGCGCCCGGAATGCAGCGTGGCGAAGGCCGCGAAGCACAGCTCGCGCGGCTGCGCCACGGTGGCGCTCAGGCGCGGCGGCGTGCCCGCCGGGAAGAAGCCCCGGCACTGCGTGAAGCCCTGTGCCTGCGCCAGCGCGCCCAGCAGCGCCAGGCCCAGGGCCGGCAGCAGTCGCTTGGTGGAAAGGAGGAGGAGGAGGGAAGGAGCGGGGCGGAAGCTTGCGAGGGACAACGACATCAGGAGGCGGCCGGTACGGCACCGCCGGGCACCGCGGGGGCGCCGGGGGCAGCTCGGGAGAAAGGGAAACCCCCGAGCTTAAGGGTGCGAGCCCACCCGACCGGGTGGCGTGGCTTGGCCGCTACGCCGCCCGGCGTGCGGTTGCACCGGAAACCAACGGCCGCGGGCGCGGCCGGGTGAGATCAGCTCGGGGCCGCCTTCAGGGTGCCACGCGGCGCGGGCGCAGCACCGGCTGCTCCTCCGGACGGGGCTGGGCCGCCAGCCGCGCCTCCAGCCCCGGCATCTGCAGCGTGCGGGTGGGGAAGGCGAAGCTCACGCCCAGCGCGCGGAACTCGCGCATCAGCGCCAGGTTGATGCGCTGCTGGATGTCCATGTAGAGGTTGAAGTCGGAAGACAGCACGAAATAGACGACCTCGAAATCCAGCGAGCTGTCGCCGAAGCCCTGGAAATGCGCGCGGTCGAAGCGCGTGTGCTCTTGCGACTCGACGGCCCGCCGCACGATGCCCGGCACGGCCTCGGCCTGCTCCGGGGTGCTGTCGTAGGTGAGGCCGAACTTGAAGACCACGCGCCGCTGCTGCATGCGCTTGTAGTTGTTGATGGTCTGCTTGAGCAGCTCGGTGTTGGAGATCACCACCTGCTCGCCACTGAGGGCGCGGATGCGGGTGGTCTTGAGCCCGACCTGCTCGACCGTGCCGGCCACGCCGCTGAGCGTGATGAAGTCGCCGACCTCGAAGGGTTTATCGACCGCGATGGACAGCGAGGCGAACAGGTCGCCCAGGATGTTCTGCACCGCCAGGGCCACCGCCACGCCGCCCACGCCCAGGCTGGCAACCATGGCCGTGATGTTGACGCCCAGGTTGGCCAGCATCGCCAGCAGCAGCACCGCCCACAGCATGGTGCGCAGCGTCCACGACAGCAGCGTGGCGGAGGTGCTGACCTGCCGTGCCATGCCGCCATCGCCGTGGTTCTCCACGTAGCGGCGCAGCCCGATGACGATGGCGCGGTTGCCCCACAGTCCGAATTGCAGCGCCAGCGTCAGGAACCACAGCTGGCTCACGCGCCCATCCCAGCGCGCCGGCAGCTCCAGCATCGACAGCCCGATCAGCAGCGCCGTGACGAACAGCAACACGCGGCTGGTGCCGCGCAGCAGGTCCACCAGCAGATCGTCCACGCGGTTGGTGGTGGCCTGCGCCACCACGCTGGCGCGGCCCAGCAGCAGCTTGAGCGCCAGCCGCATGGCCACCCAGCTCGCCAGCGCCACGGCCACGGCCGTGGCCCAGCTCGTCACCGAGGCGCCCAGAAATTTCGCGGAGGTGAAGCCCTCCCAAGTCAGCCAACCCGGCATGCTTTCTCATTCCTTGCCCGCAGAGCGCCCGCGCCGGCGACGCTTCCCCGACGTCTGCGTTTGCGGCACTGCAGCAAATCGCTTACCCGGGGGCTTGTGGCCGGGTCCGGAAAGAGCGTCCAGGGACCAGGGCGTGGAACGGAACAGCCTTGGCGGTGCCCGGGGCGGGCGACGCGGCAGCGTCCACTGACTTGGCGCAAGACCTTGCCGGGCCGAGGCTGCCAGCCTCGCGCCCCATGTCTGCCGTATCCCGCCCACCCCGCGCGACGGACGGTCGCTGGTATCCGCGCCGGCTGCTGGAGTCGCCGCACCGCCTGGCTTTCGGTGCCGGCGCCTCGATGCTCGCCGCCGCCGCGCTGTGGTGGGCCTGGAGCCTGCTGCGCCTGGTGCCGGCCGGCGCGCTGCCGCGCACGCCGGTGCACGGGCTGCTGATGGCCTGGGGCTTCCTGCCGCTGTTCATTGCCGGCTTCCTGTTCACCGCCGCGCCGCGCTGGCTGGGCTGCGCCCCGGTGGCGGCGCGGACGCTGCTGCCCGCACTGGGCGCGCAGCTGGCCGGCTGGGTGATCGCCGGGCTGGCGCTCGTGGGCGGCGGCGCGGACGGGCCGCTGTTGCTCGGCATGGGCCTGGCCGCCGTGGCCGCGGGCTGGAGCAGCCTGGTGCTGCGCTTCTGGCGCCTGGTGCGTGCCGGCACGGCCGGCGACCGGCTGCACCTGCGGGTGGCGCTGGCGGCCTGCGTGGCGGGTGCGCTGCTGCTCGACGCCACCGTGGCCGCGGTGATGGCCGAGGCCTGGACGCTGGTGAGCATGCTGACCCAGGCCGCGCTGTGGGGCTGCTTCGGCGTGGTCTACGCCGCCATGCTGCACCGCTTGCTGCCCGTCTTCGGTGCCGCGGTCCCGGCCCGGCTGGAAGAGCGCTGGCCGCACGGGCCGCTCTGGATGCTGGCCGGCATCCTGGCCTTCCAGGCCCTGGCGACCGCCGCGACCTTGCTGGCCGCCGGGCCCTGGTCGCCTGCGTGGCGGCTGCTGGCGGGTGGGGTGCAGGGCGCGGCGGGCCTGCTGCTGCTGGGGCTGGCCTGGCGCTGGAGCCGGCTGCAGCGCCTGAGCCAGCGGCTGCCGGCGATGCTGCAGCGCGGCCTGGTGTGGCTGGGGCTGGCGCTGCTGCTGTCGGCCGCGGGCGCGCCGGGCGCGGCGCTGCATGCCTATGCCCTGGGCTTCCTGGGGACGACGCTGCTGGCCATGGCCTCACGCGTCACCTGCGGCCATGCCGGCCGGGCGGTGGTGGCCGACGGCGTGCTGTGGACGCTGCACCAGGTCCTGCAAGCCGTGGTGGTGGCGCGCATGGCGGCGGCGCTGTGGCCGGCCGTCGCGCACTGGCTCCTGCCGCTGGCGGCCTTGGGCTGGGCGGCAGTGGGGCTGGGCTGGCTGCTGCGCTACGGGCCGTGGCTGGGGCAAGGCAGGGTCCCGCCGACACGCGGCACGTGAATTGGTCAGCTTGGCTGAACAGTGATCCCAGACAGTGGGTTCACTGTTCAGTTTTCTGACCAATCCGGTGTCGGCACAGGTTGCTGACCGCACTGCGGGCTGGCTGGTCCGCCCAGGCGCATGTCGGCATGGGCTTACATGTGCTTGTCGTGCTGGCTGCCGCCACCCAGGTCGGCCATTTCCGGCTTGACGTCCGCGAAGCGCAGCACCTTGCCGCCGTGCTCGGTGGCGAACTTCCTGGCCTCGGCCTCGGCCGCGAAGCTGGCGAAGGTGGGGCCCATCGAGCCATGGCGCTTGCTGCCGGCGACGTAGAAGCCGCTCCTTGCATCGAACCAGTGGCCGCGCGGCTGGTTCCAGTCGGCATGGGCCATGTCCTGCGTCAGCACCGCGCGCACCGGGCGCACCTGCTCGGGCCGCAGCAGCGCCGAGAACATCTCGACGGTGTCGCAGAAGAAGACCGGCGCGGCGGCGTCGGCGTAGTGGATCTGCGCCTTGGGGCCGGGGTAATCGGCCAGCAGCATGCCGTCGAAGTCGCAGGTGGTGGCGGGGTCGATCTCCACCGCCTTCACGGCGGCCCCGGAGTCGCCCCGGTTGCAGCCCCACAGCGCGACGGGCAGGGCACAGGCGGCAAGCAGAAGGCTTCGGCGTTGGGCAATCACGGACGGAATCTCCAGGTGGCGATGGACAACGGCGCCACGATCCAGCCCAGCATCACCAGGCTCATCAGCCAGGGCTTGGCCAGGGCCTGCGGCACGATGCTGGTCAGGCCGTAGAGGCTGCGCACGTCGTCCAGGGAAAAGACATTGAGGATGCGGAACACGTCCGCCGGGTTGAGCAGCAGCGCCCAGGCGAACCAGTCGCCGCCGGTCTGCCCGCCGGTGACGACCAGCAGCCCCAGCAGCAGCAGGTCGAACGCCAGCACGAAGAAGAACCACAGCGCGATGGCCAGGCCCGAGGCGCGCGTGCGGTCCGCCGCCAGCACCGACAGCATCACGGCCAGGCTCAGGAACACCAGGCCCAGCAGCACCGAGCTGCCCATGAAGCCCAGGTAGGGCGCCAGCGCCGCGCGGCCCGCCTGCGCGCCCAGCAGCAGCGCCACCAGCCCGAAGCCGGCGACGGTGGACAGGCTCAGCGCCGCGGCCAGCCCCAGGTACTTGCCCAACAGCAGCTCCAGCCGCGTGATGGGCAGCGCCAGCAGCAGGTCCAGCGAGCCGCGCTCGCGCTCGCCGACGATGGCGTCGAAGCCCAGCAGCAGTGCGATCAGCGGGATCAGGTAGATCACCAGGCTCACCAGGCTGGTGATGGTGAACTCGATGGAGCGCAGGCCCACCGCGCCCTGTTGCGCCCCGCCGAAGTAGGCGATGACCAGCGCGAACACCGTGAACACCAGCGCCACCGCCAGCACCCAGCGGTTGCGCAGCCGCTCGCGCAGCTCCTTGTGCGCGATGGTGAGAACTTGGCCGAACTCCATGGCGTATGCCCTCTCAATGGGCCAGGCCGAAGAACACGTCTTCGAGCGAGGGCTCGTGCACCTGCAGGTCCAGCACCGCGCCGTCCAGGCCGGTGAGCGCGGCCAGCACCGCCATCTTGGCGTCGCGCGGGCAACGGGCCTGCAGCTGCAGGCCGTGCCAGCGCACGCCCTCCAGCGGCAGCGGCTCCAGCGCAGCGCGCACCGCCGCCAGGCCGGACTCGGCCACGCGCACGTCCAGCCCCAGCGGCAGCGCCATGTGCTCGCGCAGCTCCCGCACGCTGCCTTGCGCGCGCACGCGGCCGGCGGCCAGGATGGCCAGGCGGTCCACCCGCTCCTGCAGCTCGGCCAGGACGTGCGAGGTGATGACCATGGTCACGCCCTCGTCGCGCAGCTCGTGCAGCGTGGCGTGGAAGGCGCGGATGGCCTCCGGGTCCAGCCCGGTGGTGGGCTCGTCCAGGAACAGCACCTGCGGCCGCCCCAGCAACGCCTGCGCGAAGCCCAGGCGCTGGCGCATGCCCTTGCTGTACTCGCGCACCGCGCGCTGCCCGGCGTGGCCCAGGCCCACGCGCGCCAGCACGGCGGCGCATTCGGACTCCGCCACGCCCTTGAGCCGCGCCATGAAGCGCAGCGTCTCCAGGCCGCTGAGGTTGTCGTAGAGCACGACGTTCTCGGGCAGGTAGCCGATGCCGCGGCGCACGGCGCGGAAGCCCCGGCCCGATACCGGCGCGCCCTGGATGCGGATCTCGCCCGCGCTGGGCGCCACCAGCCCCAGCATCATCTTGAACAGGGTGCTCTTGCCCGCGCCGTTGTGACCGATGAGGCCGAACACCTCGCCGCGGCGCACGTCCAGGTCCACGCCGTCCACGGCGCGCACCGTGCGGAACTGCTTGACCACGCCGCGCAGCGTGATGGCGCCGGCGTCAGGGTCCACGTGTTGTCCCGTTCGCCCCGAGCTTGTCGAAGGGCTTGCGTGCCAGTCGGGCCGCGGGGCTTCGACAGGGCCTGTCCTGAGCTTGTCGAAGGGCTCGGCCCGAGCGGCGTCTTTGGGCACGAACGGCGCTCCCATCTCAGGGCTCGGGCGAAGACTGCTTTCCATTCCATTCCTTCCAGTCCGGGTGCGCCGGACGCATGCGCGGCTTGGGATCGACCACGCTGGGCACGCGCAGCACGGGGAACTGCTGGCCCACCAGGCGCAGCGCCTGCACCGCCGGGCTGGCCAGCAGCAGCCGCGCCGCGGGGTGGCGCCACACCAGGCGGTCCACCAGGTCGTTGGCCTCGTAGCGCAGGTCGCCATGGCCGTCGCCGTCGCGGTCCCAGCCCAGGTAGTTGCTCCAGTGGTTGCCGCTCTCGGCGCCCCAGGTCTCGTCGCGTGCGCCCACGTAGCGCACCTGCTCGCGGTTGGCGACGAAGTCGTTGCCCTCGACGCGGTTGCGGGTGGAGCCGGCCGAGAGGTGCACGCCCACCTGGTTGTTCACCACCAGGTTGCCCTGCAGCCGCGCGTACTCCACGTCGTAGATGAAGAAGCCGCGGGCGTTGCCCGCCACCACGTTGTTCTCGATCACCGAGTCCTGCAGCGTGCGCAGCATGATCCCGTGGTCGCTGTTGTCCCAGGCGCGGTTGTTGCGCACGACCTGGTCGCGCACCTCCATCAGCGCCAGGCCGCCGCGGTTGCGGTAGCTGTCGTTGTCCTCCCACAGGTTGTGGTAGGAGTTCATGTAGTGGGTGCCGTAGCGGCTGTGGTGCAGCCGGTTGCCGCGGAACACCGCGTGGTGCGAGACGTCCACGTAGAGCGCGTCGCGCACGAAGCTGATGTGGTTGCCCTCGATGCGCGCGCCGGTGGTGTTGTAGAGCTGCACGCCGTTGCCGCGCTGCGAGGAGCCGTAGTCGCGCTTGCCCACGATCAGGTTGTGCTCGATGCGCACGTCGTCGGCTTTCTCGATCCACAACCCGAACAGGTTGTAGACCAGGTCGCAGCGCCGTACCGCCGCGCGGTGCGAGCCCGGCGCGACGTAGATGCCCGCGTTCTGCTGCAACAGGCTGTCGCCGGAGTCGCGCACGATCAGCCCCTCGATGGTGACGTCCGGCGCCGTGACGCGGATGGTGTCGCCGCGCAGGCCGCCGCTGAGGGTGGGGCGCTGCACGCCGCGCAGCGTCAGCGGTTTCACGATGCGCAGGTTGCCGGCGTAGTGGCCGCGGTGGATCTCCACCACGTCGCCGGCGGCGGCGCGGTCGAGCACCGGCTGGATGGCCTCGCCGGGGCGCACCGTCCAGGTGGCGGCCTGCAGCGCCAGCGGCAGCAGCAGGCTCAGCAGGCTCAGCAGGCAGGCCAGTCGGCGTGTCGCAGCCATCGTCACACCACCACCGTGCCCAGTGCCCGCAGCGCCAGGAACAGCGCCGCGCCGATAAGCAGGTTCTTGAAGCCGACGTAGCACAGCATGTCCATCACGCCGGCGACGCGCCAGCGCCGGCCCCACCAGGGACCGTCCTTGACGTAGCGCTTGGCGTGCAGCCGGATCAGCACCTCGTACACGCTCCAGCCGAACCACCAGGCGATGAGCGCGCCCGCGCGCAGCTCGCCCGCGGCGCCCAGCACCCAGGCGATGGTGGCCGCCAGCGCCAGCGAGACGCCGGCCGCGCGCAGGGCCGCATGCGGAGCGGCCACGCCGCGGCGCCAGGGCCAGAGGTGGTCCCAGGCCTCGGCGCGCAGCCGGCCCAGGCCGCGCGCAGCGGCAAAGGGCGGCTCGGCCGGATCGGTGGGCATGCGGGGATCGACCATGGCGTTCATCCTTTGGGCGCCGGACGGGCCGGCCCGGTGGCGACGGGAACGATGGGGATGAAGTGGCCGTCGCGGCCGATGGGTGTCAGCGGCAGGCCTTCGCGCTCGCGGCGCTTCCTCTCCTTGGCCAGCGGCGGGCAGGCATGGGTGTCGGTGTAGAGCACCATGCAGTCCAGGCAATGCAGGCACTCGCGGTGGTCGATGCGGCCGTCGGCGTCGATGGCCTGCGCCCCGCAGCCCACGGCGCAGGCCTTGCAGGTGCTGCAGGCCTGCTTGCGGCGCAGCCCGAACCAGCGGAACGTGGACGGCATCGCCAGCGACGCGCCCAGCGGGCACAGGTACTTGCAGAAGGGCCGCTCCACGAACAGGGACAGCCCCAGGATGCCGGCGGCGAACAGCGTGTACGGCCAGGCGCGCTGGCCCCAGCCGACCAGGAACGTGGTCTTGAAGGGCTCCACCTCGGCCAGCTTCTCGGCCAGGCCCATGGAGAACATCGACACCGCCAGCAGGCCGAAGAAGACGCCGTACTTGATCCACTTCAGCCGGTCGTGCAGGCGTTGGGGGAGCGCGCGCTGGAAGCGCTTGAGGCCCAGGGCGCCGCCCAGCTTGAACAGCAGCTCCGACAGCGAGCCGAAGGGGCATAGCCAGCCGCAGAACAGGCCCCGGCCCCAGACGAAGACCGTGACGATGATGAAGATCCAGAACAGGAAGATGAACGGGTCGCTCAGGAACAGCGCCCAGGTCCAGTGGAACAGCAGTGCGTGGAACCAGGTGAGCACCTGCGTCACCGAGGGCTGCGCCATCGCGCCGAAGCCCACGAAGCCGATGCTCAGCAGCCAGGCCGAGTACTTGAAGGCGTTGACCGGCCACTTGTTCTTGCGCGTGGACCGGCGCGTGAGCTGGTCGCGCAGGGCATAGACCGTGGCCACCGCCACCAGCAGGGCGGCGAAGAGCGCGATCTCCACCGCGCGCGCCTTCCACACCTTGACCCACGGCGCCTGGGGTTCCTCCACCACCGGGCGGCCGCCTTCCAGCGCCGAGGCCGGCAGCCAGTAGGCGGCCTCGAAGCTGGTGAAGCTGCGCGTGCCGGTGGCGCGGTCCACGCGGTTGCCCAGGAAGCTCAGCTTCCAGGGCCAGGCGGCCGAGAAGGCCGGCGAGCGCACGATGAAGATCGCCGACTCGGTGTAGCGCGGCGCGCCGGCGGCCGCCAGGCCGTAGAGGTTGAGGTAGTCCAGGTCGCGGAAGGTGAAGGTGTCCATGCCCTGGCGCACCTGCACGCGGTCGTAGAGGCCCCCGCGCACGAAGCCCGAGCCCTTGAAGGACTCGGCGCCGGCGCTGCGGACCACGAACAGCGCCTGCTCGCCCGGCTTGAGGCGATCCATGAGCTGCTTCCAGCCGTCCGCGCCCAGCAGCGCGCGCCCCGCGTCGGGCGGGTTGAGCAGGCCGAACCACAGCTCGATGAAGGGCGTGCCGCCGTTCTTCTCCAGCCCGACCTGCTCGGGCATCACCACCAGGCGCTGCACGCTGCCCTCGGCCACCAGCGCGGCCCAGTCGGGCCGGCGCCCGGTGTCGGTGAACTTGGCTTGTGGCCGCAGCGTCGGGGCCAGGATGCCGGTCTGGCGTGCCACGGCGGCGCCGCTGGCCAGCATGACCTGGTTCTGCGCGATCACGGTGACGGTGGCGCCGGAGATGGCGTCCAGGCCGATGACGCCCTCGTCGGGGCGCGAGCGGCCGATCTCGATGTTGTCGCCGACGAACTTGCCCAGGTACTGGTCGTTGAACTTCGTCAGCGCGGATTCGGGGATGCCCAGCAGCAGGATGGGCTCGGAGTGCTTGAGCACCTTCACGCCCGTGAAGCGGCCCTGCAGGTCCATGCCGATGAGCGTGACCACCGGCTTGCCCGAGTAGGCGGGCGTGTCGGTGATGTCGGTGGACAGCATCACGTAGCCCAGCAGCTTGGGCTGGCCGTGGTCGTCGGCGTAGGCCTCGACGTAGGGCGGCTGGCCCTTGCGCCCGGAAAACGAGGTCGCGCCGGGGAAGACCTCGGCGCAGGGCGCGAAGTCGCACAGGCGCGGGCCGTGGATGCCCTGGGGCAACTCGGCCTCGTAGGCGGTGGCCCACAGCGGCGAGGCGCCCAGCAGCGCGGCGGCCAGCGCACACAGGCGCAGCAGGAGGGACAACATCATGGGCAGTTGGAAGGACCGGGGAGCGGCGTCATGCGGACCTGCAGCAGGTGCCGAATGAGCCATTACCCGTTCGCCCTGAGCCTGTCGAAGGGCAGGCGCCCTAGGGCTTCGACAGGCTCAGCCCGAACGGAACTCGGGCATTTGCGGACTTCGTGGAGGGCGGCGGGTCAGGCCTCGACGATCATCCGGCTGCGCATCTCCAGGTGCAGCGCGTGGCAGAAGTGCGTGCAGTAGGCCCAGAACACGCCCGGCTTGTCGGCGATGAAGGTCACCGACTTCGTCTCCTGCGGGTTGACGATGAAGTTGACGTTGTATTTGGGGATCGCGAAGCCGTGCGTCAGGTCCTCGACCTTGTCGAGGTTGGTCAGGATCAGCGTGACCTCGTCGCCCTTCTTGACGCGGAACTCGCGCAGGCTGAAGGCCGGCGCCTGCGACGTCAGCCTGACGGTGACCTTCTTGCCGTTGCGCTCGACGCCGCTGTCCTTCGGGTCCTTGACCGCGATGTCGGAGTCGCCGAGCTCGTAGACCGGCTTGGGGCGCACCAGCTCGCGCTTGAAGATGATGAAGTCGTGCGGCTCGCCGCGTACCGGGTGGTCGGCCAGCAACACCATTTTCTCGCCCGAGATGTCGATGAGCTGCTCGTTTTCCGGGTGCAGCGGTCCGGCGGGCAGGAAGCGGTCCTTGGAGAACTTGCAGCCCACGGCCAGCCACTTGCCGTCGGCAGCCACGGTTTCCGACTGCGAGGCGTTGACGTGGCCGGGCTGGTACTGCACGTCCACGCGGTCCACCACGTACTTGGCGCTCTTGTCGCCGGCGTGGAACTTGATGGCGGCCTCGATGTTCCACTTCACCACCTGGCTGTCGAGGAACAGCGTGGTGTAGCCGTTGCCGCGGCCGTCGAAGGCGGTGTGCAGCGGGCCCAGGCCCAGCTCGACCTCGGCCACGATGGCCTGGTCGGCCTTCTCCAGCTTGCCGTCGAACCAGTCCAGCACCTTCTGCAGCTCGATGACGGTGCCCGTGGGCGAGAGCTTGCCGGCGCAGATGAAGTACTTGCCGTCGGGGCTGGCATTCACGCCGTGCGGGTTCTTGGGCACGCTGACGTAGGCGGTGAGGGCGGTCTTGGGGTCGGTGTTGGCCTCGCGCGTGCCGTCCACCACGGGCACCTTGGAGTCGCCGATGGTCTTGAACTTGCCGGCCTTCACCGCCGCCTCGATGCGGGCGATGTTGAAGAACAGGCAGGCATCGCGCTCGGCGGACATCATGTCCTCGTACTTGGCGCCGCCCTCCACGTTGTACTGGTTGGTGGCGGCGAGCTTGCCGTCGTAGGAGGTGGCGGTGAGGTCGCAGTTGCCGTCGATCAGCACCTGCCAGCGCAGCTCCATGCTCTCGGCGTCCACGCAGCTGAAGAGCGTCCTGTACTTCTCCGGCTTGTCGATGTCGGCCAGCGACAGCGGCACGTGGAACTCGGCGCCGCAGAACACGCGCGTGGTGTAGTTGATGGCCGGGTCCACCGGGTCGCGCTTGTCGGGGAAGATGCCGTGGAAGCCCTGCACGTTGGGCAGCTCGGTGATCTTGTCGCAGACGAAGTAGTCCAGCCGGATGCGCGCCAGGCGGGAATTGATCTTGTCGTTGATCCAGGCGTAGCGGCCGTCGTAGTTGCCGTCCTTGTAGGAGGCGTGCACGTGGTGGCTGTCGGCCACCGTGTACTTCAGGCTGCCGTCGGGCTTGGTGCCCATGACCTTCTTGGACTCGTTGGTGATGCCCCAGCCCACCAGCGCGTCCGGCACGAAGCAGGGGATGCGCGTGATCTCGCGTCCCGAGGGCAGGCCCAGCACGCGCATGTCGCCGCTGTGGCCGCCGCTCCACAGGCCGTAGTAGGTATCGAGTTCGCCCGGCTTGAGGTGGATGCTGCCGGCGCCTTCGCCGGGGTTGGGCTGCGCGCTCGGCGCCGACGCCTTGGCCACCGGGGCCGAAGCCGGCTTCTCGGAGCAGGCCGCCATGCCCACGCCGGCCAGGCCGGCGGCGGCCGCGGTATTCAGGAAGCGGCGACGCGCCATGCCGGTTTCGGGAGCCGCCAGTTTATTTTTCACGCCCACGTCCATGGAAATTTCCTTAAACCAGTTCAAGTTTTTGCCTCTTGGCGGGCGATGGTCCAATTTTCTGGTGTCCGCCGGCCATTTATGCAGGCTGAATGATTGGTGGGGCGCGGGAGTATGGATTTGCGCTGGATCAAGTCGCGCGGCATGCGGTGCAAAGGGGTTTGAAAACCGCTTCTAGAATTTCTCATCGCAATTACCGCCCTGTCTCTCAAATCATGAAACATCTCACACTGTCCCTGCTGCTGGTTTCGCTGGGCCTGCTGAGCGCCTGCGGCAAGCAGGAGGCGGCCACCCCCGCGGCGCAGACCGCCGTGGCCGCGGCCCCCGCGCCCGCCGCCACCCCCGCGCCGGCGGAGAACGCCGCCGGCAAGTCCGTGTTCAACAAGACCTGCGCGATGTGCCACGCCGCCGGCGTGGCCGGGGCGCCGAAGCCCGGCGACAAGGCCGATTGGGGTCCGCGCATCGCCCAGGGCGTGGACGTGCTCTACAAGCACGCCCTCGAAGGCTTCAACGGCGCCAAGGGCGCCATGCCGGCGCGTGGCGGCAGCACCACGCTGTCGGATGACGAGGTCAAGTCGGCCGTGGACTACATGGTCGCCAGCTCGCGCTGAGCGCAGTACCCGGGTCATTCGCCATGGAACGTCCCTCTCCGCCGCCGTGTCTCGCCGCGCCGGCCATGCCCGGCCGCCGGCAACTGCTCCGGGCTGCTGCCGCATTGGGCGGCTGCGTGGCGGCCTGGCCACGCCTGGCCCGGGCCGGCCTCCCGGCCGTGCGGCTGCGCGAGGCGCGCGACCTCATGGGCACGCGCGTGGACATCGCGGCGCAGGGCGAGGAAGCCGCCTCGCTGCGCCCGGCCGTGGAGGCGGCCTTCGCCCGCATGGCCGAGCTGGCGGCGGTGATGAGCCATTACGAGCCCACGAGCCGCGTCAGCGCCATCGGCCTGGCGGCCGGCCTGCAGCCCGTGCCTATTTCCAAGGAACTATTGACAGTCCTGGAAATGGCCCAATCGGTTTCCCGGCGCAGCGCGGGCGCTTTTGATGTCACGGTCGGGACAGTCGGGCAGTGGCATTTTGGGCCCGATCATCCGCAAATGCCGGCGCCGGCCCATATATCCAGCCGGCTATCCTCCGTTGGATATAGTCATTTGGAACTAGATGCCCGTGCCGGCAGGGCCTATCTATCGCGCCGCGGCATGCGCCTGGACCTGGGTGGAATTGCCAAGCTGTATATCCTCCAGGCCGGCATGGAGGTATTGCGCGCCCATGGCCTGAATACCGCGCTGATCAACGGCGGCGGCGACGTGGTGGCGATGGGCGCCGACGCCACGCCGCCGTGGCGCGTGGGCGTGCGCGACCCGCGGGCGCCCGAGCGGCTGCTGGGAGTCGTGGCGCTGCGCCGCGGCTTCGTCGCCTCCTCGGGCGACTACGAGCGCTGCTTCGTGCGCGACGGGCGGCGCTACCACCATGTGCTCGACCCGAAGACCGGCTACCCCACGCAGGGGCCGCATGGCGTGACGCTGGTGGGCGAGTCGCTGGAAGCCGTCAATGGCATCGGTGCCGCCGCCATGGTGCTGGGCCGCGACGCGCCGCCGCTGATCCGGTGGGCCGGCGTGGAGGCGTTGATCGCGCACCGGGACGGCAGCTTGTGGATGACGCCGCGGATGAGATCGCAGCTGCAGCCGCCGGCCTGAGTTCCCGCCTTCCTCACACCCCCAGATACCGATGCAGCGCCGCCTCGTCCGCCGCCAGCTCGGCCGAGGGCCCCTCCAGCACCACGCGGCCCTTCTCCAGCACCACGCAGCGGTCGGTGTGCGCCAGCACCTTGCGGAAGTCGCGGTCCACCACCAGCGAGGCGATGCCGCTGGCGCGGATCAGGCCGATGACGCGCCAGATCTCGGCCACCACCAGCGGCGCCAGCCCTTCCGTGGCCTCGTCCAGGATCATCAGGTCGGGGTTGGTCATCAGCGCGCGGCCGATGGCCATCATCTGCTGCTCGCCGCCGGAGAGCTGGCCACCGCCATGGCTCAACCGTTCCGCCAGGCGCGGGAAGGTTTTCAGCACGCGCTCCAGCGTCCAGTCGCGCTGGCCCTTGGTGCCCGCCCGCGCGGCCATGACCAGGTTCTCCCGCACGCTCAGGTTCGGAAACACGCCGCGCCCCTCGGGCACGTAGCCGATGCCCAGCCGCGCGATGCGCTCGGGCGGCTGCCCGGTCATGTCCCGGCCCGCCACGCTCACACGCCCGCCCGTGGCCTTCACCTGACCCAGCAGCGTGCGGATGAAGGTGGTCTTGCCCATGCCGTTGCGCCCGAGCAGGCCCACGGCCTCGCCGCGCGCAATGCGCAAGGAGACACCCTGCAGCACATGGCTCTGCCCGTAGTGGGCGTTCAGCCCGGTGGCTTCGAGCAGCGCCTCGGCGTTGTTCATGACGGCACCCATCAGTGGCCCTCTCCGAGGTAGGCGATCTGCACCTCGCGGTTGCTGCGCACGGCCGCGGGGGTGTCGCTGGCGATCACCCGGCCGTTGACCATCACTGTGATGCGGTCGGCAACGCGGAACACCGCGTCCATGTCGTGCTCGACCAGCAGGATGGCGTGGTCGCGCTTGAGCTCGGTGAGCAGCGCCAGCATGCGCTCGGTTTCCTCCGCGCCCATGCCGGCCAGCGGCTCGTCCAGCAGCAGCACCTGCGGCGCGCCCGCGAGGCACATGGCGATCTCCAGCTGGCGCTTCTGGCCGTGCGAGAGCGCGCCGGCGATGCGCTCGGCCTGCGCCGAGAGGCCGGCCTTGCGCAGCGCCTCGTCGGCGGCGGCCAGGCTCTTGCCGCAGCGCTGCGCCGGTGTCCACCAGTCCCAGGCCCGTTGCCAGCGCGACTGCGCCGCCAGGCGGCAGTTCTCGCGCACCGTGAAATTCATGAAGATGGTGTTGCGCTGGTAGGAGCGGCCCAGCCCGGCGCGGGCGCGCCTGGGCTGGCTCCAGGCGGTGGCGTCCTGGCCCATCAGCAGCACGCGGCCCTCGCTGGGCGGGATCTCGCCGGAGAGCAGGTTGATCAGCGTGGACTTGCCGGCGCCGTTGGTGCCGATCACGGCGTGCAGGCTGCCGCGCTCCAGCGTCAGCGAGACGCCGTCCACCGCCTTCAAACCGCCGAAGCGGCGCGACACCTCGGTCGCTACGAGCAGAGCCTGCGTATCAGCGGCTTGGTTGAGGACCGCGCTCATCACTTGTCCCCCTTGCGCTGCAACAACCCGATGAGCCCGTGTGGGAGCAGGGCGACGAAGGCGATGATGGTGAGACCGAGCGACAGCTGCCAGTGCTTGGCAAACGTGCCGAAGATGGCTTCGGATTGATACAGCTCCTGCAGCAGCGTGAACGCCAGGGCGCCCAGTAGCGCGCCGCGCAGGTGGCCCAGGCCGCCCAGGATGATCATCAGCAGCACCGCGCCGCTCTGGTGCCAGGACAGGATCTCCGGGTTCACGAAGCCGTCCTTGAGCGCGTAGAGGAAGCCCGCGAGGCCGGCGAGCATGGCGGAGAGCACGAAGGCCCCGAGCTTGTACGGGTAGGTGGCGAAGCCCGCGGCGCGCATGCGCTGCTCGTTGGCCTTGATGCCGGCCAGCGCCCGGCCGAAGCGGCTGCGCAGCAGCAGCGCCAGCAAGGTGAAAGTGGCGACCAGGCAGCCCAGCACGAAGTAGTAGAAGGTGGGGCCGGCGTCCAGGTCGAGCAGCCGCACCTCGCCCAGCAGCACCTCGGGCTTGAAGTAGAGGTAGATGCCGTCGCTGCCGCCGCCGACGGGCGTGTCGTGGAACACGAAGTAGGCCATCTGGGCGAAGGCCAGCGTGATCATGATGAAGTACACGCCCTTGGTGCGCAGCGAGAGCGCCCCCACCGCCAGCGCGTACAGGCCCGCGGCGCCCATGGCCGCCGGGAGCAGCCACCACAGCGAGGCCGGGCCCGATTGCGGCGTCAACAGCGCCGCGACGTAGGCGCCGATGCCGAAGAAGCCGGCGTGGCCGAAGGCCACCAGGCCGGTCTGGCCCACCAGCAGCTCCAGGCTCAGCGCGAACAGGGCCAGGATCATGATCTTCATCGTCAGCTCGACGTAGAAGCCCGTGAGGCCCAGCGGCAGCAGCGCCAGCACCAGGAAACCCAGCAGCACCGGCAGCGCCTTGAGCGACAGGCCGCGGGCCGGCGCCGGCGCGGTGGCCGGCAGGGAGGACAGCGTGGTCGTGTTCATGAATCCCTCCTCGACTCAACCGGCCTTGAACAGCCCTTCGGGCTTCCACAGCAGCATCACGGCCATGAGCACATACACCGACAGCCCGGCCAGCGCCGGGAACAGCACCTTGCCGAAGGTGTCGACGAAGCCCACCAGCAGCGCGGCCACCAGCGCGCCCTTGATGGAGCCGATGCCGCCGATCACCACCACCACGAAGCACATGATCAGCACGCCCGCGCCCATGTTCGGATAAACGCTGGACACCGGCGCCGCGATCATCCCGGCCAGCGCCGCCAGCGCCACGCCGATGGCGAAGACGATGCGGTAGAGCAGCCGGATGTTCACGCCCATGGCGCGCGCCATCTCGCGGTTGCTGGCGCCGGCACGGATGCGCATCCCGAGCCGGGTGCGCGTGATCAGCGCCCACATCGCCACCGCGATGGCAATGCACACGGCGGAGATGAAGATCCGGTAGACCGGGTAGGTCATGACCTCGCCCAGCGGGATCGAGCCGGCCAGCCACTCCGGCGGCTGCACGCCGTGCACGTCGTTGCCCACCAGGATGGAGCGCAACTCCTCGAAGACGAGGATCAGGCCGTAGGTCATGAGCACCTGCTGCAGGTGCTCGCGCTCGTAGAGGTAGCTGAAGAAGACCCACTCCAGCAGGTAGCCCAGCAGCACGGAGAGCACGATGCCCACCAGCAGCGTGGTGAAGAAGCCCCCGCCGAGGTACTGATTGACCCAGGGCGCCAGGGCGTAGGCCATGTAGGCGCCGATCATGTAGAAGCTGCCGTGGGCGAGGTTGATCACGCCCATGATCCCGAAGATCAGCGTCAGCCCCGAGGCCACGAGGAAGAGCAGCAGCCCGTACTGGACCGCGTTCAGGCACTGGATGAGGAAGGTCGCGATGTCCATGGCGGCCCCTGAGGGCCCGCGGCGCCGGCCGCGGGCGTTACTGCGGAACAACGGGCCGGAACGCCGGCCCGCTCGTCGATCACGCGCCGATCACATCCGGCAGCCGCGGCCCGGATCGGCCAGCGCCTTCACCGCGATGCCCGTGCTCTTGTTCTCCTTGCCCTCGACCTTGCGCAGGTAGAAGTCCTGCACCGGGTTGTGGTTCTTGGCGATGGTGAAGGGGCCGCGCGGGCTGTCGATCTTGGCCACGCGCAGCGCGGCGGCGAACTCGGCCTTCTTGCTGACGTCGCCCTTCACGGCGTTCAGGCCCACGCCCAGCATCTGCGCCGCGTCGTAGCCCTGCACGGCGTAGACGTCGGGCTGGAGCTTGAAGGTCTTGGCGTAGGCGCTGCGGAAGGCGTTGTCGCGTGGGGTGTTCAGGCCGTCGGCGTAGTGCAGCGTGGTGAGCAGCCCCTGCGCTGCGTCGCCCTGGGCTTCGAGCGTGCCGTCGGTGAGGAAGCCCGCGCCGTAGAGCGGGATGGTCTTGTTCAGGCCCGCGGCGGCGTAGTCCTTGACGAACTTCACCGCGCCGCCGCCGGCGAAGAAGGTGTAGACCGCATCGGGCTTGCTGGCGGCGATCTCGGTGAGCAGCGCCTGGAACTCGACGTTGGGGAAGGGCAGGTTGAGCTGCTTGACCACCTGGCCGCCGTTCTTCTCGAAAGCCTCCTTGAAGCCGGCCACCGACTCGTCGCCCGCGGCGTACTTCCAGGTGATGGTGATGGCCTTCTTGTGGCCCTTCTTGGCCGCGACCTCGCCCATGGCGTAGGCCGGCTGCCAGTTGGAGAAGCTGCTGCGGAAGATGTTGGGCGCGCACATCGGGCCGGTGACGGCGTCGGCGCCGGCGTTGGGCACGATCAGCAGCGTGTTGCTCTCCTTGGCGGCCTTGGCCATGGCCATGGCGACGCCGGAGTGCACGGTGCCGATGATCACGTCCACCTGGTCGCGCTTGATGAGCTTGTTGACGTTGTCGGTGGCCTTGGAGGGGTCGGACTCGTCATCGACCTTGACGAATTCGATCTCGCGCCCGGCGAGCCGGCCGCCCTGTTCCTGCACGTAGAGCCGGAAGCCGTTCTCGATGGCATTGCCCAGCGCGGCGTAGGTGCCGGTGTAGGGCAGCATGAACCCGACCTTCAGTTTTGCACCGGCCTGGGCCCAGGCCGGTTGGGCGGCCAGCAGCGCGGCGGCAGCCACCGCGCCCAGGGTGTGAATGAGCTTCATGCGCTTGTCTCCATGGGTTGTTGTCGTGAAAAGGCCCGGGCGGCCTCGATAGCTCCCGGGCCGGTCGCGTGGCGGCAGCCCGTTCAGCGGGCCGCCTCCTGCTCGCGCAGCCTGAAACGCTGGATCTTGCCGGTGGCGGTCTTGGGCAGCTCGGCCACGAACACCAGCTGGCGCGGGTACTTGTGGGGCGCCAGGCGCTGCTTGACGAAGTCCTTGAGCGCCTCGGCCATGGGCTCACCGGCCTCGCCCTGGTTCTTGAGCACCACGAAGGCCTTGGCACGGGTGAGGCCGTGGTCGTCGGCCACGCCGATCACGGCCGCTTCCAGCACGTCGGGGTGCTGCATCAGCGTGGACTCGACCTCGAACGGCGAAACATACTGGCCACTGACCTTGAGCATGTCGTCGCTGCGGCCGGCGTAGACGTAGTAGCCGTCGGCGTCGCGCAGGTACTTGTCGCCGCTCTTGGTCCAGGCGCCGAGGAAGGTGTCGCGGCTCTTGTCACGGTTGCACCAGTACATCAGGGCGGCGCTGGGCCCCTTGATGAACAGGTCGCCCACCTGGTCGCTGCCGTCGATGACGGCGCCGTTCTCGTCGCGCAGCTCCACCTCGTAGCCGTCCACCGGCAGGCCCGAGGTGCCGTAGCGCACGTCGCCGGGGCGATTGGAAATGAAGATGTGCAGCATCTCGGTGGAGCCGATGCCGTCGATGATCTCGGCGCCGAAGCGGGCCGTGAACTTCTCGCCGATCTCGCGCGGCAGCGCCTCGCCGGCCGAGGAGCACAGCCGCAGCGCCACCTGCTCGCAGCTGGGCAGCCCGGGCGAGGCCAGCATGCCGGCGTAGCCGGTGGGCGCACCGAAGAACACGGTCGGCTTCTGCTCCACCCAGCGCTTGAACACCGCGTCCGGCGTGGGCCGCTCCGCCATCAGCACGGTGGTGGCGCCCACCGACAGCGGAAAGCTCAGCGCGTTGCCCAGGCCGTAGGCGAAGAAGAGCTTGGCGGCGGAGAAGCAGGTGTCGTTTTCGCTCAGGCCCAGCACCGGGCGGGCGTAGAGCTCTGCCGTCCAGTACAGGTTGGCGTGGGTGTGCACCGTGCCCTTGGGGCGCCCGGTGGAGCCGGAGGAGTAGAGCCAGAAGCCGATGTCGTCGGCCGCGGTGTCGGCGGGCTTGTCGGCGAGTGCCTGCTCCGTGAGCCAGGCGTCGAAGTCCAGCGCGCCGGCGGGCAGGGCATTGCCGCGCGAGACCACCAGGTTCCCGACCTCGTGCGTGCCGCGCTCCATGGCGGCCTGCAGCGTGGGCAGCAGCGCGCCCGAGACCAGGGCGGCCTGCGCGCGGCTGTGGGCCAGCATGTAGGCGTAGTCGTCGGCGGTGAGCAGGGTGTTGACGGCCACGGGCACCACGCCGGCGTACAGGCAGCCCAGGAAGGCCACCGGCCAATGCACGCAGTCATGCATCAGCAGCAGCACGCGCTCCTCGCGGCGCAGGCCCAGCGCGGCCAGGCCCGACGCGACGCGGCGCACCTGCTGGGCCAGCTCGGCATAGCTAAGGCGGCCGAGGTCGTCGAGGTAGGCCGCCTTGTCCGGGCGGCCGGCATTGAGCGCGATGAGGTGCTGCGCGAAGTTGAAGCGCGCAGGCGGCGGCGCGGTGTAGCCCATCTTGTCTCCTCAGGTCTCCGTGGATGTGGAGCGGGCGGCCTCTTCTGGCGAAGGCCTGCCCGGCGCGGGATCGCGGCGCGGCCTAGGCGGCAGCGCGGCTGAATTCGATGGCGCCCTGCGGCAGCAGGTACAGCACCAGGGCCCGGCCGCCGGTGACGGTGGGCCGGTGCGCGCTGCCGGGGCCGTACACCTTCCAGCCCGGGCCTTGGCCGTCGAAGCGGGCACCGCCACCCGGGCTGCCGTCATCAAGGATCGGCATCACCAGGTCGATCTCGCCGTTGGGGTGGACGTGGTGCGGGCCCGCCAGGTCCTTCATGTCCACCACGTCCACTGAGAAGCCGTGCGTGGCGGCACCGTGCCTGATGACGCGGCCCCAGCGGATGCCGTCGTTCTCGCGGCTGCACATCCAGCCGGCGGCCACCGCCTGCCGGCAGGCATCGAACAAGGCTTCGTACACCGGGCTGCCGGCCGGGTACTCGCGGTTGAGGCGCTCGGCCAGCGCGGCATCGAGCGGCTGGCCTTCCAGCGTGGCGGTGAGGGAGGCGATCAGGTCTTGGAAGCGTTCGGGCGTCATGGGCGGCATGTCAATCACATGGGGTTTGCCGATGCTGCGGGCGAACCCGGGTGGTTGAACTAAAGTGCATCGCTGAAACTTAAACGCACCCTTGTTGCTGGTCAAGCAATATAGTGCATGAGCCGGGTAAACACTGACTCTCACGTCATGGACAACCACAACACCACCCAAGAACTGCCCGAGCGCACGGCCGAGGCGCAACGTGATCCCTTTTTGGCCGCGCTCGGCGAGCGGGTGCGCTCGCTGCGGGCGCGCAAAGGTTTGACCCGGCGCGCGCTGGCGCTGGCCAGTGACGTGTCGGAGCGCCACCTGGCGAACCTGGAGCTGGGCGTGGGCAACGCCTCGGTGCTGGTGCTGCGTCAGGTGGCGCGGGCGCTGGACTGCGAACTGGTCGATCTGCTCAACGACGAGAGCGCCGCGGCGCCCGAATGGCTGCTGATCCGCGAGCTGCTGCGCGGACGCTCCGACGAGGAGCTGCGCCGCGCCCGCGTCGCGCTCACCGAGCTCTATGGTCAGGCCGGCTTGGCCGACGCGCGCACCTCGCGCATCGCGCTGATCGGGCTGCGCGGCGCGGGCAAGTCCAGCCTGGGGCAGTTGCTGGCCGACGACCTGAACGTGCCCTTCGTCGAGATGAACAACGAGATCGAGCGCGTGGCCGGCTGCGGGCTGGGCGAGATCCACAACCTGCTCGGCCCCACCGCCTACCGCCGCTACGAGCGCCGCGCCCTGGAGGAGATGATCCAGCTCTACCCGGACGCCGTCATCGCCACGCCCGGCGGGCTGGTGTCCGACCCGGCCACGCTGAACCTGCTGCTGTCGCACTGCTACACGGTCTGGCTGCGCGCGACGCCGCAGGAGCACATGCAGCGCGTCATCGAGCAGGGCGACCTGCGACCCATGGCCGGCAACCAGGAGGCGATGCAGGACCTGCGCCGCATCCTCGAAGGCCGCGCCGCCTTCTACGGCAAGGCCGACCTCAGCTTCGACACCAGCGGCAAGACGCTGTCCGAGGCCTTCAGCGGCCTGCGCGAGGCGCTGCGCCAGCACGCCGGGGTGTGAACCGGGCCACTGCTCGGTGTTTTCCCTTGGATATGCACTAAAGTGCTGCGTATGCATTGACGTTCATCAGAGGATGCCTATCATGCACCGCACACGCACTGCATGATGCTGCATGTCCGGACCACTGGGCTGCCGAGGAGACCCGATGAACGCTGCCGCCGAAACCGCCGACACCGCCCGCGTCAACTACCAGATCGAGCCTTCGCAGTACAGGCACTGGTCGCTGCGCACCGAGGGGCAGATTGCCACCCTGACGCTGGACATCGACGAGAACGCCGGCATCCGCCCGGGCTACAAGCTCAAGCTCAACAGCTACGACCTGGGCGTGGACATCGAGCTCAACGACGCCCTGAACCGCATCCGCTTCGAGCACCCGCAGGTGCGCAGCGTGATCGTGACCAGCGCCAAGGACCGCATCTTCTGCTCGGGCGCCAACATCTTCATGCTGGGCGTGTCCAGCCATGCCTGGAAGGTGAACTTCTGCAAGTTCACCAACGAGACGCGCAACGGCATGGAGGACTCCAGCGCGCATTCGGGCCTGAAGTTCATTGCCGCGGTCAACGGCGCCTGCGCCGGCGGCGGCTACGAGCTGGCGCTGGCCTGCGACGAGATCATCCTGGTCGATGACCGCTCCTCGGCGGTGAGCCTTCCGGAGGTGCCGCTGCTGGGCGTGCTGCCGGGCACGGGCGGCCTGACGCGCGTCACCGACAAGCGCAAGGTGCGCCACGACCTGGCCGACATCTTCTGCACCACCACCGAGGGCGTACGCGGCCAGAAGGCCAAGGACTGGCGCTTGGTGGACGAGGCCGTGAAACCCGCGCAGTTCGCGCAGAAGGTGCAGGAGCGGGCCCAGGCCCTGGCCGCGCTGAGCGACCGCCCGGCCGAGGCGCAGGGCGTGGCGCTGGTGCCGCTGCAGCGGACCATCGAGGCCGATGCGCTGCGCTATGGCTTCGTCACGGTGGAGATCGACCGCGCCAGGCGTGCCGCGACCTTTACGGTCAAGGCGCCGGAAGGAGCGCAGCCCGCCGACCTGGCCGGCATCGTGGCTGCGGGCGCCGCCTGGTGGCCGCTGCAGATGGCGCGCGAACTGGACGACGCGATCCTGTCCATGCGCACCAACGAGCCCGAGATCGGCACCTGGCTGCTCAAGACCGCGGGCGATGCTCAAGGCGTGCTGGCGGTGGACGCGGTGCTGCAGGCGAACCAGGGCCACTGGCTGGTGCGCGAGACCACGGGTCTGCTGCGCCGCACCTTCTCGCGGCTGGACGTGTCCTCGCGCACGCTGTTCGCGCTGATCGAGCCGGGCTCGTGCTTCGCCGGGCCGCTGCTGGAGCTGGCGCTGGCGTGCGACCGCAGCTACATGCTGGCGCAGCCGGACGACGAAGCCGCCGCGCCGAAGATCGTCGTGACCGAAACCAACTTCGGCCTGTTCCCGATGGCGACGAACCAGTCGCGGCTGGGCCGCCGCTTCTACGACGAGGCGCCGGCGCTGCAGGCGGTGCGCGCGCAGCTGGGCCAGCCGCTGGACGCCGATGCGGCCTTCGGGCTGGGCCTGGTGACCTCCAACCCCGACGACATCGACTGGGCCGACGAGGTGCGCCTGGCCATCGAGGAGCGCGCGGCGATGTCACCCGACGCGCTCACCGGCATGGAGGCGAACCTGCGCTTCAACGGCCCCGAGACCATGCTCACCCGCGTCTTCGGCCGGCTCACGGCCTGGCAGAACTGGATTTTCCAGCGCCCCAACGCCGTGGGCGACAAGGGCGCGCTCAAGCTCTACGGCAAGGGCGAGAAGGCCCAGTTCGACATGAACCGCGTCTGAATCCGACGCCCCTACATCCCACGACATTCCAGGAGACAGCGCCATGTCCAGCATCGACTACAGCGAGAAGATTCCCAACAACGTCAACCTGTCGGAAGACAAGACGCTGCAGCGCGCGCTGGAGCACTGGCAGCCCAACTACCTCAACTGGTGGAACGACCTGGGCCCCGAGGGCTCGCAGGGCTTTGACGTGTACCTGCGCACGGCCATCAGCGTCGACCCGCAGGGCTGGGCGCAGTTCGGGCACGTGAAGATGCCCGACTACCGCTGGGGCATCTTCCTGAACCCGAAGGAGGAGGGCCGGCAGGTCAACTTCGGCGAGCACAAGGGCGAGGCGGCGTGGCAGGACGTGCCCGGCGAGCACCGCGCCAACCTGCGCCGCATCATCGTGACGCAGGGCGACACCGAGCCCGCGTCGGTGGAGCAGCAGCGCCACCTGGGCCTGACCGCCCCGAGCCAGTACGACCTGCGCAACCTGTTCCAGGTCAACGTGGAGGAGGGCCGGCACCTGTGGGCGATGGTGTACCTGCTGCACAAGTACTTCGGCCGCGACGGGCGCGAGGAGGCCGACGCGCTGCTGCAGCGCAACTCGGGCGACGCGGACAACCCGCGCATCCTGGGCGCCTTCAACGAGAAGACGCCGGACTGGCTGTCCTTCTACATGTTCACCTACTTCACCGACCGCGACGGCAAGTTCCAGCTGTGCGCGTTGGCTGAAAGCGGCTTCGACCCGCTGGCGCGCACGACCAAGTTCATGCTGACGGAAGAGGCGCACCACATGTTCGTGGGCGAGTCGGGGGTGTCGCGCGTGATCGCGCGCACCTGCGAGGTGATGAACCAGCTCAAGACCGACGACCCGGCCAAGATCCGCGCCGCGGGCGTGATCGACCTGCCGACGATCCAGCGCTACCTGAACTTCCACTTCAGCGTGACCATCGACCTGTTCGGCGCCGACGAGTCGAGCAACGCGGCCATCTTCTACAACTCGGGCCTGAAGGGCCGCTTCGAGGAGACCAAGCGCGACGACGACCACCAGCTGCACGGCCAGAGCTACCGGGTGCTGGGCGTGGAGAAGAGCGGCGACGGCGGGCGGCTGGTGGAGCGCGAGGTGCCGCTGCTCAACGCGCTCAACGAGGTGCTGCGCGACGACTACATCAAGGACTCCATCGGCGGCGTGAACCGCTGGAACAAGGTCATCGAGAAGGCGGGCATCCCGTTGCGGCTGGTGGCGCCGCACAAGGCCTTCAACCGCAAGATCGGCTCGCTGGCCGGCGCCAACGTCACGCCCGACGGGCGCGTGGTCAGCGGCGCCGAGTGGGCTGCGCGCCAGGACGAGTGGCTGCCCTCGGACACCGACCGCGCCTTCGTCGCTTCGCTCATGGGCCGCGTGGTCGAGCCGGGCCGGTTCGCCAACTGGATCGCGCCGCCGGTCATGGGCATCAACCGCCAGCCCGTCGATTTCGAGTACGTGCGCTTCAACTGAGCCCATTTTTCCGTTCGCCCTGAGCTTGTCGAAGGGCTCAGTCCGAACGGGAAACGGTTACAGCGCCCGCAATGACAGAGAGAGCTTCATGAACGCCCCGCTGCCCGAGGTGCTCAAGCAGCACCTGATCGACCCCGAGATCTGCATCCGCTGCAACACCTGCGAGGAAAGCTGCCCGGTCGATGCCATCACGCACGACTCGAACAACTACGTCGTGGACCCGGGAAAGTGCAACTTCTGCATGGCCTGCGTGCCGCCGTGCCCCACGGGCGCGATCGACAACTGGCGCACCGTGCTGCGGCTGGAGGCCTACTCGGTCGAGGAGCAACTGACCTGGAGCGAGCTGCCGGCGGAAAAGGCGCTGGGCCTGAACGTCGAGACGGCGGCCGAGGCTGCAGGGCCGCAAGTGCAGGCGCAGGAGAGCCCGCTGGCCGACGCGGTCAACGGCGCGCAGGTGCCGCCGTGGTCGGCCTCGCATCCCTACGTCAACCTGTACACGCACAAGAGCCCCATCACGGCCACGGTGGCGGGCAACTACCGCGTCACGGAGCTGGGCACCGACAGCGACACGCACCACATCGTGCTGGATTTCGGCAACGTGCCGTTCCCGGTGCTGGAAGGGCAGTCGCTGGGCATCCTGCCGCCGGGCACGGACGCGCAAGGGCGGCCGCACCACGCGCGCCAGTACTCCATCGCCAGCCCGCGCGACGGCGAGCGCCCGGGCTACAACAACGTCTCGCTGACCGTGAAGCGCGTGACGGCCGATTACCAGGGCCGGCCGGTGCGCGGGGTGGCTTCGAACTATCTGTGCGACCTGAAGAAGGGTGACCCCGTGCAGGTGATCGGCCCCTTCGGCGCCACCTTCCTGATGCCCAACCACGCCGGCAGCCACCTGGTGATGATCTGCACCGGCACGGGCAGTGCCCCGATGCGCGCCATGACCGAGCGCCGGCGGCGCCGCCGCGGCCAGGGTGAGAGCGGCAAGCTCATGCTGTTCTTCGGCGCGCGCACCCAGCAGGAGCTGCCGTACTTCGGGCCGCTGATGAACCTGCCCAAGGATTTCATCGACATCAACTTCGCCTTCTCGCGCACGCCGGGGCAGCCTCGACGCTACGTACAGGATGCAATGAGAGAGCGAGGGGCGGACTTGGTTAAGCTGCTGCGCGACCCGAACGCCTATTTCTATGTCTGTGGCCTGAAGGGCATGGAGGCCGGCGTGCTGGAGGTGCTGCGTGACGTGGCCGTGCAGCACGACCTGGACTGGCCGGCGCTGCACCAGCAGCTCAAGCGCGAGGGCCGGCTGCACCTGGAAACCTATTGACCGAGGAGACTCCCTGATGACCGTTGTCGTGGAGCGCGGCGCCGTGGCGCGCGTGCGCATGAACCGCCCGGAGGTGTTCAACGCCTTCGACGAAGCCATGATCGCCGCCCTGCATGACGCGTTCACGGTGCTGTCCGGGGACCCGGAGGTGCGGGTGATCGTGCTCGAAGGGGCCGGTAAGGCCTTCAGCGCCGGGGCGGACCTGCAGTGGATGCAGCGTGCCAGCACCGCCTCGCAGGAGTGGAACCTGCAGGACGCGCGCCGCTTCGCCGGCATGCTGGCTGCCATCCACCAGAGCCCCAAGCCGACCATCGCCCGCGTGCAGGGCGTGGCGCTGGGTGGCGGGGTGGGACTGACCGCGGCGTGCGACATCGCCATCGCCGGGGAGGACGCCAGGTTCGCGGTGAGCGAGGCCAAGTTCGGCATCCTGCCCGCGGTGATCGGGCCCTATGTCACCAACGCGGTGGGCAAGCGCCAGGCGCTGCGGCTGGCGCTGACCACCAGCCGCATCGGCGCGCAGGAAGCGCTGGACATCGGCCTGGTGCAGAAGGTGGTGCCGCTGGACGGGCTGGACACGGCGGTGGAGGCGATGGCGGCCGAGCTGCTGGTGGGCGGGCCGCTGGCGCAGCGCGAGATCAAGCAGCTCTTTGGCCGGCTGCAGATGGGGCCGATCACCGAGGAGGTACGCGAGCTCACGGCGCAGACCATCTCGCGCGTCCGTTCGACGCCGGAGGCGCGCGAGGGCTTCGAAGCCTTCCTGGCCAAGCGGCCGGCGAGCTGGATGCCGAAAGTATGAGCGTGCTGCAGGGTGCGCCGCTGCTGGTGGTGGGCGCGGGGATCATGGGGGCCGGCATCGCCCAGGTCGCGGCCCAGGCCGGGCACCGGGTGTGGCTGTACGACCTGCGCGAGGGGGCGGCGGCCGAGGCCAAGGGCAAGCTGGGCAAGAGCCTGGAGGGGCTGGTCGCCAAGGGCAAGCTCACGGCGCAGGCGGTGGACCAGACGCTGGCGCACATCGAGCCGATCACGGCGCTGGAAACCGCGGCTTCGGCACGTCTGGTGGTGGAGGCGGTGGTCGAGAAGCTGGACGCCAAGCGCTCGCTGTTCCGGCAGCTTGAAAGCCTGGTGGCCGAGGACTGCGTGCTGGCCACCAACACCTCGTCCATTTCCGTGACCGCCATCGCCAACGGACTGCAGCGGCCGGGACGCCTGGTGGGCATGCATTTCTTCAATCCCGTGCCGCTGATGAGGCTCGTCGAGGTGGTGTCGGGGTTGCAGACCGAGCCGGCGGTGGCGCAGGCGATCCACGAGCTTTCGAAGCAATGGGGCAAGGTGCCGGTGCACGCGCGCTCCACGCCCGGCTTCATCGTCAACCGCATCGCGCGGCCGTATTACGCCGAGACGCTGGCGTTGCTGCAGGAGCGGGCCGCCTTGCCGGCGGTGCTGGATGCCTGCCTGCGCGCGGCGGGCTTCCGCATGGGGCCGTGCGAGCTGATGGACCTCATCGGCCACGACACCAACTTCTCCGTCACGCAGTCCGTGTACGAGGCCAACTTCTTCGACAAGCGCTTCGTGCCCTCGCTGGTGCAGCGCGAGCTGGTCGAGGGCGGGCTGCTGGGGCGCAAGTCCGGGCGCGGCTTTTATGACTACGCGGATGGCGCGCCGAAGCCGGCCTTGCCCGCGGTGAACGGGGACGGGCCGCCGGAAGCCACGATCCTGAGCGTGCATGGCAACGATGCCGTGGCGCGGCGCATCCGCGACGCGCTCACGGCCCGCGGCCGCGGCTTCGAGCCCATGCCGGACAGCGACTGGACCGGGCTGGAGGTGGACGGGGCGGAGTTGCGCCTCACCGACGGGCGCCCGGCCTCGCAGGTGGGTGCCGGGGAGGCGGCCGACGTGGCGGTGTTCGACCTGCCGCTGTCGCAGGCGCCAGGCGCCGCGCTGGCCTGGGCGCCGGCGGTGCAGGCCTCCGCAGCCTGGTGCGCGGCGGCTCCGCTGTGGCTGCAGGAGCTGGGTTTCAACCCCCAGCGCCTGGCCGACGCGCCGGGGCTGGTGGTGGCGCGCACCATCGCCATGCTGATCAACGAAGCGGCCGACGCGGTGCACCAGGGCGTGTGCGACGAAGCTGGCGCCGACGCAGCGATGAAGCTGGGGGTGAACTACCCGCAGGGCCCCTTCGAGTGGCTGCGCGGCTGGGACACCGCCGGCGTGATCAATCTGCTCGACGCGCTGGACGCGCATTACCGCGGCGAGCGCTACCGTGTCAGCCCGGGCCTGCGGCTGTGCGCCTGGCGGCGTGGGCTTCATGAAGTCGAGTGCATCGGGGGTGGAGTTTGAAATTCGCGGAGTTCTTTGCCGGGCTGCGCATCAGCGCCGGGCCAGCATCGCTGAGCGAGGCCGAGATCCTGGCGTTCGCCCAAGCCTGGGACCCGCAGTGGTTCCACACCGACCCGGTGGCGGCCGACCAGGGGCCTTTCAAGGGGCTCATTGCCAGCGGTTGGCAGACCTGCGGTCTGGCCATGCGCCTGGCGGTCGAGGCGGCGCTGCAGGGCTCGGAGAGCTTTGCCTCGCCCGGCATCGCCTACATCAAGTGGCCCAACCCCGTGCGTCCCGATGAGCCCGTGCGCCTGGAAGCCACCGTGCTGGAAGTGCGGCGCTCGCAGAGCAAGCCCGATCTGGGCGTGCTGCGCTGGCGTTGGGAGCTGCTGCACGAGGATGGGCGCCAGGCGCTGGAGCTGGAGGCGACCAGCCTGTTCGACCTGTCACAGGCGAAGGGTGCCGGCGTCTGAAGGGGGCCTGCCCACGGTGTGGGCCTTGCGCGGCCTGCCTGTGTGCCGCGCCCAGGGGCAGGGGAGTACCGGTCTATAGACTGCCCGAATGAGCATGGATGAATGGGTGGCCCTGTTGACGGTGGCCACCGCAATGAGCTTCACGCCCGGTCCGAACACGACGCTGTCCACAGCCCTGGCGGTCAATTTCGGCTTGCGCCGGGCGCTGGTGTTCGTCAGCGCGGTACCGGTGGGCTGGACACTGCTGATGCTGGGTTGCGGCCTGGGGATCGGCGCGCTGCTGCTGGCGCTGCCGGCGGCGCGCTGGGCGGTCAAGGCCGCCGGCATTGGCTACCTGCTGTGGCTGGCGTGGAAGCTGTCCCGGGCCGGGCAGCTGGGGCAGGCGGACGAGCGGAGGCTCAACGTCGGTTTCTGGCAGGGCGTCGGGCTGCAGTTCCTGAATATCAAGGCCTGGATGCTGGCCCTGACCTTGGCCGGCGGATGGGTAACGAGCGCGGGCGGGCAGCCGTCAAGCAATCCGGGGCAGCGCTTGCTGATCGTGTGTGCGGTAATGGTGTTCTTCGCCTGGAGCAGCAACTTCAGCTATGCGCTGGTGGGCTCGGTACTGCGGCGCTGGCTGGCGCAAGGGCGGCGACTGCTTTGGTTCAATCGGCTCATGGCTGTCGTGCTGATGCTCACGGCCGCTTGGATGGTGAGGGCTTGAACGGGGGTAGCGTGATGTTCTTGTATCGAGCCTACTGCTGTAGGTGCTACTCGATACCCCGACCTCGATTCATGAGATAGGCGTGGCAGCGACGTGTTGCGCAGAAGAGCGTTGCTGCATAACTCTGACGTAGGTCCCAGGCTCCCTTAAAAGTACATACATGTATTACGGAAGCACTTGGTCCTCTCTCTTGCAAGCAGAATGTCGTTATCGCGGTCCTAAGTCGGGCTCAACGAAGGCATGGAGAAGCGTTAGTGTGAGACATACATGGTTAAGACAATCTTACAATCACGCCGAGGTATTCGCTCGCCACCGACCATCCACCAGCAACTCATGAGGTCGGAACTGGGCTTTGTAGGCCATCTTGCCGCTGCTGCCGATCCAATAGCCCAGGTACAGATAAGGCAGCTTCAGCAACCGTGTCTGCTCGATCTGCCAGAGGATGTTATAGGTGCCGTAGCTGGCGTGGTCATCGGGGTCGTAGAAGGTGTAGACAGCGGACAATCCATCGCTGAGCACGTCCAGGATGGAAACCATTTTCAGTGCTCCCAGCCCGGATTCACTAGGCTCGCGAAACTCGACCAGCCGCGAGTTGACGCGACTTTGCAGCAAGAACTGGGTGTACTGGTCCACACTGTCGTGGTCCATCCCACCTCCACTGTGGCGCCCTGATTGATAACGCAGATAAAGTTGATAGTGCTCAGGCAAGAAGCACAGCCGCAGCACTCGCGCAACTAAACTCCGGTGCGCTTGCCATGCTCGGCGTTGGCTACGGGAAGGGTTGAACTGCTGAACCGGTACACGCAACGGGACACACGCACGGCAACCGTCGCAATACGGCCGGTAGGTGAAAAGACCGCTGCGCCTGAAACCGCGGGCTACCAGTTCCGAGTAAGCGTCAGCATGAATAAGATGACTTGGAGTAGCTACTTGCGAACGCGCTAGCCGGCCAGACAGATAGCTGCACGGGTAGGGCGCCGTAGCATAGAACTGTAGCGACGCGAGGGGTAGTTCCTTTGGAGCGGTCACGGAGATCCTCTGGTCGTGGGGCGCAACCCTAACTGCGCCCACATCGACTCATCATAGATCCAGTCTCGCACTGGCTCAGCATCCACTGTGGCAGCTAGATGCCTCAGGAAATCAGTCCGCGCTATTTCTCGTGCTCCCAAAGAAGCCAAATGCGCAGTGTTCTGTTGGCAATCAACGAGCCTGATCTGGTGGATACGGCAAAAGCAAATCAAAGCTGCTAAAGCGATCTTCGAGGCATCTGTGCGTGTTGAGAACATCGACTCGCCGAAGAACATCCGCCCTAGGCCAACGCCGTAGAGTCCGCCCACCAACTCACCGTCTATCCAAGTTTCAAAGCTATGGACGCAGCCTGCCGCATGCCAAGCACCGTATGCGTGCTGCATCGCTGGCACGATCCAGGTGCCGTCCTGACCATCCCGCGATACGGAAGCACAGGCATGTATGACTGTGGTGCAGGCGCTGTCAATACGCATCTCACAAGTGGGCGTATCCAAGAAGCGTTGCAGCTTTTTGCGTAGTGAGCGATGGAGCCGGAACTCCGTCACTGGCAGTACCAAGCGTGGGTCAGGTGCCCACCATAGTACGGGTTGGTCTTGCGAATACCATGGGAAAATGCCATTGCGGTAAGCCTCGCGCAACCGCTTTGGCGTAAGTCTTCCGCCAGCGGCCAGCAAACCTGGTGCGGGCGAATCAGCCCCTAGAGCCAGGGCAGGCGATGGCAAGGGCGAGTATTCGTCATCTAGCCAAGGCAACGGTAAGTTCATACCAAAGATGATCGTCGTTGCAGAACCGAGGTGAGAAGCCCAGGCATTCCCGAGCAGCCTGAAGCGTCATGCTTGTGGCAAACATGGCGTTCAGGCCAAGCAAATCGCCATTACCAAAGAGCTTTCATCTTTGCAAGACAAGTCAAGGCTCTCACCAAGGTTTACTCGCTCTCTTCAGCGTAATTCGTCACTGGGCAAGTCCGACGCTGCGTCGATAGCTCGGATGTTCTGAGCCAGTTCCCCCTTGGGACCTTTTACGATTTCAAAGCTCACTCGGCTGCCTTGTTTAAGAGTCCTGAAGCCTTCCATCTGAATGGCGGAAAAATGGGCAAATACATCTGCCCCGCCGTCGGCCGGCTGGATAAAGCCAAAGCCCTTTGCATCGTTGAACCACTTAACAGTGCCGATAGCCATACGCGCCCCTCCAAGTGTTTTTGCTGCGGTGCAACAGATTTTGTAAGGGGCATCCGCGTTGTGTCAATGAGCTACGTCACCAAAAACACACAAATTGATACACGCTATAGACCTAGGAGCGTAGGCGGCAGAACGGGGTCGCGGACCATTGAGGGCACGACCCGCGCATTGACCTGATGGCCACCAGCTACCGCCCCTACACACCCGACCAGCTCATGCTGCTGCCAGCCTCGCTGCAGGACTGGCTGCCCGAGGGGCACCTGGCGTACTTCATCAGCGACACGGTCGATGCGCTGGACCTGAGCGCGTTCCACGCACGCTATGCCGGGGGCAGCTCGCGCAACCAGCCCTTTCACCCGGCGATGACGGTGAAGCTGCTGGTCTACGGCTACGCCACGGGCGTGTTCAGCTCGCGCAAGATTCAGCGCCGGCTACACGAGAACCTGGCGTTTCGCTTCCTGGCCGCGGGCAATTTCCCGCACCACCGCACGATCCGCGACTTCCGGGCGCTGCACCTCCAGGAGCTCGGCGCGCTGTTCGTGCAGGTGGTCCAGCTCGCGCGCGAGATGGGGCTGGTCAAGCTCGGCACGGTGGCCATCGACGGCACCAAGGCCAACGCCAGCCGCCACAAGGCGATGAGCTATGAGCGCATGCAGCTGGCCGAAGCCGAGCTCAAGGCCCAGATCGATGCGCTGTTGCAGCGAGCCAAGAGCATCGATGAGGCCGAGGCCAACGAGCCCGAGCTCGACATTCCGGCCGAGATCCAGCGGCGCGAGGTGCGCTTGAAGGCCATCGCGCAAGCCCGTCAGCGGCTGGAGCAGCGCCAACGCGATGCCGACACCGAGCGCGGGCGCAGCGATGACGACGACAGGCGCCCTCGCGGCCCGGACGGCAAGCCCAAGAAGGGCGGGCGCTACAAGCGCGACTTCGGCGTGCCCGAGCCAAGGCGCAGGAGAACTTCACCGACCCGGACAGCCGCATCAAGAAGCGCACCGGCGGTGGCTTTGATCCCAGCTACAACGCGCAAACGGCGGTGGACGACACGGCGCACATCATCACAAGCCGCCGAGCTTGGCAACAGCGCGGCGGACAGCGGTCAGTTGCTGCCTTGTGCTGCAAGCCATCGAGACCAACACCGGTGCATTGCCCCGGCAAGGTGTGCACGGCGTCGTGCACGAGAATGGCGCCATCGAGAGCCCGCACGGGCACCTCAAGAGCGCCATCCGTGACGCGCTGCTGCTGCGCGGCAGCGCCGACTTCGCCGACTTGCAGGCCTACCGGCACTTCATCGACGAGATCGTCAGCCGCCACAACGTGCGCTGCCGGCCGCGCATCGAGGCCGAGCGCGCCATGCTGCCGCCGCTGCCGGCCGCGCGCACTTGGCGACTACGAGGAGACGCTGGTGTACATGACCTCAGCGTGCGGCTTCAGGCTGCGCAAGGTGTTCTATACCGTGCCGTCGCGGCTCATCGGGCACCGGCTGCGCGTGCGGCTCTACGACGACCGGCTGGAGCTGTTCCTCGGCGGCTGTCACGCGTCGGCGTAATCCGGCCACCCAGAGTCGGCATATACCGGCCAGCTTTGCCGGTGCCGAAGGCCGTCTCGAACGACTCCGTTTCAAGGCTTATTTTGATGCGTTGCCAGGCTTGTCTTG
>NZ_JABBFW010000029.1 GCF_012927045.1 Azohydromonas caseinilytica | reverse complement strand
TGCCCTCTTCGCGCGCCAGCAGGTCGCCCAGCTCGGCCTTGCGGGCCAGGATCTCGCTGCCGGCGGCGTCGAGGATGTCGAAGCGCTGCTGCGGCGTGGACAGGCCCCAGGCCGGCGCGGCGGCATGCGCGGCGGCGATGGCCTGGCGCGCCTGCGCGGCGTCGGCCTGCGCGTACTCGCCCACCACGTCGCGCGTGTCGGAGGGGTTGATGTTCTGGCATACCCCGGCGCCTTCGACCCAGGCGCCGCCGATCAGGTTGAGTTTCATGTCGAGCATGGCTGGTTGAGGCGGCAAGCGCTGGTCAACGTGCCCAGCGCAGCACCAGCGGGTCGAGCCGGCGTGCGATGTCGATGAGCCCCTGGCGGATGGACGCATGCAGGTCCGGCCAGGGATGGCGCGGCGCGCTGCATTGAATGATGCCGCCGGCCTCCATCAGCGCCTTGGCCGCCAGGAAGCCGGCCTGCCGGTTCTCCCAGTTGATCAGCGGCAGCCAGCGCTGGTACAGGTCGAAAGCCTCGTCGCGCCGGCCCTGCCGGTACGCGTCCACGATGGCGCGCATCGCGTCGGGGAAGCCCCCGCCGGTCATCGCCCCGGTGCAGCCGGCCTCCAGGTCGGCCCACAGCGTGATGCCTTCCTCACCGTCCCACGGGCCCTCGATGGCCGCGCCGCCCAGCGCGATGAGCTCGCGCAGCTTGTTGGCCGCCTGCGGCACCTCGATCTTGAAGTAGCGCACGTTGGCCGTCTCGCGCGCCAGGCGCGCCAGGAAGGCCGCGGACAGCGGCGTGCCCGCCAGTGGCGCGTCCTGCACCATCACCGGGATGGCGATGGCCTCGGACACGGTGCGGAAGAAGTCCGCGACCTGCGCCTCGCCCACGCGCAGCGTGGCGCCGTGGTAGGGCGGCATCACCATCACCATCGCGGCGCCCATGTCCTGGGCGCGGCGGCTGCGCGCGGCGCACACCGCGCTGCTGAAGTGCGTGGTGGTGACGATCACCGGCACGCGGCCGGCCACGTGTTCCAGGATGGCCCGCGTCAGCGTCTCGCGCTCCTCGTCCGAGAGCGCGAACTGCTCGGAGAAGTTGGCCAGGATGCACAGCCCGTTGGAGCCGGCATCGATCATGAAGTCCACGCAGCGCAGCTGCCCGGGCAGGTCGAGCGTGCCGTCGGCGTGGAAGATGGTGGGCACCACCGGGAACACGCCCTCGTAGCGTCGTTGGCTCATGGCGGCTTGCCTCACTCGATGATGCGGAACTGGTCCAGGTAGTCGGTGCGCAGCGTCAGGCCCAGGCCGGGCACGTCGTCGCGCAGCTGCAGGAAGCCGTCTTCGGCCACCGGCTCGCCCGAGAAGATGTAGTAGAAGAGCTCGTTGCCCACCTCCACGTCGAACATCGGGAAGTACTCGCTCATGGGGCAGTTGAGGCTGCTCATGGTGAGGTGGTAGTTGTGCATCTGGCCCGCGTGCGGGATGACCGGCACCGAGTAGGCCTCGCACAGCGCGTTGATCTTGTGCGCCATGGTGATGCCGCCCACGCGGTTCGTGTCGTACTGCACCACGCTCACGGCCTTGCGGTCCAGCAGCTGCTTGAAGCCGTAGAGGCTGAACTCGTGCTCGCCGCCGGAGATGGGGATGCTGGTCAGCTGGTTCAGCTCGGCGTAGCCGTCGATGTCGTCGGCAATCACTGGTTCTTCCAGCCAGCGCGGCTGGTACTTCTCCAGCTTGGGCAGGATGCGCTTGGCGTACTCCACGTTCCAGCCCATGTAGCACTCCAGCATCAGGTCGTTCTCGTAGCCGATGACCTCGCGCACCGCCTCCACGGACTTCAGGTTTTCCACCACGCCGCGCTGACCGTGCTGCGGCCCGTAGCCGAAGCGCATCTTGAAGGCCTTGAAGCCCTGCTTGAGGAAGGTCTCCGCCTCGCGCTGCATCTCGCCCAGGTCGGTGCGGTAGAGCTTGGAGTAGTAGCAGGGGATCTTCTCCTTGGTGCGCCCGCCCAGCAGCTTGAACACCGGCTTGTTCACCGACTTGCCCAGGATGTCCCAGATGGCGATGTCGATGGCCGAGATCGCGGCCATCGCCACGCCCTTGCGGCCCCAGGCGTGGGTGGCGCGGTACATGCGCTGGTTGATGTACTCGTAGTCCCAGGGGTCCTGGCCCAGGGCATGCGGCGCGAGGTACTGGTCGATGATGGCCTTGGCGATGCGCGGCGCCAGCGCCACGTTGCCCAGGCCGACGAGGCCGGTGTCGGTCTCCACTTCCACCACGGTCCAGCCGTGGAAGCGGAAGGTGTCCATGGTGTCGTCGGCGCCGGCGTGGGCCTTGTTGTCCCACACCAGGTCCATGGCGTTGGAGCAGAAGTTGCCCTGCGGCGGCACGGTGGGGCCCTGCCATTCGAAGACGCGGGCGCGGATCTTGGTGATCTTCATGAGTTCCGTCTGTTGTTCGGTTTCGTGAAGGAAGCGGCGGCTCAGGCCATGCTGGCCGGCCAGAGGTGGCGCGCGCGCAGGGCGCGGCCCATGCGGCAGGCGATGGCGAAGGCGTTGGCCGTGGCGTTGACGTCGGCCCGGCCCTGGCCGGCGATGTCGTAGGCGGTACCGTGCGCCGGCGTGGTGATCGGGATGGGCAGGCCGCCCTGCACCGTCACGCCCTTGGAAAAACCCAGCAGCTTCAGCGCGATCTGGCCCTGGTCGTGGTACATGGTCACGATGGCGTCGAGCCCGCCGTCGCGCGCCTTGAGGAAGATGGTGTCGGCCGGGTAGGGCCCCACCACCGGCAGCCCGGCCGCGTTGAGCGCGGCCACCGCCGGGGCGATCACGTCGATCTCCTCGCGCCCGCAGGTGCCGCCGTCGCCGTTGTGCGGATTGAAGCCGGCCACCGCCACGCGCGGACGTTCCACGCCGTTGGCCTGCAGCGAGCGGTAGATCAGCGTGGCGGCGGCCTGGATGCGCTCGATGCTGAGGACCGAGGCCGCGTCCTTGAGCGGAATGTGCGAGGACACGCGTGAGGTCCACAGCCCGTCGAGGGTGTTGAACTCGCAGAAGTAGCCCTGCACGCCCAGGTGCTCGGCAAAGTGGTGCAGCTCGTCCTCGTGCCCGAGGCCGCCGAGCTTCATGGCGTGCTTGTTGAGCGGCGCGAAGCAGATGGCGTCCACCTCGCCCGCAAGCGTCGCGTCCATGCAGCGGTTCAGCACCGCCAGCACCGAGGCGCCGCCGGCGGCGCCCGCCTGGCCGCGGCGCACGGCCTCGGGCCGCACCGTGTCCATGGCGAGGAAGGCCGCGCGGCTGCCGGCCGGGCGCCGGCGCACCGCGGCGAAGTCCGCCACCATGTCGCAGGCCACTTCCACGCCGGCGATGCGCTGCCCCTCGGCCCACAGCCAGGGATCGCCCACCAGCACCACCCGCGCCTGGGTCGTGACATCGGGTCGGGCCAGCAGCCGGGCGATCAGCTCGGGGCCGATGCCGGCCGGGTCGCCCAGGGTCAGCGCCACCACGGGGCTCTTGTCGTCAGAAGTCATGAATGCTGCTTCTCCAGTCGGTTTCAAGCTCAACCGGCCTCAGTCCAGCCGGATGTCGCGGCGCTTGATCAGCTCCGCGTAGCGCTTGTTCTCGGCGTTGTGGAAGGCCTGGAACTGCGCCTGGCTCATGGGCTGCACCTCCATGCCGATGGCCTCCAGCCGCGCCTTCACGTCGGGCATCTGCACGATGCGCGTGACCTCGCCATGCACCTTGTCCTGTACCGCCTTCGGCGTGGCGGCGGGCATGTAGACGCCGTACCAGGCGCTCATCTCCACGTCCTTGAGGCCGGCCTCGGCGGTGGTGGGCACGTCGGGCAGCTGCGGGCTGCGCCTGGGCGATGCCACCGCCAGCGCCTTGACCTTGCCGGCCTTGATGTGCGGCAGCACGGAGGACATGGTGTCGAAGCTCATCTGGATCGAGCCGCCCATCAGGTCCACCAGCGCCGGGGCGCTGCCGCGGTAAGGCACGTGCGTGATGTCGGCGTGCGCGGCCTCGCGGAACAGCTCGCCGGCGATGTGCTGCGTGCTGCCGGCGCCGCTGCTGGCGAAGTTCACCTTGCCCGGCTGCTTGCGGATCAGCCCGACCAGGTCGTTCACCGTGTTCAGGCCCAGCTCCTTGTTGACCACCAGCACGTTGGGCACGGCGCCGACATAGGCCACGGGCACCAGGTCGCGCTCGTTGTTGTAGGAGAGCTTGATCAGGTAAGGCGCGATCGCGTGGGCGGTGGACACGCCCATCACCAGGCTGTGGCCGTCGTTGGCGCGCACCGCCTCGGCCGGCGCCAGGGTGTTGGAGGCGCCGGGCTTGTTTTCCACCACCACGGTGGTCTTGAGCGCCGGGCCCAGCTTGTCAGCCACCGCGCGCGCCGCGGCGTCGGTGCCGCCGCCGGGTGCCGAGCCCACCAGCATGCGCAGCGGCTTCGCGGGCCACTCCTGCGCCAGGGCGGGCGTGGCGGCCATGCCCGCCAGGGCCGCAGCCAGCCCGGATTGCAGCAACGAAGGCAGCCGCCAAGTGCTTCGCTTCATCGTCGTCTCCATGTCGTTGTAGGGATGGAAGCGGATGCTAGGGAGACGACCTATACGCGTAAACTTAAATGTTATGAACTGTCGATAGGTAGGGCTTATCGATGAACGGCCTGGTTTCCGCTCGTCATCTGCTGCAGCGCCTGCGGCTGCGCCAAGTGGCGCTGCTGCTGGCGCTGCAACGCCTGGGCACCCTGCGCGCGGCGGCGGCCGAGCTGGGCATGACGCAGCCGGCAGCGACGCAGATGCTCCAGGAGCTGGAGGCGACGCTGGAGCTGCCGCTGTTCGAGCGCGCCGGCCGTGGCCTGCGCCCGACCGCTGCGGGTGCCGCCGTGATGGCGCACTTCGAAGGGCTGCACGGGTCGCTGGAGGCGCTGGCGCGCACGCTGGAGGGACTGCGCGAAGGCGGGGGTGGCGTGCTGGCGGTGGGCTGCATCGCGGCGTCCTCGCCCACGCTGCTGGTGCGGGCCGTGGCCGCGCTCAAGCGCGAGCGGCCGCTGCTGAAGGTGCGCATCGTTACGGAAACGAGCGATCACCTGCTCGACTTGCTGGACCAGGGCGAGCTGGACCTGGTCATTGGCCGCATCACCGAGGGCCATGCCCATGGCGACTACGACTCCACGGTACTGGCGGCCGAGCCCCTGAGCGTGGTCGTCGGGCCCCGCAACTCGCGTGCGCGCGACAAGGAGCTCACGCTGCCGGCGCTGATGCGCGATCCCTGGGTGCTGCAGCCGCGGCCTTCGCCAATGCGCGAGCTGCTGGAGCAGGAATTCCGGCTGCACGGGCTGGACACGCCGCGCAACCTGGTGGAGACGGCCTCCATGCACACCACCGTGTTCCTCATCAGCGAGGCGCCGATGGTGGCGGTTCTGCCGGCCGCCCTGGCGGCGCGGCACGAGCTGGAAGGCCTGCTGCGCGTGCTGCCGTTGCGCCTGCACCAGGCGCTGGAGCCCTACCGCGCCATCGTGCCGAAGCAGCGCCCGCTGGGCGTGGCGGCGCAGCGCTTCCTGGACCTGCTCGGTGCCGCGCTGGCGGCGTGACGGCGGCTCCGTCCCGCCCGCCCCCGCTCCCCCGGAGCCTTACTTCAACGTCCCTACCTTCTCCTTCAACGCCACCGCCCGCTGCCGCTCCAGCCGCGCGGTGTCGTTGCCCGGGTCGAGCTGCAGCACGCGGTCCCAGTGGCGGATGGCGCCGTCCAGGTCCTGGCGGGCGAAGGCGCCGCGGGCGTTGCTGGCCATGCGGCCCACCAGCTTCTTCTTCAGCGCCACCTGCCGCGAGGCCAGCGGCGAGCCCGGCTCCAGTCCCGACACCTGCTGGACCTCGGCCATCGCCTTCTCCACATTGCCTGCCCGCTCCGCCGCCTCGGCGCTGAGCAGCGCGCGCTCGGCCGGCGAGGGCCCGGGCGGCGCGGCCGCAGGCGCCGGCGGGGCCGTCACCGGCGCAACCACCGGTACGGGCGCAGCGGGCTTCTCGGCCGGCGGCACGTGTCTTTCGGACACCGGCGGGGATTTCTCGGCCACGGGGCCGGCCTTCTCGGTCACGGGGGCGGGCTTTTCGGCCACGGCCGTGGGCGGCCTGCGCACGGGCTCCGGCGCCTGGGCCCGTGGCGCCGGGCGCTCGCGCTCGACCACGGCCGGCTGCCCGGTGCCCGGCACGCGCAGCGCCTGGCCGCTGGAGAGCTGGCGCGGCACCTTGATGTCGTTGAAGCGCGCCAGCGCGTAGAACAGGAACTTGTCGCCCATGAAGCGCTCGGCGATGCTGGAGAGCGTGTCGCCCGGGCGCACGGTGTAACTGAAGGACTCGCGCGGCGTGATCACCGGCTCGCTCATCTGGCGCAGCAGGCTCTGCGCGAGCTTGTTCTGCGGGTCCAGCGCCAGCGCGCGCTGCAGCTCGGCGCGGGCCTGCACCTCCTGGCCCGCTTCCAGCGTGCTCACCGCCCCCAATGCCATCTTCTGCGCCTGCTGCTGCGCCGCCGGCGAGGCCGGTCCCGGCACGGGCAACACCGCGGGCTGCGGCGCCGGGGCCGGCGTGGTCGCAACGGGTGAGGGCGCGTCGGCCGACGCTTCGGGCTTGCCGGCCGGGTCATTGGCCGCGCAACCCCCCAGTGCCGCGGCCACCGCCCACAGCACACCGGCCTGCACCTGGAGATTGAGCTTGCTGTTCATGGCATGGCCCCGGCACGGGCGTGACTTGACTGGTTGCAGTGTCGCCTTTCCACGTCCGGCTGGCGCGTGACTTTGGTCGCTTGTCCCGGCGCCCTGGCGGCCCAGCATGGGCGCGATGCAAGGCCTGGACCGCCCGCCCGTCGCCGCCGTCGTGCAGCAGCACGCCGAGGACTGCGCGCACCTGCGCCACGTGCGCTCGGTGCTGGTGCGCGCCCCGCATGTGCGGCTGCGCCACCTGCGGCGCCTGGACGATCGCATCGCCGCCCACCTCGACGGCCTGGTGGTGGCCGGAGCGTACGGCCGGCGGCTGTGCACCGAGGCGCTGGCCAGCCCGGGCGCGGGCGCGGTGTTCGCCGCCGCGGTCCTGGCCCTGGGCGAGCGCGACCAGCCCGCGCTGGAGCGCCTGCTGGCCGTCGCCGCCGAAGTACCGGATGCGCGGCGCGGGCTGCTGTCCGCTCTGGGCTGGCTGTCGGCAGGCTCGCTGCAGGGCACGGTGCAGGCGCTGCTGTTGGCACCTGATGCGTCGCGCCGCGCCCTGGGCCTGGCCGCCTGCCGGCTGCATGGTGTGGACCCCGGCGCGCCGCTGCTGGCGGCCCTGCGCGGCGAGGCGCCGGTGCTGCGCGCCGAGGCCCTGCGCACGGCCGCGGTCCTGGGCCGGGCCGATCTGCTGGAGCACGCGCTGGCCGCGCTGGACGATGCCGAGGTCGGGCCGCAGGCGGCCTGGGCTGCCTGCCTGCTGGGCGACCGTGGCCCCGCGCTGCGCCGGCTGGCGGCACTGGCGCAGGGTGAGGAGCCCGCGGCCGAGGCGGCGCTGGGCCTGCTGCTGCAGGCCTCGGCGTTTGCGGCCGCGCAGGAGCTGGTGGCTGCGCTGTCGCAGCGCGCGCGGCAGGCGCCCGCGCTGCGGCGGCGGCTGGTGCGCGCCGTCGGCGTGCTGGGCGATGTGCGGCACCTGCCCTGGCTCATCGGGCTGATGGACGACCCGGCCCTGGCGCGCCTGGCCGGCGAGGCCTTCTCGCTCGTCACCGGCGCCGACCTGGCGGACCTGGACCTGGAGCGCCGTCCGCCCGTGCCGGCCGGCGGGCCGAGCGGCGATCCGCGCGACGACGACGTGGCCCTTGACGAGGACGAGAGCCTGCCCTGGCCCGACCGCGAGCGCGTGCAGCGCTGGTGGGAGGCGCGGGCCTCCAGCCTGGCGCCGGGCCGGCGCGTCTTCATGGGCGAGCCGCCCTCGGCGCAGCAGGCCGCGCGCGTGCTGCGCGAGGGCACGCAGCGCCAGCGCCTGCTCGCGGCGCGCGCCCTGGTGCTGCTGGAGCCCGGGCGGGCGCTGTTCAACGTCCGCATGCCCGCCTGGCGGCAGCAGCGCAGGCTGGCGGCATGACTTTCGTAGCTTGAGCATGCCGGCAACGAAGGCGAGCATGGCCGGTACGACCTTGCCATCGGGACCGATGCCATGAGCCTCACCTTGCGCGCCGTGTCGCTCAACGATCAGCCGCTGTCGCGGCCCATCATGGCGCGCTTCGAGCGCGAGGGCACCATCGGCCGCTCCGACCACAACACGCTGGCGCTGCCCGACCCGGAGCGCCACATCTCGCGCCAGCAGGCGCAGATCAGCCGCAACGCCGCGGGCTTCGTCATCACCAACGTCGGCAGTGCCAACCCCATCAGCGTGCGCGGCCAGGCGCTGGCGCAAGGACAGTCCATGCCGCTGGCGCACCACGACCAGGTCCGCATCGGCGGCTACCTGCTCGAAGTGCTCGACGAGGGCGATGTCGATGTTGACGCCACGGCGCTGCTGCCCGCCGGGTCCGCGCGCGCCGTGGACGCCACGCCGACGCCGCTGCCGCCGCGCCTCGACGGCGTGCCGCCACAGGCGCTGTCCGGCGATCCCTTTGCCGACCTGCCGGAGCTGCCCACGGCATCCCGGGCCGACGCCGCGGCGCCCGCGCCGCGCCTGCCCGACGATTTCGACCCCTTCGCGCCGCCGCGCCCCGCCGGCGCCGGGGCCGGCGCCGCGCCCAGGGGCGAAGGTCTGTTCGACGACCTCATTCCCGGTGCCGCGCCGCGCCCCATCGACGAGGCGTTCAACCTGCGCGCGGGGGACGACCCGCTGGGCGACTTCGTGGCCCAGCTCGGCGTGCCGACGCGCGACACGGCGGACGCGGCGGCGCTGAGCCGCGATCCGCTGGTGCTGTTCGGCGCCGCGCCGCCCGCCGCGGCCGGCGCGGCCTCGCGGCCCGACGACACGCCGGAGCTGCACGCCGTCTTCAATCCGCCCAAGGCCGTGCCGGTCATGGCGCCGACCCCGACGCCGATCCCGGCCCCGGTGGCACCGCCCGGCGCCGCGGCGGCCCTGGCGCGGCCGGTCGCGGACGAGGCCGGGCTGTGGGACGCCTTCTGCGAAGGCGCCGGCGTGCGGCCCAAGCTGCCGCAGGGGCCGACGGCCGAGACGATGCGCGCGGCCGGGCAGCTGCTGCGCAACGCGGTGGAGGGCACGCTGGAGCTGATGTCGGTGCGCGCCACCACCAAGCAGGAGCTGCATGCCGACGTCACCGTCATCCAGGCCCGCAACAACAACCCGCTGAAATTCTCGCCCGATGCGCAGTCGGCCCTGGAGCAGCTGCTGCAGCCGCCGATGCGCGGCTTCCTGGACGGCCCGGCCGCCATGACCGACGCCATGCAGGACCTGGTCGGCCACGCCATCGGCACCATGGCCGGCACCCGCGCCGCGCTGGAGGGCGTGCTGGGCCGCTTCGCGCCGCAGGCGCTGGAGGCCAAGCTCGGCGCACGCTCCATGCTCGACAGCGTGCTGCCCATGAACCGCCGGGCCCGGCTGTGGGAGCTGTACCTGCAGCATTTCGAGGCCATCCGCGGCGAGGCGCAGGAGGACTTCGACACGCTCTTCGGCAAGGCCTTCCTGGCGGCCTACGAGCAGCAGCTGCAGCGGCTGCGGCAGGCGCGGCCGGGCTCCGGGTCGGCGGAACGTGGCAGCCATGAGTGAGGTCGCCATGGCCGGGCGCAGCGGCTGCGGCGCGCGCCAGCGCAACGAGGACGACTGGCGCACCGGCGGCGAGGGCGCGCGGCGCTGGGCCGTGCTGGCCGACGGCGCGGGTGGCCATCGCGACGGCGCGCTGGCCGCGCGCTGCGTGGTGGAGGCGGTCGCGGCCGGGCTGTCCGCCCCGGATGCCGCGCTCGAGCCGGCGATCCTGACGCGCGTGGTCGCGGACGCGCATGAGCAGCTGCGGCAGGCGCAGCAGGGCGCCGTGGGCCAGGAGCGCATGCATGCCACGGTGGTGGCGCTGTGGCTCGACGCGCCGGACCGGCGCGTGCTGTGGTCGCACGTGGGCGACTCGCGCCTGTACCGCCTGCGCGGCGGCGCCGTGGAGCTGCTCACCCGCGACGACAGCCTGGTGCAGCAGCTGCGCGACGCCGGGCTGCTGACCGAGCGCCAGGCGCTGGAGCATCCGCGCCGCAACCAGCTCATGGCCGCGCTGGGCATGCCCGAGGAGGTGGAGCCGCACACGCCGGCCGCGGCCGCGGTGCTGGAGGAGGGCGACGTCTACCTGCTGTGCAGCGACGGCTGGTGGGGCGCGCTGCAGCCGCAGGACCTGGCCGACACGCTGGCGCAGTCCTCCTGCGTGGAAGCGTGGCTGCAGGGCATGTGCGCGCGCATCGAGGCGCGCGCGGCGCCGGGGCAGGACAACTTCACGGCGGTGGGGGTGTGGGTGGGAAACTTGCCGCAACCCCTGGCCTGAATTCCCACCCACCCGCCATGCTGCTTCGCATCCACCACGCCGCCGTCATCTGCTCCGACTACGAGGCCTCGAAGCGTTTTTACGTCGAGGTGCTGGGGCTGAAGGTGCTGGGCGAGCACCACCGGGCGCCACGCGGCTCCTGGAAGCTGGACCTGGCGCTGCCCGACGGCGCGCAGATCGAGCTGTTCTCCTTCCCCGATCCGCCGCCGCGCCCTTCCTACCCGGAAGCGCGCGGGCTGCGGCATTTGGCGTTTGCAGTCGAAGACGTCGAGCAGGCCAAGGCACGGCTGGAGGCGCGGGGCGTGGCCGTCGAGCCGGTGCGGCGCGACGAGTTCACGGGCAAGCGCTTTACATTCTTCGCCGATCCGGACGGGTTGCCGCTGGAGTTGTACGAGGCGTGAGGGAGGCTGGCGCGGCGGCCGTCGATGTCGAAAGTCGGCTTGAAGCGCTCACCACGGTACAGGCGGCAAGCCCTGCATACCGGGCCGCCGCCGCTCAAGGCGCCGGGCGTGCCGCGCTGGGCGGGCGGTTGTCCTTGAGACGGTCCAGCCGGCCCTGGTGCAGGAAGAGGCGGTCAAGCACATGCAGGTGCAGCCGCGCGACCAGGAAGCCCAGGGTGGCCGCGCCCACGCCGATGAGCACGTCGTTGGCCGTCTTGCGAAAGCGCAGCGCCTTGCCGATGAAGCCCAGCCCCAGCGCCGACAGCGCGGCCAATGCCAGGCCGATGGCGAAGTCGCTGACCTTCAGGTTCAGCACCGGCTGGTCCCACTGCAGCCAGGCCACCCGCAGCGCGATGCCCAGCAAGGCCATGGCCAGCACGCCGGCGAGCAGCTGCAGCTGCCGCATCAGCATCCAGACCTTGAAGAAGAGCTTGCCCGCGACATCGAGCTGGCGCAGGTAGGCCGGGTCGGGGCGCGGGTCGCTCAGCAGCGGCAGCACCTTGAGGAAGTCCCAGTCGTGGCGCTGCCCGGGCCCGGCGGCAAAGCCCAGCACCGGCCGCTTCAGGGCATGCACCGTGCTCAGGTAGCCGCAGCCCATCAGCGACTTCGCCTCGATCTCCGAGAAGGAGTCCAGGTCGGTGCGGATGGCGGCGAGCCGGCGCTGCACCTGCCGCTGCACGCCGTGGGGCAGTATGGGCATCTCCACGGGCGTGGGCGAGGGGTCGGTGCAGCCGATCCAGTCCACGGGCTGGTTGTCCAGGCCCTGCTTGAGATGGACGAACATCAGCCCCTTGAGCAGCCCGCCGCGGCGGCGGCTGGCCAGCTCCTCGAACTGGCTCACGCGCACGCGCGCCTGCAGGATGCTGTTGGCGCGCAGCGGCACGCCCAGCAGCCCGTTGGAGGGAAAGTCGCAATCGTCCATCTGGCCGCTGGCGTCGCTGACCAGCAGCACCGAGCAGCCCTGTTCCAGCAGCGCCGCGGTGCCCTGGTTGTCGAACACCCCGCCATCGACCAGCCGCACCAGCGGACGCACTGCCGAGCGCTTCTCGCCAGGCATGCGCTCGTAGAGGTCGGGCAGCGACAAGGGCTCGAAAATGCCGGGCACGCAGGACGAGGCCGCCACGGCATGGCCCAGCCGGATCTGCCGGTACGCCTCGGGCGCATCTCCCAGGTACATGCGGCGCAGCCGGTAGTTGGCATCCACCTCGGCGTTGATGCCCGCCGGCGGCTCGCCCATCCAGCTGGCCGTGAACTGCCAGTTGTGGCCGGTGTTGAGCGAGGTCGCGTTCAGCACCAGGATCGGTACCTTGGCCGAGCGCCGCCAGTTGCAGTCCTTGGGCGAGAAATCGTCGTCGGCCCCCTTGGGGGTGAACATCAGGTCGGACAGGTGGCGCGGCTCGTTGCCGCGCTCGTCGGCCACGCGCGAGAAGATCTTTTCCTCGTAGAGCTCGCCCGCGCGCAGCGTGCGGGAGTACGAGGGCTTGAAGATCAGCTTGAGATTGGTCCACCACTCCGCGGCGATGCGCGTGCGGATGTTGGTGCCGACACCGGCCACGAACTCCCGCTCGATGTCCTTGACGATCTTGATGTAGTCGTCGCGGCCGATCTCCTCGTCTTTCTTGCTCTGCAGCAGGCGCTGCACCTCCAGGTAGTAGTGCGCGCCGATGATCGAGCCACCCGACACGCAGGACAGGTACTCGACATGGCGCAGCAGGTCGAGCTCGGCCAGCCGGGCCAGCACGCCGATGTGGTAGAGCGAGGCGCGGAAGCCGCCGCCTGACAGTGCCAGGCCCACCCGGCCGCGCAACACCGACTCCAGCGCGGCGGCGTCCTGGCCGAGGAACTCCCGGAGCACGGCCACCGCCTCCGCGTGGGCTGGCTCGTCCGGTGTGCCGCCGGCGCGCTGCCGCATGAGCAGCAGCGCGCCGAGCTGCCGCGCGGTGCTCTCGCGCTCCCAGTCGGGCACGCCGCCGAGTGCGGCGGCGCGCAGCAGCCATTGGCGCGCCTCCTCGAAGCGGCCCAGGCCAAAGAAGGCTTCGCCCAGCGTCACGAGGTACCACCAGGTGCCCGACAGCTCGGCCTTGCCGGGCTGCGCGGGCAGGCCGGGCAGGATCTCGACGATCTGCTCCCGGATGCCACGCGCCAGCGCCTGGCGATGCGCGGCCAGGGACTGCAGCGCTTCGGGCTGGCCGGCGATGCGTTGCTGGTCGGCCAGCTGATCCAGCACGAACGCCGCGTTGATCGCCGTGTAGCCCACATCGCCGGCGATGCCTTGCTCCAGCCCGCGGTAGTAGTAGGTCAGCGCCGTTTCGAGTTCGCGTACTTGCGCGGTCTGCTCCCATCGGCGCTTGTAGATCGCGCCGGCCAGGCCCAGCGTTTCCTGGTTGACCGTGGTTTCCAGGTCCTCGACCTCGCTGAGGATGCTCTGCGCCGCGTCGAGCTTGATCTCCTCCTGCAGGTCCGGGTCCTTGTAGGTGCACAGGGCCTGCCTCTGCGCCACGCGCAGCCGCAGCGCGGCGTCCTGGCGCAGGCTGTCATGCGCGGCGGCCCGGGCGAGCACCTTGCGGGCCAGGCCGATGCGCCGGCCTTTCATCAACCGTTGCGCCAGCGACAAGGCGTCGGATGGCGAGACGTCCCGTCCCGCGATGATGTCGCGGGCCTGCTGGACTGACTGCTCAAGGTCATTTGTCATCTTTTTCTCCTCGGCGATGGGCGGACGGTGCCGCGGTTCAGCGTCGATTCCAACACTGGGCCGGCGCCTCGGACCGCTCGCCGGCACTGGAGGCCGACGTGGCGGCACGATCGCGCCGTGCCCGGGGCGGCGGCACCCACGCGATGTGCGAGCTCACAGCCCCGCCGGACAGGAAAACTCCGCCAGCTCGTTCAGCCGGAACGGGTTGCGCACGCTGCTGGCCGTGACCTCGAACACCGCGCGGCGGCCGTCGATGTCGAAAGTCGCCTTGAAGCGCTCGGGCGCGCCGCCCGGGTCGATGCGCACGCTGTCGAAGAGCCGGAACAGCGCCCACGGCCCTTCCTTGACCAGTCCCGAGGCGCCGGTGGGGCTGGGCGGCATGAGCTGCACCCGCACCTGGGAGCTGCCGCGCGGCCCGGGCCACTGCACCGCCATCGGGATGGCCGGGCCGTGGGCATAGCGCACCAGCTGGCCGTCCACGTCCAGCGTGAACTGCGAGATGCCCGGGTCCATCTCCAGCGGCTTGAACTCCAGCCGCAGCGAGGGTGTGGGCCCGCCGGCAAAGAAAGTCTCGCGGATCGCGGCGGCGCGCTGGAACTGCGGCAGCGAGCCGCTGTCGCCACCCAGCGGCGTGCCTTCCACGGCGCGGAAGCGCCAGGGCCGCGTGGTGGTGTCCACGTAGGCGGCGAGCTTCTGCTGGAACAGCTGGTCGATCTTGCCGCCCGGGCCGAACAGCAGCGCGAAGTCGGCCTGCGTCACGTCGCGCGCGGCATGGCGGTCCAGCGGGTAGCGCCCGGCCACGGCCTGACGGCAGAACTCGCCCACCGCCGAGCGCACCTCGTTGGACAGGCTCTGGCGCAGCACGGTCTGCGAGACTTGCGCGCTGCTCGCGGCCAGGGTGTCGAGCAGCCCGCGCAGCGGCTGCGGCATGCGCGCGGCCTCGGCCCGCGCCTTGGCGGGCACGGGCGAGGGCGGCGGGGCGGAGCCGCCCTTGAGCGCCATGTCGGCGGCGGTGAGCTGCAGGTGCAGCTCCGCGATCAGGCCCATCGTGTCCTCCAGCGGCGCCTTGCCACCCTCCGGCGCGGTGACGAGCTGGCGCAGCCCGGCAAAGCGCTCGTCCACCAGCTGCACCTCCAGCCCCGGCCCGTCGCTCGCTGGCGTGGTGCCGCCGGTGAGCGTGCCCAGGATCTGGCCGCGCAGCTTGTCCACGGTCTGCCCCGCCTGTTGCCCGGTCTTGCCGATCACGCCGGCCGCCTTGTCCGGCGCGCCCAGTGTGGTCTCGCGCGAGATGGCCCTGAGCAGCGGCGCCAGCGGGTTATCGGGCACCGACAGCAGCCGCGCCAGCTGGATGGCCTGCGTTAGGTTGCCCGGCGGCTGCAGCCGGATGTCGGCAATGAAGCCTTCCCAGGCCGAGGCGTAATCGTTCAGGTACAGGCGCCGCACCTCGTCCACCAGCGCCGGGGTGGCCGTCAGCCGTGCTGCTGCGCCGCCCGCGGCCTCCTCGACGCCCAGCACCCAACCCTGCTCCTGGGCCAGCTCCTCGGCCACCTGGGCCACCTGCTTCTGGAAGCCGCGGTGGTAGCCGTCGTAGGAGAACAGCCCTGGCACGCCGCGTGTCAGCGGTGCGCCGCTGGCGCGCTGGAACACCAGCGCGGCATTGGCGCCGGCGGCGCGCGCAATGGTGAACTCCGGGAACTCGCGCCCCAGCCCCTGGTGCCGCAGCCGCCGGTACACGCGCTGCGGCAGCGGCACCGCCGCCAGCCGCAGCCGCGCCTGCTGCACCAGCGCGTCGTCGCGGGGCAGCGGCGACACCACCATGCGCTGCGCCAGCAGCGCCTCCAGGTGCACCGACAGCGCCGCGCGCCGCTCGGCGTCGAGCGAGCGGCCGAAGTCCGCGTCCCACAGCGCCTCGACATGACGCTTGAGCGCCGCGGCGTCGTAGTGCGTCGGGTCGTACAGCATCAGGTAGGCCTTGAGCGCCTCGTAGTCGGCCTCCGGCGCACTGCTCGTGCCGCGCAGCTGGGCCTCGATGCGCAGCGCCAGCCGCGGCAGCAGCGCGTCCACCAGCATGCGCTCGTAGGCGGCCTGCGCGGCGCTGTCCATTTTGCGGCCCTGATCCAGTCCGAAGCCCAGCCAGGGCACCTCGTCGTCCTGCCCGGCGCGGGCCAGGGCGCGCGTGGCCTCCAGCGCCGGGACGATGGGCTGCAGCTCGGCCGAGGCCCGGTTGGGCGTGCCCTGCACCAGGCGCTGTACCGCGTCCACGCGCGCGGCCACGCCGTCCAGGTAGCGGCGGTTGCCGGCGTAACTGCTGATCCAGGCCGCCAGCGCCAGCGTGGTCACCAGCGCCAGCGCGGCGTAGCCGCCCAGCATGAGCAGGCCGCGGCGCCGCTCCCAGGCCAGGTTGGTGCCGGCCACGCCGCTTTCGGCGAACACCACCTCGGTGATCAGCCGGGACAGGAAGAAGCTCTTGCCCGTGCCCGCCTGCGGCGCGGGAATGGCGTGCTCCAGCCGGTGGCTGCGTGCCACGGCGGCGAGCACGCGGTCGATGGGCGTGCCCTCCTGCGTGCCGCTGACGAAGTACACGCCGCGCAGCAGCGGCTCGACCTCGTAGGGCGAGGGCGAGAAGGCGGCGTCGACGAACTCCTGCAGCGGCGCGCGCAGCGCCGCGAACTGCCCGGGGAAGCCGTAGACGCGCGCGCGCCGGGCGGCGTCGCGCTCGTCCTGCAGCCGGTCGATCAGCCCGTCGCCGAGCCGCTGCTGCAGCGCGTCGAGCTCCGGCCCGAAGCGCTGCAGGTGCTCCTGCGTCTTGCCTGCGAGATCGAAGGTGAAGCCCCAGGGCTCGGCGCGCTCGGCCTTGCCCAGGTGGCTGAAGGTTTCGGCGAAGCCGGCCATCAGGTCGCACTTGGTGACCAGCAGGTAGATCGGCAGCCGCAGGCCCAGCTGCTCGTGCAGCTCCTGCACGCGCTGGCGCACATGCGCGGCGTACTCGGCGCGGTCGATGGCGCCGCGCGTGAGCAGGTCCGGCACCGACACCGTCACCAGCACGCCGTTGAGCGGCTGGCGCGGGCGCGCCTGCTTGAGCAGCTTGAGAAAGCCGCCCCAGGTGGTGCGGTCGTTGTCGCGGTCGCTGTCCTGCGTGGTGAAGCGCCCGGCGGTGTCGATGAGCACGGCGCGGTCGGTGAACCACCAGTCGCAGTTGCGCGTGCCACCCACGCCGCGCAGCACGTCCTGCCCCATGGCCTGCGCCAGCGGGAAGTTGAGCCCGCAATTGCGCAGCGCCGTGGTCTTGCCCGAGCCCGGCGCGCCGATGATGAGGTACCAGGGCAGCTCGTAGAGGTAGCGTCCGTTCAGGCGCGCGGCCCAGCCCGAGAGCAGCCCGGCGGCGCCGAAGCGCGCGCGGCGCAGCGTCAGCAGCGCGCGCTCGAAGCGCTCGCGCACGGCGGCGAGGTCGGGGCTTTCCACCTCGGCCGGCGTGGGCGGCGCGGCCAGCAGCTGATCGACCACGGCCTGGTTGCCCCGGCGCGCGCGCCAGGCCTTCCAGGCCAGCATCAGCGCCGTGGCGCCGGCCAGGGCGGCGATGGCGATCCAGCGCTCGCGCTCGGTTTCCAGCGGTCGGTGCTCGCCGATGGCCAGCAGCGGCCCGACGATCCACAGCACCAGTGCCGCCGCCAGCAGCAGCACCGCCAGCAGCACCCAGCGGTTGAAGACCAGGCCCAGCAGCTTCCTGAACATGTCTCACCCCTTGCCGCCCGGCACGAACAGCGTGATCTCCACCCGGCGGTTGCGTGCGCGGTTGATGTCCGAGTCATTGGGCGCCACCGGCTCGCCGGCGGCGCGCCCTTCGGCGCGCACGCGCCCGGCCGGCACGCCGCGCGCGATCAGGCGCTCGCGCACGGCCTGCGCCCGCGCCTCGGACAGGTGCCAGTTGGAAGGGAAGCGCGCAGTGCGGATCGGCTCGCTGTCGGTGTGGCCGGTGACCAGCACCGCGCCGCCCGCCTGCGCCAGCGCGTCGCCGATGCGCTGCAGCAGGGCCTCGCGCGCCGCGGCGGGCGTGGCGCTGCCGGGCGGGAACAGGCCGTCGCCGCGCAGCGTCACGATGCTGCGGTCCACGTCGTCGCGCACCGCCACCAGCCCGGCCTGGATTTCCGGCTGCAGGAAGCCCGCCAGCCGCGGCGGCGCGGCGGGGCGCACGGGGGGCGGCGCCGCCGGGGCCGCCACGGCGGGCAGCGCCAGCGCGGGCGGCGACAGGCGCAGGCGCTGGATGTCGGCAAAGACCGCGTCCGAGCGCCGGCCCAGCGAGGCCGACAGGCCCAGGTAGGTGCCGGCCAGCGCCAGCGCCGCCACGGCCGCCGCGGCGGCCAGCGGCAGGCTGCTGTGCAGCGCGCGGCGCGGCGCGGCCTGCACCTGCCAGTGCTGCGCCAGCGGCGCCGGGTAGTCGCCGCGCTCGCGGCGCAGGATCTGCGCCAGCTTGTCGCGCACCGCCTCCAACTGGGCGCGGCCGTTGGGAATGAGGCGGTAGCGGCCTTCGAAGCCCAGCGCCAGGGCGCAGTAGATGAGCTCCAGCAGGTCGCGGTGCTCGGCGGGCTTCTCGGCCAGCCGCGCCATGAGCTGGAACACCTTCTCGCCGCCCTGCACCTCGTTGTGGAACAGCGCCAGCAGGCTCTGGCCTGCCCACGCGCCGCTGCCGCCCCAGGGCGTGTCGGCCGCGGCCTCGTCGAGCATGGTGCACAGCACGTAGCGCGCGGCCATCACGCGCTCGGCCGGCACGCCGGCGGACGCGGCGCGGGTGGCGAAGTCGCGCACGCCCTGGGCCAGCGACGCGCGCAGCGCCGCCGGGTCATCCATGCGGCGCGTGGCGCGCAATTGGGGCACCGCCAGCAGCAGCGGGTTGGCCAGCGCCACCAGCGGGTTCAGGCCGCTGTCGGGCAGCGCGGCCTCGGCGGCCTCCGGCGCGGCACCGTCGGCTGGCGAGGGCGTCGGACGCGGCGGCGCGCCGCGTCCGCCCGGGTTCGGCCGGATGAAGGTCGGCTGCTCGTCGCCGGCGGCGAAGGGGTCGGTGAAGGCGGCGCGGTCGGTCATGGGGTCGCTCCGATCGACGTAGGGCGCAGGCTGGGGCTACCGCTGTGCGGAAGCGACGAGGGGACGCGCGAAGCGGCTCGGCTCGCGACGCAGGTCCGGCAAGCCTCTGCGTAGCGCGCTGCGCCCCCTCATGGCCGGATCGCCCACAGCTCCAGCTCCAGCCCGGGGAAGTCCCCGGCCACGTGCAGCGCCAGGCTGCCGCTGCGCTCGATGTGCTTCCACAGCTCGCCGCCGCGCTCCAGCTCGAAGTAGTGGAAGCCGGCGTGGAAGGGCAGCTGGCGCGGCGCCACCGGCAGCAGCCGCAGCGGCACGCCGGGCAGGTGCAGGTTCACGAGATCGCGGATGCGGTCCGCCGGCCCCAGCGTGGACTGCGCCGGGAAGCGCTGGCGCAGCTGCTCGCTGGCCACCTGCGCGTTGACCGCCAGCACGAAGCCGGCCTTGCGCGCCAGATCCGGGTCGGGAATGAGCGCGGTGCGCACGCTGTGGGTGCGCTCGACCAGCTCGATCTGCAGCGCATGGCGCTCCGGCGCCAGCGTCAGCAGCCGGCGCAGCTCCTCCACCAGCGGCGCGAAGGAGCCCTGCAGGTCGTCGTGCCGGTACAGCGGGTAGTCGGGCGGGCGGCGCGCCGGGCTCAACAGCGTTGCGAGATCGCCGGCGAGCTGCAGGCAGGCCTGGTGCAGCAGGAAGGGGTGCACCTGCGGCGCCAGCGCCAGCTGGCGGAACACCGGCTCGGCGCGATTGAGCGACTGCAGCGTCATGAAGCCGGCCATCTCCGACACGCCGTGGCTGAGCTGCCCCATGCCCTGCACCAGCTGCTGCGCCTGCTGGCGCATCAGGCCGTGCAGCAGCGTGGCCATGGCCGAGAGCTGCGCGGTGGCGTCCAGCCGCGTCTGCGGCGCGATGTAGCCGCGGTCCAGCACCACCTGGCGGTCGCTGCGCAGCTCGCGCACGCGCGCCAGGCCCAGCGCCGCATGCCCCGCCGCGGCGTCGCGTGCGCGCAGCAGCCGCAGCCGCAAGGCGCCGGTCTGCACCGCCTCGGGCTCGTCCTCGGCATGCGTGTGGTCGCGCAGCGGTTCCTCCACCGCCAGCCAGCGCGCCGGGCGCGGCGAGGCGGACTCGTCGAAATCCACCTCGTTGACGCCCTCGCGCGCCAGCGGCACGGCCAGGCAGACCAGCTCGTCCTTCATGTCGGGCGGGATGTCCAGGGGCGGCGGCGGTGCGTCGGTCTGCGGGATGCGCACCGGCGTGCCGTCGGGCAGCACGCCGCTGGCGCGCACCACGCCGACGCGGCCCACGGCCAGCAGCGCCTCGTCCAGCACCAGCTCGAAGAAGCCCCAGCCGTAGGCGGAGCCCACGGCCTGGGCGCGCATGTCCACCAGGTACTCGACATGGCGCGCCTGCTGCTGGAAGTGGTGCGGCAGCAGGAACATGCCCTGCGACCACACGACCGGGCTGTGGCGGCTCATGGGCGCACGCGCTCCAACGCCACCGCGGCACCGCCGTGAGCCGCAAGGCGCCGGACCCGGCTCATCGCTTCTTCCCCTGCGGCTGCGGCGGCTGCACCTGCACGGTGGCCGCCAGGCGCAGGCCCTGGGCCTGGATGCGCACCTGCTGCGTGCGGTTGGGCTCCACCGGCAGCACGCTGCGCCAGGTGGCGTGCTCCAGGTCGCGGAAGGCGCCCAGCACGCCGATGAAGCGCACCTCCGGCGCCAGCGTGCGCTCGATGGGGCGCGAGCTGCCGGGCGCGAGCATGAACTCCTCGCGCGCGACGAGGTCCGCACCCAGCTCGGCCTGGTCGCGCTGGTAGAGCGAGACGAAATCGGCGTTGTTGAAGGCCGTGGCCGACTTCAGCTCGTAGACGCGCACCAGCAGCGGCGAGGGCCGCCGCGAGATGCTCGGATTGAGGTCGGCCGCGGCCTCGATGCTGCCCACGACCAGCGTGGGCGGCGGCGGCGGAGGGGGCTTGCCGGCGCAACCGCCCAGCGCCAGGGCCACACTCACCGCCACGACCGGAGCGACGCCGTTGGACACCATGCGGACCTCCTGTGCGGCCCAGCATAGGCAGCCGCGCGCGGCCTGCCTCGTGACCAAGGTCACCGGCGTGCTTGCACGATCCTTGTCCCCTGGCTCGCGAGCCATGACTTCATCCATCACCCGCCTTGAGAAGGAGCCCCCTTTGAAATCCTTTCCCGGACGCGCCGCCCTGCTGGCGACGCTGAGCCTCGCGGCCCTGGGCGCCGTGGCGGCCGAGCCCGAGGCCGAGCCTGAGAGCGCCGACAACGGCCTGGCGCCGTGCATCGCGGCGCTGCGCAAGCGGCTGCCCGAACAGCAGCCGCAGGTGAGCGTGCGCACCTTCGAGCGCTACACGCGCGCGGCGCAGGACCTGCGCCCGGTGATCGAGGCCGCCACCGCCGCGCAGCCGGAGTTCCAGGTGCCGATCTGGGACTACCTGATGCGGCGCGTGGACGAGGAGCGCATCGCCGACGGCCGCGCGCTGCTGGCGCGCGAAGCCGCGGCGCTGGCCGCCATCGACAAGCGCCACGGCGTGGACGCGGCCACCAACGTGGCGGTGTTCGGCATCGAGACCGACTACGGCCGCGTGCAGGGCCGCTACCCGGTGGTGGACGCCACGCTGAGCCGCGCCTGCCTGAACCTAGACAGCGCCGAGCGGCGGCGCAACTTCTTCGCCGCGTTGTGGCTGCTGCAGGAAGGGCACGTGCAGCCCGACACCTTCCTGGGCTCCTGGGCCGGCGCCTTCGGGCAGACGCAGTTCATGCCGGCCACCTTCGTGGCTTACATGGACGGCGCCGTCGAGGGCGCGCGCACGGTGGACATCGTGGGCAGCACGCCCGACGCGCTGGCCACCACCGCGCGCTACCTGGCCGGGCTGGGCTGGCGCAGCGGCCTGCCCTGGGGCGTGGAAGTGACGCTGCCCGACGCGGCGCTGGAGCGCTTCAACGCCCCGGAGTCCGGCCACCGCTGCCTGGAGCGCGGGCAGCCGGCGGGCAACTGCCGCACGCTGGCGCAGTGGGCGGCGGACGGCGTCAAGCGTGCCGACGGCCGGCCCCTGCTGGGCGAGGGCGCGGCGCCGGGCTGGAGCGGCGAGCTGCGCACCGCGCTGCTGATGCCCGTCGGGAGTGACGGGCCGGCCTGGCTGGTGACGCCCAACTACCAGGCGATCTGGCGCTACAACCGCGCCGATGCCTACGGCCTGGCCATCGGGCTGCTGGCCGACGCGCTGCGCGGCGCGCCGCCGCCGAGGAGAGCCTGGCCCACCGACGACCCGATACTCTCGCGCCGCGACCTGAAGGAGCTGCAGGCGCTGCTGCGCCGGCGCGGCCACTGCGAGGTCACGCCCGACGGCCGCGACGGCCCGCGCACCGCCGCGGCGATCCGCGCCGAGGAATTCCGGCTGGAGCTGCCGGAAACCGGACGCTCCGGGACGCGCATCCTGGCGCGGCTAAAGGACAGCCCGCGCGGGAGCGAGGAAGCGCCGGACTGCGACAGGGCGGCGGAGGCGGCGTCGGCGCCGCGCTGAGGAGGCGCCGCAAGGCCGTCGCCGGGACGCGGCTTCACCCTTGAGCGGCCGCGCCCGGCAGGCATCGGCCGTGGATGCAATGGGCCTTTGGTCAGTGCTTCGCTTTCGGACGCGGGACCACAGTGCGGGACGTGGCCCCTGCTCCCTTGTTCCTGTCGCCGTGACGGGCGATCCGGCTCATGCAACGCCTGACAGGGGAGAGCCTTCAATGCGTGGACTGCTCACTGGAAAACTCCATGTCGTCCAGGCCGCGCCATGGCTATTTTCAGCAGCCATGGCCGGTGCCGCCGCGTCGGAGCGCGGGACCGCAACTCCTGACGAAAGGGTCGCAATGGAAGGTATAGAGATATTCAGGGGCGTGGAGCGCCTTATCGTGGTGCTTTTTGGTGGTGCCTCCATATACTTTGGCTATAAATTGTTCGAGAAGGCATATCAGGAGTTTGGGGAATTGACGGCTGAAGCTGCCGGAAACAAGCTCTCCATCAAGAGGGTAGGCCCCGGCGTATTCTTTGCCTCCTTTGGCATGCTCATCCTGGTCACCAGCCTGAGCTATCCTCTGAAAAGAGTAGTGGAAGGCAAAGACAATTCCGGTGCGGAGCAGCAGAATACCGTGGCCAATGGCCAGGCATTCCAGAGTACTTCAATCTATGCCCGCGGCGGCATCATTTCTGGGCGCGAGACCAGGCTCAGGGATGCCTTGTTCGGCGCGAAGTTCCTGAAAAAGGAGATCCTGGAGAATTCGGTCATGGACCAGAACTCCAAGAACCTTGCCGGCGAGCGTATCGGCCAGATCGAATCGTTGCTGCAGGAAGAACTGTACGGCGCGGCGGAAATAGAAAAATTCAGGGAAACTAGAGGCCGTATTCTGCAAAACAGCAAGGTCTACCAGGACATGAGCCCTCCGGAGAGAGCGCGGTATGACGACATGCTGAAAATGCTTGAAGATTGACAGGAGTCGGCCATGAAAAAGTATTTGTTTTCCGGGGCCATGATCGGCGCCCTGCTCATTGGGGCGTTTCCGGCCCGGGCCGGCAGCTACGAGGAAGACCTGCGGTGGAGCGATTTTATGGCGCGAAGCTCAATATCTCGCTTGGGGCGCATGATTTCAGCCAGAGGGGACCTGCAGCTGCGCAATATTTTCAACAATACCAGGTTCAACATCGGTCCCCACGGCTTTGCAAATCTGTCGGTGTCCAAGGACGGTTCGGGGCACACCGTATTCGTGTCGGCGGAATACTATTTGCTGGTCAATTATCTGGCGGACGCTGCCCTGGTCGCCTCGACAAGGCCTGGATACCAGGACTGCGCCATGCAGTACCAATTGCACCTCACCCGGCAACTGTCGCAGATCAAGGGCAGCCTTGCCTCAGGCGGGCCGGGTGGGCGGTTGACCGCGCCGGAAGAATTTTCCTTAGGCCAGCGGGCCATCTGCCAGGATTTCCACAAATACTTTCCCATCGAGGAGCGCCTGCGTAACGTGCGGGACAAAAATCTGTCCTCGGTGCTGATTCTAGGCGTGCTGCACGAAATGGGACATATCGCGCTGGGGCACCAGCCCGTTGACTATGAGTTGACGCTGAGAGCCATCAGCGACGACAAGCGGCGGATGGACGAGTTCCTGCGCCTGAATACCAGATCCCGGCAGCAGGAAGACGAGGCCGATTTGTGGGCCACGGACAAGGCCATTGTCCTGGGAGCCACCACGTTTGACATCGTCAATCCGACCCTCATCAATTCATTCGTCGTTTATACCGGCATAGATTGTGGCTCTCAGCCGGCGGATAGCCATACCAATGGGGTCGCGAGGGCGGAAAATATCATAAACAGGTATATTTACGTCATGGAAAGCGTGAAGAGGCAGCCGATTGAGAAGGTGGCCAAAGATTTCGCGCTGCAGTATGTGGAGCTTGCCAAAAAAATCAGGTCCAGTCTTTCCTGCCGGTAACCGCCGGCATTCCAATTTTCGTGTGCGCTTCGCGGCGAGGGATATTTCGCATTCCCTTATGGGCGCGCCGTGCCCGGTGGCGCTTCCAGCCGCGCGGCACGGCGGCCAGGCAGCCATCGAGCCGCTTTCCTTGCCATGCTCCTCCCCGAAAGGCGGGCGGTCGGCAACCGGGTTTTGAGGACATTGAAACAATCTGGATACCCCAATGCTGTTGAACAGGGATATTCGGCACTGCTGCCGAAGCCCGGGCCTAAGCTTCCGCCGGGGTGCTGGCCTGGATTGAGCTGATAAATCTCGTCGTGCGCCTGGTTCCCGCGATTTCCTGGCCCAGGAGAACGGCATGCGGCAAATCAGGTGGCTGGTGATGGCGGCGGCTGCGCTGGCGGCAACTCATGCGCAGGCGGCGGTCAAATACCGCGTCGAGGCGCTGCCGCTTCTGCCGCAGAGCCTGCAGTCGGTCGATTACCAGGACATCAACAACCGGGGCGAGATATTGGGCTACGGTGCCCCGCCGGGCAGCGAGCAATACCGCGCCTTCGTGCTCGGCGAGGGCCGCTACCGCGAAATCGACACCTCCGCCGCCAACGGTTTCTCTGTCAACCCCCGCTATCTCAATGACCGCGGGCAGATTGCCATGACCATTTTCGGCCAGGGCGGTCCGCGGCCCTGGCTCTACACCGACGGTATTTTGAAAGACCTCACGCCCGAGGGCGCCGTGGGTTCCGAAGATGGTTCCACCGACGTGGCCGGGCTGAGCCGCTCGGGCCATGTGGTGGGGAATTACCGGGATGGCCTGTTCTTTTATGACGGCACGCGCAGCCGTTATCTGGACCTGGGCCTCAACGACGGCGAAGTGGCTCTGGCGCGGGGCATGAATGACGCGGACGTGATCGTCGGCAGCATTCGCGACCCGCGCCTGAACTGGAATGGATTCATGTACGACCGAGGCCAGATAACTTTCCTGCAGGGCTTGCGCCCGCTGGGCATCAACAACCGCCACCAGATCCTGGCCATCACGCAGGCCGGCGCGATGGTGATTCGCAATGCCGACGACACCCTGAATGAGCCGGGATTTTTCATCAGCGATTTCAATAACGTCGGCTGGGCCACCGGCTGGACCTTCCCGCCTTATGCCGACGATGCCCGCGCCTTCTTGTACCGGGACGGCCAGAGCATGGATTTGAATCACCTGCTGCTCGAATCCCAGCAGCAGCGCTGGACCTTGCGCCTGAGTTATGAAATGAACGATGCCGGCCAGATTCTCGGCATCGGCTCGCGCCTGGGAGGCAGCGGTGACGAGTGGTTCTTGGCGACGCCGGTGCCGGAATCGCAGAGCTGGGCCCTGCTGCTGTGCGGCCTGGGCATGGTGGGCGCCGTGGCGCGGCGGCATGGCCGGACTCCGGCGCTATAGGCCGTCCAAACCGGCCTGAAATCCAGACGGTGCCCGTTGATATTCGTGGTTTTCCAGTGCAGGAGAAGAAATGAAGCCGACCCCATGCATGGTGCTCACCATGGCGGTACTGCTGGCCGGCCAGGCGCAGGCGGCTCCGAAATACCGGGTCGAAATCCTGCCGCCACTTCCGGACCGTTGGGTAACTTTTGATTCCTACGACATGAACGACCACGGCGAGGTGCTGGGGCGAGGGAACAGTGGGCCGGTCATATACAGCCAGGGCAGTTACCGTCCCGTCGATGCCCTGGACCCGAGCAAGGTCGGCGGCGTCTGGCTGACTGCCATGAACAACAAGCGGGATATCGCGCTGACCCTCAATGATGGGGCCAGCGACAGGGAGCGGCCTTATGTGCTGAAAGACGGGCAGTTGATCGACATCACGCCCGAAGGCGCGGCAAATCGTCCGTTCTTTCCGGGTATGGTCAAAGATATCAATGAATCAGCCCAGGTGGTGGGTTATTACGGGGGAAAGACGTTCTTTTATGACGGACAACGGAGTCGTTTCGTGGATGTGGGGGCGAGTGAAAACGCGGATGTGCTGGCCTGGGGTTTGAACGACGCGGGCGTCATCGTCGGGAACATCAACGACCCCGCGGGAAGAAGTGGCGGGTTCATTTATGACCATGGCCAGGTGACGTACCTGGACCGACTGATGCCCAGGGACATCAACAATGCCGATCAGGTACTGGGAGGGATCAGGCAGAGCATTTTCAGGCCCGTCCGGACGGTGATCCGCGACAGCGACGGCTCCCTGCGCACGCTGGATGGCTTTTACGGCAGCGACCTCAATGACCGGGGCTGGGTGGCCGGTTATCGCGATGGGGACACGGGTGGATTCGAAGCGCAACTGTTCCGGGGCGGCCGGGTGCATGACCTTGCCGATCTGCTGGTCCATGCTCCGCAAGGAGTGCGGCTGCAGGCGGCCCTGGAAATCAACGACAGCGGCCAGGTTTTCGGCTATGGCTGGAAGCAGGGTCTGGGCCGGATTTCCTATATCGCCACCCCGGTTCCTGAATTGGAGAGCCAGGCGCTGCTGCTGTGCGGGCTGGGGCTGGTAGGCACCGTGACGTGGCGGCGCCGGCGCGGCCACGGCCGGCGCGATATTCAGCCCAGCCGGGCCTGAGCCGGCCCGTCAAATACCGGCGGTGGGATGCGGCACCTTGCCGTCCCCATAAGCCCGCAGCACCTGCGCCACCACCACCTGGTAGCCGTTGAGCCATTTGTCCTGCCGCGCCTTGGCTTCCAGGTGGCTCGGGAGCTGCATCAGCGCCTGCAGCGCTTCCAGCGAATCCCAGTAATAGACGTTGGAAATGAGGCCGGTGGCCGGGTTCTCCCAGGATTCCTCGCCCAGGTAGCCGGGGATGGACTTGGCCGCGTCCGCGATGGCGGCGTCGAGGCGATGGAATTCGTCGTCGTCATCGCCCTTGGCGAAAATGAAGGTCGAGGTGTACATGGGCCGCTTCAAATGAATGCGCCGGGCAAAGGCCCGGCGCGAGGGAGCGGATCTTAAGGGCGCGTCAGGCTGCGGCCGGGCGCGTGCGCGGCGGTTTGGGCTGGATATCCGTGACGGCGCGGGCCGCGTCAGCCGCAAAACCCGGGGCTTTCTTGAACAGGTCCTGGCCCTGGTCCATCAGGCCCAGCGCGCTCTGGCCCAGGTCGGTCCAGAAGTCCAGCCAGTTCTTGACCAGGCCCATCACGAAGTCCATGTAGGCATTGGCGCCGGGCAGGCCGGCGTTCGGATCGCGGCCCTCGGTGGCCAGCTTCTGGGCCGTGCCCAGGGTCTGGTTCAGGATCTCCGGGGACGAGGAGAACCTGGCGAACAGTTCCATGTTGGCCCGGGCCAGCTTGCTGTACGGGGCGAGCAGGGTTTCAAAGGCGTCGGTAGGCATGTGAGCTCCTGGTGACAGACGGGTTGCGGAAAGTGCTCGGCGATGGGCTCCGCCCCGGTTCTGGATCGACGAGCGTCCATCGGCTGCGCCGGCACCGTGGCACCGGGCGCGGCCCCTTTGTCTCCTGGGTGTCCGGGGCGGCTGCTTTGATTTTGCTGCAATGCAGCAATTTAGGCGCCCCCTGCCGACTCGGGTTTCAGATCGACACACCTTGGGCTTGACCGTAGGGCCGTTATCGAGTCAACGCCTCAGGGGGGCCAAACCGGGTCCAGTGCCTGCCGGCTCCCGTGGTTGGAGTGCCGTGCGATGCCGAAACTGGTCTGGGTGCTGCTGCCCCTGCTGCTGGCGCTGGGTGGCCTGGCCTGGCAGGTGCTGCGCGGGCGCATGCCGGCGCGGCGGGCGCTCAATGCCTGGACCAGCGTGCTGCTGCTGATCTACCTCGCCGCCACCGCGGCGCTTGGCCTGTTCTGGGTGGCGCAGCAGCAACTGCCGGTGTTCGACTGGCATTACCTGTTCGGCTACGCGACGCTGCTGCTGCTGGCGCTGCACCTGTCGCTGAACTTCGGCAGCGCCTGGCGCACCCTGACGCGCCGCCCGCCGCCGGCGGTGCGCGAGGTGGCGGCCGGGCGGCGCTGGGTGCTGGGCTCGGGGCTGGCCGGACTGGGCGTGCTGGCCGTGGGCGCCGCCTTCCTGGCCGGGCTGCGGCTGGGACGCAACGAGCGCGGCGTGATCGCGGGCAATGCGGCTGCCGATACCGCCACGGGGGCAGAGGCGGCCATGGCCGTGGTGGAGCGCTTCCACGCCCACTCCGCGCAGTCGCGGCGCGCCTCCTTCACCGGCTTGCCGGCCGTGAACTGGGGCGACGCGCCGCCGGCCTTCAAGCGCTACCCGCAGGCGCCGCGCCTGCCCTTGCCTGCGCCGGCACGGGCGTCGGGCCCGCAGCCCGGCGACCCGGTGGCCCTGGGCACGGCGCTGTGGCACACGGCCGGCGTCACCGAGCGGCGCGCGGGTTTCAACTTGCGCGCCTCGCCCTCGTCGGGAGCGCTGTTCTCCACCGAGCTCTACGTCGCGGCGCTGTCGGCGCGCGGGCTGGCGCCGGGCCTGTGGCACTACGACGCCCAAACGCATGCGCTGGAGCGGCTGCGATCCGGGGCGCCTTCATCCGACGCGCTCGGACTGCCCGGCACAACCGGGCTGGACGGCGCCGTGGCCTGCGTCATCGCCACCGCCGTGTTCCGCCGCACCGGGCGCAAGTACCGGGATCGCAGCTACCGCTACGTGCTGGCCGACCTCGGCCATGCGCTGGAGAACCTGCGCGCCGCCGCCGCGGCGGTGGGCCTGCAGGCGCAGCTCATGGCCGCCTTCGACGGTCCGCGCCTGGCGGCCACGCTGGGCGTGGACGAGGAGGAAGAGGGCGTGCTGGCCCTGCTGGCCCTGCGCCGCGGCGGGCCGCCGCCGCAGGGCGCCGTTCCCGCCGCGGCAGCCTTTTCGACGCCACCGCTGCCGCGCGAGTTGCCGCCCCTGGGCGTGACCGGGGCCGTGCACCGGGCCACGTCGCTGGGCAGCGTGCCGCGGCGCGGGGGCAGCCTCGATGGGCAGATGCCGCCGCCGGCCGTCGTCTCCCGGCCCGGTGCCCAGGCCATCGAGCTGCCGCGCGCGCCGGCACCCCGGCGCGACGTGCTGCGCCTGATCGCCACGCGGCGCTCGCTGCGGCGTTTCGGCGACACGCCGCTGCCGCTGGAGGCGCTCTCGGGCCTGCTGGCGGGCCTGGGGCTGCAGGCGCCGCTGCTGTCGCCTGCGCTGCGCGTGGACCTGGTGGCGCATGCGGTGGCGGGCCTTGCGCCCGGTGCCTATCGCTACGAGCCCGTGCGGCATGCGCTGCTGCCGCGCCGGGTGCGCGAGCTGCGCGCGCAGGCCCGCGCCGCGGCGCTGGACCAGGACGTGATCGGCGACGCGCACGCCGTGCTGGTGCTGTCGGCGCAGCGCGCGGCGCTGGCGGCCGACCCCTGGGGCGCCGCGCGCGGCTACCGCCACGCCTTCCTGGAGGCCGGGCTGGTGGGCGAGCGCATCTACCTGGAGGCCGCCGCACGCGGCCTCGGCGCCTGCGCCGTGGGCGCCTTCTACGACGAGGAGGCCGCCGCGCTGGTGGACGTGGACCCGGCACGGGAGTGGGTGCTGCACTTCGCGGCGCTGGGGGTGCCGGCGCCTTGAGTGTCGCTGTCGATGCGGGAGGCGAAGGCCGGTAGCGTGAAGCTGCCGGTCTGGTTGTCGCAGACGCCGGCGCAGCGCGGGCCCAGGAGGGACAGCGCCTGCGACTGCCCGGTGAACCGGACGTAGGGCGTGACGCCGTCGTTGGGGTCGAGGTCCACCAGCTCGTAGCGCAGCCCGGTGAGGCTGGCGCTGGAGCCGACGCCGGCCAGCGCCGGGGCGGCCAGCGAGGTCGTGAGGAAGAGTTTCATTGGCGCGTCTCCAACAGGATTTCCGTGCGTGCGGAGAAATGCCGGCGCGCAGCCCGGTATTCGAATCAGGCGGGCGCCGCGGTGTCCCGCATCAAAAGCGCCGCGTGCCCGGCTTAATTCATCCTGGATGGGACGCGCCGGGCTGGGAATCCGGCATTTCGGCTGTCACTAAAATGTGTTTTGGGCGGGATTTTCACGCCTGCTTGGCAAATGTTGTGAATCTTAAATTGCGCGCGATGGCGTCGTGGTCAACAGCACCGGACGGACGGCGCCAAAAGCGGGAGCGGCAGACCGGCCTCGACGGCGTCGAGGCGCGCGTGCCTGCGGGAACGACGCCTCGTGAACTTCGTTGCCCGCTCAATGAGAAGGCCGGCACCCCGGCGAATCCTGCGATGCCGCGCCGATCCGGGGCTCGTTCCCATGCGTCACGAAGCTGCCGGCCGGCGGCGGCGACACGGCCTTTGCCAACATGGTGCTGGCCTACGAGTCTCACGTCGCGCAGGAGCGCTGGGGTGAGCGGGTGTCGGTGCGCCTGGAACATGGGCCGAAGGCTTGACGGCCATTTGCCGCCCGCCACCCGGCGGTGTTTTTTGAAGCCGCTCGCTGCCGTGCCGGTCCGGCGGGCGGCGCAGTGAGACACCAAGCAAATCAGGCGTGTAAACCGGCCCTTGTTCGGGGAATGGTCGGGAAATATTGGCGGCATCCTCAGAAGCGGGCAGATGGGGTCGTCTCGTAAGGCACTCTGGGGAGCGTGCCGCAAGGCCGCCATGCGAAGAGCATCGCGAGAATAGGAGTACCAGTCGGCCCTGCCCGCTCCTGGGGACCCTACCGGCTCTCTGGTATTTCCGCCGTCCTGTTCGCAACTTCAACGGACAGGACGATTCCTGGCGAGGCCATCAAGCACTTCTCATGAGCGAACTTCACTCCGCACGCGTCACCACGGCATTGATTCCCCGCTACGTCAGTCGCTTCGGCTGCATTGGCGCCGCGTGCGAGGACAACTGCTGCACGGGCTGGGCGGTCAGTATCGACAAGAAGACTTTCAAGGCCTACCGGCAGGTAAAAAACAAGGAGTTGGGCAACAGCCTTTCCGAAAATGTGCAGCGCCGGAGAAGCCAGGAAACCAACGCGGATTATGCGCGCATCCAGCTTCATGCCGAAACCAAGGCGTGTCCGTTGATGCGTGACAATCTCTGCGCCGTTCAGAAAAATCTCGGCGAGAGTTACTTGTCCAATACCTGCTTCACGTATCCGCGCGTTTCGAGGAAATTCGCGGGGCAGTATGAATTGGCGCTGACGCTGTCCTGCCCAGAAGCGGCGCGCCAAGCGCTGCTGGTGGAAGATGCCTTTGAATTCGTGGAGGCGCCGGTCAAGTTGCGGGATAACGTGGTGGCGGAGGTCGCGCCCAGGCTGGGAATGCCGCTCGAGCTGATGAACGAAGTGCGGATCTTCTGCATTCAATTGCTGCAGACCCAAGGACTGGCGCTGTGGGAAAAGCTGGCGGTGCTCGGGGGTTTTTGCGAGGGCTTGACCGCCACCTTGGCGGAGAGCGGAAATGCCGCCGTTCCTGCCCTCATGGAGGAGTACGTCGCCATCGTGGAACAGGGGCTTGTGGGGGACGCGCTCGCCAAGCTGCAGCCCGACTATGCCGCGCAAGCCCAAATTTTTGCGCTCCTCTGGCAATTCAAGGCAACGGCGACGGGGTCCGCGGTACAGAAATCGGTATCCGAGGCCGTTTCCCAAGGCTTGGGCGCGAACGGCGAAACCGGACAACTCGGCTCGGAGCGGTTGGTTGAAAACTACAGCCGCGGCATCGAGCGCCTGCACAAGGCTCTGGAGGCGACCCCACGGCTTCTGGAGCACTATATTCTCAACGAGATGTTCCTGGAATTATTTCCTTTCGGTGGGGCTTCGCCTTATGAAGATTATCTGAAGCTGATTTCCCGCTTTGGCTTGCTCCGCCTGATGCTGGCAGCCCAGTGCAATGCCAACGCGACCCTGCCGGATGCGGTTGCCTTGTCGAATACCGTGCAGGTGTATTGCAGGCGTTTCCAGCATGACCCGAACTTCGCGCAGCAGGTGAGCCAAGTCCTCAACAACAGCGGCTGGGGCAAGCTGGAGAAGCTGTACCGGTTTCTCAGGAGCTGAAGGCGGCTGTGGGCATTGCGTCGACGGAATTGGTGCCGCGGCATGGGCACGAGGTGCCGATGCTCACTTGAATCGTCCACCAACCAGTGAAACACGCGTCACCACATGCTCAAGCCCCGCCTGGGCTTCGAGGTTCGTGACCTCGGCGGTGTATTGGCCGCGCCGCAATTCCAGCCAGCCGATGGTCCGGGTTTTCAGGTTGTCCCGGTGCGAGGTGATGCACAGTGAGTCAAATACCCGGTCCAGCACGACGGCACGGTCGGCGGCATGGCGGATCATCACCCGGAAGGGCATGGGGCGGCCCAGGCCTTCGCGCTGCCGCTCGGGAATATCGTCATAACGCTTGTTGCCCCAGCAGTTTGCATCGAATCGGTATCCGACGATGGAATCGTCCAACCGGGCCTGTGTCGATTCGAACTCGAAATCGATGTTCAACGGGTATTTCAGGTCCACGGGCGCCTCGAACTCCCGCGTGATGGTCGATCCTTCGCGGGACAACGCGATGGGTTCATCTGCGAACAGCGGCGGAAAGCCGCACAGCGCGGTGATCCACATCACGATGCCGATGACGGGTTTCTGGCACAGCGCGTAGGTGGTGGGGCCCATTTGAGAATATTGGTTCTTTCCTGATCGCCGCGTGACGCCGCTCCCAGGCAGGGAATCGGCAACGGCCGGGAAGACTTGAGCCGTCCGGGCGCGGATCGCGGCGCAGGCCGCCCGGCGATTCGCCCAGCGCATGCCACCATGGCGCGCTTGTCCTTGCCGAACCTGAGACTCCCATGGAACTGCGCCAGCTCCGCTATTTCGTCCGCGTCGTCGAATTGGGCAGCATGGGCAAGGCGGCCCAGGACCTGGGCGTGGTGACCTCGGCGCTGAGCCAGCAGATCAGCCGCCTTGAAGGCGAGCTCTCCACCCGGCTGCTGCAGCGTTCCGCCGGCGGGGCGCGCGCCACCGACGCCGGGCTGGCCTTCTTCAAGCAGGCCCAGCTCGCGCTGCGCCACGCCGACGACGCGGTGCAGGCGGCGCAGCAGGCGCGGCTGTCGGGCCATGTCAGCGTCGGGCTGGCGCCGTCCACCTCGGCCGTGCTGGCGCTGCCCTTCCTGCGCGCCATGCGCGAGCGCTACCCCGACATCCGGCTGCGCCTGGTGGAGAGCCTGTCGGGCAACCTCGCGGACCTGCTCAACACGCGGCAGCTCGACATCGCCGTGCTGTTCGACACCGGCGTGGACCGGCGCTGGAGCGTGCTGCCGCTGCTGCACGAGCGGCTGTTCCTCATCGGCCTGCGCGACACGCCGGGCATGGCCGAGCTGCAGCCTGGCCGCCGCGTGCGCATCGCCCGGCTGGCCGGCGTGCCGCTGGTGCTGCCCAGCGGCTCGCACGGGCTGCGCGCCATCGTCGATGCCGCCTTCGCGCGCGCGAAATGCCCGTCCGCCGTCGTGCTGGAAGTGGACGGCCTGGCGGTGCTGATGGACGCGGTGTGCGGCGGCATCGGCGCGACCATCCAGCCCGGTGCCGCCACGGCCCGGGTGGCGTCCGAGGCGATGCTGCGCATCGAGATCGCCGACCAGGACGCGCGGCGCCCGAACCTGCTGGCCAGCCTGTGCGACGACGAGCTGGCGCCGGCCGCCCTCGCCGCGCGCGTGGTGCTGCGCGACGTGGCCGCCGCGCTGGTGGCCGCGGGGCAGTGGCCGGGCGCCACCCTTCACGATTCCTGAACACCTCTTGCCCCGGGGACGGCTACCGGGCCCGCGGCCCGCTGCCTACAGTCCACCGCCATGGAGACAAGTGACATGGTGGATGTGCTGGTCATCGGCGGCGGCAACGCCGCCCTGTGCGCGGCGCTGATGGCCGCCGAGGCGGGCGCCTCGGTGCTGCTGCTCGAAGCCTCGCCGCGCGAGTGGCGCGGCGGCAACTCGCAGCACACGCGCAACCTGCGCTGCATGCACGACGCGCCGCAGGACGTGCTGGTCGAGGCCTACCCCGAGGAGGAGTTCTGGCAGGACCTGCTCAAGGTCACGGGCGGGCTCACCGACGAGCACCTGGCGCGGCTGACCATCCGCGCCTCCAGCACCTGCCGCGACTGGATGCGCAAGCACGGCGTGCACTTCCAGCCGCCGCTCTCGGGTGCGCTGCACGTGGCGCGCACCAACGCCTTCTTCATGGGCGGCGGCAAGGCGCTGGTCAACGCCTACTACCGCAGCGCCGAGAAGCTGGGCGTGCGGGTGCGCTACGAGGCGCCGGTGGAGCGCATCGAGCTCGACGGCGAGCGCCGCTTCGTCGCGGCCTGGGTCAAGGGCGAGCGCATCAGCGCCCGGGCCTGCGTGCTGGCTGCCGGCGGCTTCGAATCGAACCGCGAGTGGCTGCGCGAGGCCTGGGGCCGCAACGAGCGCGGCGAGTGGCCGGCCGACAATTTCCTGATCCGCGGCACGCGCTTCAACCAGGGCGTGCTGTTGAAGCACCTGCTGGATGACCATGGCGCCGACCGCATCGGCGATCCGACCCAGGCGCACATGGTGGCCATCGACGCCCGCGCGCCGCTGTACGACGGCGGCATCTGCACCCGCATCGACTGCGTGTCGCTGGGCGTGGTGGTGAACCGCCAGGGCGAGCGCTTCTACGACGAGGGCGAGGACTTCTGGCCCAAGCGCTACGCCATCTGGGGCCGGCTGGTGGCGCAGCAGCCCGGGCAGATCGCCTACTCGATCATCGACGCCAAGGCCATCGGCCGCTTCATGCCGCCGGTGTTCCCCGGCGTGCAGGCCGGCAGCCTGCCGGAGCTGGCGGCCAAGCTCGGCCTGGACGTGGGCACCTTCATGCGCACGCTGCAGGACTACAACGCGGCGTGCCGGCCGGGCAGCTTCGACCACACCCGGCTCGACGACTGCCGCACCGAGGGCCTGGCGCCGCCCAAGACGCACTGGGCGCGGCCCATCGACACGCCGCCCTTCCACGCCTACGCGGTGCGGCCCGGCGTGACCTTCACGTACCTGGGGCTGCGCACCGACGACACGGCGGCCGTGCGCTTCGGCGGCGTGCCCAGCGCCAACCTCTTCGTTGCGGGCGAAATGATGGCCGGCAACGTGCTGGGCAAGGGCTACACCGCCGGGGTGGGCATGTCCATCGGCACCGCCTTCGGCCGCATCGCCGGCACCAACGCGGCACGCGCCGCCCTGACGCAAGGACAAGACCATGCAGTCGCTTGAGCTGCTCACCCGCGAGGCCCGGGCCCTGGCCGAGGGCGAGATCGTCATCACCGCGCCCGAGGCCGAGGTGGCGCGGCAGATGACCGTGTGCAACGCCTGCCGCTACTGCGAGGGCTTCTGCGCGGTGTTCCCGGCCATGACGCGGCGGCTGGAGTTCGGCAAGGCCGACGTGCATTTCCTGGCCAACCTCTGCCACAACTGCGGCGCCTGCCTGCACGCCTGCCAGTACGCGCCGCCGCACGAGTTCGCCATCAACGTGCCGCAGGCCATGGCCAAGGTGCGCGGCCAGACCTACGCCGACTACGCCTGGCCGCCGGCGCTGGGCGCGCTCTACAAGCGCAACGGGCTCACGCTGGGCCTGGCGCTGGTGCTGGCCTTCTCGGCCTTCCTGGGGCTGATGCTGGCGACCCGGGGCGCGCTGTGGGGCGTGGGCGGCAGCTTCCACGAGCTGTTCCAGCATGGGCTGCTGGTGAGCCTGTTCGGGCCGGTGTTCGCCTTCGTGGTGCTGGCGCTGGGCATGGGCGCGCGCAACTTCTGGCGCAACGTGACGCCGGCCACCAGCGGGCAGCCGGCCAGCGCGCCCGCCATCGCCGAGGCCACGCACGACGTGCTGCGCTTGAAATACCTGGACGGCGGGCACGGCCAGGGCTGCAACAACGAGGACGACGCCTACACCCTGTGGCGCCGGCGCTTCCACCACTTCACCTTCTACGGCTTCATGCTGTGCTTCGCCGCCACCAGCGTGGCGACCATCTACCACTACTTCTTCGGCTGGGTGGCGCCTCATGAGCTGCCGTCGCTGCCCAAGCTGCTGGGCGTGGCCGGTGGGGTGAGCCTGTGCATCGGCACGGCCGGGCTGTGGCAGTTGCGCCGGCGCCGCCATCCGCGGCAGGGCGACGTGGCGCAGAAGCCCATGGACCTCGGCTTCATCGCGCTGCTGTTCCTCACCAGCGCCAGCGGGCTGGCGCTGTGGCTGGGCCGCGGCACCCCGGCGCTGGCGCTGCTGCTGTGCCTGCACCTGGGCGCGGTGATGGCGCTGTTCGTCACGCTGCCCTACGGCAAGTTCGCCCATGCCGTCTACCGCGGCGCCGCGCTGCTGCGCCACGCGGTCGAGAAGCGGCAGCCCAATCCGATCGGCCTTGGGGCCGACTGAGGTCCGCGGCACGGCCAGCCTTTCCCGGGACCCGGCGCACCGCATTGATGCGCCTCACGCATTGGTTCATCGAAACAAAGCACTTCACGGATCAATGCGCGCTTCCTAGCATGGCCACGCCATGGCCGGCCCACGACACCACTGAACAGGAGACACCTCATGAACAAGCGCGACCTGCTGCGCGTTACCGGCGCCTGCGCCGCTGCCGCTGTGCTCATGCCGGCCTGGGCGCAGGCCCAGGACTTCCCGCCCAAGAAGAACGTGACCATCGTGGTCGGCTTCGCGGCCGGCGGGGCGGCCGACACGGCGGCGCGCATCATCGGCAAGAAGCTGGGCGAGAACCTGGGCGTGCCGGTGGTGATCGACAACCGGCCGGGCGCGGGCGGCAACATCGCCCACCAGTACGCGGCGCAGGGCCCGGCCGACGGCAGCGTGATCCTGTTCGGCTCGGTCGGTCCGCTGACCATCGCGCCGCACCTGATGAAGGTGCCCTACGACCCGGCCAAGGACCTGGCGCCCATCACCATGGGCGTGAACTTCCCGAACGTGCTGGTGGTGCATTCGGGGCTGGGCATCAAGACCTTTGCCGAGTTCGTGGCCTACGCCAAGAAGAACCCCGGCAAGCTGGACTACGCCTCCACCGGCCCGGGCTCGGCCGCGCACATGGCCGGCGAGCTGCTGGACGACATGGCCAAGATCAGCACCACGCACATTCCCTACAAGGGCGGTGCGCCGGCGCTGCAGGACCTGCTGGGCGGGCGCGTGGCGGCGTACTACTCGACGCTGTCCACGGCGTTGCCGCACATCGAGTCGGGCCGGCTCATTCCGCTGGCCAGCACCGGTCCCCAGCGGCTGCCGGCGCTGCCCAAGGTGCCGACCATCGCCGAGTCCGGCTACCCCGGCTACAGCGCCACCAACTGGTACGCGTTCGTGGCCTCGTCCAAGGTGCCCAAGCCGGTGCTGGAGCGCTGGAACACCGAGCTGGTGAAGGTGCTCAAGGCACCCGAGGTGGTGAAGGAGCTGGACGTGCACGGGTTGACGCCGCAACCGGGCACGCGCGAGGCGCTGGCGCAGGAGATCGCGCGCGAGTCCGCCACCTGGGGCCGCGTGATCCGCGAGCGCAAGATCACCCTCCAATGACCGGGCGCGCCGCTGCGCAGCTCGCGGCCCGTGCCGGCCCGCGCTCGCTGCCGGAGCTGTTCTGGGCCTTCTCGTGGCTGTCGCTGCAGGGCTTCGGCGGCGTGCTGGCGGTGGTGCAGCGCGAGCTGGTCGAGAAGCGCGGCTGGCTCGGCAACGAGGAGTTCGTGGAGGACTGGGCCGTGGCCCAGGTCATGCCGGGCCCCAACGTCTGCAACCTGGCGCTGATGTTCGGCGACCGGCATTTCGGCTGGCGCGGTGCCGCCACGGCGCTGGCCGGGCTGCTGGCGCTGCCGCTGGTGCTGCTGTTGTCCGCGGCCACCCTCTACGGCCAGCTCGCCGGCCACGCCGCCGCGGTCGGTGCGCTGCGCGGCATGGGCGCGGTGGCGGCCGGGCTGATTGGCGGCACCAGCCTGAAGCTGCTGGCGCAACTGCGCCGGCACCCGCTGGGGCTGGCGCTGGTGGTCGCGGTGGCCACCGGTGCCTTTGCCGCCCTGGTGCTGCTGCATCTGCCGCTGGTGGCGGTCGTGCTGGGGCTGGGCGGCGTGGCCTGCGCGCTGACCTGGCGGCGGCTGCGGCGCGGGGAGGCCTCATGAGCCTGCTCGATTGGGTGCACTTGCTGCTGTACCAGCTGTCGCTGTCGCTGCTGGCCGTGGGCGGCGCGGTGACGCTGGCGCCGGACCTGCACCGGTTCCTGGTGCAGGGGCAGGGCTGGCTGAGCGAGGCGCAGTTCAGCGCCTCCATCACCCTGGCGCAGGCCGCGCCGGGGCCCAACATGCTTTTCGTCGCCCTGCTGGGCTGGAACCTGGGCCTGAACGCCGCCGGGCCGGGCGCCGGCACGGCCTGGAGCCTGGCGCTGGCAGCGCTGGGCGTGGCGGTGTGCACGGTGGGCATCCTGGCGCCGAGCTCGCTGCTGACGCTGCTGGCCACGCGCTGGGGGCACCGCAACCGCGAGCGGCTGTCGGTGCGCGCCTTCCGCCAGGGCATGGCGCCCATCGTGGTCGGCGTGCTGCTGTCCACCGCCTGGCTGCTCGGCCGGGCTTCGGGCGACTGGTCGCGCGACGCCCGGCTCTGGGGCCTGTCGGCCGTGGTCACGCTGCTGGTGTGGCGCACACGCATCCACCTGCTGTGGCTGCTGGCCGGCGGGGCGCTGCTGGGCGGACTGGGCTGGGTGTAGCGGACGGGGCCGTCCGCCCGGTGCCGGCCCGGGCGGCCGCGGCTCAGGCCGCGGGCTGCTCGCGCAGCGAGGCCATGTCGATGACGAAGCGGTACTTCACGTCCGAGCGCAGCATGCGCTCGTAGGCCTCGTTGATCTGGTCCATGCGGATCATCTCGATGTCCGCGGTGAGGCCGTGCTGGCCGCAGAAGTCCAGCATTTCCTGGGTCTCGGCGATGCCGCCGATGAGCGAGCCCGCCAGGCGGCGGCGCCGGAAGATGAGGTTGAAGACCTGCGGCGAGGGGTGCGGCGTGGGCGGCGCGCCCACCAGCACCAGGGTGCCGTCGCGGCGCAGCGTCAGCAGCAGGGCGTCGAGGTCATGCGGCGCGGCCACGGTGTCCACGATCAGGTCGAAGCTGTCGGCGTGCGCGGCCATCTGCTCCGGCTCCCTGGAAACGATGACCTCGTCGGCGCCCAGTCGCCTGGCGTCCTCGCTCTTGCCCGGCGAGGTGGTGAACAGCACCACCTGCGCGCCCAGCGCGTGCGCGATCTTCACGCCCATGTGGCCCAGCCCGCCCAGGCCGACGATGCCCACCTTCTTGCCCGGCCCGGCGCCCCACTGGCGCAGCGGCGAGTAGGTGGTGATGCCCGCGCACATCAACGGCGCGACGGCGCTCAGGTGCTCCAGGCCGTGGGTGACGCGCAGCACGAAGGCCTCGTCCACCACGATGCTCTCGGCGTAGCCGCCATAGGTGTTGGCGCCCGTGCCCTGCTCGGGGCCGTTGTAGGTGCCGGTGAAGCCGGGCTCGCAATACTGCTCCAGGCCTTCGAGGCAGGCGCCGCAGCGGCGGCAGCTGTCCACCATGCAGCCCACGCCGGCGAGGTCGCCGGCCCGGAAGCGCGTGACCAGCGCACCGGTCGCCACCACGCGGCCGACGATCTCGTGGCCGGGCACCGAGGGGTACAGCGTGTTCTGCCACTCGTTGCGCGCGGTGTGCAGGTCGGAGTGGCGCACGCCGCAGTACAGGATCTCGATCTGCACGTCATTCGGACCGGGGTCGCGGCGCTCGAAGCCGAACAGGCGCAGCGGCGAGCTGGCGGAGACGGCGGCATAGCCTCGGGTGGGGATCATCGTGGGGCGTCCTTGCTGAGGGGTTGAAGCGGTGGGTGGGGGCGGCAAACGGCTGGCCCGGCCGGCCCGGCGCCGTCGGCGCCGAGCTGCGCGCGCAGGGCTCCGAGCTGGAGAACGCCGAGATCCAGACCGCCATGACCTGCTGCGCCGACGTCCTGCGCACGCGGCCGGGCGCACGCTGCCACCTGCTGGTGCCGCGGGCCTGGCCCTTGGCGCCGCCTGGCTGCCGGCCGCGATGGCCGCGGACGACTTTTCCAACGCCATCGAGGACCGCTACCGCGCGGTGGAGTCCGCCATCGCGGCGCGCGATGCCAAGGGCTTCTTCGATGCCCTGTACCTGGGCAACCGCTGCGGGGAAGAACTGGCGAGCCGGTTTGCCTGGCAACTTTCAGGCGGTGCCCGTCCTGGCATCTCGACGCCGGCGGGTCGTGCCCGCTGGTGTGGAAAGCCGCTGGTCCACCGCGATATCCGTCGAGGGCTCCATGAGCTGGTTCCCCCAGGACTCCACCAGCTGCTGCACCGTCTCCGCCACCACCCGGGATGCCGGAAAAAGCTTGCCCTGCCTGGGAAATCCCAAGGTCACGTGACGAACCAGGTCCGGCTTCACCAGCCGGCTGGCCTGCAACTGGCCACGTTCCAGCTCCGCCTTCACCGAATAGGGGCCGAGCACCGAGTACAGCCCGGGCGTGTGGATCACGAGCTCCTTCTGCACGGTCAGCGAGTCCGCTTCCACCACCGTCTGGAGCTTGAAGCCCAGGCCGCGCGCCGTCTCGTCCAAGGCGTGGCGCCAGTGGCTGGGGCGCCGAGGCAACACCAGCCTGAGGCCGGCCAGCTTTGCGAAGTCCACCGTGGGCGCGCTGGTGAGCGCGTCGCCCGGCGCGGATACCACGAAAGTGTGGGCCTCGCACAGCAGCTTCTCCTCGCGCCCGCTCGGGCGCTGGAAGCGAAACAGGATCGCCAGATCGACCGTGCCGGTGTCGAGCAGGGCGTCGAGCTCCGTGCCCTGCGCCTCCGTGATGTTGAGCCGGATGCCGGGATGCTCAAGCTGCAGCCGCTCGAACAGCCGCGTCATGAGCGGATGCGCGGCCGTGGGCACGATGCCCAGCCGCACCTCGCCCACCACCTTGCCGGCATCCGCGCGCAGCTCGTCCATGAGCTGCTCGGTGTCCTGCAGCCAGCGGCGCAGCCGCGTGGCGGTGTACTCGCCGACTTCCGTCAGCGCCACGCCGCGCCCGGTGCGCCGAAACAGCTGGCTGCCGCACTGCGCTTCGAAGTCGCTGATCTGGCGGCTGATGTGCGACTGCACGGTCTGCCGGCGCGCGGCCACCTTGCTGATGCTGCCTGCCTCGGCCACCTCTAGGAATAGTCGGACGCTGGCAATGTTCATGGTTTACACCTACGTTCCATGCCAATCAGGGCATATCTGAAACCTATGAATTCTATCTAGGCGAGAACTCACCGCATTTCTACAGTGCGCTCCATACGCTGACAGCGCCCCTCCCACCCCGGCGCGACACCCCAGCGGTCCACAAGAGGAGCCACTTTTGAAACTCGCCAGCTTCACCTACCAAGGTCGCGTCGCTTACGGCGTGGTCCATGGCGACCAGTACCTTGTTCCCGCGGCCGACTTCCTGAACCGCTTTCCTGATCTGGCCTCGGTGCTGCGCGCCGGCGCGCTTGCTGACCTGGAGGCTGCGGTGCGCAGCAGCGGCACCAAGGTGCAGCTCGACGCCGTGCAGGCCCTGCCGGTGATCCCGGCGCCGGGCAAGATCTTTTGCGTGGGCCTGAACTACAAGACCCACGTGGCGGAGATGAAGCGCGCCGACGCGGACTACCCGGCCATCTTCGTGCGCTTTGCCGACAGCCTGATCGCCGCGGGCGACACGATGCTGCGCCCGAGCTTCTCCGAGCGCTTCGACTACGAGGGCGAGCTGGCCATCGTCATCGGCAAGGGCGGCCGCCACATCGCGCAGGCCGACGCCTTCGACCACATCGCCGGCTATGCCTGCTTCAACGACGGGTCGGTGCGTGACTGGCAGCGCCACACCCACCAGTGGACGCCGGGCAAGAACTTCCCTGGCACCGGCGCCTTTGGCCCGTACATGGTCACCGCCGACGAGGTTGGCGACGTCAACGCGCTCACGCTGCAGACGCGCCTCAATGGTGAAGTCGTGCAGAAGGCCTCGTTGTCGGACCTGATCTTCACCATCCCGGTGGTCATCGAATACATCTCGCGCTTCACGCCGCTGTCCCCCGGCGACGTGATCGCCACCGGCACGCCCGGCGGCGTGGGCGACAAGCGCCAGCCCCCGCTCTACATGAAGGACGGCGACGTGGTCGAGGTCGAGATCACCGGCCTGGGCATCCTCCGCAACCCCGTCGGCACGGCCGCCTGACGCACTCCCACGCAACCGGTTCACCACCATGGCAAACAAGCCCCAACTGCGCATCGCCGTTGACATCGGCGGCACCTTCACCGACATGGCCGCATTCGACGAGGCCAGCGGCAAGCTGCTCTTCGGCAAGGCGCTGTCCACGCATGGAGAGCTCGTCAACGGCATCCAGGCCACCATCGACAGCGCCGACATCGACTGGCGCGACGGCCACCTGTTCCTGCACGGCTCGACCATCGCCATCAACACGCTGCTGGAGCGCAACGGCGCCAGGACGGCACTGCTGATCACCGAGGGCTTCCGCGACATCTACGAGATCGGCCGCGTCAACCGCCCCGACGCCTACAACCTGTTCTTCAACAAGCACACGCCGCTGGTCAAGCGCTCGCTGCGCTTCGAGGTGGCCGAGCGGCTGCGCGCCGACGGCAGCACGCACAAGCCGCTGGACGAGGCCGCCGTGCGCGAGCTCGCGCGCGAGCTCAAGGGCGAGGGTGTCGAGGCCGTGGCCGTGCTGCTGCTGCACTCGTACCGCAACCCGGCGCACGAGCAGCGCGTCAAGCAGATCATCCAGGAGGAGATTCCCGGCGCCTTCGTCTGCGCCTCGCACGAGCTCTCGCAGGAGTACCGCGAGTTCGAGCGCGTCTCCACCGCCGTGGCCAACGCCTACGTCGGCCCGCGCGTCTCGGAGTACCTGGGCCAGCTGGAGAGCCACCTGGGCAGCAAGGGTTTCGACGGCGACTTCTACATCGTGCAGTCCACCGGCGGGCTCTTCCCGGTGGAGCATGCCAAGGTCGGCTGCGTGCGCATGCTGGAGTCCGGCCCCGCGGCCGGCGTGATCGGCGCGCAGGCCATCTGCGCGCAGCTGGGCATGGGCGACGCCATCGCTTTCGACATGGGCGGCACCACGGCCAAGGCCGGCGTGATCAGCGAGGGCCGGCCGCTGACCACCGGGTCGGCGCTGATCGGCGGCTACGAGCGCGCGCTGCCGATCCAGATCCCGATGATGGACATCCACGAGGTCGGCACCGGCGGCGGCTCCATCGCCCGCGTCGAGACCGGCAACGCGCTGCGCGTGGGTCCGCAAAGCGCCGGCTCCATCCCGGGCCCGGTGGCCTACGGCCGCGGCGGCACCGAGCCGACCGTGACCGACGCCAACCTGCTGCTGGGCCGCCTGGACGCCGACCACTTCCTCGGCGGTGAGCTCAAGCTCGACCTCGACGGCTGCCAGAAGCAGATGCGCGAGCGCGTGGCCAAGCCCCTCGGCCTGGACCCGACGGAAGCCGCCGACGGCATCCTGCGCATCGCCGTGACGCAGATGTCGCACGCCGTGAAGGCCGTGACCACCGAGCGCGGCCTGGACGCGGGCAGCTTCACGATGGTGGTGTACGGCGGCGCCGGCCCGCTGCACGCCTCGGCCATCGCCCGCGAGATCGGCATCCGCAAGGTGCTCATCCCGTATGCGCCGGGCTATTTCTCGGCCTACGGCATGCTGTTCTCGGACCTGCGCTATGACTACGTGCGCTCGGTGTTCCGCAAGCTGGGCGACGTCTCGTTCGAGGAGATCGAGGCCGCCTACAGGACGATGGAGGACGAGGGGCGCGCGGCGCTGGCGCAGTCCGGCGTCAAGCCCGACGGCGTCGTGATCGAGCGCGCCGCGGACATGCGCTACGTCGGCCAGGAGCATGCCGTCACGGTGGACCTGCCGATGGCCTTCTTCGAGTCCAGGGACCGCTCGGCCATCAAGCAGCAGTTCGACGAGCTGCACAAGGTGCGCTACGGCACCTCGGCGCCCAAGGAGCCGGCCGACCTGGTGAGCCTGCGCGTCACGGTGCTGGGCACCATGAAGAAGCCGCCCAGGCACAGCGTGGAGTCGGGCACTGCAATGCCCGAGAAGAACGCGGTGCGCGCCGTCAAGCCGGTGTATTTCCGCCAGGGCGGCTGGGCCGACACGCCGGTCTACATCCGCGACAACCTGCGCTCGGGCAACGTCATTGCCGGCCCGGCGCTGATCGAGGAACACGCCTCCACCACGGTCGTGCAGCCCGGCGACGAGCTGCGCGTGGATGAACTCGGCAACCTGCAAATCTCCATCGGGAGCGACCGCTGATGAACACCGCCACCAACACCATGGCCACCAACGCTGCGGCCACCGTCGATCCGGTCACCGTCGAGATCATCCGCAACGGCCTCTACGCCGTGACGGAGGAGATGAAGACCAACCTGACCCGCACGGCCTACAACCTCATCATCTACGAGGCACTGGACTTCACGGTGGGCCTGTTCACCAAGGAGGGTGACACGGTCTCCATCGGCCTGGGGCTGCCGATGTTCATCCGCGGCATGTCGGAGACCGTCAAGGCCAAGATCCGCCACTTCGGCTACGAGAACATCAAGCCCGGCGACATCCTGGTCACCAACGACGCCTACACCACCGGCAGCCACCTCAACCACTTCACCTTCACCATGCCGGTGTTCCATGAGGGCCAGCTGGAGGGCTTCACCTGCTGCATGGCGCACTGGCTGGACGTGGGCGGCACGCTGGGCAACGTGACCACCGACATCTTCAGCGAGGGGATTCAGATCCCCATCATGAAGTACCAGCGCGAGGGCGTGGTCAACCAGGACCTCATCGACATCATCGCCATGAACGTGCGCCTGGCCGAGCGCGCCCTGGGCGACCTGCGCGCGCAGATCACCGCCATCACCACCGGCGAGCGGCGCTACGTGGAGCTGCTGCAGCGCTACGGCGCCGAGGCCGTGAACGGCTCGATCCGCCAGATCATGGATTCCTCGGAGGCCGTGGCCCGCAAGAACACGCTGTCCATCCCCGACGGCACCTACGAGGCCGAGTCCTTCATGGACGACGACGGCCTGGAGATCGGCAAGCGCATCCCGATCCGCGTCAAGGTCATCGTCAAGGGCGACGAGATGACGGTGGACCTCTCCGACGTCAGCAAGCAGGTGCGGGGCTTCTACAACTCGGGCTTCACCACCGGCATCGCCTGCGCGCAGGTGGCCTACAAGTGCCTGACCACGCCCACCGATTACCCCGTCAACGACGGCAGTTTCAGGCCGCTGAAGGTCGTCATGCCCATGGGCACCGTCATCAGCGCGGAGCGCCCGTACCCGATGCGGGTGTGGATGACCTTCCCGATGACGGTGATCGACACCATCTTCAAGGCGCTGGCGCCGGCCATCCCCGACCGCTCCATTGCCGGCCACCACGCCGACCTGGTGTTCCCCAACATCCACGGCATCTCGCCGGAGGACGGGCGCCTCTTCATCGTGGGCATCGGCCCGCTGGGCGGTGGCTGGGGTGCCAAGTCCAGGGAGGACGGCGTGTCGGTGACGGTGTGCATCAACGACGGCGACACCCACAACAGCCCCACCGAGCAGTTGGAGGCCAAATACCCGGTGCTGGTGGAGAAGTACGAGATCCGCAAGGACAGCGGTGGCGCGGGCCAGTACCGCGGCGGCCTGGGCGCGGAGATGGTGGTGCAGGCGCTGTCGCCCTTCACCGTCACCACCCGCATCGACCGGGTGCATTGCAAGCCCTGGGGCCTGGAAGGCGGCGGCGATGCCATGGGCAACGGCCTGGCCGTGCGCCACAAGGGCGAGTGGAAGACCGACCACCCCAACGCCAAGATCTTCAACGTGCGCCTGGAGCGCGGCGACGCCTACAAGATGCTCTCGGGCGGCGGCGGCGGCTTCGGCAACCCGCTGGAGCGCGAGCTCGACAAGGTGGCCGAGGACGTGCGCGAGGGCTACGTGAGCCCGGAGGTGGCGCGCGAGGTCTACAAGGTTGTCCTCGATCCCAAGGGCCACGTGGACCATGACGCGACGGCCGCGTTGCGCCAGGCAGGCCCTGCCAGCGCTGACGGCGCCGCCGACGACCTTGCCTGGGCCGGCCAGTGAGCACCGCCGTGGCCGACGACCTCGCGCACAAGGCCGGCGCGCTGCTGGATCTGTGGAGCCAGCTCTCGGCCCACCACGTCGTCCTGGGCTCGGGCTGCGCCTGCGGCGTGGGCGGAGTGAGCCTGCGGCTGGAGGACTTCGAGCTCGACATCGTCGGCTACCTGGAGGACGCCGGCCTGCGCTGTGAAGTCGCGGCGGTGGTGGGCTTCTTCCAGGCGCTGCAGGCCGCACCGCAGCCCTCGCAGCCGCTGCTGGCCCTGCTGCATGACATGCAGCAGGAGCGGCTGCCGGGCGAGGTGGCCGCCTGGCTGCTGCCGCGGCTGGAGCGCACCTTGCGTTCCTTCGCCGAGCTGCACGGCCCCAAGGGCCAGGGCTGAAGCGATGAGCGGGCATTTCACTTCGCTGCTGGCCGCCGGGGCCCGGGAGGAACATGGCGAGCGCGTGCCCGTCACGGTGCTCACCGGCTTCCTGGGCAGCGGCAAGACGACGCTGCTCAACCGGCTGCTCAGGCTGCCCGACCTGCAGGGCACCGCCGTCATCGTCAACGAGTTCGGCACCGTGGGCATCGACCAGGACCTGATCGCCCAGGCCAGCGACGACACCATCCTGCTGCCCAACGGCTGCCTGTGCTGCGCCCTGCGCGGCGACCTGGTCGAGGCCTTCACGCGGCTGGCCGATCAGGGCGAAGTGGCGGGAGAGCCGCTGCGCCAGGTGCTGCTGGAGACCAGCGGCCTGGCCGACCCGGGGCCCATCCTGCGCACGCTCATGGGCGAAGCTGCCATCCGGCAGCGTTTCGTGCTGGCCGGCGTGGCCTGCACGGTGGACGCGGTGCTGGGTGACAAGACGCTGGACGCACATCCCGAGTCCGTGCAGCAGGTGGCGGTGGCCGATGCGCTGCTCCTGACCAAGCTGGACCTGCTGGACGGCCCGCCCGCGCCGGCGCTGCTGGAGCGGCTGCGATCCCTCAACGCCAGCGCCACGCTGCACCTCGATCGCGACCACCTGCCCGATGCCCTGCGCGACCTGATGCAGCACCGGGGCGGGCAGACGCCGGCTGCCTGGCAGCGGGGTGCGCAGGCTGCCGCCCCGTTCTACAGGCCCGTCGGCTCCGCTGCTCCGGCAGCGGACGCGCCCCGGCACCGCGACGGCATCTCGGCCTTCGTGCTGGTGCGCGAGGAGCCGCTGCCGCGGGAGGCCTTCTTCGCCTGGATGGACCTGCTCGTGGCCAGCCGCGGCGAGGACCTGCTGCGCGTCAAGGGCCTTGTCCATCTCGACGACCAGCCGGATCAGCCGCTGGTCATCCACGGCGTGCAGCACCTCTTCCACCCGCCGCAGTGGCTGCCCGCTTGGCCGAGCGGGGACCGGCGCACGCGCATCGTGTTCATCACGCGCGGCGTCGATCGCGAGGCGCTGGAGGAGACGCTCGACGTGCTGCTGGCCCGCCACAGGAGACGACGGCGCCCGACACCCTAGTGCCGCGACCTTTCACAACCCGTAGGAGACAAGATGAAGCTGCAGAGTTTTCTGGCGGCAGGCCTGGCCCTGCTCGTCGCGCCGGCCTGGGCCCAGGCGCCCAAGTTCCCGGAGAGCGGCAAGACGATCCGCATCATCGTGCCCTTTGCCGCAGGCGGCGGCGTGGACAACGCCGCGCGGCTGCTGGGCGAGCAGTTGCGCAAGCAGCTCGGCATGACGGTGCTGGTGGAAAACCGCGCCGGAGCCAACGGCACGCTCGGCGGCAAGGCCGTGCAGACAGCGCCCGCCGACGGCTACACGCTGCTGTTCTCGGCCGCCACCCACGTGCTGGCCAAGCAGGTGCTCAGCAACGCGCCCTACGACCCGCAGGCCGACTTTGCGCCGGTGGCCCGGGTGGGCGAGGCGCCGCTGGTGCTGGTCATCGCGCCGCAGAAAGAACAGCAAAAGCTCGGCGAGGTGCTGGCCGCGGCCAAGCAGCAGCCCGGCAAGTGGACGGCCGCCATTCCCGCGACCGGTGCACCGAGCCACCTGGCCACGCTGTTGCTGGCCAAGCAGGGCAACGTCACTTTCTCCTACGTGCCCTACAAGGGCACGCAGCCGGCCATGATCGACGTCGGGGGCGGCCATGTGGACCTGTTGATGGACTCGATGATCTCGGTGCTGCCGCTGGCCAAGTCGGGCAAGGTCAAGCCTATCGCCATCACGTCCGCCAAGCGCAGCCCGCTCGCGCCCGAGATCCCGACAGTGCAGGAAAGCGGCATCCCGAACTTCTCCTACGCCTCCTGGTACGGCGTGTGGGCTCCGAAGGACACGCCGGCGGAGCGCATCGCGTTCCTCAACACCACGATCAACGCGGCGGTGTCGGAAATCGGGAAGTCGGGCGCCTACGCCAAGCTTGGTATCGAGCCCGTGACAGAGAGCACCGAACAGTTCAAGCGCTACATCGCCAGCGACGTGGCGCAGAGCGCCGAGTTGCTCAAGAGCGCCGGCTTCAAGCCGGAATAGCGCGCGAAGCCTTCTCCCGACGCTTGCCACACGGGTGCGTGCCCGAGCCCCGATGGCATTCCGCACGCTGCGGGGACAGGGGTCTCGCCACATCCATCAGCCCGGCGCCACGACGCCGGGAACCACGGAGACCGGGAAATGTTGAAAACAATATGGGCGACCGGCCTGGGCATGGCCTGTCTTTCGGCACTGGCCCAGTCATCGGTGACGATCGGCGGCACCGTGGACCTCAGTGTCCGCCATGTCAAGAACGGGTCGCTCGGGTCGATCACCTCGGAGGCCAGCGGCGCCAACTCGACGAGCAAGCTGATCATCCGTGGCACCGAGCAACTGGGCGACGGGCTGAGCGCCGGCTTCTATCTGGACGGCACCATCCTGGCCGACACCGGCGCCGCCGGGGCCAGCACGCCGGCTGGGCAGCTGTGGGACCGACGCGCCACCGTGAGCCTGGCCCATTCGCGCCTGGGCGAGTTGCGCCTGGGCCGCGACTGGGTGCCCACGCACCTGGTGTGGAGTGGCTTCGATCCCTTCGCCACGCTGGGCATCGCCGGCGCCAACAGCTTTCGCAACTTCGCGGCCTCGCGCGCCCTGGGCCAGGCCTTCGGCACCCTGCCCGAAGCGCAGCAGGCCAACCCCACGCTGCGCGTGAGCAACGCGGTGGAGTATTTCCTGCCCGCGGAGCTCGGCGGCTTCTACGGCCAGCTCATCGTGACGGCCGGTGAAGGCGGCACGACGGCCGCAGGCTTCACCAAGGGCAATGGCTTTCGCCTGGGGTGGAAGGGCAAGGGTCTCGACGTGGCGGCCGCCCAGTTCACCACCCGCAACGCGACGGCGGGAGAGGACTTCAAGGACCAGGTCTACGGTGCGTCCTACGACTTCGGCGTCGTCAAGCTGAGCCTGGCGCAGCGGCGCTGGGTCTACGCCAGCGATCGCACGGTCAACACCCTGGTGGCCGCCGCCATTCCAGCCGGACCTGGCGTGGTCAAGCTCACCTACGTGAGGGCCGACCAGAAGGGCGCGACCGCCGCGCTGAGCGACAACGACGCCCATCTCATCGGGGCCGGCTACGTCTACAGCTTGTCCAAGCGCACCGCGCTGTATGCGCATGCCTCGCGCATCTCCAACGACGGCGCCGCCAGTTTTGCCGTTGCCGGCGGACCGGCCGTGAGCGGCAACCCGGCGGCGCCCAACTTCTTCGGCGGACAACGCTCGACGGCCTACGAATTCGGCCTGCGCCACGATTTCTGAGCTGCATCCAAGGTAGCCGTTCGCAACAGCAGCCGCCGCACCGGGCGCGGCTGCCCCTGCCTTGCCAGTAGCCCATGACGCTTGCCTACATCGTTGCCGCCACCGGCCTCGGCGGGCTGCTGTCGGTCCTGCTCGCCGCGCAGCTCACGCTTGGCGTGCTGGGCCGGCTGGTCAAGAGCCTGGTGAGCCTTTCGGCCGGCGTGCTGCTGGGCACGGCGCTGCTCAACGTGCTGCCCGAGGCCTTCGAGGGCGGGGCGGACCCGCACAGCCTGTTCCTGGCGCTGCTCGGGGGCCTGCTGTTTTTCTTCCTGCTGGAGAAGGCCGAGCTGTACCGCCACGGCCACCACCACGAAGGCGACGACCCGCACCACCGCCACTACCACGGCTTCGACGCCGAGCAGGCGGGCAAGGGCGGCTGGAGCGTGCTGCTGGGCGACAGCATCCACAACTTCTGCGACGGCATCATCATCGCGGCGGCCTTCCTGGCGGACACGCAATTGGGCATCGCCACGGCGTTGGCCGTGATCCTGCACGAGATACCGCAGGAGGTCGGCGACTACATCGTGCTGCTCAACGCCGGGTTTTCACGCCGGCGCGCGCTCGTCTACAACGCCGCCTCAGGCTTGGCCGGCGTGGCGGGCGGCGTGGTGGGCTACCTGGCGGTGGAGCCGTGGAAGCCGCTGTTTCCCTACCTGCTGGTGGTGGCCGCGGGCAGCTTTCTCTACGTGGCGGTGGCGGACCTGCTGCCGCAACTGCAGCGCAGGTTGAGCCTGCGCGAAACGGTCGCGCAACTGGGCTGGCTGGGCTCGGGTCTCACCGTCGTGCTGGTCGCCACTGGCACGCTGTCTCACTGAGCTGACCCCCGCACTGCGACGAGGCAATCTGCCCTTTGCCGCGGTACTCGGCTGGGCCGCTTGCCTTCGTTCACCCAGCGCTGGTGATGACTGACCGTCCTGCCACCGCGGGCAGCGCTGGCTCCCCGGCGCGACCCGCCCTCAGCCCCCGGCCCGTGACGAGCAGCCCCCAGCCTCCGCCCCGAAATCCCGCCGCACCAGCTCGCACAGCTGGCAGGCGGTGGGCGACAGCGTGCGTCCGCGGCGCGTGACCAGGCCCACCACGCGGCTCACCACCGGCTCGACCAGCGGGACGCAGCGCAGGCTCGGATGGTCCGGCGGCACCGACAGCCGGGGCAGCGCCGCCAGGCCCAGGCCGGCCGACACCAGGCCCAGCGCGCCGGCCACGTGCTCGGTCTCGTAGAACCACACCGGGCGCCGGGGCAGGGCGGCCAGCGCATGGTCCACCAGCAGCCGGTTGGCGCTCTGGCGCGACACCGCCACCATCTTCTGGTCCGCCAGGTCAGCCCAGGCCACGCCGGCGCGGGTGGCCAGCGGGTGGTCATGCGGCAGCACCAGGGCGTAGTCGTCGCGGCCCAGCACCTCGAACTCCACGTCGGGCTCCTGCGCGCCGGTGAAGTTGAGCCCGAAATCGGCTTCGCCCGAGACTACGCTGGCCAGCACGCGGTGCGCGCTGTCGTCGATGACGCGCAGGCGCACATGCGGCTGCTTCTGCGCGAAGGCCTTGGCGATGCCGGGCAGCACATGCTGCGCCACCGAGGGCACGCAGGCCACCGTCACCTGCCCGCGCCGGGCCTGCGCGTCGTCCGACAGCCGCGTGACGGCGTCCTCCAGGTCCTCCAGCGCCTGCCGCGCCCGCTCCAGGAACTGGCGCCCGGCGGCGGTCAGGTCCACCTGGCGCGTGGTGCGCTCCAGCAGGCGCAGGCCCAGCGCGGCTTCCAGCTTGTCGATGCGCCGGCTCAGCGCCGGCTGCGAGATGTACAGGTGCTCCGCCGCCATGCGGAAGCTGCTGCGGTCCGCCACGGCCACGAAGGCCTGCAGCTCTTCCAGCCCAAAATTAATGCGTGACATGCATTGAATCTTAAAAACAATGCAATTCACAGATCAATGAGCACTTTCTAGGATGAGTGCATCGATTGCACAACTCCCAGGAGACACCTCATGGCTTTGACTTCCCTGCCGCGGCGCGCGGCCTTGATCGCGATGGCCGGCTGCGCCCTGGCTGGCCAGGCCGCGCAGGCCCAGGCCCCGGCCTGGCCGACCAAGCCCATCAAGTTCGTGGTGCCCTTCGGCCCGGGCGGCGCCAACGACCTGGTGGCGCGCACCGTGGCCGAGCAGGCCGCCAAGCAGCTGGGGCAGACGATCATCATCGAGAACAAGCCGGGCGCCGGCTCGATGCTGGGCGCCGATCTCGTCGCCAAGTCGGCGCCGGACGGCTACACGTTTCTGGCGCCGGCGGCCGGCGTGATCACCAACGCGATGATCAAGTCGCGCATGCCCTACAAGGAGGAGGACCTGGTGCCCGTCGTGATGATGGCCGTCAGCCCCTCGGTGATCGTGGTGCCGGCGGACTCGCCCATCAAGGACCTCAAGGGCCTGGTCGCCGCGTCGAAGAGCGGCCAGGGCCTGAACTTCTCCACCGCCGGCACGGGCAGCACGCCGCACTTCGTGGCCGAGATGCTCAACCTCAAGGCCGGCGCCAAGATGCAGATCGTGCCCTACAAGAGCGGCTCCGAAGGCATGGCGGCCGTGGTCGGCAAGCAGGTGGACGTGACCTCCGAGGCCAGCCCCGTGGTGCTGCCGCAGATCAAGGGCAACAAGCTCAAGCCCATCGCCTCGACCTGGAACCGCCGCATCGCCGCGCTGCCGGACCTGCCCACGGCGGAGGAGCAGGGCTTCAAGGACATCGTGATCGGCCACTGGTCCGGCGTGTTCGCGCCCAAGGGCACGCCCGAAGCGATCCTGGACAAGCTCAACGCCGCCGTGAACGCGGCGCTGAAGTCGCCCGAGTTGCGCGCCAAGCTCATTCCCATGGCCATCGATCCGGTGGGCGGCAGCCGCGAGGACTTCAAGAAGTTCCTGGCCACCGAAAAGGCGCGCCTGGCGCCCATCGCCAAGGCGGCGCAGATGCGCGAGGACTGAGCTCTCGCCCGTCCAGCCAGATCCAATACCTACGACATCGGAGACAAGTTTCATGGGCAACTTCCTCAAGGGCTCCCGCCGCGCCTTCCTGGTGGCCGGCCTGGCGCTGGGCGCCGCGGTATCGGCCTTTGCCGGCGAGATCCGCGTCGTCAGCTCCGGCGGCTTCACCGCGGCCTACAACGAGCTGGTGCCGCTGTTCGAGGCCGCCACCGGGCACAAGGTCGTCACGGCCTACGGCGCCTCCATGGGCAACGCGCAGGACTCCATCCCCAGCCGCCTCGCCCGCGGTGAGCAGTTCGACATCGTGATCCTGGCCGACTCGGCGCTGGAATCACTGGTGAAGCAGGGCAAGGTGGTGCCCAACACGCGCGTGGACCTGGGGCGCTCGCTCATCGGCGTGTCAGTGCGCAAGGGCCTGCCCAAGCCGGACATCTCGACCGTCGAGGGCGTGAAGAAGGCGGTGCTGGACGCCAAGTCCATCGCCTACTCCGCCAGCGCCAGCGGCACCTACCTGTCCAACGAACTGTTCCCGAAGCTGGGCGTGTGGGAGCAGATCAAGGACAAGTCGCGCAAGATCATGAGCGAGCGCGTGGGTGCGGTGCTCACGCGCGGCGACGCCGACCTGGGCTTCCAGCAGGTCAGCGAGCTGCTGCCCTTCAAGGACATCGAGTTCGTCGGGCCGCTGCCCGAGGAATTGCAGCAGAAGGTGTTCTTCTCGGCCGGCCTGGCCGTGGGCAGCAAGGAGCCGGAACTGGCGGCGCAGCTGGTGAAGTTCCTGGCCTCGCCGGCGGCGGCGCCCATCGTGAAGGCCTCGGGCCTGGAGCCGGTGGCCAAGGCCCAGCAGAAATAAGAAAGGCGGCAACACCAGGGCCGCAAACAAGAACATCCAAGGAGACAAGTCATGAGCAAGCCCATGAAGGCGATGCTGGGCCTCGCGCTGGGGACGATCCCTGTTGCCGCTGCCTGGGCGCAGGGTGTCACGCTCGGCGGTATCGCCGATTCCGCGATCCGTCACGTCCGCAACGAAGGCCTGGGCGGGATGAGCTCGCTCGTCAGCGGTTCCAATGCAACCAGCCGCATCGTCCTGCGCGGCACCGAGAACCTGGGCGGCGACCTGTCGGCAGGCTTCCACCTGGAAAGCGGCGTTGCGCTGGACACCGGGGCCAGCACTTCCAGCACCAATTTCTGGGACCGGCGCGCCACGCTGAGCCTGGCGAGCAAGGCCTGGGGCGAGCTGCGTCTCGGGCGGGACTACGTGCCCAGCTACGTCAACTGGGTGCGCTTCGATCCGTTCAGCCACGTCGGCGTGGCCGGCTCCAACAACTTCGTCTCGGCCACGCCGACAGGGCCCATCCGCTCGGCCTTCGGCTCGGCTCCGAACACCACCACGCGCACCAGCAACTCGCTGCAGTGGCTGCTGCCCGCCGGCTGGGGCGGATTGGAAGGTGGCGTGATGGCCGCGGAGGATGAGAACGGCACCGCGGCCAACGGCCAGCACCAGGTGCGCGGCGCGCGGCTGGGCTATGCCGCCGGGCCGGGGGTGGTTTCCGCCGCCGTCACGCGCACGAGAAACGACCTCACCACCACGGACCGATTCGACGACCGTGTCGTGGCCGGCCTCTACGACTTCGGCCCGGTGCGCGTGTCGCTGGCGCTGCGCCGCTTCGACCAGGCGAACGCCACGCAGAACAACCTGCTGGTGGGCGCCTGGATTCCCGTGGGCAACGGCGAGATCAAGGCTTCCTGGGTGCGCGCGAAGTTCTCGGGCCGGGTCGGCGCCACGGCGTTGGAAGGCCGTCGCGCGCACCAGCTTGGCCTGGGCTACGTGCACAACCTGTCCAAGCGGACGGCGCTGTACGGCACGCTGTCGCACATCGACAACCGTGGCCTGGCCTACGTGGTGCCCGGAGGCCCCAGTGGCCTTGCAGCGGGCGGCTCGTCGCGCGGTGTCGAAATGGGCATGCGCCACAGTTTCTGAGTGGCGCCGGACTGGCGAAAAATCACTGGCCCATGCCATGGGCGCCGGTCCGAAAATTGACGACGCCGCTCGGCGTTTCGTCCCGGACTTTTGAGACCCCTGATTATTCTGGCGGCCGGCGCAGGGCGTGGCAATTCACTGCGGCACGCCAAGAGATTGCAATTTCAAGAATTGCCGGCACTTCAATTCGGTTCCGGGCGGCCCCGATCACCGCGGTGCGCAACGACAGGTCCTAGGGGGTTTTCCTAGGTAACCTGACAGCAGACTGACAGCGCAACTCCGAATACTGCGCACTATTGCACTGTCCGAGCCGCCCGGGCGAACCAAGCCACAACCAGCGGCCTGTCGCAATGACAGGCGCCGGGCAGGGTTTTGTCCGCTGATTTTGTGCGCGTCTTCCGGCAGCGCCCGTATTGCAGTTTCGTGTTCTCGGAAATTGGCGAAGCAAATTGAGCTTCGCCGCCCTGGTTCAACCTGAAGGAGATTCCATGCAACTCACCGGCATGCTTTACGGCGCGCAGCTGCTGCGGCACGTCGATTTTCCGACCGCGCAAGTGCTCGGCCCCGACGCGTCGGAGGACGAGATCCAGGCGCTGATCCGCCGCCACGGGCAGGTGTTCATCAAGCCGCTGTTCAAGGGCGGCGTGGGCAAGAAGGGCAAGTCCGGCCTGATCGGCCGCGCCAGCGACCTGCGCACCGCGCTGGCCGAGAAGGAGCGCCTGTACTTTGCCGAGCACCGCCACGGCAACGCCACGGCCAAGGCCAACGGCGTGACCTTCGAGGGCGGCGTGCCGGCCGAGCACGAGGTGTACTTCGCCATCACCGACGACACGCGCTTTCGCGCCCCGACCATGACGCTCACGCACCGCGGCGGCGTGGACATCGAGGAGCTGGACAAGTCGGAAATCGCCACCGTGCCCTTCGACGCGCTCACGGGCCTGAAGGCCTTCGTGGTCGCCAACGCGCTCACCGACATCGGGGCTCCGAAGGAGATCATCTCGCCGCTGGTGCAGCACCTGCCCAAGCTCTGGGAGCTGATGCACCACTACGGCATGACCACGCTGGAGCTCAACCCCATCCGCATGCGCGTGGACGGCAACGGCAAGCTCACGCCGGTGGCCTGCGACTTCAAGTGCGGCTTCGACCGCGACGACCCGCGCGTGGCGCGGCTGAACCTGCCGCGGCACCTGTTCGCCGCCGACGTCGGCGCCTTCGAGCAGGAGGTCAACGAGCTGCGCACCCACCAGGGCCAGTCCGACGTGTTCGTGATCAACGAGCGCGGCACCATCCTGGCGCCCACCTTCGGCGGCGGCGCCAACTCGCTGGTGACCGAGGTGCTGGGCGAGGCGGCGAGCATCTCCTCCGACTTCGGCGGCAACCCGCCCTACGAGAAGATGAAGCAGGTCGCGCGCATCTGCTACCGGCACTTCCTGGCGCAGTCCAACGTGCTGTTCATCATCGGCGGCAAATCCAACAACACCGACATCCACGAGACGCTGCGCGCCATGGGCGACGCGCTGCGCGAGCACTTCGCCACGCACGGGCCCACGCCGCTGTACGTGGTGGTCGGCCGCGGCGGGCCCAACCTCGTGCGCGGCTTCGGCGCCCTGGCCGACACCTGCGAGGCGCTGGGGCTGCCCTACCGCTTCTTCGGCTTCGACAGCGCCATCTCCGAGGTCGTCAACTACGCCAAGCGCATCGACGAGTGGATGAAGGCCGGCGGCCGTGCCGCCATCGCTGCCCAGCTGGGCCTCAAGAACGCCGCCTGATCGAGGAGACACAAACCATGCATGCACGAGGCATTTCCGGCTTTCCGTACTACCTGGGCATCGGCTCGCTGGCCGACCTGGCTACGCGCGGCGACCGCGTGTGCGTTCTCAACATCCTCGGCGGCGAGTCGCGCCAGGTCACGCCCACCAGCCACGCCTTCTCCGGCGGCAACGTGGTGTTCGGCACCTCGCCCGGGCGCGGCGGCCAGGTGCTCAAGACACCGGCGGGCGACATCCCCGTCTTCAACAACGTGCGCGAGGGCCTCAACGCCGGCCTGGAGTTCAACACCGGCGTGGTCTACCTGCCGCCTTCGGGCGTGCGCGACGGCGTGGCCGAGCTCATCCGCGTGAACCCGGGCCTGCGCAAGATCGTCATCGTCACCGAGAAGATCGCGGTGCACGACGCGCGCGAGATCCGCGCCATGGCGCAGAGCGCGGGCGTGGACGTCATCGGCGGCAACTGCCTGGGCGTGGCCGACTCCTGGAACCGCGTGCGCATCGGCGGCGCGCTGGGCGGCGACCTGCCGGAGGACTCGCTGCTGCAGGGCTCGGTGGCGATCTTCTCCAACTCCGGCGGCTTCACCACCACCATCGCGCAGTACCTCGCCAGCGAGGGCTGGGGCACGACCACGCTGGTGTCTTCGGGCAAGGACGTCTACATCCACTACGCCGCGCGCGATTTCGCGCAGGCCTTCCGCAACGACGGCCGCTCGCGTGCCGCGGTGCTGTACGCCGAGCCGGGCGGCTACTACGAGCAGGGGCTGGACTTCGGCAAGCCGGTGGTGGCCTGCGTGGTGGGGCGCTGGAAGTCCAAGCTCACGCGCGCCGTGGGCCACGCCGGCGCCATGGCCGGCTCCGGCGACAGCGCGCAGGACAAGGAACGCTGGTTCATGGAGTCGCTGGGCGTGGACGCCATCTTCACGCCCGAGAACCCGGTGGTGTCGAGGAAGGGCGCGGTGGTGACCAACATCGCCCACATCCCGGCGGCGCTGACCGCGGTGATGGCGCTCAGCGGCGCCAAGCCCGACTTCGCCCCGCGCGGCAGCCTCAGCCTCAAGCCCTGGCTGGCCAATGACCAGGGTTTCAACCTGCCCGCCGAGCTGGCGCTGCCGCCGGTGCCCGCGCCCGAGCCCTACGCTGTCCAGATCGAGGCGCTGGGCCGGCAGGTGGGCGCGGTGATCGCGCGCCAGAACATGAAGGACAAGTCCGGCGCCTCGGTGATGGACCCGGCCACGCAGGTGACCTCGGTGCACGGCTACCCGGTGCTGGACCTGGCTCAGCAGCCGCTGCAGGCGGTCTTCGCACTGCCGCTGGTGCACGAGGTGGCCGGGCCGAACGAGCGCGCGCTGCTCGACATCGCGGTGGCGGCCGAAGTGAACCTCGTGGGCGACCCGGTGCTGGTGGCGGCGCAGGCCGCGCGCGACGCCGGCAACGCGCCCAACGCCATCATGGCGGCGGCGGCGGCCATCGTCGGCCCCAAGCGCGTGGAGCGCGCGCTGGCCTGCACGCGCACGCTCATCGAGCTGTTCCTGGGCTCCGGCCTGAAGGACGGCAGCCAGGAAGGCTTTGACTTCTCCCGCATCACGCTCGACACGGCCGCGCGCGCGCTGTTCCAGCCGCGCGAGGACGAGGCCAAGGACTCGCATCCCAAGGCCATGCTGCAGGCGGTGCGCAAGCGCAAGGTGAAGTCGGTGTTCCTGGACTTCCTGCTGGCGCAGGACATGCCGCTGTCGCGCGACGCCATCCTGGCGGCGATTGCCACCACCATCGCCTGGGGCCCGCTGCTGCGCAAGCGCATCAGCCGCCTCACGGCCGAGACGCTGCCCTGGTATTTGCGCCTCTACGGCGTGATGGTGGGCTCCAGCATTCCCGCGGAGAAGCACCAGTGGGGCTCGCTGGCGGGCATCTCGCAGGCCGAGCGCTACGGCAGCTGGACCATGGCGGACTTGTGCTGCCTGGCCATCACCGGCCGCAAGCCCACCGCGGAGCAGGCGCTGCCGCTGCAGATGCTCATCGGGCTGCTGGTGTCCAACGGCCCCGGCTCGATCTCGGCGCAGGGCGCCAAGGGGGCGGTGTCGGCCGACGGCCCGCAGACGCCGCAGCGCGTGCAGATCAACAAGGCCATGGTGGGCTTCCTCACCCACACCGGCTACAGCCACGGCGGCAACGGCTTCGAGGGCATGGCCTTCCTGCTGGAGCAGTTCAAGGGGCTGGAGCTGAAGGACCCGTCCGACCCGAACCACGGGCTGGACCTGAAGGCCATGGCCACCGCCTTCGCGCGCGCCTACAAGAGTGAAAAGCGGGCGGCCAAGGAAGTGGGGCAGGAGCTGCGCGCGCTGCCTGGCGTGCACCACCCGGTGTTCAAGGGCAAGCCGGTGAACTTCGATCCGCGCGAGCGCTTCATTGCCGAGTTCATGGCGCAGCAGGGGAAGTACAACGTCTTCCATGCCTTCTACCGCGAGCTGGCGCAGGCGCTGTACGAGGTGGGGGCGACGCCGTACGTGTTCTGCGTGAACGTGGACGCGGTCATCGCCGCGCTGCTGCTGGGCCTGCTGTGGACCGACTACAAGGCCGGTACGCTGGATGTGCGCGACCTGGAGAACGCGGCCTTCACCGTGTTCCTGTACGGCCGCATGATCGGCGCCGCCGCCGAGATCGACGACCACCTCAACCGCGGCCGCAACATGGACACCCGCACGCCGGAAGCCGCCTGCGCGCACGTGCTGTAAACAGGCCACGCTGAGCTCGATACCAGCCCAAAACCTGGCACTGCCCCGGCGGTGCCACAGACAACAAAGGGTATGACCATGGACATCGCCGCGAGCGGCTTCTGGGTGGCGTTGCTGCAGATCATCGGCGTCAACATCGTGCTCTCGGGCGACAACGCCGTGGTGATCGCGCTGGCCGCGCGCGGCCTGCCGGCCGAGCAGCAGAAGCGCGCCGTGGCCTGGGGCAGCGGCGCGGCGGTGGTGATGCGCATCGTGCTGACGCTGGTGGCGGTGGAGCTGCTGCGCCTGCCCTACCTGAAGCTGGTCGGTGCGGGGCTGCTGCTGTGGATCGCGGTGCAGCTGCTGCTGCCCGAGGCCGAGGAGGGCGGCCATGGCGAGGCCGTCACCGGCATGGCCGCGGCGGTCAAGACCATCCTGCTGGCCGACCTGGTGATGAGCCTGGACAACGTGATCGCCGTGGCCGCGGCGGCCAAGGGCAACAACGTCCTGCTCATCATCGGCCTGGCGGTGTCCATTCCGCTGGTGGTCTTCGCCAGCCGGCTGCTGCTGACGCTGATGGAGCGCTGGCCGGTGATCATCACGCTGGGCGCCGCGCTGCTGGGCTGGGTGGCCGGCGAGATGGCCATCAGCGACCCCGTGGTGGCCGACTGGATTCACACCCGCGCCGCCTGGCTGCACTACGCCGCGCCGCTGGCCGGCGCGGTGGCGGTGGTGCTGATCGGCAAGGCGCTGGCGGCGCGTGCGGCTCCGGCCGTGCCCGCCGCGGCGCCGACGCTGGCGGCCGGCGGCCCGGCGCCGCTGCAGCGCATCCTGCTGGCCTCGGACGGTTCGCCCGGCGCGGGGCTGGCGCTGCAGCGGCTGCTGGCGTTGCGCGGGCAACTGCGTGACCCGGCGGCGCTGGAGCTGCACGTGGTGAACGTGCAGCGGCCGGTGTCCGGCGACGTGGCCTCGTTCGTGCCGAAGACCTCGCTGGAGGACTACCACCATGAGCGTGCGGAGCAGGCGCTGCAGTCCACGCGCGAGGCCCTGAAGGCCGCGGGCATGCCCTTCCAGGAGCATCTGCGGGTGGGCGACCCGGGGCCGACCATTGCCGAGCTTGCTTCGGCCACCGGCTGCGACCTGATCGTCATGGGCGCCCAGGGCCTGGGCTCGCACACCGGCGGGCTGCTGGGCTCCGTGGCGGCCCGCACGCTGCAGACGGCCCGCATGCCCGTGCTGGTGGTGCGCTCCTGAGAGGCGCCGGGACAAGACCGGCGGCACCTTCTTCAGCCTTTCAATTCCAGGCAGGCGCGGCGGCCACGGCCGTTGCGACCGCCGATGCTCAACCTTTCTCGAAGGACCCGTTTCATGGACCTGCCCGCCCATCAGCTCACGATGACGGTGCTGATGACGCCCGACACCGCCAACTTCTCCGGCAACGTGCATGGCGGCACGATCTTGAAGCTGCTGGACCAGGTGGCCTACGCCTGTGCCAGCCGCTACGCCGGGCGCTACGTGGTCACGCTCTCGGTGGACCAGGTGATGTTCCGCCAGCCCATCCATGTCGGCGAGCTCGTCACGTTCCTGGCCAGCGTCAACCACACCGGCACCTCGTCGATGGAGGTGGGCATCAAGGTCATCGCCGAAGACATCCGCTCCCAGGTGGTGCGCCACGTCAACAGCTGCTTCTTCACGATGGTGGCGGTGGACGACGAGCGCAAGCCCGCACCGGTGCCGCCGCTGCGCCCGTTCACGCCGGAAGAGAAGCGCCGTTACGAACAGGCCAAGGTGCGGCGGCAACTGCGCCAGGAGCTGGAGCAACGCTACCAGGGCATGCGGCTGCTGCTGGAGTAGGGCCGCCGCTCCAGCTCCAGGACCGCCGCCCTCATTCCAGAGCGCGCGATGGCTGCGGGCTCACACACACCTCATGGCCGCGCGGGCGGGCCTGCACAGGAGCGTCGGGGCGCGGCTCTTTCAGTGCTGGAAGCAATCAGCAGGACGACGCCACGGTTACCGCGCTGCGGGACGGGCTGCCGCGTCCGTCCAGGCGCCCGCTGAGCTGCGTGAGGGCCAGGGCCAGCAGCACCACGGCTGCGCCGATCCACGGCGTGTGCAGCAGGCCCAGGTGCTGCACGATCAGCCCACCGCCCCAGGCTGCGCCGGCGATGCCGAGGTTGAAGGCGGCGATGTTCAGGCCCGAGGCCACGTCCACCGCCTGCGGCTCGAAGCGCTCGGCCTGCCGCACCACGTAGAGCTGCAGGCCCGGCACGTTGCCGAAGGCCACGGCGCCCCAGGCCAGCACCGTCAGCACCACCAGCCAGGGGCTGTGCGCGGTGAAGGTGAGCAGGAACAGCACGCCGGCCAGCGCCGCGAAGATGAGGCGCAGCGCCGGGATCGGGCCTTGCCGGTCGGCCAGCCGGCCGCCCCAGACGTTGCCGACCGCCACCGACACGCCATAGGCGAGCAGCACCCAGGCCACGGCGCCCTGGCTGAAGCCGGCCACGTCCTGAAGGATCGGCGCCAGGAAGGTGAAGGGGATGAACGAGCCGCCGTAGCCGATGGCCGTCTTCGCATAGACCAGCAGCAGGCGTGGTTGCGTCAGCACCCGGGCCTGCTGGCGCAGCGAGGCTGGCGGTGCGTGGGGGATGCCGCGCGGCACGGCAATGAGGCTGGCGACGAAGGCGACGAGGCCCAGCGCCGACACGGCCAGGAAGGTCTCGCGCCAGCCGAAGTGCTGGCCGATGAAGGTGCCCAGCGGCACGCCGGTGACCAGCGCCACCGTCAGGCCGGTGAACATGGTGGCGATGGCGCCGGCGGCCTTGTCCTTGGGCACCAGGCTGGTGGCGATGGTCGAGCCGATGGAGAAGAACACGCCGTGCGCCAGGCCGGTGAGCACGCGCGCCACGATCAGCGGCCCGTAGCCCGGCGCCTGCCAGGCCAGCAGGTTGCCGGCGGTGAACAACGCCATCAGGCCCAGCAGCAGTGCCTTGCGCGGCACGCGGCCGGTCAGGGCGGTGAGCACGGGCGCACCCACGGCGACGCCCAGGGCGTAGAGGCTGACCAGCAGTCCGGCCGAGGGCAGGCTGACCGCCAGGTCGGTGGCGATGGTCGGGATGAGGCCGACGATGACGAACTCCGTCGTGCCTATGGCGAAGGCGCTGACGGTGAGCGCGAGCAGTGCAAGCGGCATGGAAAGCTCCAACAAACGAGTTGGGCGCCACTGTGCTTGCCGCAGCGTCGCGGAAACAGCCGTCGCCGGACAGATGATTCTTGCCCGGCGCTCAACAATCAGCCGGAGCGGCGCGTGCGCGTGCTGGCGGCAGCCGTGGTCCTGCGCGGCGCGGCGGCGCGGGGCCTGCCCGAAGGACCGAGCCGCAGCTCCTCGTTGCGCGAGAGCTGTTCCGCCACGAAGTCCAGGAAGCAGGCAATGCGCGCGGCGAGCTGGACGTTGCGGTAGTAGACGGCGTGGATCGGCTGGCGCACCTCCGCGGTGTGCGGCGCCAGCACCTGCGCCAGGCGGCCCTCGCGGCGATCGGCTTGCGTCATGAAGTCCGAGAGGCAGACGATGCCCGCGCCCTGCAGCGCCAGCTGGCGCAGCGTCTCGCCGCTGGAGGCGCTGAGCGTGGGCACGATGGGCCACTCCTCGCCATGCTCGCCGCGCAGCGGCCAGCGGTTGAGCGACTCGGGCTGCGTGAAGCCCAGCAGCACGTGGCGCGCGAGGTCGGCGACGCTGTCGGGTGCGCCGTGGCGCTCCAGGTAGGCCGGGCTGGCCAGCACGCGGATGCGGCTGCTGGCCAGCAGCCGGGCATGCAGCGTCGAGTCCTGCAGCGCGCCGATGCGGACGGCCACGTCGGTGCGCCGCTGCAGCAGGTCGATGTTGAGATCGTCCGTGTCCAGCTCCAGCCGGATCTGGGGGAACTGCGCGCCGAAGGCCGGCAGCAGCGGGACGATGGCGTGCAGCATGAAGGGCGTTGCCGCATTGACGCGCAGGCGGCCCGCGGGCTGGCGCTGGCGGCTGGCCATCTGCTCCTCGGCATGGTCCACGGCGGCCAGGATGGCCCGGGCGTGGCTCAGGAAGGTGGCGCCTTCCTCGGTGAGCTCGATGCGGCGCGTGGTGCGCCGCAGCAGCGTGGTGTCCAGCTTGCGCTCCAGCCGGCCCAGGGCGCGGCTGATGCCGGAGACGGTCTGGCCGAGCCGGTCGGCCGCGGCCGTGATCGAGCCGGTGTCCAGCACCGCCGTGAAGGCCTGGAGCTCGTCGAGGGTGGTCTTCATGGCGCCGCAGTCAGGGCTTGCCGGCCGTCGTCTGCTGCGCGAACGACAGGGCGATGAAGTCCACGAAGGCCCGCACGCGCACCGCCGTCTGGTGGCGCTGCGGATAGACCGCGTGGATGTCGGCGTCGGGCGTGTGGTACTGCGGCAGCACCTGCACCAGCCGCCCGCTTTGCAGGTAGCGGCCGATGTCCCACTCGGCGCGCATCAGGATGCCGTGGCCGTCCAGCGCCCAGTTCACGGCGATCTCGCCGTCGTTGGTGGTGAGGTTGCCGCGGATCTTCACGGACTCCGTGACGGCGTTGCGGCCGCGCCCGCTCAGCAGCCGCCACACCCCGTAGGCCTCCTCGCCCTGGCGGATGCCGATGCAGTTGTGCTGCGCCAGGTCATTGGGCACCTTGGGCGTGCCGTGTTTGGCGAGGTAGGCCGGCGAGGCGCACAGCAGCCGCCGGTTGGGCGCGATGCGCCGCGCGATCACGCGCGTGTCCGGCGGCGCGCCGAAGCGGATGCACACGTCGAAGGCATCCTCGGTCAGCGGTGGCGGGTTCACCGATAGTTGCAGCTGCACCTCGACCTGCGGGTACTTGCGCACGAAGCGCGAGATCAGCGGCGCCACGTGGCTGCGGCCAAAGCCCAGCGTGGCATTGACGCGCAGCAGCCCCTTGGGCACGGCCTTGGACACGCCCAGCAGCTCCTGCATGTCGTCGATCTCGCTGAGGATGCGCCGGGCATGCTCCAGGTAGAGCTCGCCCTCCGGCGTGAGGCTCATGCGCCGCGTGGTGCGGATGACCAGCGCGATGCCCAGCCGCGCTTCCATCTGCGCCAGGCGCTTGCTCACGGCAGGGGTGGTGATGCCCAGCTCGCGCGCCGCGGCGCTCAGGCTGCCGGCCGAGGCCAGGGCCGAGAAGAAGCCCAGGTCCTCGGGCAGGATGTCTGTGGCCATGGCGGTTCGATTGTTGAGCCCAGGTTAACGCTGGCTTCACTTTAGCGCCGTGCGCGGTGGGGTCCGTGTTCCTACAGTCCGGCCATCAACCCATCCGCGACGCAAGACAAGCCATGAAGACCTATCGCATTGCCACCATTCCCGGAGACGGCATCGGCAAGGAAGTCGTTCCGGCCGGCCAGCAGGTGCTGGAAGCGCTCGCCGCGGCCAACTGCAACTTCCGCTTCGAATTCCAGAACTTCGACTGGGGTGGCGACCACTACCGCCGGCACGGCGTGATGATGCCCGCCGACGGCCTGGACGCGCTGCGCGACAAGGACGCGATCCTGTTCGGCTCCGCCGGCGACCCCGACATCCCCGACCACATCACGCTGTGGGGCCTGCGCCTGAAGATCTGCCAGGGCTTCGACCAGTACGCCAACGTGCGCCCCACGCGCATCCTTCCCGGCATCGACGCGCCGCTCAAGCGCTGCAAGCCCGAGGACCTGAACTGGGTCATCGTGCGCGAGAACTCGGAAGGCGAGTACTCGGGCGTGGGCGGCCGCGTGCACCAGGGCCACCCCATCGAGGCCGCCACCGACGTGACCCTGATGACCCGCGTGGGCGTGGAGCGCATCCTGCGCTTCGCCTTCAGGCTGGCGCAGTCGCGTCCGCGCAAGCAGCTCACCGTGGTCACCAAGAGCAACGCCCAGCGCCACGCCATGGTGATGTGGGACCAGATCGCCGCCGAGATCGCCGCCGAGTTCCCGGACGTGAAGTGGGACAAGGAGCTGGTGGACGCGATGACGGCGCGCATGGTCAACAAGCCCGCCACGCTCGACACCATAGTCGCCACCAACCTGCACGCCGACATCCTCAGCGACCTGGCCGCGGCGCTGGCCGGCAGCCTGGGCATCGCGCCCACCGGCAACATCGACCCCGAGCACCGCTACCCGTCGATGTTCGAGCCCATCCACGGCTCGGCCTTCGACATCATGGGCAAGGGCCTCGCCAACCCCGTGGGCACCTTCTGGTCCGTGGTGATGCTGCTGGAGCACCTGGGCGAGCATGAAGCCGCGGCGCGCGTGATGAAGGCCATCGAACAGGTGACGGCCAACCCGGCGCTGCACACCGGCGACCTCGGCGGCAAGGCCACCACCGCGCAGGTGACCCAGGCCGCGTGCGACGCGATCACCAAGGCGTGACGCGCGCCTGACGCCTGAGGCGCCATCGGCCGGCTGGTGGTCAGCGGTGCCGGCAAGGCCTCCGCCGCCAGGACGCCACCGGCTTTGCCATGCGGCATGTCACGGACTTGCTGCAGGCCACCGCCAGGGTGGCCTGCACCAGCGCCGGCTGCTCGGCGCTGCGCATGGCGCGGGAGCCCGCGCCCTGGCTCGTTCAGCGGCCGTCGCGGTCCGAGTCGCCCGGCATGGCGCGCTCAGCCGCATTGCTCACACGGTGCCACGCGTCGCGCGAGGCATGTTTCGCGCGTTCCCACTCAAGACTCGAACTCCCGCGGTTGGTGCTCCAGTCCCTGCTCAGGTCGCTCTCCACGTCGTCGAAGGACCGGTTGGGGTAGCGGGTATACGCATCCACGCCATAGCGGTAGGCCGGCCCGTAGTCGTCATAGCTCCCGCCGCTCGCGTATGGGCGGCTCGAGTAGTTGTCGCGCCAATACTGGTCTTCAGCTGCCGGGTCGACGGCGTTCGCGATGCCCTTGCCGGCCAGGGCCCCCACCACCGCGCCCGCCACGGCACCAACCGCCGCGCCCACCGGACCCGTCATGCCGCCGACCGCGGCGCCCGCGGCCGCCGCGCCGGCAATGCCACCGGCCGCTCCACCCACCACGGCTCCGGTGCCCGTGGCCACCGGGTGGGAGCCGTCCTTGCCAGCTGGATTCCGAATGTCGTCCTGAGCGCTCATGGGATGTTCCTTTCTTGGTTGGGTGTCCCGCCATGACGATGGGACTGCGAGGATTTGGCAAGTCATGTACCCAACGAGCCAAGTGCTCGACGATGCCGGGATGGTTGCGTGCCCGGCCTTGTGTTGCAGGACACGGTTGCCAGTGCGGGCCTGGGTGAGGCGGCCGGACAGATCAGCGGTACCACTGGCCTTCAAGGTCCGATCCCGGGTGTCGGCTGCCACTCTGTGGAGCCGCAGCTCCAGATCGACGCGGCTGTAGACGACGCTGGCGGCGTCCTGCCTCAGGGACGGCACGACATGCGGCTGCATCAAGATGGCGCCAAAGTACACACGCTGTACATCCATGCTGGAGCCGCAATGCATACAACCCGGGTGTTCCAGGAACGGCAATTCCCAAGCCGTCCGAATTCCGTTCGATCTGGTCTAAGAGTGCACGGATATCGATCTTGAGATCGAGCAGGTTGGCGAAAAACTTTGCATTCTTCCTGCACACCGCTCGCTTTCTGGCGTGCTGAGAAAATTCGCTTGATTTTCGCCGGACTTCATGGCCGAAGGCCGAGGCGACCACGAGCAAGATGAGAGATCCCCTGTAATGCCGAGCTACCTGCTCGGTACCACATCAGTCGACTTAAAACGGATCAAAACTCAAAATGGAAAAAGATCAACAAGCGAAACAACACAACTCTTATGTTTCAATAGCTATTCCGGCTGCCGCAACAGTAATAACCGCACTGATTACAAGTGTGGCACAGTATTATGTTGCGGTTGCCCCACTGAAGGCAAGATTAAACGAGTCCGTCGCTCAAAATGCACAACAAAAATCACCTGAACAACAGAAGTCTCCGCTGCAAGAAATAAAAGGAAGCGATATTTTCTTCCAAATGGAGTTGATGCCCGGCTCCACCTCGCCTGGCAAGCGCAATGACAAGGAGAATGAGGAGTGGGATCTTCGGTGTGCTGCTTATTCATCTAAAACATTGCACGAATCAGGTTTGTCTCTGGTGTCAATTCAGAGAAAAACATCAGCCAGAGGGGAAAAAGATGGAACTCATATTGGAGTGGTTTGCGAGTCAGAGGCAAATATGGCTATTGTTTTTGCCATGGCGCCGCAACCGAAAACTATCAGTGATAATGATCGCTATGAAAAAATATATAATACATTCCGAGAAAACTTCCAAAAGAATTGGGGGCATGTTAGGTAGTTGCTTTTAAGCCGCGGTCTGCTGGCCGTCTGGTCGCGGCCGCTGAATGATTACTCTGTGACCGCTCTGCAGCGGAAGCAGACATTACAGGCCGCGCTGTCTCCTCCCATGATTCTTCGTGGAGCAAAGAATCATGCCGACGCTTTCTGGTGGCAGATTTTCAGCCGTACGCTTGCAGAAACACCCAAGCTCAAGCCTTAGCCCGCGGCTTCATGCGGAAGCTGATGCCCATGCGATTGATCGCGTTCATGGCAGCGACGGTAAGCGTTAGGTCCACCAGATCCTTCTCGCCGAATACAGCCAACGCAGCTGCATAGGCCGCATCGGAGGCGTGTGTTTCGCTTACAAGCGTCACTTCCTCGGACCAAGCCAGCGCAGCGCGCTCTTGCTCGGAGAACAGGTATTCCGCTTCGCGCCATACTGGAATGAGCACGAGCTTGTCGACGGACATCCCTTCAGCTATGAGGTCGCGGGTATGAATGTCGATGCAGTGGGCGCAGCCGTTGATCTGAGAGACGCGCAGAAATACAAGGTGCGTCAGCAAACTTGGCAGTTCGGTGCCTTTCGTGACGAAATGGTGCAGGCTGGTCATAGCCTTGCCGCCCTCGGGAGATGCTTGGTACCAAACAGCGCGATCCATGTGTCGAGTTTCCTTAGATGAAAGGGGTTGCGAGGGGGCCGGCATGACCTCCCCAACCAACAAGACGTTTGGAACGATGAAGCTGTGACAGGGCCGCTAACTTGTCGGGATTGCGCTGTATCCGCACACGCAGAATTCGATCGCCGTCGAACTCGAACACCTGATCCGTTCCAATCCTGTCTTTAGGGCGGTATGCCCGATTTCAGCCGAGGCCGTGTGAAAACAGCGCCACGTAGCCTTGAAGAGGCATGGCCACGTGCGGCATGGAGGTCGCCGCTGTACCGACTTGGTTTTTCCCCGCCGGTGTTCGCCGGCCCGAGGGCCTACGCTGCAAT